>NZ_DS999308.1 GCF_000156715.1 Francisella philomiragia subsp. philomiragia ATCC 25015 | reverse complement strand
ATATTTTGAGCATCATTATTAGCAGTAAAAGAGGCTGGAGATATAACAGCTTTGAAACCTGAGATAGCATCTACAGAAGCTTTCCATACGGTACCATCTTTAGGTATATCTAGAGAGATAGTAGAGTTAGAGTCAACAGATACTTTCTCGGAATCACCATTTTTATTAGATAAAGTTAAAGTAGTTGATTTGTTCTCAGGAAGTCCATCAACACTAATGCGGACGTTCTCAGTAGGTATAGCTTGTTTAGTAAATGTAACATCAACATTAGATGTATTAAAGTTATATACAGTCACAGGGTATGTACCAGTAGGAGTGTAATTAAATCCACCGCTAATGAAACTTCCTATAGTAAGTGTATAGTTAACGCCATCTTCAGAAGCGGAAATTTTTTCAAGTGTAGTAACTTTATTGATTTCAAGATCACCAGAAGCAACGACATTTCCGTTTGAGTCAGTAAGAGAGTAAGAAGTTATAGGGTTGCCACTTACATCAGCTTGAGGATTAATAGTAATAGAACCTTGTTCAGCAGGATTAGAAGCAGTGTATTCTACATTTACAGTTTTTGAGCTATTTTTTGCAAGAGTAAATGCTGCAGGGTTTGCAGCTCCAGTAGCGCCATCGATAGCAGGTACGTTAATAGTTAAATCTGAGCTTTCACCGACTTCGACCTCAATATTTTTAGTTGAGCCCCAGTTAGCATTATTTACTTCAGCAACAATTTTGCCGTCTTTTAAGATTTGAACATCTGCTAATTTGCCATTAGCAATGAAATCAGGTTTAGCAGGTAGAACTATAGATACAGTACCTTTGCTTTGAGATGCTTCACCATTATACTCCCATACGCCCCATTTTGATTCCTTGTTTGGAGTTTCACCCTGAGTCCACCACTTAGCAGTGAATGTATCACCGTTATAAGTAACAGTATCACCTTTGACATAAGTTTTATTAGAGTCCCATTCCGTAGAGCTAGGATTTACTGGATCAACTGGATTTACTGGATCAACTGGAT
>NZ_DS999309.1:3007-40933 GCF_000156715.1 Francisella philomiragia subsp. philomiragia ATCC 25015 | reverse complement strand
GGTAGTATGCAGAAAAGTGTGTCTATAGCTTTTCGATTTTATCCTCTAATATATCCTTAACCCCAGAAAAAGCAGTTACAGGATATTTCCTATAATTGGTGTTTTCTTTTTCAATCAATAGAGCACAAATAAGATTCAGGGCACTATCAGAATTAGGAAATGAGTTTCTAATTTTTGTAGTTCTTCTAATTGTCTTATTAAGTCGTTCTATCCAGTTTGTAGTGATCATAGTATGTATTTGCCAAGGAAAATTCAAGTATGCAAAATAAAAATCAAAGTCATACTCATCAAACTTTTTGTTTATCCACGAATATTTATTTTTCCATTTGTCTATAAATAGAGCCAACCGTTGTTTTGCCTTTTCTTTTGTATAGTCTTGTGTACCAACCTCAAAAACCTTTTTAAAGTCATCTGATAGGGCTCTTTTGTCAGAAGCTCTAATCTTAATCAACAAATTCCTTATTTTATGAATTATACATCTTTGAAATTTAGTCCCTGGAAGTTCTTCACCTATAACTTGAGATAAATCAGCTACTAGCATTAGGCACTTATTTAAACCTCTTTGTTTTAAATTGTGAAATACTTCGCGCCAACCACTAGCTGATTCCTGTGGAATATTATATACACCAAGTACTTCACGAGTTAGATCAGGTCTCATACCAAACACTATATAGAAAGCTTCTTTTTCAACAGTTTCTCTTCTTATTGGCATAAATAAAGCGTCTATATAAATAAAGTAGTACTCCGAAACTAGACTTTTATTTTGCCATGCTATACGCTCTTGCTCAAACTCTTTAGTAATTGAAGATATTGCTGATGGTGAGAGGTTTTTGTCGTAAACTTCGGCAAAGATACTATTGATATCACGAGTAGTTAAGCCTTTGGTATATAACTTGAATGCTAACTCCTGCATTTGCTCATCTCTAGCCTTTACACATTCTAAAAGTACAGGTTTAAATAAAGATAACCTATCTCTTGGTATATCTAATTCAAAATACTTATTTATACCTTGTGCTAAGCGTGTGTAATAGCCATTTGCTTTGTTTGACTGAGAAGAGTCACTAGATAGAAACTCTTTACGCTCACAGCGTAATATTGACTCAAATACTATCTTGATTATAGTATCAATAGCATTTTCTTTATCATAGTATAGTGTATCTTCTATACTTTTTTGCATTTGTAATTTAATATCTTTCATAGCTAGTCCTTTATATAAAGTTGAATAACTAATGAGATAGTGTATAAAAAAGTGTGTCTATAGCTAGTCGACTTTATAATTAAGTTGAGAAAAAAAAGGACTAGCTATGAAAGATATTAAATTACAATTACAGAAAAATATACAAGATGTGTTTATATTGTGATAAAGATAAAGCAGTAGAAAATATTTCCAAATATTTGAGCTAGAATTAGAACTAAGCAATACTAATTTGCTGTATTTTACTTATAAGACGAATACTGTAGCTTAATAAAGTACTAGGCTTTAAACCTAATTTATAGCGAGATTGTACTAGGTGTTATGATATTCAGAAGAATTATTTTCTAGCTGTCATAATTCTAAAAGATTTAAAGTATTTAGTGTTGAAAAAATGTTTAATGATTCTCGCTGATGCTTATTTGATTTCTAAGCTACAACTACCAAATATTTTCTTTCAAAGATGTTTGGAGGACTAATACAGTTAGCAACTCTTTTACAAATATAGATAGCGCATAAATCTTATTTGTGTTTGTATGATAGAATTTGAATGAATAACTTATAAATATCTTGTGATGGCTTTTCTAAAGTTAAGGATATTTTGGATGTAAAGCTTGACAGATTATGGGCATACTTTATTCGATGGTATTAATATTTACGTTATATCATTATTAAGAACATTTAAGGTATTCTGATAATAAGTTAGCGAAGATATATTAGATATAGTGTGAATATAAATAATATATAGGTAATTGGAAATGCAAATCTAGAGAATATATCTAATTTTTTTGCAAATATATGTTTATTTGATTTTATTAACCAATAAACGATTAAACTTTCTAATACGGTTGAGAATAAAATGGTGAATGATAATAATAAAAATCCATCAGTAAAAGTTAAATAGTCAATATCAGGCATTTCGCCCTCAATTAAGAACTGATATGCAATAACAGAAAGAATTCCTATAAATGCTATATTTAACCTATCTGATAGTGCTTTTGTATCCATCCAGAATACTGCCCACATCGCTAATACCAATAGTGTCAATGGAATTAATACTTTTAGAAGAATATTGGTGGGTTTTCTTTCTAATGAAATACTAAACTCAAGCATTGATATTTTTTCTGATTTTCCATAGTAATATTTTGTTGGTTCTGTATCTGTCAAATTAAAGTTAGCAAGGTGCCATTCTGCTATATTTATATTTGGGTGATCTTTGACATAGTCTTCAACAGTAATTCTATGGTTTGGTTCCACTACTAGTTTTACTTCGCTTGAATTATATCCAAATGGTATTATATATGCTTTTAAGGTTTGTTTATCAAATGGAAATTTCTCAAGTTGCATAGGGGTTTCAAGATGCAATGTGCGTTGCTCAGTATATATGATATCTCCATTAGGATAAATTTTTATTTGTCTGGCTTTTATTTGAGGAGATCCAACTTCATTAATTATAGATATTTGCGGTCTCCACCCTTCAAAAATCTCATCATATTGAAAATCACCTTGATATAGTTTGTATGAAGTCTTTTCATCATTGTTGTCAAATTTTAATCTGTGATCATTCCATTTAAATCTGAATATAACATCGATTTGTAATTGCTCGTTGACTTCATCTAAGCTTTGGATATCAGTTATAAAAGCAGATGTCTTTACGATGGTAGGTGTCAGAGGAGGTGTGCTACCATATCCAAATATATTTTTATAATAACTTAGCGATATTAGTAACAAAAAAAACACTTTCAAATGTTTACTGCTTAACATATTTTCTAAAATAAAATAGGATATGACTATTATTTTACTAAATACATATAACTAAACCAAATTTTGTTCAAAGTTTTATGTAATTTAGCTTAAGATCTAATTTAGAGGGTATATTTAGGATGCAAGTAATTTAATTAGAATACAATTGCTTGAATTATATTCATGCTTACGTTTATAAATGGTTTCATAATAAAAAATAATAAATTTGAACCATTAATTGGAATTAATATTAGTGCTAATAAAATATAAAAACCATACTTTTGTAAATTATTGTACTTATAGGCTATCTCTCTAGGTAAAAAAGATGTCAGAACCTTGCTACCATCAAGGGGAGGTATTGGTAAAAGATTTAAAATCATTAATATGATATTGATCATTATGCCATAAAAAGCCATTCCTTGAATATAAGGATGTAGAGTTACATATTTTGCTGTTAATGCCCATATTATTGCCATTAGGAAGTTAGCCAAAGGTCCTGCAATTGCAACTATGGCGATATCAATTTTTGGATTTTTGAGATTGTTATAGTTTATAGGTACTGGCTTAGCCCACCCAAATATAAAAGGAAATCCTGAAGCAAAAGATGCTATTAGCATTAATCCAGGTACTATAATTGTACCTATTGGATCTATGTGCGATACTGGATTTAATGTTACTCTTCCTAATTTATATGCAGTATCATCACCTCTATATTTTGCAATAAAACCATGTGCTGCTTCATGCATGGTTATCGCAAATATTAGTGGAATTGAAGCCATTAAAACTGTTATTAGAATATGGTTAAGATCCATTTAAGATGCCTTGAAAATATCAATTTTGCAATTATAGTAATTTGATATCTAAATATAAAGACAAATTTTTAAATAAAAAAATATAAAATGTGGGATATAAACTCTTAATATTTAATATTTAGTATGGTATAAATTTAAGTGTAGTCTGATTAATATTGTGTTTAATTAGATTTTATTAAATTTGTAAGGAGAGTTTGTATGAAAAAACTAATAACTATAATTTTAGTATCTTGTGTATTAGCATCATGTGTATCTACATATGAACCAATGCCAGCAGATAAACAGTCTCAACAATAGGATAGGGAGATTATTATGAGAAAAAATATTCTTAGAATAACAGTTATTGCAGTGCTTTCAATGATCTTGATGTCTTGCGTTGTTAAGCATGAGTGCCCAACTAAGTTAGATGCTAATGGTAATAAGTATATGGATAGAAATGCGTGTGCGCAAAATACCTATTTACTTGGATTTATCCCATTGGGTTAGATTTTTTAATATTTAGAAATACTAATATATAAGTATTTCGAGAGTATTTTATTAAGAAATCTTTAAAAACGAGTGTCTTATAAATTATATGATTTTATCAATAGAATTAAACTTCTGAATTTGCTGTATAAAAGGTTTTTTGCCAGTACTAAACTATGTATTATGTCTATTTGTGGGGGTCGATTTGTGTTTCATTTTATTTATAGGAGACTCGTTATATGGCAAATCAATATACAGGAAATTTTGAGCAAATTGTAAAAAATAGATTTAACTGTTCAGCGAAGGAAGTTTTGTTGAAATGTCAAAGAGATGGTTTGAGTTATCAAGAAGCTGAAAAAGTATTAGGTTTTAAACACGTGACAATTAGAAAATGGGCAAAAAGATTTGATATTAAGTTGCCAGCTAGATTTCGGTTTGATGATGGTCGTTTTGGACAAAGTAAAGAAATAGCGTATGTGAATGAGTGCAAGTCAAATGGAATTAACAAGACTAATATCTTTAGTCGTTGTTGGATAAATATGAATCTTTATTCAGCAATTAAAGCTAAGTCTTGATTAACAGATATATCTGCGTTACTTTGGTTATACTTGAAGTTTATATTGTTGTTAGGCATTAAAACAATAACAGTTGAACCAAAGTTAAACCAGCCGAGTGTATCGCCTTTTTTGAATTCTATATTAAAGTTATCGTTATTGTAGTTCCAAATTTGTATATCTTTGTAGTAGTTTGGAGCTACTTTGCCGTGCCAAACTGTTTCGATACCTGCAACTAGTAACGCACCTACGAAAATTACTGCAACTTCACCTATTTCGGTATTAAAATAACAAACTAATCTCTCATTTTTTGCAAATAGATCATCAACATTTTTGGCAGTGACCTTATTTACAGAAAAAAGTTTGCCAGGTATATAAACCATTTTTGTTAGCTTACCATCGATAGGCATATGGACTCTATGATAATCTTTTGGAGATAGGTAGATTGTTGCAAATTTTGTAAAGTCAGTTGTTGAACTATCAGCTATCAGCGCTTTTAGTGTAAAAGTTTTTCCCTTAGCTTGGATTAAGCTTCCATTAGTAATGTCTCCAAACTCGCTTAGAACACCATCTGCAGGCGATGATACGATTTTTTTATCTGATGATATAGGTCTTAATCCATCTTTTAACTCTCTTATAAAAAAGTTATTAAAAGAGGTGTATTTGTTAATATCAGTTTCTTTAGCCTCGCTAATGTCGATTTTAAATTTTTTTATGGCTAAATTTATTAGGTAGTTTCTTAGATGTTTATTTTTTGATTCTGCTAATTTACTAACTAGTCTTGATGTTAAGGAATGAGGGATTATATATTGTAGAAATATAAAAATTTTATCTTTCATTGATCTTTTACTCTTGAAGCTTTTATTATTATTAGTATAGCACTGTGTTATAATGTTTAGTTAATTTAATTAGCTAGTTATTAATATTTGCAGATGAAGAAAAATTTCCAAATACTCATTTTAGCGAGTCTTGGTTTGTTATTGCAAAACTGTGCGACTAACGATGTGGATAATGATTTCTCAGCTGAGAGTCTTTCTAATGAAAGCTTTAGTTGGGATATATTTAGAAATAGGAAATATGAATATGCAAAAGTTCAAGTTAAAGAAGAACCATCATTAATAATTCCTACTGGCTTAAACGGTGAAAAAATCAAGCCAGCGCTCAAACTTCCTGATGGAGATGATAAGTATGCTAGATCACAAGTTCCAAAGGCTTATCAACAAATGTTGCCTCCGAATTACACTGTCAAATTTGATATGGCTAAAATCATTAGTGATCAGATATCAAAAGTTTCTATAAGTGTTGTTTATGATGATTCAGGCTCATTGAAACTTGTGTTTAGAGAGCCTTTATCTATAACTATCAATCTACTTGATGATTATTTCAAAGGTCTTCCTAGTATTTACACGATAACATCTGAGAAGGATGAGGTATTATCAGGACACTTAATTACGATCAAAGATAGTCAGAAAAATTTAATTTTTGTTATTAAAGCGCGTAAAATTGATGAGCTATCTAGCTTGGTTAAGATAAATGCAGTCTTTACTGGAGATGGAGAAACTCAAGCACCTGATCATATTTCTGAAGGTGTTAGATTATTAAGTGAGATCCGTAAAGAGTTGAATAATACGGAACTAAAAAGTGATGATAACTTGAAAATTGCTAAACAAGCTGAGGCAGAAATGGCTGTGTCAGATGCTAATTCTAGTAAGGGCCAGTCAAGCTTAGGTGGACTTTTAGGTTCTGCTAAGAAGAGCAAGTTTGGTTTTGGTTCTTATGATAGAACTATTGATAAATCTATACAACAAGATGAAACGGATCAAATTCAAAATCAGATGAAAGATTATACTAAGATTACTGCGCCATCTGGTGATAGTGTCTTTGATAGCCAAACTCAAGCCCAAGAACTAAATATATAGGTGAAAGGGATGTATGATATTTCAGTTTTTATTGGAAGATTTCAGCCTTTTCATAAAGGGCATTTACATAATATACAAGTAGCATTGAAACATAGTAAGAGGATTATCATAAACGTAGGTAGTTCATTTAATGCTCCAAATATAAAGAATCCATTTTCATTTGAGTTTAGAAAGCAGATGATTATAGAGGACTTAAAATTGGCTGGTATTGATTTATGTTTGATTGAAATAGAGCCATTAGCAGATTATTTCTACCAAGAGCAAAAGTGGGAAGAGTCTTTGCGCCAAAATGTCTATAAGCATGCTAAGTCAGATGAAACTATAGCTATAGTCGGACATATTAAAGATGATTCTAGCTACTATATTAAGAGTTTTCCAGAGTGGGGATATATACCAGTAGATAATTATAAAAATTATAATGCTACAGAGTTTAGAAAATATTTTTATAAAGGTAAAATTCTTGATGAGTATATGTGTAGTCCAGCACCAAATCAGGGAACATTTAAGTTATTAAATACCTTTATGCAAAGTGTAACATATCAAGATTTGGTTGCTGAAAATAGCTATGTTATAGATTATAAATATTCATGGAGAAATGCGCCATATAAACCAAATCTAGTTACTGTAGATGCTCTAGTTATAGTAAATAATTATATTCTTCTTGTTCAAAGAAAAGGCTTTCCTGGTAAGGGATTATGGGCATTGCCAGGTGGGTTTTTGGAGTGCGATGAAACTATATCTCAAGCAATAATAAGAGAATTGTTTGAAGAAACAAACATAGATCTTAGTATTGAACAATTATCTTTGGCAAAAAGATGTGAAAAAGTCTTTGACTATCCAGATCGTTCTGTTCGAGGAAGAACAATAAGTCATGTTGGAGTTTTTATATTTGAAGAATGGCCTGATTTACCTAGCATTTACGCAGCAGATGATGCTAGAGATGTTAAATGGTTAGATTTTGATTTAATTAACAGAAAAATATATGATAAGATGTTAGAGGATCATTATCAGATTATTAATTTTCTTTTAGAAGAGTATTGTTAAAAACTTAAGGAGTTTTTTGGTATGAGTTTGGCCGTTGTTATTTTAGCTGCTGGGAAGGGTTCTAGAATGAATTCAAATAAACCCAAGGTTCTGCAAACACTTGCTGGTAAAACGTTGATCAGGCATGTGTTAAGTCGTGTTGAGCCTCTTAATCCAGACAATATTATTGTTGTTACTGGACATCTTAAGGAAATGGTTGAGGCTGATTTGGCAGATAAAAAAGTCACATTTGTTGAGCAAAAGGAGCAGTTAGGGACAGGTCATGCTGTTTTGCAGGCTTTGCCATATATTAAAGAAGGTAAGGTTCTAATTTTATATGGAGATGTGCCTCTAATTTCTACTGATGTGCTTGCTAATTTGATTAAGTCTGCGAGTGATGATTTAGCTGTATTGACTGCTATTGTCGATAACCCTACTGGTTTGGGACGTATTGTAAGAGATAAATTTGGAGCAGTAAGCCACATAGTTGAGGAAAAGGATGCTACAGATGGTCAGCGCCAAATTAAAGAAATAAATACAGGAATGTATTGTGTTGCTAAAAGTCATCTTGATGATTGGCTTCCTAATCTAGGCAATACTAATGCACAAGGCGAATATTATCTTACTGATATAGTGGCAATGGCTAGAGGAGATAATATCTCTATAACAGTAACTCATCCTGTTGAAGAGTTTGAAATACAGGGTGTAAATGATAGAATCCAGCTTGCACAGCTTGAAAGAGAATGGCAAAAACATATTGCTGAAGTGATTATGTCAAAAGGAGTAAGTGTTGCTGATCCTAGTAGGATAGATGTGCGAGGTAAACTCGAGGTTGGCAAAGATTGCTGGTTAGATATTAATGTGATAATTAAAGGACATGTTAAACTAGGTAATAATGTCGTGATTGGAGCAAACTGTATTCTAAAAAACTGTACTATAGAAGATAATGTTAAAATAAAGGCTAATAGTATGGTTGACGGATCTATTATCCGTGAAGGAGCTATTGTTGGGCCTTTCGCTAGAGTTAGACCAGAATGTGATGTCAAGGAAGGTGCTGTTATTGGAAACTTTGTTGAAGCAAAAAAAACTATTTTAGGAAGGGGATCAAAAGCTTCTCATTTGACATATTTGGGTGATAGTGAAATCGGAGCTAATTGTAATATTGGAGCAGGTGTAATAACTTGTAATTATGATGGAGTTAATAAGCATAAAACAACAATAGGAGATTATGCTTTTATTGGATCTGATTCACAACTAATAGCTCCTGTTAATATAGGTTCTGGTGCAACTATTGGTGCGGGGTCAACTATAGTCAGTGATGTTCCAGCAGATAATCTTGCTATTTCAAGAGCAAGACAACGTCATATTGATACATGGCAGAGACCTGTTAAGAAGTAAGTTAAATATAAAGATAAGGGTATATATTATGTGTGGAATAGTAGGTGCCAACTCTACAAGGAATATTACAAATATTTTAATTGAAGGTTTGAAAAAACTTGAGTATCGTGGCTATGATTCTGCTGGTTTGGCAGTCATAGATGATCATAATCAGATAGATATATGTAAAGAAGTAGGTAAGGTTGTTGAATTAGAAAAAGCGGTTCATGGCTTATCAAATTTTAAGGGTGATATTGGTATTGCTCATACTAGATGGGCTACTCATGGTAAACCTTCCAAAGAAAACTCGCATCCACATGCTTCGGAGAAATTTTGCATAGTTCATAATGGCGTAATTGAGAATTTTGCTGAATTAAAAAAGTCATTAATTGATGAGGGTTATCACTTTAAATCAGACACGGATACTGAAGTTGTCGCGCATCTGTTAGATAGAGAATGGAATGATTCTAAATCTATTATTGATAATATCAAGATTATAACTAAGCTTTTAAAAGGAGCATATGCCTTAGCAATAATTTCACAAAAATTTACTGATAAGATCGTTGCTGTTCGCTCAGGCTCTCCTCTAGTTATAGGAGTGGGTATTGATGAGAATTTTATTTCATCTGATACGTTATCGTTATTACCAGTTACTAATAGATTCTCTTATCTTGATGAGGGTGATATAGCTATTATATCTAAACGGGATGTTAAAGTTTTTGATAGTAAAGGGGTACCTAAAAATTTAGAAGTTGAAGAATATAACTACTCATCTTCAAGTGCGACTAAAGATGGTTATAAGCATTATATGCTTAAAGAAATATATGAGCAACCAGAAGCTATATCAAATACTATTATGGCATCATTAAATGATGGTGAAATTAGTTTAGATAATTTTGATAAAAAGGCTCAAGAGCTATTTGAGAAAACTAAACATATAAGTATAGTTGCATGTGGCACTAGTTATAATGCTGGAATAACGGCAAAATACTGGATAGAAAAGTATGCAAAAATCCCATGTAGTGTTGAGATAGCTAGTGAGATTAGATACAGAGATAATATAGTCGTCGATGGTTCATTATTTGTCAGTATCTCACAATCTGGAGAAACTGCGGATACTTTAGAGTCTCTAAGAAAGAGTAAAAAGCAAAACTACATTGGTAGTATGTGTATTTGTAATGTACCAAATAGCTCTTTAGTCCGAGAGTCTGACATTGCTTTTATGACAAAAGCAGGTGTTGAGATTGGTGTAGCATCAACAAAGGCATTTACAACACAGTTAGTAGCCTTAGCAATATTTACACTTGTAATGTCTAAATTGAAGAGAAGTTTGTCAGACGATGAAATAGTAAAATATACTAAAGAGCTTAATAACATCCGCGCATTGGTTATGGGTGCACTGAAATTAGATCCTGAGATAGACGAGATAAGTGAATACTTCTCTGATAAGGAACATACAATATTTTTAGGAAGAGGATTGTATTACCCGATAGCAATAGAGGGTGCTTTGAAACTTAAAGAAATATCTTATATTCATGCTGAAGCTTATCCTTCAGGTGAGTTAAAACATGGACCACTAGCATTAGTAGATAAACATATGCCAATAGTTGCTATGGTACCTAATGATGATTTATTAGACAAAACTCTTTCTAATCTTCAAGAAGTTCACGCTAGAGGTGGAAAGCTAATTCTTTTTGTAGATAAGGTAATAAAAGATAAAGTTAGCTTTGATAATAGTATCGTCTTGGAATTAGATGGTGGACATGATTTTAGTGCGCCAATAGTATTTACAATACCACTTCAGCTTTTATCTTACCATGTAGCTATAATTAAAGGTACAGATGTAGATCAGCCTCGAAACCTAGCTAAGTCTGTTACTGTAGAATAGTGATGCTGTAAATTCTGATAGCATTCCCTAAATTATTTCATATAAAAGGTATTCATTATGGATTTTAATAAATCTTTGTCATCTGAAAATATTCGACTTGAAATAATGACTAGAGGAGATTTTGATAGGTTATATAATATAGCCAAAGATCCTGAAATATGGGCCCAGCATAATGATAAATCACGTAGTCAAGTGGATGGGTTTAAAAAGTATTTTAATGATGGTTTAAAAAATCCTCAAAATTGCTATTTAATTTTTTATAACGACGAATTGGTAGGTTCTACTAGATATTATGAGTATGACTATATTAAAAAATCAATAAAAGTAGGTTATACGTTTTATGCTAAGCAATATTGGGGTACAGAGCTTAATAAAAAAGTTAAAAAACTAATGCTAGATTATGCATTTAACTTTATCGAAAATGTATTTTTTGATGTTTGGTATAAAAATATTCGTTCTCAAAAAGCAGTAACAAAGTTAGGAGCTAAACTTTATGAGAATGATACTTCTCGCGAAAGATTAGTTTTTATTTTAAATAAAAAAGATTGGGAAATTAATAGATAATTAGATGTAAGCTCTTCTTTGAGCAATTCTAGCTCTTTTAACAGCTTGACGTTTTGCTATTTTTCTTTTCTCAGTTGGCTTTACGTAGTGCTGTCTATCTCTAAGCTCTTGCTTGATACCAGCTTTTTCGCAAGCACGTTTGAAGTTTCTTAGGCTTATATCAAATGGTTTGCGCTCATCTACTCTAATACTTGGCATTATAGTACCTCAATATTTATAGCTTCAGGGCCTTTTCTACCTTCTTGAGTTTCAAAAGTAACTTGTTGACCTTCAGCAAGTGTTTCACCATTAAGTTTTGAAATATGTACAAATACATCTTTACCACCATTCTCAGGAGTGATGAAACCGAATCCTTTTTGGTCGTTGAAAAACTTTACTGTACCTTGTGATTTATTATCCATTTTTATTCTCTTTAGTTATTTGTTAGTTAGTTCTAGCATATTCAATGCTATTTTATACCGTATGGACTTATGAAATAACAATTTAAGGGATTAAACAAAAACTGAAATTAAATAATATGAAATATTTACTGTTAATAAAAATTTCTTTATTCCTTACGTGATAGATTGTAGTATAAAACAGCGCTAAAAGATACAATTTAGAAGAAAATATTTAAAACTACTAAGTATATTTGAAACACTATTAGTCAAGCTTAGTCCTTTTCGATTGAAGAAGATCTTTAGCGTTAGACCATTGCTTCACTCGAGGTTCTAAGTTTTTGATTTTTTTATCAAATTCTATCTCTAAATCTACATTGTAGAGATTTGCCAGCTCTAATAAACTTACTAGTACATCGGTAAGTTCTAATTTTATCTTATCATTATTCTGAGTTTCTTCGTAAATCTCTTTTTGCATTATTTCATTAGCTAATTCACCAACCTCTTCAGTAAGAGCTATGAAACTAGCAAGGCGAGGGTGAGTGATATCTTTGAAGAGTTCAGCAACTGTATCTTGTGCTTTTCTGATTCTCATATTTCTGTAATGTATTTATTTATGCTAATAATTCTAACATCGTTTTTGGTATCTATATATTCATTAACTGATAGTTTATAATGATGTATCTAGATTTTTTGAAAAAAGTAGTTGTAATATATGAGTAAAATAATAATTAAAACTCCAGATGAAATAGAGAAGATGCGGATTGCTGGTAAATTAGCAGCAGAAGTTTTGGAAATGATAACTCCTTATGTAAAAGAAGGGATAACAACAGCTGAGTTAGATCAGATCTGTCATGACTATATAGTCAAAGAACAGGATGCTTATCCTGCACCATTGAATTATCATGGTTTTCCTAAATCTATCTGTACATCTATAAATCATGTAGTTTGCCATGGAATTCCTGCTGATAAGAAATTAAAAAATGGTGATATTTTAAACATAGATATTACTGTAAAAAAAGATGGCTATCATGGTGACACTAGTAAAATGTTTATGATTGGCGAACCTTCGGTTATGGCTAAAAAATTAGTTGAAGTTACTCATGAATGTTTGTGGAAAGGTATTGAAGTTGTTAAACCAGGTAATCATTTTGGCGATATAGGTGCCGTAATAGAAAAACATGCTAAAAAATTTGGCTATTCTATAGTTGATGCTTTTTGTGGTCATGGAATAGGTGTAAACTTTCATGAGCCACCACATGTAATGCATCATGGTAAAGCTGGCACGGGTGCTAAGTTTGAAGAGGGTATGATTTTTACAATTGAGCCAATGATAAATATTGGTAAAAGAGCCGTATCTGTCTTAAAAGATGGTTGGACAGCTGTAACAAAAGATAGATCTCTATCAGCTCAGTGGGAGCATACAATCTTAGTTACGAAGGATGGTTACGAAGTTCTAACATTAAGAGAAGAAGAAAGAAACTAAAATGACAAAACAAGTAACTCAAAAGCTCGTGAATCAGAAATGTGAGCTTTTACGCTCACAGAATGAAGAGATCACAGTCCATAAAGTTAGAAAGCTTATTGGAGAGGGTGTTTCTATCATTGATTTAGTTGAGAAGGTTACTTTATACAAAAATGATAGAAAGCAAGCCATTATAACTGGAGAATTAGAGCAAGAACTAACAATAAATACAGTTATTAAAGATGAGTTGCTAGAAGCTATTAAATCTATCCTCAAAGAATCAGGTATTAAAGAAGATAAAATCGCTTATAGTTTACGTAATAATATAAAGCAGTACATTGATAAAGAAATATCAAAAAGCATAAATAAGATAAAACAAAAGCAAGTCGAGATCTCAAATAAAAACGATAGCTTAGAAATAGCAAATCTTACTTTAGACAGGCGTTACAAAGAGTTATTAGAAAAATATAATGAACTAAAAGAAGAGTCATATAGCCTGAAACAAAGCTACAACTCTAAGTCAATAAAGTATATGGAGAAAGAAGCCACTGAGAAAATGATGTTGGCTTGGGAAGACTTCAAAGGAGTTAAAGAGCAGCTTTCAAGTCTTGGTGGATATGCAAAAGTAGCTGTATATGATAAGCGGGGTGTCGTTGTTATTAAATTCCCCGCTACAGATTTTCTTACGCAAGAGTGTCGAGCTGGTGTTAGTAGATATTTAAAAGCAAAAACAGTATTTGATTATAGTATTCAGGCTTGGGTTCTTTCTGGATTTAAAGACATACTTAAAACATTGGATTTTTTACAAAGGAATAAGTTTGTGTTCTCAAAAGAGCTAGAAACAATAACTTATCTGAGAAGGCAGAAGAGTTAAGAAACTATTTCTTTGTATACCAATATCTACTTGTCTAGTATAGATCGCCTTGTTGATATATAATTTATCGATAAATATTTATATTTTTCTATAAAAAATGGATTTATTCTCAAGCTTAGAAAGTACTCAGTCTGTAGGAGAGTTTTCTGAACAAGCATATTTAAATTATTCGATGTATGTAATATTAGATCGAGCACTACCGCATATTTCTGATGGGCTTAAGCCTGTACAAAGACGTATTATTTACGCGATGAGTGAAATTGGACTAAGTCATTTATCTAAATATAAGAAATCTGCTCGTACTGTTGGTGATGTACTAGGTAAGTATCATCCACATGGAGATAGTGCTTGTTATGAAGCAATGGTGTTGATGGCGCAGAATTTCTCATATCGATATCCATTTATTGATGGGCAGGGTAACTGGGGCTCAATTGATGATCCAAAATCATTTGCGGCAATGCGATATACAGAGTCACGTTTATCTAAGTATGCAGTATTGTTGTTAGATGAGCTAAAAAAAGGTACTGTTGATTGGGTCAAAAACTTTGATGGTACAATGGATGAGCCAAAACTCTTACCAGCGCAAGTACCAAATATTCTCCTAAATGGGGCAATGGGAATTGCGGTGGGGATGTCAACATATATACCTCCTCATAATATTACAGAAGTGATAAATGCTTGCTTGCATTTGTTGTCTAATCCCAAAGCTAGTATTGAAGAAGTATTAGAAATAATCGAGGCACCAGATTATCCAGGTGGGGCTAATATTATTAGTAGTAAAGAAGAGATTGCCGAAGTATACAAGTCTGGTAATGGCTCTATACGTCAGCAAGCTGTATATGAGTATGATAATCATGGTAACGTGATAATTACTCGATTACCTCATCAAGTTTCAAGTGCTTCGGTAATGGAGCAAATTGCTAATCAGCTTAAGCAACAAAAGATCACTTGGATTAAAAATATCCAAGATGAATCAGATGATAAAGAGCCCGTTAAAATAGTCTTATATTCAGCATCGACAAAGAAGAATATCCAAAAAATTATGGGGCACCTATTAGCGACTACAGATCTTGAAAAAAGTTTCCGTGTAAATATGAATATGATTGGTCTAGATAATAGACCTCAGGTTAAGAATCTATTAGATATACTTAATGAATGGTTGGAGTATCGTAGACATACACTACGCAGAAGATTACAAACTAGTTTGGATAAGGTTTTAGATAGGCTACACATCCTAGAAGGTTTGTTAATAGCCTTTTTAAATATTGATGAAGTTATTGAGATTATTAGAAATTTTGATGATCCAAGTTTAGAGCTTCAGAGTAGATTTGCACTTTCTGAAATTCAGGCTGAAGCAATTTTGAATATTAGGCTACGTAAATTAGCGAAGATTGAAGAAATTGAAATTAAAAAAGAGCAGAAAGAGTTACAAAAAGAAAAAGAGTTGCTTGAAGGGTATCTAAATAGTGAAGTTAAGTTTAAAAACTTAATGAAAAAAGAATTAAAACAAATTCTTGCTGATTTTGGTGATAGTAGACGCTCTAAAATAGTTCAAGCTGATAAAGCTCAAGCTCTAGAAGAGAAAGATCTGATGCCTAGTGAAAGAGTTACTGTTATCTTATCAAAAGCTGGTTGGGTAAGATGTGCTAAAGGTGATAATATCGATCCTAAAGGCTTAAGTTATAAGCCTGAAGATAAACCATATTTGGCAACCTCTGGTAATAGTAATATTAAATTGATTTTCTTTACTAAGCTTGGCAAAGCATATTCGATGTATGTCGATAAGTTTCCATCAGCTAGAGGCTATGGTGAGCACATAACCACCTATATTCCTTTAGATAAAGAGGATGAGATTATTAATATAGAGTTTGCTAATGTTGCTGAGCATTTCTTAATTGCTAGTACTAGTGGAAAAGGCTTCGTGATACCAGCTGAAGATTTGATAGCAAATAAAGTTACAGGTAAAAATATCTTTGATGCTGATGATGTCTTTAAGTTCATACCATATGATAAAGATTTGAAGATGCTTGCGGTTAGTTCACAAGGTAGAGCGATTATTCGTGACTTTGAAAGCTTTGCAGTCCTTAAAAAAGGTAAAGGTAAAGCTATAATTAAATTAGATAAAAAAGATAAACTTAAATTTATAGAATTATTCAAACTAGAGCAAGAGCTTACCCTTAGTGCTGGTAAGAGGTTTATTCGTATTGATAATAAAAACTTTGAAACATACTATACAGACAAGCCATCAGGTGGAGGTGTATTATTACCTCAAGGATTTAGAAAGATAACAAAAATAGATATAGAGAGTGTAGAATGAAAAAAATAGCGATATTAGGGGCTATGGAGATAGAAATCCAGCCGATATTACAAAAATTAGAAAAATATGAAACTGTAGAATATGCAAATAATAAATATTATGTTGCTAACTATAATGGTATAGAGCTTGTTGTAGCTTATAGCAAGATTGGTAAAGTTTTCTCAAGTTTGACAGCAACAATAATGATAGAACATTTTGGCGTCGATGCATTGTTATTTACAGGAGTAGCTGGTGGGCTTCAAGATTTGCAAGTAGGTGATATGATTGCTGCAACAGCAACAGTTCAGCATGATGTTGATATTACAGCTTTTGGTTATCCTTATGGTAAGATTCCTATTTCTGAAGTTGAGATTGCTACTTCAGCACGGATACTAGAACAAGCTAAAGTAATCGCAAAAGAGCTTAATTTAAATTTACATACTGGAGTAATTGCTACTGGAGATCAATTTGTCCATTCTGCCGAAAGAAAAGATTTCGTGGTCAAAGAGTTTGATGCAAAAGCTATAGAGATGGAAGGCGCTAGCGTTAATCTTATTTGTAATGAAATGAATATCCCTAGCTTTATACTAAGAAGTATATCAGATACTGCTGATGGAGATGCACCTGATAATTTTGATGAATTTGCAAAAATGGCAGCAAACCGATCAGCTGATTTTGTAATGAAATTAGTTGATAGAATAAAATAATAATATGATTTTAAAGTTTAAGCACAAACTTGGGGCGTTAATATTAATATTGATATCGAGTTACTGCTATGGCTTAACAGATCAGCAAATTAAAAATGTTCAGCAAACTATAGATTTGCTACAACAAAAAAACTATCAAGATTATTTGATAGTTAAAAATGAAAATAATATTACTGATCAAAAAACTAAAACTTACTTAAATTATAAAGAGATATCTTTACATCCTGATAAATTCTCTCAACAACAAATCCAGCAATTTTTCAAAGCTCATAAGGATGAGTATTGGGCATCTGAGCTATGTGATGACTTGGCAATATATTATGCTAAAACGAAAAATTGGAAAATGTTTGAAAAGTATTATGATGGCGATTTACAAACGGTAGGCCAATGCTGGGTTACAGATAATCAGAGTAAGGTAGATAAAAATAAGGCTATCAAAGATTTTGCTAAGTATTGGCAAAAAAATAAATTTAATGCGCCAGAGTGTGTGGGATTAGATAAAGATGTCAAAAAATATACTCCAAAAGAAAAGCAGTGTATATTGGATAAAGCACATAATTTAGCATTGAGTAATGATTTTAATGATTCGTCAAAGCTTTTGGCTAAGTATGTTAAACAAGATCAAGAGTATGCTAATTACATAAATCAGTGGAAGTACGTTACTTATAATCTTAGTGTTAACAATTTAGATGGTTTTATAAAAAAATATCATGAGTATCCAAAGTTTACAGATGTGATTTTAGATATTACCAGTGATAATGTAAAAATCGATGCTTTGAAATATGCTAAGGTTTGGCAAAAGTTAAGATATAGAAAGCTGCTAAGTTATCAAGTGCAACAACAGATAGATGAGAAAATAGGAGTTGCTCTTGCACAAAATCATGATAGTAATGCTAAGCAATGGTTATGGAAAATTGATAAAAAGCATATTTCTAAAGTTGCGGAGGATTGGATTTTAAGAATTGATTTATATAATTCTAACTATAGTGGTTATATTGAGGATTATCTTAATAGTTCAAAAAAGGTACAACAAGAAAAAGTATGGAAATACTGGCTAGCTTATAGTTATCAGAAAATTGGTATGCCTGATAAAGCTCAGCCGATTTATATTGAGCTAGCTAAAATTCCATATAATTATTACTCATATCTATCTGCTGATGCTTTAGGTATAAATTATAGTTATGGTGATAATAATTTTAGTGGGATATCATATTCTGAAATTCAGAAACTTGAATCAGATGAAAATGTTAAACATGCTATAGAGTTACATAAAATGGGTCAGTTTAATGATTCTGTAAAACTTTGGAAATGGATAGTTCGTAAAAAGTTTTCAGATGGCTATAGAAATGAAATACCTCTTTTAGCACAATTAGCTTGGTTATATGAGATGTATTATCAAGCAATATTTAGTATGCATATGATGGGTTTAGATAGTCATGTACATTTATTATATCCAGATGCATTTGATGAGATTGTGCAGGAACAAGCTAATAAATATGATTTGAAACAGGCTTTGATTTACTCAATAATGAGAAAAGAATCTTTGTTTGAAATTGAAGCAAAATCATACGTGGGTGCAAAGGGTTTGATGCAAGTTACAATTCCTACGGTTAATTTCATATCTAATAAATATAGTTTAGGTTATAACATCAGTAACTCGTCAGATGAAATATTTGATCCTTATATAAATATTAAAATTGGTTCTGCCAATTTAGATTTTCTAGATGGTTTATTTAAAAGTAATTTAGTTCTAGCTATTGCAGCGTATAATGCAGGACCTGGTAATGTTAATAAGTGGCTTACAGATAAGCAAATTCCTGTAAAACAATGGATTGAAAATATTCCATTTGGAGAAACTCGTCATTATATAAGAAAGGTTTTGGTTAATATGATTGTATATAATAATGTCATTCTAAAGGATAATAAAAAACTAAAGTTAAGTGACTTGTTAAATACAAATGTTTCGAATGAATTTGATTTTAGGAAGTAACTTTGCCTGGTAATAATATTGGGCTTTTATTGTTAATAATGTTAGTATTTCTATCAAAATAAATTTTGTATATCTAGAAGTGTTAAGTAAAAAAAAGTTTATCATAGGAAGTATAGCATTCTTATCAATAGGTATTGGTTATAGTCTTACAAACCAGCAAATACAGTATTCACAGCAAGCTATAAAAGCTTTGGATAAAAAAGATTATAAATCATATTATTATCTAAAAACAAAGCTTAAAGATACAAGCATATATCCTTATCTTCAATATAAAGAAATAGCTATAGATCCTGCTATATTTGAGATAGGAACAATAGATGATTATTTAAAAGAGAATCAAAACAGTTATTGGAGTAGTCAACTTAGAGATAATTTAGCTAACTACTATGCTAATAAAAAAGATTGGCAACACTTCCAAAAGTATTATAGTGGAGATTTGGGTATATCAGGTAAATGTTGGTCAATGCAGGCTGAATATGAGTCAGGTAATAAGTCTAAAGCTATAAACCAATATGGAGAGCTTTGGCAGAATCGTGTTTATATGCCATCGGCGTGTAATGATATGCAAAAGTATTGGGATGGTTCTGAAGATAAATCAAAAGAGTATCTAACTACAAAGGCATATACTCTAGCTTTTGCTAATAAGTTTGATGATAGTTTATGGTTGCTAAATACATATGTTAAAGATAATAAAGATTATGTGAACTATATATCAGCATGGCAAAATGCTATAAAGAATCCTAGTAATTTAGACAATTTTATAAATAGATTCCATAATTATAGGAACTTCGACAAAATCTTTGTTGATATATCGACTGATTTGGTTAAAAAGAACCCTGAGCAATATGCAAAAATATGGGATAGTTTAAAAAATAAAAGATATCTTAGTAATCAGACCAAGCAACAATGTATTTCAGCTATAGCAGTTAGTTTTGCTAGATCACAATCGCCTCAAGCTAAACATTGGCTCGCGAGGGTAGATAAAAAATATCTTGATACCACAGCATGGGAGTGGTTGCTAAGAGTAGATTTGTATAACGAGAATTTCAAAGATTATATACAAACATATAATCAATTACCTAAGAAATCTCAGCAAGATGAGGCGTGGAGATATTGGTTAGCATATAGTTACGAACAAGTAGGTCAAAAAGTAAAAGCGGATGAGATATATGTAAATTTAACTAAGACTCCTCTAGATTATTACTCATTCCTAGCATCTGATAAGCTTGGTAAACCATATAATTTTGGTAATGATAATGCTGATAAGTTAGATAGTAGCGAAGCTAAAAAACTTGAATCTGAAGAGGCTATTCAACAGGCAATAGATTTATATCAGATTGAGCAATTTAAGGATTCTACAAGTCTTTGGAAGTGGACGATACGCAATAAACTTAAAAATAAAGATATTACACAGATCAAAGATTTAGCTAGATTAGCAGAAGATAATAAAATGTACTATGCTGCAATATTTAATATGGCTGTAATTGGTAAATACAATAATATTGATATGTTGTTCCCAAAAGCATTTTTAGATACAGTTGAGAAGAATGCTAAAGAATTTGGTATAGACCAAGATCTTGTACTATCTATAATGCGTAAGGAGTCATTGTTTGATATTGAAGCAGGATCATGGGCAGGTGCAAAGGGACTAATGCAAGTAACAGAGCCTACAGCTAAATTTATTGCAAAGAAATATAAGTTATCTTTAATTGGTGATAAGTCTGAAAGTATGGCTAGTCAGATATTTGTACCTGAGAATAATATTAAGCTTGGTACAGCTAATTTGTATTTCTTGGAAAAGCTATTTGATAAAAATCCAGTATTGGGAATAGCTGCTTATAATGCCGGTCCAGGAAATGTTGCTAAATGGTTGAATAACAAAGAAGTTCCGGCAACCATTTGGATAGAGAATATTCCATTTGGTGAAACTCGTCATTATGTTAGAAAGGTTTTAATGTATATGATTGTATATAATAATTTTGTATTCAAAGACAAAAAGAATCATATTAGTAATTTCTTAGATTATAAGATATCTGACAAGCAGAGTTTTAGAAAATAAACTCTTATAAATCTAAATGGTATATAATCGTATTAAGTGTTTTGTTCTGCCATAAAGCTAATGCGTGTAATAAGTGGTGTTAAAAGAGAGAATTTATTAGCATACTTTTTGACATACGTTGGGTATATGACTTTAACAATCTCAATGACCTTAACACCATCGTTAGCATCTAATTTGTATCTGTCTGATTATGTAACGCAGATAGCCATGAGCCTATCATTTTTTATGTTTAGTGTTTCTGCGATTTTATTTGCGACTTTATCAGATGTTTTTACAGCAAAGAGAGTGCTACTTTTTTCACAGAGCTTGTCTATATTTGGTTTAGTTTGCATCGGACTATCTGATAGTATCTATACTGTATATATTGGTTTTGTGAGTTTGGGGCTTGGTACGGGATGTTACTCATCTATCGCTAGAGCATTGATATCACGTAATGCTGATAATAATAGCCAAATGAAAAAAGCATATTCGGTTTTATCAGTAATGATAATAGTTGCACCTATAGTTAGTACATATTTAGCTTTATTATTAATTCCGATTTCTTGGCGAGCAGCTTATTTTTGTATGGCAACAATTGAAGTGGTATTATTTATTTTTTCAATAAAGATATTAACTGCTGATGCTCAAAGACAAATCGTAATTCCAGCATCTAAAATATTCTCTGGCTTTGCTCATGCACTATCTCAGCCTAGATACTTGTTAAATGTAATGATTGTAGCGATACTCTTTTCTTTTTATCTAGGTGTCTTGATGAGTTCATTTAAAGGTTTGTTAGTTGATGAATTAAATATGTCGATGGATGTCTTTACTCTAGTATTTTTGGTAACATCTTTACTATATATTCTTGGGATATTTAGTTATCGCATTAAGGCAGATAGTAGTCATAAGAAACGCTATAATCTAGGTATTTTGGCTATTATATTTATCTTTATAGCGCTATATAGTTTTTTAGAAATATCATCATATAGTACTGTGACAACCTTGCATTTAATATGTTATTTTTTAGGCTTTTTTATACCAATGGCTACAGGTGCTGCTATGAGTAATATTACTAAAGGGCATGGTACAGCGGCCGCGATGATAACATTCTCAGTGGCGTTGTGTATGTCAATATGGGGATTTCTAAAAGCACACTTTAATATGTCAAATTATCATTTTATACTATTGGCTTTGTGGATTAGTTTTAGCTTAGCGTTGTTACTGAAAATTATTATAGTTTTTGGAATCGATAGAAAAAAGAGTGAAATTTCAAACTAATTATTAATCTTAATTATGTGTTGACTCGAATTGAATTTTTTGAGTAGGTGCAAACTTGATATCCATATTTTTGGCGATATTTAAAACTTCTGATATAAATAGTTCACGCTGTTTTAACTCTTCACCCCAGTCATTAGACACAAAAAATACATAAATTAATACATTTATAGAGTCAGTGGCGACTTCATTTATCCTAATGTAATAACCATCTTTTTTCATATGAGGAGTATTTTGTACAAGCTCATTTAACTTTTCAACATACTTATGCAGTTTTTCGATAGGAGTTGATTCATCTATTTCTAGCATAGTTTTATACCGTCTATATGTTCTTTCTCCCATATTATTTATTTTAGAAGTAATAAAAGCATAGTTAGGTATGATAAGAGCAGAGTCTTCAAAAGTTCTAATCGTTGTACTTCTTAGGCCAATTTTTTCAACATTACCCTCTTTATTTTCAATAACGACCCAATCTCCGATTTTAATAGGTCTTTCTACGGCTAAAATTATTGAACCAAAGAGATTTTCTATTGTATCTTTACCTGCTAATGCAATAGCTAGACCACCTAAGCCAAGGGCTGTTAAGAAATGTATCATATCAATACCTAATTCTTGAACTATATAGCCAGCAACTACTAATATTATTACAAGATTAATAAGTTTGTTAGTTATAGTAATAGCAAAAGAAAATCTTGCAGACTTAACAGCATTTCTTGATTTAGCATATAGTGCTATTGCAAATGAGCAGATTACATTTGTTATCTCAGCGAGTAAAAACATGATAATAATTCCATAGCCAACTCGGTATATAAAATCAAAGTAGAAGCTAAGCTCCATAAAAATTATAGTTGAGTTAAAGAATAATGCTGATGATAGGTATACTGATATAGCTAGAGACATCGCTGTGCTTAATTTTCTAGAACTATTAAAATCTTTGTTTTGGTATATTTTTCCTAACTTTATAAAAAATTTGCTAGATATTAGTTTTATTGATTTGTAAATGATGTATAAGAGAGTCAAGCATATAATTGCCATCATGATAATATAGGCATTTGAACCATACTTGCTTATTAAAGAAGGTATATTTTCCCAAATAGTATATTTAATATTATAGCTGAAGGGGTCTCTAGGAGTATCTAGAGGTAGATCATTCAAGAACATATTAATTGCATTTAATTGTACTTGTTTAGGAAATACCCAACTATAAGAGTCATCTTGAGGATTTTTCTGGTATTGCAGATATATACTCCGAGTGGATTTGGGATCCATATAGATCATCACATAGTCGGTACCAGGAGGAACACCACCAGGGACTGAGCGTATAGTTGATTTTGCATATTGTAGTACTTTGTTTATCACAAAAATATTAAATTCACCATAGTGCTCTTGGATCTCTTTAGGAATCCATGCTGTTTGCATTGCGCTTAAAGCATCTTGAGTTGTGAAGCCATAGGCATGGTTAGCTCCAAGTATAAAATTTAGATATGAAAGAACAGGTATAGATGTACTATGAATATTATCTATAGATATCTTTTTTTCTTTCATAAATTGCTCGAACTTTTCATGGGTCTCAGGGTTTTGAAAGTTTTGCTCGGTAAAGTACCAGTTTCCATTAGATTTTTTTGCTAAATAAAATGTTTGTTTGTTATCTTTTCCTAAAGTTATACTAATGTCGTCAGAATCTATGTTTGTCGGAAGATCGCCCCATGTGAAGTCAGTTTGTATAAGAGCAACTAACATCTCATCAATTTTTATATTTCGCGTATTTTCATAATAATCGTTATTATTTATGATTTCAGGCGAGATGCTATTGAGTAAGTCAAAATAGTAATTATGAAATCCTAACCACAGGGCTAGTGATTTGTAATAATAGTTTATAAATAAGTCATTAGGGGTTTTACTATCGAACTCTCCAAGTTGCTCTTTACCTAATAGACCTATGGATTGATACTCTACTGATTTAAAATCGTCGCTAGGCAGATATTTTGCAGATAAATAAGGCTTAATATAAAAAAATAAAGATATTATACCAAGAATTAAAAATATTGTTTTAAATAGTCTCGGAATAGTTAAGTACTTTTTTTTTGTATTCATACTAAAAGTTTTAGGAAATATATTTGTTGATTTTAAAGTAATAAAACTTAATTATCAATTTATTATAAGTAGGGACAATATGCTTTAGACTGCTTTTTAGAAAGAATATTGTAAGCCAGATGTTACAAAGTTTTGTGATTCACCTGTAAATGATATTGTATAGGTATAAGATACTTTTAGACTAAGATTATCGACGTACTTGATTGGAAACATAACTCCAACAGGGAAGACTGCAAATCCTCCCCATGTATTATTTGTATCTAAATAACTGCTCGGAGCATTACGTTGGTTGGCTATACTGTTAATATTAGTATGTCCTATTCCAAGTCCAGCAGCAGCGTATGCAGTTATATAATTATTTATTTTATAATAGTATTTTGCAGCTCCAGCAAAATAATTGTTAACCTGAGTAGTATTATATTGGCTAACAAGAAAGTTTTGGTATACAAACTCTACAGCATAAGATTCACTAAATCTATATCCTAGGTTGGCAACCACAGTTCCACCACCTTTTGACATATCGGTTTGTTGTCCCCAACCACCATTGATAGCAATATATACTGTCGGTTTAAAAGTCTTCTTAGTTACATCGTCAAGATCATTAATGTTATAGTAGTTTGGAGGTAATTGATAAAGATTTTCTGTATCTTTTTCGAGTTTTTTTGAATCTATATGAATATCTTTATCAAGTTCAGTTGTTGCAAATGCTTGATTGATTGTAAAACAAGCAACTATGCTAAAAAAAAGATTTTTTATTTTTATATTCATAAATTAAATCTTTGGTGGTTTGTTTAGTCTGAGTAGTTGGCATCAAATTGAATTTTTTGTGATGGTGCTAACTTGATACCGATCTCTTCAGCTAAGTCTAGTATACTCATTATAAACTGCTCTCTTTGCTTTAGTTCTTCTCCCCAATCAGCAGAGATAAAGAAAACATAAACTAATATTTTGATAGATGCGGGTTTTAGATCATTTACGCGTATGTAATAGCCTTCTTTTCTCATGTGAGGGGTGTTTAATACTAGTTCATTGATAGCGTCAACATAGGATCTGAGTTTAGCGGTAGTCGTTGATTCGTCAATTTCAAGAGTAGTCATATATCTTCTATATATTCTTTCACCCATATTATTGATTTGTGAAGTTACAAAAGCGTAGTTAGGTATTATAAGTGCTGAATCTTCAAATGTTCTAATTGTTGTACTTCTTAGTCCTATTTTTTCAACTATTCCTTCTTTGTCTTTTATAATTACCCAATCACCAATTTTTATTGGTCTTTCTACAGCTAGGATTATCGATCCAAATAAGTTTTCGATTGTATCTTTACCAGCAAGAGCTATAGCAAGACCACCTATGCCAAGAGCTGCTAAGAAATGAATCATGTCAATGCCAAGCTCTTGGATTATGATTCCTGCGATTATTAATATAATAATAAGGTTAATTACTTTATTAGCTATTATTATAGCAAACGCAAATCTTGCAGATCTATTTTGGTCCTTAACTTTTTTGTAAGAAGAGATTATAAATGAGCACAGTACATTCATAATCTCTGTACATAAGAACATTACTACAATTCCATATACAATTTTAAAAATTATATCGAAATAGTTGGAAGCATTTGTGAATATGATTAATGAGTTAAAAAAGAAAAAATATGCAGCATACATTGATGTTATTAATGATGTCGCAATGCTTAATTTCTTCATTGTTTTATAGTCTTTATTTTCAAAAAGACTACCTATAACTCTGAATATTGGTGTTAAAACTACAAACAACACTTTATATATCACATAAAATAGCATTATTGAGATTATTGATATAATGCTAATATACAAATTTGGTCCATACTCTTTTAGAAGGCTAGGAATATTTTCCCAAATAGAATTACGTAGATTAGAGCCAAAAGGTGCTCTTACATTATTATTTAGCTCATCCAAAAATATACTTACTCCATCTAACTGGGCATTCTTAGGGAAGATCCAGTTTTTAGTGTTAGTATCTTTATTGGTAATATTTTCTAAATATATACTTTTACCTGAAGTAGGAGAAGTGTAGACCATTACCAAATTACTACCAGGAAGAACTTCTCCAGGTATATTTCGTATAGTGATTTTAGCAGTTTTAAAGACTCTATCCATACTGAAAGCTATAAATGAAGCAAAATTTTTTCTAATATTCTCACTAATCCAGCTAGTGTCCATTATGTCTAAAGCATCTGCCATTTTGAACTTATATGCGTCATTAGCTCCAAATATGAACTGCATGTATGATAATACTGGCATTGATATATTTCTTATATTATCTTCACCTAGGCTCTTTTCTTTTTTGAAGTCAGCAAATTTTTTAAGTGTATTAGTATCTGTGAAATTTTCTTTTGTAAAATACCAGTTTCCATCACTATTTTTTGCTAAATAAAATGTTTGTTTGTCGTTACCTTTACCTAGAGTTAGATCTAATCTATCTCCTGTTGTATCATTTGGTATATCACTAATTCTAAAATCGGTTTTTAGTATGGCTACCAACATGGTATCAATATCTATATCTTTTTCACTGCTAGTATAATCATTGACTTTAATAGGTTCAGAAGAGATAGTATTTATCACATCATAATAATAGTTATGATATCCCATCCATAGGCTCAAAGCTTTGTATGTAAAATTGGTAAATAAATTTTGAGGTGTTCTATCGTTGAATTTATCCATTTCACTCTTACTTAAAAATCCGAATGAACCATCTTCTAGTACTTTATATTGTGTTTCTGATAAATATGTAGCATTAGTCATTGGTTTAATATATGCATATGCGGATAATATAAACAAGATGAGAAAAACTATTTTTAAAAATAGTAGGACTTTAGATAGATTCTTTTTTTTATTCATATTTTATAATCTTAATAAGATAGGTAACTAAGTGATTTTAGATTAATGAAAAAAGCTATGCAATTCATTTTTAGACTTAGCAATTGCTATAAAGTATGCGTATTAACTAAGCCATTATGGCAAAGAGGTATGATTTTAAATATTATTTATAGTAATATTTGTAGCTAAGTTTATAAATATTAAGTGACTAAAATGTTTTCTCATCTTCGTATCCATACAGGATATTCTGTTGTTGATAGTACAGTTCGATTGGGTGATCTTTTTGCTCGAGCAAAAGACAAAAATATTGTTGCAGTAGCATTAACGGACGTATGTAATTTATTCGCTGCGGTTAAATTTTATAAGCAAGCTTTATCAAATGGAGTTAAACCTATCTTTGGCGTAGAGCTAAAGATTGATACAGAATTTGGTGTATGTGACTTAGTACTATTAGCAGAAAATAATCAAGGCTATCAAAATATTGTCAATTTGGTTTCAAAAGCATATCAAGAGGCTGATAGGTTTGGTTCAATACCATTAATCCCCAAAGACTGGCTAAAAGATATAAATTTGGCAAATGTCATCTGTCTAAATGGTGGTCAGAATGGAGAGCTTGGCAAAGCTATTTTAGCTAAGGACGATATCAGGGTTGAAGAAATTATTAGTGAAAATATCGCAATTTTTGGTAGAGATAATTATATTATCGAAATTCATAAACTTGAGTATGAAAATGAGGGCTTATATAACGAGAAAGCACTTGAATTTGCGAGTAAGCATAATCTCATAGCAGTAGCGACAAATTTGACAGTGTTTATGGAGTCAGATGATTATGATATCCATGAAATCAGAGCTTGTATCAATGAAAAAACGACAATCCTTGATGAGTCGCGCAAATCTAAATTTACAAGAGAGCAATATCTAAAATCAGCTGATGAAATGTATCAAACTTTCTCAGAGTTACCAGTATTGTTAGAGAATACTTTAGTAATAGCAAAACGCTGTAATGTAACATTTGATTTAGGTAAACCATGTTTGCCAACGGTTGATATTCCAGATGGTTTAACAGAAAGAGAGTACTTTTCAAAGCTATGCTATCAAGGTTTAGATAAACGTTTAGCAAAAATTCTAGAAAACAGACCAGTTGATAAACATGAGCATATTATAAAAGTTTACAAAGATAGGCTGCAACGAGAGATCGATATTATCTGCGATATGGGCTTTCCTGGTTATTTCTTGATAGTTGAAGATTTCATTAGATGGTCAAAAGAGAATGATATCCCAGTAGGTCCAGGGCGTGGTTCTGGTGCTGGCTCATTAGTAGCTTATTCATTGCTTATTACCGATATTGATCCTTTACCGTATGGGTTACTTTTTGAGAGATTTCTAAATCCTGAAAGGGTGTCGATGCCTGATTTTGATATTGATTTCTGTATCCAAGGTAGAGATAGAGTTATCAAATATGTAGAGCAAAAATATGGTAAGCAAAGTGTTGGGCAAATTATCACCTACGGTACTATGGCTGCTAAAGGTGTAGTGCGAGATGTAGTGCGTGTAATGGGACAGAGTTTTGGTTTTGGAGATAGGATTGCTAAGCTAATACCAGAAACGCCAGGGACAACATTTAAGAAGATTCTCCATGAAGGTGAGCCTCTATACGATGAAATGCAGGCAGATGAAGAAGTTGCTGAGATTGTTGAAAAAGCCCAAAAATTAGAAGGTCTACCACGAAGCCTGGGCAAACATGCCGCAGGTATTGTGATATCGCCAACGGTGATATCAGATTTTGCTCCTGTATATTGTGAAGATAAAGGTGGAGATATAGTTACCCAATTTGATAAGGGCGATGTTGAAGATGTTGGTCTTGTTAAGTTTGACTTCTTGGGGCTAAAGAACTTAACAATCATCAAAAATGCTATTGCAAGCATCAATGCTAAGAGATCAGCTAATGAAGTGCCTCTAGATATTTCTGATATTCCTCTTGATGATGAGAAAACATTTAAACTGCTTCAAGCTGGTAAAACTATCGGTATATTTCAGCTAGAGTCACAAGGTATGCAACAGATTGTCAAAGATCTTGGCACATCAAATTTTGAGGAGATTATCGCTTTAGTAGCACTATATCGTCCTGGTCCAATGGAGAATATCCCAACATTCGTAGATCGCAAACATGGCAGAAAGCAAACTATCTATTTACATCCATTACTAGAAGAAGTGCTTAGAGAGACTTATGGTATACCAGTTTATCAAGAGCAGGTAATGCAAATGGCGCAGAAGCTAGCTGGTTATACTCTTGGTGGAGCAGATTTGTTGCGTCGTGCGATGGGTAAGAAAAAGCCAGAAGAGATGGAGCAACAGCGTAAAATTTTCAAAGAGGGTGCTGCTAAATATCATAATATCGAAGCTGGACTTGCTGATGAGATATTTGACCAAATGGAAGCTTTTGCTGGCTATGGTTTCAACAAATCTCATGCTGCAGCTTACGCGTTGATTGCTTATCAAACTGCTTGGTTAAAAGCTCATTATCCTGATGAATATATGGCTGCTCTGATGTCAGGGGATATGGGTAATACAGATCAGTTGGTTAAATTTATTTTAGATGCTAAGAATATGGGTATCACAGTTTTAGCCCCAAATGTAAATAAGAGTGTCTATGACTGTATTGCAGCTTCAAAAGGAACGATTTTATTGGGTCTAGGTGCTATCAAAGGTCTTGGTAGTGAAGCGATCAAAAGTATACTTAATGAGCGTGAGGTAGGTGGCGAGTTTAGTTCTATTTTTGACTTAACTCGCAGAGTGGACTTGCGTAAGGTTAATAAAAAAGCACTAGAAGCCTTATGTTTTGCAGGAGCTATTAAAGATATATCTAAAAATAGAGCAACAGCTTTTAACTCTATCGAAAAAGCTATCAAAAACGCTGGTTATGTGAATGAAATGGCTGCTGCTGGGCAAAATGATTTATTTGGTTTCACAGAACAAGAGAGTGATACTGATACAGAGCTTGAAAGAGAATGTATTGTAGAGGAGTGGAATCTTAGAGAGCTTTTGATTAATGAGAAAAAAGCATTAGGAATGTATTTCTCAGGGCATATTATTGATGGTGAAAGTCATTGGCGTAATCATGTTAGCTTTAGTGATCTTGAGAAAATCCAAAAACCAAATATGGATGGTAATTCAGTCAGAATAATCGCAAGTATGATAACACCTCCAGCTAGACGAAAAACTAAGACTGGTAGAGTTCTGTATATTATTAATATTGATGATGAATTTGATAGAGCAGATTGTCTAGTTGGTGAAGATGTGTTTGCTGCAGTTAAGGATAATATCCAAGTTGATGATGTGGTTGTAGTAGAGGGTAAAGTTAGCTATGATAAACAACGAGAGTGCAATAAACTAAGTGTTGATAAGGTACAACCGATATCACAGTATATTAATGAGAATTTTAGTAAAGTTGAGCTGAATCTTAGAAGTCAAAATGTAAACCCTACAAACCTAAAAAAAGTATTAGATAACCTCAAGAAAAATATAGCTACTACTGATATTCAAAGAGAAAATGTCTTAGAAATAAAAGTATCTCTAGATGATGTTGATGCTAAGTTTGAATATTTTCGAAAGCCCTTCTCGGTGTATGAGTTTGTTAATGATATTAGTAGGTTAATAGCGGAGGGTACTACTGTTAGTTTGGGTGGGGTTTAAAACATAAAAGTCATTCTATGGCCTGACCATAGAATCTAAAGAAGAGCTTGATAATGGCATTTGTGTATATTCTAGCGAGTAAATGTAATGGAACACTTTATATAGGTGTAACATCAAATTTAATCAAAAGAGTTTACGAGCATAAGCAGGGTTATTCTGATGGTTTCACGAAAAAATATGATGTCAAAAAGCTAGTATATTATGAGCAGTTTAACAATATAACAGACGCTATTTATCGTGAGAAAAGATTAAAAACTTGGCAAAGAAAATGGAAACTAGACTTAATAAATAAGTTTAATCCTAGGTGGTTAGATTTGTATGCTAGTATTTTAGCATAGTGGATTTAATTTCACATTTTGGTTTTTGGATACTACGGTCGGAGCCGTAGTATGACGACTAGTGGATATATATTAGGACTTAGTAAAAAAGTTGTCATTCTACGACTTGATCGTAGAATCCAAAGAAAGGTTTAGAAATGGCATTTGTGTATATTCTAGCGAGTAAATGTAATGGAACGCTACATGGGCGCTTAAAACTTGGGCAAATAATATAAAAAATTACAGAGGTAACAAAAAATGCGATATGTAGTGATATTGATAATATTGATTATTCTAGCTCTACTTTTTTTGTAGAGGAGTGGATAGATGTCTAAATTTTTAAAGTATATCCTCATTATTGCAATACTGATAATTACAGTGTCACTTATTACAAGTAAGAAAGATACTGAGATAGTTCCAACAGTTGTTAGCGTTCAAAAAATCGGTGAATTATCTACATTAAAAGTCACAGTCAGTGGTAATTCTTTATATGTCTCTGATAATGGTACAGTAGTAGAAAATACTGCTAAATATAGCTATAAAGCATCTGCTGCTTTATCGACGAATATTGATGAATCTGATATCAAAATTGATGCTAAAGATAAAACTATAACACTAAGAGTTAAACCACCCAAAGTAACATCCGTTACAATAGATTTTGATAAAACTAAGCAATTAAGTAGGCAAGCATATACATTTAAGGTATTGCCTAGATTAGGTGTTATAAATACTGATCCTGATAATCATCTGGCAAATATAGCATATAAAGAAGTTCAAAAACTTACAGATAATGAAGCTTCATCACAAGAGCATATTGAAGATGCAAAAAATAAGTTTGTTAATTTGATAAATAAACAGTATCAACTATTAGGCTGGAAAGTCGTAGTGGATTGGGTGGGGTAATCTTGGAAACTCTCTCCTATCGATAGGTGGAGTATTGAAAATATGGAATATAAAAAGCACATGCAATATCCAAGCTTTATTGATAAGCAAAGTGATAAATAGATGCTATTCTTTTATTCTAAACTTGCTTTAAGACCTAACTAAAAACTTTGAATATTGATGACTAAATAAAGATTTGTCTTTTACCTTACTAGAAGTTTTATAATAATTTCTAACTCCTAAAATTGGTACAAATACCTCAATATAGAAAGTTAATATTCCAGCTAATGACATTGCAATTAAAAACATATTTTGAGAAAGACTCATTAAAACCAGTGGTGGCAAATAAGTGCATATTAAGACCTTAATGTAAGCATTTTGTCCAAAAGCATCTTTTAGCGCATCGATTACTCCTATTGAGATACAACAGAAAGAGCCTATCATAGATATTAATTGAAAAGCGCTTAACATATTGCTAATAGTGTATGACTGAGTAAAAAAGCTAATACTATTATTAAAAGCTATAAGCTGATTTTTACTATTATAAATACTCATCATTCCGTGACTACCTTCTGCTGGTATTGTAAAGAATATTGCCAAAATCCATGCTATATAAATCAGCGCTATGACTGTCGTACTAAAGATAAGCAAGAAAACAAAAGATTTAAAAGAAATACGATTATCATAAAACTTTACTAAACTTGGGATAATAAAGTGATAACCAAAAGCATTAAATAATACAAATAAGAATGAAAATGCTCCTATTGATTGAATAGGATAGTTATCAATGCTAAGAGTAATTTTGCTTGTAGAATAAAAAATTAGAAATATAGCTACAATAATAAGAGAGAGTTTAGCTACGACAAATACAACATTACTCTTAATTATAACTCTAGAGTTATAAGTTGTAATTCCACCTAGTATAAATACTAGAATTACACCAGATAATAAGTAACTTAAATTACTGTTTTGTGCAAAGTATAAGCTTACGGATGAACTGATGCCAGATATGTAAGTGGTCAGTGTTAAATATAGTATTAATAGATAACCTCCAAAAACAGTAACCTTTGCTCCTTTAAAGTTTAAGAATTTGGTAGATAGTGAGAAATATGTATTGTGCTTAACTGGGAGGTTATAAGATATTTTTAATATACATAATCCTGTAAATGTCATTATTAGCCATACTAAACATATTGCCAATAAGCTTCCCACAAATCCTAAGTTAACAGCAGCTATAGGTAAGCCTATGATACCACCGCCTATAGTTGAACCAATAATCAAAAATATACCTATAAACTGCTTCATATTTCATTATTTTGAATAATTATTTAAATATGATAATTTAAAAACATCTCCATTGAAATGTTTTTTATCAGGAAAGTGAGATTTTTCTTATTTTCTTGAATAAAAATTCATAAGGCTGTTAAGATCATTAGGTGCTACCTACCGTTATAATATAGTCTTATAGACTATTGTAAATTTGCCCTAAAATGCAAAATTTTCTTCAAATTGATTGGTTCAAACTATTATTACTTTGATTAGATTTTTGTACTATACTTATTAGCAAGATTAAAAGTAGATTTTTATAATGAAGTATTATAAGCATATAGATGGTCTTAGAGCACTAGCAGTGTTAGCTGTAGTGTTATTCCATTTAGATATTAGCGGGGTTAAATCAGGCTTTCTTGGGGTTGATATATTTTTTGTTATTTCAGGATTTCTAATAACTAGTATTATTATTCGTGATCTAGAAAATAGAACTTTTTCTATCAAGAACTTTTATCTAAGAAGAATTAGGCGTATTTTACCTGCATTAATTGTGGTGCTTATATTTTCAACAGTTTTTGCGTGGTTAATTTTATTACCTCAAGATTTAAGAGATTATTCTAAGTCGTTTGTTAGTGCTTTAGGATCATTTTCAAACTTATATTTCTTTCATTCATTAAGTTTTGGCTACTTTAGTACCGACTCTGAATTGATACCTCTATTGCATACTTGGTCTCTAGGGATTGAAGAGCAGTTTTATATTTTTTGGCCATTATTTTTAATAGCCGCTTTTAGTATTCCTGTTAAGCTAAAAAACCGAGTTGAGATGTCTATACATCATAAACTATTGTATGGTTGTATAATTTTGACCATTTTGTCATTGGTTTCTTTGATATTTTTAAATGGCTCAGAGTATTACTACTTTCCAGTTACAAGAGCATTTGAGTTATTGTTTGGCTGTTTTTTGGCGATATATTCAGTTAACAAAGAAATTACTCTAAGTAAGTTGACTGCAAATATCTTGGGATTAATATCTGTTGTATTGATGCTAGTACCTATATTTTTTGTAAAAGTATTTTATCCAGGTTTGGGTATGATAGAGGCTTGTCTTGGTGCAACTTTATTTATATATGTAGGTTTAAATAATAATGTCTCTTTCATACACAGAGTTTTCTCACTTAAACCATTGGTTGCTATTGGTTTAATATCATACTCACTATATTTATGGCATTGGCCGATAATTGCTTATGTCAATTACCTGAGTATTGATAGTACTTACTTTATCAAGGCTATTATTCTTATCGCTAGTTTTGGCTTGGCTACACTGACTTATTTCTTAGTAGAGAAACCTTTTAGATATAAGTTTAAGATGTCATTTTCTAAAACATTGATTGTATTATGGATAATCCCAATATTATTGGCATGTTCATTTGCCTTATGTACTAAATATATCAAAAACTTTGCTGTTAATATTCCACCACCAATTGTAGATCTTCGTAAATTAAATGGAGTCTATGGTTTTGAAAATGTTGATGAGAATAAATGCTTTATACAAAACTCGATACCAGAATTCACATCAAAGATGTTACCTCCTGAGAGTAAATGTTTAATAGGTGATGCTTCACAAGATAAAGATACAAATATATTGTTTATTGGTGATTCTCATGCTCGTGCAGAGTTTCCAATGTTAGGTGTGTGGTTATCAAACATTCATAAAAGTGCTTACTTAGTATCTCAAAGAAGTACTCCTTTTATAGAAAATCTTCCTAATACAGAGTTAGGAGTATCAATGGTTGATAGAAACAATGCATTGAAAGACTTGATAAAAAAACAATCTTTTAAATATGTTGTTTTGGGAGGTGATTGGTCTGAGAAAAATAATGAGCCTTATATCTCAGGTATCGAAGAATCAATAAAGTTAATAATCCAAAATAATGCTGTTCCAATAGTAGTATTAGATACCCCAGAGTTACCAAAAGGATTTAATAATTACTGTATTGTTTCAACTGTTAAGTTTATTCTATTATTTGATCCTCATCATTGTGAGCTTCCTTTGGAATATGTGCAAAAGCAGCAAGAAGAGTTTGTTAACTTAATGCATAAACTTAAAACTAAATATCCAGAATTAGTTTTAATAGATCCTAAAAAAGTCTTATGTAATAATCACTACTGTAAGACCTCTCTAAATGGTATACCTATATATGCAGATAACCATCACCTAAACTATCTTGGGTCTCAAGAGATAGCCAAAGAGTATCTTAAAAAGTATGGCAACCCTTTAGCATCTGTAGTTAAATAAGGCTAGGAAATATAGTTTTTATGAAATCACAATTTATACAATACAATGACATAAATAATCAAGTTCTATACCAAAAATGTAAACCTGTAACAGATATTCAAAGCTCTGAAATACAAAATATCATCGCTGAAATGCGTGAAAAAATGCAAGGTAATGGTATAGGGCTTGCAGCTAATCAAATTGGCTATCCTCATCAAATATTTATGATAGAGTTTGATAGTTCTAATGCAAGATATCCATTAAATTTTGATAGTGTTCCTTTTCAAGTTTTTATAAATCCTAAAATTACAAAAGCATCTGAGAAACGAGTTGGTTTTTGGCATGGTTGTCTAAGTGCTTTAGGGGGAAAAAGAGGTAAGCTTGCGACATATAAAGAGATTGAGTATGAAGCATATAACCAACATGGTAAGAAAATCACAGGTAAGTTAGACTCTATAGCTGCGGTAATATTTCAACATGAGTTCAATCATCTACTTGGTTCTGTGTATGTTGATTTTGATACTGAGTATATGGATATCGAAGAGCTTCAATCAAAATTTGCTAACGGAGAAATCAAACCTTATGAAGATTGTGGCGATGAAATACCGTTAATTATAGATGGTTATATTATTGGTAGTGATGTTTAGTGATGTTTTCAAATATGAAAATTGAAATTCAAAAAAGGGCTATCCTAGATAAGTTTACTTTAAACTCTCTCTAATCCAGTGTCTAATTAGCTTTAGTTACTTACTTGAATGTTACTCATAAAGTCTGGATTTTTAGATGGAAATTTAGCATTGTTTGTTTCTATTGGTCTGTATAAAAGTCTTTACAATATGGAGTGTTAGTTAGACTTATGGATTTTTAAAAGTCTATCAATAATTATTATTTGCAAATTTGTAATTTACATTACTATAATCTATAATTAATCTTTAATAATTTAAAAAAAAGGGAGTATGAAAGTGAAGTTAAGAAGTAAAGTATTGTCAGGTATGGGTTTTGTGGGCTTGTTGTTGCCGATGTGGTCACAAGCAGCTATTGTGTGGACTACAGCTCCAGCATGTAGTGCACAATCAAAATCAGTTACATGCGAATGGGCTGCTGCTAATGATGCAGGAGATCCGGTGAGTAGTTATGACGTTGTTGTGTATCAGGATTATTCGCCGATGCCAAATAGAGCGTTTATTGGAGCTAAGTTTACTACAGGAATTTTAGATCAAGATAGTCTGCAGCTAGGTAGTAGCTATGATGTTCAAGTAACTGCGCATGATGGTCAGGAAGCATCGACAGCGATTTCTGATGCAGTTACCTATACAAATTCAGCGGTTACTGGGGTAAAAGCAGTACAATGGACTAATGCACCAGTATTTGAAGTAGAAGGAACTAGACTAATCGCAGCATGGAATGCTGAAATTGTAGATGGAGCTGGCGAAACACTATACTATGATATATATCTTACTAAGCCAGGTACTTTTGAGGGAGTATACTCTAGTTTAGATCAAACAAACCCTGGTATGATTTTAGATTTGACAACGCTTCCGGGATTTGAGTCTGGTAGATATATGGTTCAAGTGGTTGCTCATGGGGCTGATAATACGGTTGAAAGGACAATTGAGCAGTCTATAGCACAGGATATTGTGATGCCTGTGACTGTTAGCCATACATTTGTTTATGACTCTCAATATCCATTACCAACTGGTCAAACTATGACGGATGTGGCAAATGCCCTTAATGTATACAATGAGACAGCCCACGGCACCTTTGGAGTTGATAACTATGATAATTTAACCATTACGTGTGATGATAGTTGGTCTTGGCCTTCCGGCTTCGAGCCTGCGTGGGGCACCGCAACCAATAACCCCGCACAGTATGGTAACGACCAGGCATACATATTTTGGTATGACAACTCGTGGTTAGGATTCGACAACGCCAACATCTGGACGTCAGTTAATGATGTACAAAACATGAACGAATTTAGCATA
>NZ_DS999309.1:0-1690 GCF_000156715.1 Francisella philomiragia subsp. philomiragia ATCC 25015 | reverse complement strand
CTATTGGTCTGTATAAAAGTCTTTACAATATGGAGTGTTAGTTAGACTTATGGATTTTTAAAAGTCTATCAATAATTATTATTTGCAAATTTGTAATTTACATTACTATAATCTATAATTAATCTTTAATAATTTAAAAAAAAGGGAATATGAAATTGAAGTTAAGAAGTAAAGTATTATCAGGTATGGGTTTTGTGGGCTTGTTGTGTACAACAAGTATAGTATAAATAATGTTTAAGTCTTAGTAAGTGAATGATTATTGCAAATAACTACACGAGACTGTTTTGGAACGAGTATCAGATAGATCCTAGTAGAAGTGATTATAATATTATATTTGACCAGACGATCTCTGGTGATTTAGACATTGCTAGACTATCCAATGCTCTTACAAGAGTAATTAAAAATAATGTAATCCTTAATAGTCATTTAGTAGAAATAGAATCTAAGCTATATTGGCAGCAAAATCAAATTATAAAAGAACTTGAAGTTTTTGATAATACTGATAATCAGTATGATTATGTTAGTAAGGCATTCTTACTTGATACAGATCCTTTATATCGTTTTGGTTTGTTTAAGAGGGGTGATGGTAAATATGATTTAATCATGGTATTACATCATGCGATAATAGATGGTAGTGTTTTTGATGAGTTTATTACAACAGTAGGTGATTATTATAATTGTGATGACTGTACACTAGAGCAGTTACGACTAGATATACAAGCTACTCAAATCGCTCAGCTTAATCAAAAACTTATTAAAGAAGTTGAAAATATAACCGAATTAGATTTAAAGAATAAGTATTGGTCTAAAAAATTAGCATCGCTACCACCTATTACTGAAATTCCATATATTGGAGGCTTAGGATCATATTCAGTCAGTGAGTATCGCTTTGATATAAAGTTAGATTCCAATATTAATGACTTTATTAAATCTAAAAAAGTAACATTATTTACTTTATTTAGTCAAGTATTTGCTGTTTTACTTAATAAATATACAAATCAAACTCATGTGGCATTAACGTACCCAATAGCTATATCACAAGCAAAAGAGCTTAAATATGGAGCTAATATAAATACTCTTATTTCAGCAGTTTGTTTTGATACAGGTACAACTTTTGATAGTTTGCTAGATACTGCGATTAGAGATATTCAGTCATTTAATACAGGAGCTGAAAAATATAGTAGGCTACCAATTGTGAGGATAATTCAGCAATCACCAATAAAGCTGTTAGATATTAGTTTTGCTCAAACTAACCTAAAAGATTATACATTAAGTTTTAATGATTGTTGTTTGAGTGTTAATCATCGCTATAACATAGATATCGCTGGAGCGAAGCTTGTTTTAGAATATCAGCAAGCAGCAGATGTTTGTAACTTTAGGATTAAGTACAGAGAAGATTTATTTTCTTTAGAATATATTTGGCAGATAGCAAATAGCTATATAGTTTTACTTGAGAGTTTAATTAATAATAGTCATAAACAAATATCAGAAGTTTTAGCACTATCACAACAAGACTACCAAACGATAGTTTATGACTGGAACCAGACGGATAGTGAATATCCTAGAGATAAGACGATATATGAGCTATTTGAAGAACAAGTAAAACAAAATCCGAATAATATTGCATTAGTATTTGAAGATAAGCAATTAACGTATCAAGAACTTAACAATAAATCAAACCAGTTAGCAA
>NZ_DS999310.1 GCF_000156715.1 Francisella philomiragia subsp. philomiragia ATCC 25015 | reverse complement strand
AAAAAAGTTGTAAAAAGTTTAAATTTTTTAAAAAAAGGTGTTGCATTTTGATTGGAGGATGCGTATTATATGTCTTCACCGGCTGACGAGTGATGTTAACGGTGAGAAGCTAAGGCTTCAAAGATATTTAAGAGATATATTATATACAAACACTTTGTTAAAGAATTTGAGTATCAGTAGTTAGAGTCAGAATTTGAGAATTAAACTGAAGAGTTTGATCCTGGCTCAGATTGAACGCTGGTGGCATGCTTAACACATGCAAGTCGAACGGTAACAGGTCTTCGGATGCTGACGAGTGGCGGACGGGTGAGTAACGCGTAGGAATCTGCCCATTTGAGGGGGATACCAGTTGGAAACGACTGTTAATACCGCATAATATCTGTGGATTAAAGGTGGCTTAGGCTGCCGCAGATGGATGAGCCTGCGTTGGATTAGCTAGTTGGTGGGGTAAGGGCCTACCAAGGCTACGATCCATAGCTGATTTGAGAGGATGATCAGCCACATTGGGACTGAGACACGGCCCAAACTCCTACGGGAGGCAGCAGTGGGGAATATTGGACAATGGGGGAAACCCTGATCCAGCAATGCCATGTGTGTGAAGAAGGCTCTAGGGTTGTAAAGCACTTTAGTTGGGGAGGAAAGCCTATAAGTTAATAGCTTGTAGGAAGGACGTTACCCAAAGAATAAGGACCGGCTAACTCCGTGCCAGCAGCCGCGGTAATACGGGGGGTCCGAGCGTTAATCGGAATTACTGGGCGTAAAGGGTCTGTAGGTGGTTTGTTAAGTCAGATGTGAAAGCCCAGGGCTCAACCTTGGAACTGCATTTGATACTGGCAAACTAGAGTATGGTAGAGGAATGGGGAATTTCTGGTGTAGCGGTGAAATGCGTAGAGATCAGAAGGAACACCAATGGCGAAGGCAACATTCTGGACCAATACTGACACTGAGGGACGAAAGCGTGGGGATCAAACAGGATTAGATACCCTGGTAGTCCACGCTGTAAACGATGAGTACTAGCTGTTGGATTCGGTGTAAAGGATCTAGTGGCGCAGCTAACGCGTTAAGTACTCCGCCTGGGGACTACGGCCGCAAGGCTAAAACTCAAAGGAATTGACGGGGACCCGCACAAGCGGTGGAGCATGTGGTTTAATTCGATGCAACGCGAAGAACCTTACCTGGTCTTGACATCCTGCGAACTTTCTAGAGATAGATTGGTGCCTTCGGGAACGCAGTGACAGGTGCTGCACGGCTGTCGTCAGCTCGTGTTGTGAAATGTTGGGTTAAGTCCCGCAACGAGCGCAACCCCTATTGATAGTTACCATCATTAAGTTGGGTACTCTATTGAGACTGCCGCTGACAAGGCGGAGGAAGGTGGGGACGACGTCAAGTCATCATGGCCCTTACGACCAGGGCTACACACGTGCTACAATGGGTATTACAGAGGGCTGCGAAGGTGCGAGCTGGAGCGAAACTCAGAAAGGTACTCTTAGTCCGGATTGCAGTCTGCAACTCGACTGCATGAAGTCGGAATCGCTAGTAATCGCAGGTCAGAATACTGCGGTGAATACGTTCCCGGGTCTTGTACACACCGCCCGTCACACCATGGGAGTGGGTTGCTCCAGAAGTAGATAGCTTAACGAATGGGCGTTTACCACGGAGTGATTCATGACTGGGGTGAAGTCGTAACAAGGTAGCCGTAGGGGAACCTGCGGCTGGATCACCTCCTTAACGGAAATACGAAAAAATAGAAATAAGCTCTAAATACATATTCAAGTGATTTAGCATAGTGTTTGTAGATAATATATTTTAGTGTAAATAGAATACGGGTCTGTAGCTCAGTTGGTTAGAGCGCACCCCTGATAAGGGTGAGGTCGGTAGTTCGAGTCTACTCAGACCCACCAGTAATTTTGGGGCCATAGCTCAGCTGGGAGAGCACCTGCTTTGCACGCAGGGGGTCAGCGGTTCGATCCCGCTTGGCTCCACCATATTTATTTACACGAAGATAGAGATATTTAACAATTTAGTATAGAAATAGACTTAAGAAAATAAGTGCAAGCGGTGGATGCCTTGGCATTCAGAGGCGATGAAGGACGTGTTAATCTGCGATAAGCTTCGGGGAGCTGGTAAATAAGCTTTGATCCGGAGATTTCCGAATGGGGGAACCCACCTAACACAAGTTAGGTACTCACTCGATATAGAGTGTAGAGCGAACGAGGGGAACTGAAACATCTAAGTACCCTTAGGAAGAGAAATCAATTGAGATTCCCATAGTAGTGGCGAGCGAAGTGGGAAGAGCCTGGTATGATTTAGCTGTAATTGTAGTAGAACAAGTTGGGAAGCTTGACGATAGAGGGTGATAGTCCCGTATACGAAATAATCACAGTGGAACTAAGCATACGAACAAGTAGGACGGGGCACGTGGAACCTTGTCTGAATATGGGGGGACCATCCTCCAAGGCTAAATACTCCTGAATGACCGATAGTGAACTAGTACCGTGAGGGAAAGGTGAAAAGAACCCTTATAAAGGGAGTGAAATAGAATCTGAAACCGCTTGCATACAAGCAGTAGGAGCATTATTTAGTAATGTGACTGCGTACCTTTTGTATAATGGGTCAGCGAGTTACTTTTAGTGGCGAGGATAACTGAATAAGGGATCCGTAGCGAAAGCGAGTTTTAATAGGGCGACAAGTCGCTAGGAGTAGACCCGAAACCGGCGCGATCTATCCATGGCCAGGTTGAAGGTTGGGTAATACCAACTGGAGGACCGAACCCAATACTGTTGCAAAAGTATGGGATGAGCTGTGGATCGGAGTGAAAGGCTAATCAAGCACGGAGATAGCTGGTTCTCCCCGAAAACTATTTAGGTAGTGCCTCGTGTATAACTCATTGGGGTAAAGCACTGTTTCGACAATGGGGGTTTTACGACCTTACTGACTCGATGCAAACTCAGAATACGATGAAGTTCAATCACGGGAGACACACTGCGGGTGCTAAGGTCCGCAGTGGAAAGGGAAACAGCCCAGACCGCCAACTAAGGTCCCCAAGTCATAGCTAAGTGGGAAACGAAGTGGGAAGGCCCAGACAGCCAGGAGGTTGGCTTAGAAGCAGCCACCCTTTAAAGAAAGCGTAATAGCTCACTGGTCGAGTCGGCCTGCACGTAAGATTTAACGGGGCTAAGCTATGCACCGAAGTTGCGGAATATATTTAGTATATTGGTAGGGGAGCGTTCTGTAAGCCGATGAAGGTGTGTTGAGAAGCATGCTGGAGGTATCAGAAGTGCGAATGCTGACATGAGTAACGTAAAATAAGTGAGATTCTTATTGGCCGAAAACCCAAGGATTCCTACGCAATGTTAATCAACGTAGGGTAAGCCGGCCCCTAAGGCGTAGCTGAAGAGTGAAGTCGATGGGAAACAGGTTAATATTCCTGTGCCGCTTATATGAACGAAGGAGGGACGGAGAAGGTTAGGTAGGCCTGGCGGATGGTTGTCCAGGTGAAAGTATGTAGGTAGAGGTGCTAGGCAAATCCGGCATCTTGTTGATCTGAGATACGAGACGAAGTCAAACTTGTTTGACGAAGCTATTGATACCATGCTTCCAGGAAAAGCTTCTAAGTATATTGTATAAGCGACCGTACTGTAAACCGACACTGGTGGGTAGGTAGAGAATACTAAGGCTATGAGATAACTCTGGTGAAGGAACTAGGCAAAATGACACCGTAACTTTGGAAGAAGGTGTGCCCTTGATGGTGATGAGACTTGCTCTCTGAGCTGTTGGGGGTTGCAAATACCAGGTGGCTGCGACTGTTTATCAAAAACACAGCACTCTGCTAAATCGTAAGATGAAGTATAGGGTGTGACGCCTGCCCGGTGCTGGAAGGTTAATTGAAGGGGTTAGCGCAAGCGAAGCTCTGGATCGAAGCCCCAGTAAACGGCGGCCGTAACTATAACGGTCCTAAGGTAGCGAAATTCCTTGTCGGGTAAGTTCCGACCTGCACGAATGGCGTAACGACGGCCACACTGTCTCCACCAGAGACTCAGTGAAATTGAAATCGCTGTGAAGATGCAGTGTACCCGCGGTTAGACGGAAAGACCCCGTGAACCTTTACTATAGCTTTGCACTGGACTTTGAATATTTATGTGTAGGATAGGTGGGAGACTTTGAAGCAGCTACGCCAGTAGTTGTGGAGTCGTCCTTGAAATACCACCCTTGAATATTTGAAGTTCTAACTCAGGAGAGATTCGAGGACAGTGTATGGTGGGTAGTTTGACTGGGGCGGTCTCCTCCTAAAGAGTAACGGAGGAGTACGAAGGTGCACTCGGTACGGTCGGAAATCGTGCCAAGAGTATAAAGGCAAAAGTGCGCTTGACTGCGAGAGTGACGGCTCGAGCAGGTACGAAAGTAGGTCTTAGTGATCCGGTGGTCCCGTATGGAAGGGCCATCGCTCAACGGATAAAAGGTACTCCGGGGATAACAGGCTGATTCCTCCCAAGAGTTCATATCGACGGAGGAGTTTGGCACCTCGATGTCGGCTCATCACATCCTGGGGCTGAAGCAGGTCCCAAGGGTATGGCTGTTCGCCATTTAAAGTGGTACGCGAGCTGGGTTCAGAACGTCGTGAGACAGTTCGGTCCCTATCTGCCGTGGGCGTTAGAGATTTGAGAAGAGTTGCTCCTAGTACGAGAGGACCGGAGTGAACGAACCACTGGTGTTCCGGTTGTTTCGCCAGAAGCATTGCCGGGTAGCTACGTTCGGAAGGGATAACCGCTGAAAGCATCTAAGCGGGAAGCCTCCTTCAAGATTAGATCTCTCTGATGAAAATCAGTAAGGAACGTTGGAGACTACGACGTTGATAGGCTGGGTGTGGAAGTACAGCAATGTATGAAGCTTACCAGTACTAATGATCCGAGAGACTTAAGTCTATTTCTATGCTGAATTGTTAAATATCTTTATAAGATATATTATCCAAAACACAGTTTTGGCGATAATAGCTTGTAGGAACCACCTGATCCCATTCCGAACTCAGAAGTGAAACTACAATACGCCGATGATAGTCTGGCAATGCCCAGGTGAAAGTAGGTAATCGCCATCTTATTACATCAAAGTCTTATCGTGATAAGCAATACAAAAAGCCTCATAGAAATATGGGGCTTTTGTGTTTATATACTTACCAAATTAAAAA
>NZ_DS999311.1:285470-504089 GCF_000156715.1 Francisella philomiragia subsp. philomiragia ATCC 25015 | reverse complement strand
TAATAAATGTGGTAAGTCTTGTCATAGCTCCTGCCAAAATATTTAAATCATCAGCACAGCATATTCTTATATAGCTTTCTAAGCCAAAGAAACTTCCAGGTGTTATAGCTAAAGCTTGATCTTTTAATAAAGCTAAGCAAAATTCTATATCGTTTTTGAATTTAGTCTTTTGTAACAACTTCTCTATTTTTGGAAAAAGATAGAAAGTCCCCGATGGTCTTACCACCTCAACTCCTTCCATATTATCTAAATACTCATAAACATACATTACTCTTTCTTTATAAGCAGATGTATATCTCTCTAAATACTTATTATCTAAAGCTAAAGCCTCTATAGATGCCATCTGAGATATTGAACAAGCTCCTCCAGTAGTCTGAGATTGTAGTTTTGCTATAGCATTTTTTAAGATTTCTGGAGCTATAACATAACCAACTCTCCAACCAGCCATAGCATAACCCTTAGACATCCCACTTGCTATGATAAATCTATTAGATAAATCAGGAGCAATCTGTAATAAAGAAATAGCTACATCATCAAATAAAGTTTGATCATATATTTCATCTGAAATAATCCATATATTCGGATACTTTCTAATCAGCTCTGCAAAAGAGGCTAGTATTTCTTTTGTATATGAAACACCTGTTGGATTATTAGGGGAATTTAGAATAATAGCTTTTGTTTTAGGTGTAATAGCTTTTTCAATTTCTTTAATATCTAATTGGAAATTGTTTTCGGCATGGGTTTTTACTACAACTGATTTTGCTCCAGCTAATTTTAATTGTTCTGGATAACATACCCAATACGGTGCAAAATATATAGCTTCATCCCCATCATCAAAAATACATGTAAAAATATTATGTATACTTTGCTTAGTGCCACTTGTTACACAAATCTGATTTTTATTAAAACTCAATCCATAATCTCTTTTATATCTTTTGACTATAGCTTCTTTTAATTCAGGAATTCCATCTATTGGAGAATATTTAGTAATATTATTATCTATAGCTCTTTTAGCAGCCTGTTTGACACAATCCGGTGAGAAAAACCCTGGCTCTCCTATAGAAAGAGATATTACATTTCTTCCCTGCCGCTTTAACTCCGCTGCTAATTCAGACATTACAACTGTAGCTGATACCTCAATACTGTTTACTTTATTACTAATTTTTAGCATTATTTGACCTTCATATTTTTTATACTAACCAGCTAGATGCCTTTTTACTCTGCCTAACAGTTTGAAGATGCCCTTTATAAAAAATTATCTCCGCTGGTAAATTATGGCATAAGAAGAATGGCATACTCTCTGTAAAACCATATGCACCAGTTTGCTTAAATATTAAATAATCATTTAGCCCTATATCTTTTGGCAAGCTTGCAATGCCAGCCTTATCCAAGCTTGTACATAAAGGTCCATGGATTTGAAAGTCATTAGTCTCGCTACAAGATTCTTCTCTGAGTAACTCTATTGGAAAGCTTTCTCCAGTTAATGCTGGTCTGACTAAATGTTGAGCACCACCATCAGTTACGAGTAAATTAATATTATTTACTGATTTTCTATCCACAACTTTAGTTAAATAAACCCCACTTTCAGCTACTGCATATCTACCAAGCTCTAACCAATACTCTATGTCAGGAAACTCTTTTTTAAGATTATTAAAGCAAGATATTAAATCATTGATTGACACCGCTTTTTGACTAGAGTTGTAAGGAACACCTATTCCGCCACCTAAATCTATAATTTTTAAAGAAACATTAATAGCCTCACTTAAATCTAGCAAAGCCTTAGTTATTGTCTTCCATATTTGAGATAGTTTATCTAAGCAAAGAATATTTCCCCACTGAAAACAATGCATTCCAATTATAGACATATTATTAGAAATACTTGGAGAACTATTAAAAAAATCTTTCCAGTCATTCATAGATAATCCAAAAGGAGTTACACAACCTCCTCCTCCAAGAACATTACTTTCTTGATCATTCCATACAAGCTGAACCCTTAAAAGAATTTCAACTTTTATATTCTTTCTTTCTACAAGGTCTGATAAATCTCTAAATTGATTTATGCTCTCGATTACAAAAATTCTAACACCTTGAGCTAGAAAATATTCTAATTGAGAATATGACTTAGCTGGCCCAGTATGTAAAATATTTTCAGGATTTACTCCTTGATCTAAAACCTGGTCCAACTCACCAATACTAGCAACATCAAAACTTATTTTTTGCTCATCGAAAATCTTAATTATTCTAGATAATGGATTTGCCTTTAGTGCATACCATAATTTAACTGGTAGTTTTTTCAACTCTTTAGCATGAGCCTCTAACATGTCTAAATCATAATAAAAGAAAGGAGAATTACTCTCTTTACATATACTTTCTAAATTATTTCTATGAGCTTCTATATTCATTAAACTACCTTAATATCTCTTCTAGTGTTAATGAAGCATCGCTTTTTTCATCTCTGTATTTAATAATGATTGGGCAATAAGCTTGAAGACCATTTTCCTGAGCCCAACTAGTTTTAATTGGTCTACTACCTGGAATGATTACTGCATTTTCTGGAATCTTTGAGCCTTTTGGTAAAACCTTATTATTCACAGCATCATAGACAGCCACGCCTTTTGATAAAACAACAGATGGCGCTATAACAGCACCTTTACCAACAACAATGCCTTCTACAATCACAGCACCTGCCCCAACGAACACATCATCTTCAATGACTACTGGATTCATACCTATTGGTTCTAAAACACCACCAATCTGAACTGCTGCTGATAAGTGTACATTCTTACCAATCTGGGCACATGATCCAACCAAAGCATGACTATCAACCATAGTCCCAGAATCAACATATGCTCCTATATTAATATAAGCTGGGGGCATAATAATAACAGATGGTGCCACATAAGCTCCTGCTCTAACCGACGAACCTCCAGGTACTAGCCTAACGCCATCATCTACACTAAAATTTCTGACTGGTAAATTATCTTTATCAACAAATCCCGAATAAGATCCAGAAAGTTCAACATTATGCCCAGCTTTAAAAGCTGCTAATATGCCTTTTTTAACATCTTGATTTGCAATCCACTCACCATTTTCTAACTGTATCGCTGCTCTTAGTCTTCCCGCTTCTAAATCTTTAATAACATTTTTCCAATTCATTATAAACTTCTCTCCGCTTTCTATTTATATATGGCTGAACCAATCTTTAACTAAACTATCAGCTCCTATTAATAAACTTAAATCCTCAAGTTCATTAGCTAAAAGCGGCGCTCTTAAAGTGTTTGTCGTAATGACACCACTATATGCTAACCATGCCTTAACAGGTATCGGGTTAGTGACACTAAAGCAAGATCTCGTTGCAACTTCCCAGATCACTTTATCTGTTATTGCTATTTGATGAGCAAGACTTTGTTTAACATACTCTTTTGTTTGTTCTGGCCATATATTAGATATAACCGACACAAGACCCTTAGCACCAACATCAGCTAGCTCTGGCAACAATCCATCCTCTCCACTATATATAGTTAGATTTGGAGCTAACTCCTGATAGCGAGCACACCTACGCACATCACCAGAAGCCTCTTTTAATGCCCAAAGACTAGGATGATCTCGTAAACTTGTTAAAACTTCTTCTGCTAAATTCACTCCAGTTCTTGAAGGAACGTTGTAAAGCATACAAGGCCTTTCTGCTTTATCCAAAACTGCCTTAAACCAACTAGTCTGACTAGCTGACCCAGGCTTTGCATAAAGTGGAGTCACAACTAAAAAGCAATCGACTCTTTGCGTCTGACAAAACTCTATCCACTGAAGTTGTTTAGTAAGCTGAAAGCCGCCAACTCCAACCATAATTGGAACATTAAGGTTTAAATTAGTTACAAACCTTACAACCTCGCATTGCTCATCAAAATCTAAAGCTAAAGCTTCACCTGTACTGCCAAGTATTAAAATTCCACATCCTTGATACTCTTGGATTCTTAATAAGTTCTCAAAACTAACCCAATCAATAGATCCATCTTCAAACATTGGGGTAACTAACGCAGTGTATAATCTATTATTAATATCTATAGACATAATCTCTCTCCTACTAACTCATCAAAATAAACAAATCCTGTAATACCTCTTTGAAACACTTCTCTTGCTGCCCATATAGCTCCTTCAGCAAACAAGCTTCTGTCATGAGCTGTATGTTTAAACTCAATTGTTTCATGAGGTGTATTTACGTTAACTTGATGTTGTCCTTTTATGTCTCCCTCTCTAATAGACTCTATAGATACATCCCCTATATTTAACCAATTCCTCCAAGATACCGCCGTACCACTAGGAGTATCAACTTTTTGTACATGATGCTTTTCTGTAATTGAATAATCAGTATTTTCATGTAATTGATTTAACTGACCTAATGACTCCAAAATATTTCTCACAACCACCATAGACAAACTAAAATTATTGGCAACAACCCAAGTTTTCTGATTTTGATTTATATAATTAATAAAATCCTGATCCCAGTTATAACCTGTTGTACCACAAATCACTGGAGTATTTGCCTCTAATAATATAGGCAAAAGCTCTTGTAATATTTTTGCATTAACAAAAACTATTGCTACATCCGCATTTTTTAGCGCCTGTACTGTTAATACATTTTTTGAGTCATATATTCCTGATATTTCATCTTGTGGTAAAAGACCTGCTACTGCAGACCCTGTTTTACCATTACCAACTATAACTACTCTCATCTCTCTCTCCTCTAGCTGAAAAAACTACTGTAAACATTATTAACAACTTTTTGCGCATCTTTACTAGCTACAAGCATACATATACTATTTTCACTAGCTCCATGAGTAAAAAGCCTAATATTGTAGTCTTTAAGGCTACTAAAAAGCTCTCCACTAACACCATTTATTTGGTGTAAATTACTACCGACGACACTAACTAAAGATAAATCATTTTCAACTTTAATATTCACATTACCTATAGACTCTAAATCTTTTAAAAGCTCTGGAGTTACTAAGTCATCACCCATAGAGTGACTACCTAGTTTATCTAAAGTGATTGCAACACTTACCTCACTAGTGGAAACCAAATCAACCGCGATATTATGGTTAGCTAAAATACTAAAGACTTTCACCAAAAAACCCTGGGAGCCAAACATATTAAAGCTTTTTATAGTTAATAGAGTTTGATCTTTTCTTTCAGCTACAGCTATGATGTTTCTATTAGAATCCGCTTTTTGTGTGATTAAAGTACCACCAAGTTCTGGTTGAAAAGTTGAACCAATATAAACATCAAAATTACTAGTCATTGCTGGCCAAAATGTTTTAGGATGAACAACCTTAGCTCCAAAAGTAGCTAATTCTGCCGCCTCACTAAATCCTAAAGTGCCTAAAGAGCTAGCACTAGGAACAACTCTTGGATCAGCCTGATAAATACCTGTTACATCCGTATAAATTTTTAGTTGAGCCGCTTTTATAGCTTGTGTGTATAAAGCTGCAGAATAATCACCACACCCTCTACCCAAAGTTGTAGTGTTCCCATGAGCATCTGAACCAATAAACCCTCCCAGAACACAAACATAACCCTCCCTTATTTTAGGTATAATATGCTCCATAGTATTAGTTTCTAAAACCGATAAATCTGGGCTAGCACAACCAAAATTACTACTCGTTTTAAGAATCGCTCTTGAATCTAAATGATAAGTATTTATACCGTTTTGATTAAAAATATTAGCAACCAGAATAGAAGAAATAATCTCTCCAAAAGCTAAGATAGAATCTGATAGTTGCTTACCACTAAAATAAGTGGCCATATTTGCAAACATTCTAAGCTCAGCAATCATATTACTTACAGAAGTAGTTACATATTCTGAATCAATAGACTCTAATATTGGATTAACTATAGATTTTACCTGTTCTATAATTTCCTCTATTCTTGAATTATCTTTATTATTTGCTAATTGAATCAGTAGATTTGTAATGCCTGACTGAGCACTTACAACCACCAGCTTTATTCTATTATCTGAATTAACTATATTAGCGCATTGTCTAATAGCTTGTTGATTTGCTACACTTGTGCCACCAAATTTGGCAACAATTGTTTCTGACATATTAGCTCTCCCATCTAACAGCTATATATCAGACGAGAGAACATAAAATTTGAGAAATAAATACACAAACTAAAGCACTCCACGTCGATACATTTTTTTAAACGACATGACAGTTCTGCTACCTTTCAATATCAGAACCAAGACTACCAATCATAAACTTGGATAGTCTTTCGGCATTAGCTCTATCCTTTCTAGTGATCATAGGGGTTTATGCGCCTAACACTAGAGATATAACAAATGCACCTCTTTAATTACACTTTTAATTAAGTGTTAGAATCGAGTCTAACATCGCACTGATCTTAGATAAAAGTTTTTTATAGCAAAAAAGTTGATTTTATAACTACTAATTAGTACTTAATGCTGCAACGCAGAGTCGATGTTTTTTATGAAGTTCTAACTTGCAGGTAAGTTAGAAACAAAGAGATGCTATTATTTTAATAATTAATCTGTAAATTTATCTGTTGCTCTGACTAAAGCCTCTAAAATTCCCGGTTCGCTGATAGAGTGACCAGCATCTGCTATAATATCTAGCTCTGCCTTCGGCCAAACTTTATGCAAATCCCAAGCACTTACTGCTGGGCAGACCATATCATAGCGACCTTGCACTATCACACCAGGAATATCTTTAATCTTATATGCCTCATTCAATAATTGAGCCTCTTCTATAAATAATTTATTTTTAAAATAGTGACATTCAATTCTTGCAAAGGCCAAGCTAAACTTATCCTCTCCATATCTATCTATAGATTTCTTATCCACAAATAACTTACTTGCTGATGCCTCCCAAACACTCCACGCTATAGCAGCCTTTTGCTTAAGCTTCTCATCATCACCTGTAAGTATTGAATGATATGCTGATATAAAATCTTTTCTTTGCTCTACAGGAATCGGCTCTATATATTTCTCCCACATATCAGGAAATACCATACTAGCACCATGCTGATACAACCACGACAACTCTTTTTCTCGCCCAAGAAATATACCTCTTAGAACAAGCTCTGTCACAACATCTGGATAGGCTTGAGCATAAGCCAACCCTAGAGTACTACCCCAGGATCCGCCAAAAAGCATCCACTTATCAATATTCAATTTTTTACGAATTTTTTCAAAATCCTCAATTAAATTTTGAGTTGTATTCTCTCTTAACTCTGCAAAAGGCGTACTTTTACCGCATCCGCGCTGGTCAACCAATATTACCCTATACTTATCTGGGTTAAAGTATTGCCTATAACTTGGTTGAATACCTCCTCCCGGACCACCATGAATAAATAGTGCAGGTTTACCGTTAGGATTGCCACACTCTTCAAAGTATATTGTATGGATATCTGAAACTTTTAAAAACTCTTGATTATATGGCTCTATTTCTGGATACAATGGCATGATAAACCTATAACTCTTATACCTTATTAACTAAAGTATCTACCAAAAAAAATAACTAAGCAAATCAAGATTTAGCTAAAGTAAAATATTTTCCTGATTATCTTGTAAAGTTTTTAAAAAATCACTTACTGAAATTTGCTTAACCTCACAAACTTTATTAATCACCTTAAATAGTAAAGTTGGCATACCATCATTTTGCTCCTTACCCAAAAGCCATGAATATGATGAAGGATTATCTGTCTCTATCAAGATCCTATCCAAAGGTATTCGTCTAGTTATATCTCTAATATGTTCGCTAAATAGAATCTCAACACCTATTGAGAAATGGCCACCTAATGCCAAATATTTATCCAACACATCAAGATCTCCTGCATACCAGTGGACAATAAACCTATATCGCTTATATCTCTCTAAAGTTTGCAAAACCTCTAGCTCTGCTCCACTTGTATGTAAGTTTAGTAATTTATTATCTACAGCTGAGTGCGAGACTATATACTCAAATACTTGCTGCTGATCATCAAATGGAGCCGCATAATCCAAAAACTTCTGATCTAAACCAATCTCTCCTATGTACTTACTCTCAAACAAGTATTTATCTAAAGACTTCAAATCTTGTGCATATATATCCGCCTTCCATGGATGAATACCAAATGATGGAATAATAAAATCATAGTTATCGCTTAGGGCTTTTATCGAAATATATGATGGAACACACATTGCAACAGATAAGAGCTTTATATTATAGATTCGACACTCTTTAGCTACCTTGTTTAAATCCTCTGATGAATATTTATCTGTATGGACATGCGCATCTAATATCATTTATGTATACATTAATTTTTTCCAATGAATATAGCCGTATATTGCCACAATTAGATATATAAATGTAGTAATAGCTGCAAATGGTAAATCTTTATACATATATAACAGTACATAAGTGGAATCAACAACCATCCATATCATCCAGTTATCTATTATTTTCCTGCTTGCTAAAAAAACACAAACAAGTGATGCCACACTTGTAAAACCATCCATATATGGCGTTGTTGAGTCTGTATAATTTATAAGTAGCTGAGAAACCACCAAACCAAACACACCAATACTTACTAGAACTTTTAACCAACCAATAATTTTAAGTCTATGAACAACTATCTTTTTGTTACTAAAGTTGGGTTGCCAACTATACCAACCATATCCAAAGCTAAACAAAAGAATCATCTGCAATATAGCATCAGCATATAAGCCACTTATTGAAAACAATCCTGCACTCATAATCAAGCCAACTATACCCACAGGCCAACCAATAATATATAGCCCTGCTAATAAAAAGGTACACAAAAGGTTAATAACCATTGTACAAAAATCAAGAAGATGAATCATGGTTCTATTAAAGATAAGTTTTTAAAGATTATAATAACTTGTATTTTTGAATAAAAAAACTGGTGATCTAAATAATACACATAACTAGTGTTAGGCTATTAGTAAGATAAAGAAATAATTGACTATGTCTAAAAGCAGATATATTATCACTTATGCTTGTTATAACATATTTAATATGAGGATCAAATCATGAAACTAAAAAAAATATTAACTGCCACTTTACTTGCAGCATCAGCATTATCGCTAAGTAGTTGCTGGTTAGTTGTAGCTGGTGCAGTAGGTGCTGGTACTGTTGCTTATGTTGATGGTAAGTATTCAATGAACTTAGATGGTAGCCTAAATGATGTTACCAATGCAACTCTTAAAGCTATTAGTGAAAATGACAACTTAGTGATTACTAAGAAAAATGTAGCTCCAACTAAAACTGATATCAAAGGTAAAACTAAAGTAGGCTCTACTGATTTCTATATTGAAATACGTGAAATTACTAAAAACGCATCAAAAGTAACCATCAAATTTGGTACATTTGGTGATCAAGCAATGTCAGCTACACTAATGGGACAAATCCAAAAAAATCTATAATTTAAAGGTTAACTAAAATGACTATCTTTAAAAAACTTCTTATTGCAACAACAATATCTGCCTCTGCACTAACATTGAACAGTTGTATTGTAGCTGCTGTTGCTGTTGGTGGTGGTACTGTTGCCTATGTAGAAGGTAACTATTCTATGAATATAGAAGGTAACTACATTGCTGTGTATAAGGCAGCTCTTAAGGCAGTTAATGATAACAACGACTTCGTTCTGGTGTCAAAAGATATTGATAAAACTAAAAAATCTGCCGATATCGAGGGTGCTACTAAGATAGATAGTACAAGCTTTAGTATCAAGATAGATAGTCTTACTGATAAAATATCTAAAGTAACTATCAAGTTTGGAACTTTTGGTGATCAAGCAATGTCATCAAAACTTATGGATCAAATTCAGGCTAACGTATACAAAGCTTCTTAGTAATGTTCAAAAAAGCTCACTTTATCATTTTATCAGTTATCATGCTGATATCTCTGAATAGTTGTGTTGCCACTGCACTTTTAATAGGAGCAGCAGTTGTTGCTGGTGGTGCTGTATATTATGTAAATGGTGATTATATAATTGAGGTACCGAAAGATATCCGCTCTGTATACAATGCAACTATCAAAACTATGCAAATGGATAAACAGTTTTCTCTACTTAGCCAATCATATAAAGATAAAACAGCAGAAGTCAAAGCATCTCAGAATGGCAATGATGTAACTATTAATCTGACTAGTCTAAGTACCCGCTCTACTGAGATAAAAATTCGAGTCGGAACTCTCGGTGACGAGAAAGATTCTATAAATATAGCAAATGCTATAACCAAAAATATAACCTAGATAAGTATTTATCGATTTTTGGTCAACTTTTTCTTTTTAAAAACTTTCAAATATGTATAATTTGTGTTAATTCTGAACTGACCCAGTATTACTGTATTATCATGAGTAATAAAGTACTAGACACATATTATAAAAACAATCGCCATATATGGGTGTTAGTATTATCTGGCGCTGTTATAGGAACATTAGTAGGCCTATTTGCAACATTTTTCCAATTAATCCTAGACTCTATTAGTGAACTTAAAAAGATGTTGTTTTCTGTAAGTGGTGGTAATCTATTTATCCAAATCATAATGTCTGTTTCGTTAACTATAACTATGGTAGTGATATCAATACTTATAGTTAGAAAGTTTGCCAAAGAAGCTGGTGGTAGTGGTATCCAAGAAGTAGAAGGAGCGCTAAAAGGATGTCGAAAATTACGTAAAAGAGTAGTCCCTGTAAAATTTGTGAGTGGCCTTTTCTCTTTAGGCTCTGGTTTAAGTTTAGGTAAAGAGGGTCCTTCAATACACATGGCAGCTGCATTAGCGCAGTTCTTTGTAGATAGATTCAAACTTACCAAAAAGTATGCAAACGCTGTAATATCTGCTGGTGCTGGTGCTGGTTTAGCTGCTGCATTTAACACACCTCTTTCTGGGATTGTCTTTGTAATCGAAGAAATGAATAGGAAATTTAGGTTTAGTGTTTCAGCAATAAAATGTGTTCTTGTAGCTTGTATAATGAGTACTATTGTTTCTAGAGCTATTATGGGCAATCCCCCTGCAATACGTGTCGAGACATTTAGTGCAGTTCCACAAAATACTCTTTGGTTATTTATGGTATTGGGTATTATCTTTGGTTACTTTGGACTACTATTTAACAAATCAATTATCAAAGTCGCCAACTTCTTTTCAGATGGATCTAAGAGAAGATACTGGACTCTAGTTATAACTGTTTGTATAGTATTTGGTGTCGGTGTTGTACTTTCTCCAAATGCTGTGGGCGGTGGATACATAGTTATAGCAAATGCTTTAGACTACAACCTATCTATCAAAATGCTTTTAGTTTTATTTGCTCTACGTTTTGCCGGTGTAATTTTCTCATATGGGACGGGTGTTACAGGTGGTATATTTGCACCGATGATTGCTCTTGGGACTGTTTTTGGTCTAGCCTATGGTCTATCTATAGCTCAGCTTTTCCCTGAGTATAATATTGATGCTGGTGTCTTTGCTGTAGCTGGGATGAGTGCCTTATTTACTGCGACAGTAGGTGCGCCACTGACTGGTATTGTACTAGTAATGGAAATGACATGGAACTTCCACCTTTTACTTCCTCTGATGATAACTTGCTTTAGTGCGTCGATGCTGACATATATTCATCATCAAAAACCAATATATGATACTCTATTAAGACGTACTATTTCTAATGAAAGAAAACAGCAGGCGAAGGAAAAAAATGAGCGAAATCAAAAGTCAGCTCCAGATACTCAAGGACAACCTATCTCAAAAGAAGAAATATAATCACGTAATTTCTCTAATGCACTGGGACTTAGAAACAGAAGCTCCCAAAAACTCAATCAACACCACATCTGAAGTTATTGGTTTTTTCAGTGAAAAAATCTATGAAATAACTAATAGTGAAGAAATAACTAAAAGCTTAAAGTGCTTAAATAACAACTTGTCAGCACTTGATGAGACTAACAAAAGGATTGTGTATCTAACAACAAAGCAAAAAGATAGACTAAGCAAAATACCAAAAGATGAATATGTCGCATACAACAAACTACTATCACAAGCTCAAAATATTTGGACAAAAGCTCGTAAAGATAATGACTTTGAAGTATTTACTCCATATTTAGAAGAGATTATAAAGTATCAAAAAAAGTATGTCGAAAGAATCGGCTATAATGAGCACCCCTATGATGTGCTTCTTGATGATTATGAAGAAGGTATGACTGTTGCAAAATTAGAACCTTTCTTTGACAGTCTAAAAGAAAGAATAGTACCTCTTCTAGAAAAGATAAAAGATGCTATACAAGTTAATACTAGCTGTATTGATAAACCATATAATATTGATAAGCAAAAAGAGTATTCTCACAAAATAGCTAAGCAACTAGGATTTAACTTTGATAGCGGTATTCTAAAAGAAAGTGCTCATCCATTTACTCTAAACTTCAATAAATATGATGTTAGAATGACAACACGCTATATTGAGGATCTTTTTACTTCTTCATTATTTGGTACTATCCATGAAACTGGTCATGCCATGTATGAGCAAAATATCGGAGATAATATTTATGATACTATATTAGGCACTGGTGTTAGCTTAGGCATACACGAATCACAGTCACGATTTTATGAAAACTTAGTCGGTAAAAATAAAGCATTTTGGGATAGTAATTTTAGTGAATTACAAAACTTATTTGCTGAAAACTTGACTAGTGCTAATGAAGAAGACTTCTATAGAGCTATTAACAAAGTTAACCCTAGCCTAATTCGTGTAGAAGCAGATGAATTAACATACTCCCTACATATACTAGTACGCTTTGAAATAGAAAAAGAAATCTTTGAAAAAAATCTCGATGTTAGCGAGTTGCCAAAGCTATGGAATGATAAATATCAAAAATACTTAGGCATAATTCCAAATAATTTCTCTGATGGGATATTACAGGATGTTCACTGGTCTGCTGGATTGTTTGGCTATTTCCCAACTTATGCTCTTGGTAGTGCGTATGCTTCACAGATTTTTTACTACATGAATAAAGAATTTGATGTAAATGCTGCAATTAGAGAAAATAAACTAGAACTAATACTGAACTTCTTAACTAAGCATATACATCAATTTGGTAGTCTAAAACCTGCTGATGAAATTATCCATGATATGTGTGGAGAATATCTAAACGCTAAATACTATATTGATTATTTGGATGATAAATTTTCTAAAATTTACAATTTAAAATAATATTGATATCAGCATCTTTCTACTCTAGCCTTTGCAACAAATATTAGCGATAATATAAGCATTAAAATTTAATTATAGTATTTAAATGTCAAAACTAAATGCTTATTTTGGTGAGTATGGTGGTCAATTTGTACCACAAATACTTGTGCCTGCTCTTGATCAACTAGAGCATGAATTTATAAAAGCACAGGCTGATGAAAGTTTTAAACAAGAGTTTAAAGAACTTTTACAAGAATATGCAGGTCGTCCAACTGCTTTGACAAAAACTAGAAATATAGTCAAAAACACAAAAACTAAATTATATCTAAAACGTGAAGATCTACTACACGGTGGTGCTCACAAAACCAATCAAGTACTTGGTCAAGCTCTATTAGCCAAGAGAATGGGTAAAAAAGAGATAATTGCAGAAACTGGAGCTGGTCAACATGGTGTTGCTACTGCTTTGGCTTGCGCACTACTTGATCTAAAATGTAGAGTATATATGGGTGCTAAGGATGTTGAACGCCAAAGCCCTAATGTCTTTAGAATGAAATTAATGGGTGCTGAGGTCATACCTGTACATAGCGGTTCAGCAACGCTTAAAGATGCTTGTAACGAGGCACTAAGAGACTGGTCAGCAAACTATAACAAAGCTCATTATTTATTAGGAACTGCAGCAGGACCTCATCCTTTTCCGACAATTGTTAGAGAATTTCAAAGAATGATTGGTGAAGAAACCAAACAACAAATTCTCGCTAAAGAAGGTAAATTACCTGATGCTGTGATTGCCTGTGTTGGTGGTGGTTCAAATGCTATTGGTATGTTTGCTGACTTTATTGATGAAACTAGTGTACAACTGATAGGTGTAGAGCCTGCTGGTAAAGGTATTGAAACTGGTGAACATGGAGCGCCTCTCAAGCATGGTAAAACTGGTATATTTTTTGGTATGAAGGCACCACTAATGCAAAACTCAGACGGACAAATTGAAGAGTCGTACTCTATATCAGCAGGTCTAGATTTCCCGTCTGTTGGTCCACAGCACGCCCATTTACTAGCAATAGGTCGTGCTGAATATGCATCTGCTACTGATGATGAAGCGTTAGATGCTTTTAAATTGCTTTGTAAGAAAGAGGGAATTATCCCAGCTCTAGAATCATCTCACGCCTTAGCATATGCTCTTAAGCTTGCTTACGAAAATCCTGATAAAGAGCAACTTTTGGTTGTTAATTTATCTGGGCGTGGTGATAAAGATATTTTTACAGTACATGACATTTTAAAAGAAAAGGGAGAGATTTAGTAATGGATAGATACACAACCCTTTTTGCAAGTTTAGAGAAAAGAAATGAAGGTGCTTTTATACCTTTTGTAACAATTGGCGACCCGAATAAAGAACTATCTCTTGAGATTATCGATACTCTAGTTAGCTCAGGTGCCGATGCTCTTGAACTAGGTATACCTTTTTCTGATCCTTTAGCAGATGGACCAACAATTCAAGAAGCAAATATTCGTGCCCTAGCGAGTGGCGTAACTCCTAAAGATTGTTTTGATATCCTCACAAAAATAAGAGTAAAATACCCTCATATCCCCATTGGCTTATTGCTTTATGCTAATTTAGTTTATGCCAATGGTATAGAGAATTTTTATCAAAAATGTTTAGCTGCAGGTGTTGATTCTATACTTATAGCTGATGTACCAGCTCATGAATCTAAAGAGTTTCGTGATATTGCTAAAAGAGTAGGTATTTCTCAGATATTCATTGCTCCGCCTGATGCTAATGAGACTACTCTTAAACAAATTTCTGAACTTGGAAGTGGTTATACTTACTTGCTTTCAAGAGTTGGCGTAACAGGTGCAGAAACTGCAGCAAATATGCCCGTAGAAGATGTGTTAGCTAAACTTAGAGAATATAATGCACCCAAGCCAATCTTAGGTTTTGGTATCTCTAAACCTGAGCAAGTACAACAAGCTATCAAAGCAGGTGCGGCTGGTGCAATTTCAGGTTCCGCAACAGTAAAAATAATTCAAAACAATCTCTCAAATAAAGAGACAATGCTTAGTGAACTTGAATATTTCGTTAAAGAAATGAAAGCCGCAACTAAAAATAATTAAAGACTACTTTGCTTTTGTAAATTATAATTCTTTCTCCAAGTTATATAGCCATAGATAGCATTTATTAATGCTACAATTTTGGTAATAATAACAGGAATAATTGCAATAGTAATTGCTGAATCCAAAATCCCATCAACCCAAATTGAAATTGTCAAAACATCTACAGCCAACCAGAGTATCCAAAACTCTTTAAATAACAATACTGTAAGTATAAAAGCTATAATTGAAGTAACTTCAACAATAGCATCTGCGACCAACCCCACATTTTGACCAAAATATAGATGTAAAACAAAGTACCCATATATAGTAGATACCACAGCTATAAAAGCCAAAATACTTATAAACTGTAATCTCGTTAATTTTTTGATTTTTATATGTTTTTCTTTAGTTGTGTTTTTGGGTCTAGTCCAGTTATACCAACCATAAAACTGTATTGGACACAAAAAAAGTACCGCAAGAAGTAATTGACCATAAACTTGGTTTTGATATGAGATCACAGCGTACATAACCGCTGCTATAAACCCTAAAACATAATTAAAAACTTTTCCCTTAGCTGCTAATATTAAATTTGTAATACTAATAACAGAGAATATGAGTATAAATGCACTACTTCCACTAATAAATGCGGCAATAATAGTTAATACTATACAGCTAATTAGCCAGCTAACCTCTCTTTTACTCCAACCAGTAAAAGTGTTTTGTAATATATTCATTTTATAAGTTAATAAAATATTTAGAACTGTATTTTAGAACTCTTGATAACAAGCTACAAGTACTATTTATTATTCGTTAAGAATGTAAAACAAAAACACCAATAAAACATATTAAAACTTATCTATATTTTTTTTCCAATAAGCTTAATTTATTACTTGAAAAACAGCAAAGTATCCTTAAATATATAACAGATACTATTTCTTAGGGGGAAATAATGGATATAAATAAATTTACAATAAAACTACAGGAAGCATTAGCAGAAGCTCAATCTTATGCTTTTCAGCAAAAAGCTACTGAGTTTACATCAGCACACATGCTAAAAGCTCTTTTGGAACAAAATGATAGTGTTGTTGCATCAATTCTTAGTGTTTGTGGTGTTAATATACAAAACTTTATAAAAGCTGTAAATGATATGGTGGATGGTGTTGCGGTACTATCAGGGGAAGGTAATCCTCAAGTAGCTCTATCTAGAGATTTGATAGCCACATTACATAAGATGCAAGAGCTTGCTAATAAAAATGGCGATGAGTTTATTTCAAGTGAAGTTTTCTTGTTAGCCTCTTTAGAAGACAAAAGTTTAACTGGACTATATAACAAGTTTAGTATTACAAAAGAAAAACTGACAAAAGCAGTCAATGATTATCGCGGAGGAGAGAAAGTGAGTAGTCAAAATCAAGAAGATATGAAAGGCGCATTGGATAAATATACAGTGGATCTGACAGATTTAGCGAGAAAAGGAAAGATTGATCCAATTATAGGTAGAGATAGTGAGATCCGTAGAACTATACAAGTATTACAAAGAAGAACTAAGAACAACCCTGTGCTTATAGGTGAGCCAGGTGTTGGTAAAACTGCTATTGTAGAGGGCTTAGCTCAACGAATAGTTAATGATGAAGTACCAGAAGGGGTCAAAGGCAAAAAAGTATTATCTTTAGATATGGGTGCATTATTAGCTGGTGCTAAATTTAGAGGCGATTTTGAAGAGAGATTAAAATCTGTTTTAAAAGAATTATCAAAACAAGAAGGTAATGTGATTCTATTTATAGATGAGTTACATACTATGGTTGGTGCTGGTAAAGCAGAAGGCTCTATGGATGCTGGTAACATGCTAAAGCCTGCTTTGGCTAGAGGTGAGCTGAAATGTGTTGGTGCAACGACTTTAGATGAATATCGTGAGTATGTTGAAAAAGATCCCGCACTTGAAAGAAGATTCCAAAAAGTGCTAGTTGATGAGCCAACTGTTGAAGATACTATTGCTATACTTAGAGGTCTGAAAGAAAGATATGAGTTGCACCATGGTGTAAACATTACAGACTCCGCTATTGTGAGTGCTGCTACATTATCACATAGATATATCACAGATAGGCAACTACCTGATAAAGCTATTGATTTAGTGGATGAAGCAGCTAGCCAAATTCGTATGGAAATAGACTCTAAACCTGAAAAAATGGAGAGCTTGTACCGTAGAATTATTCAGCTAAAAATGCAACGTGAGCAGTTAAAAAAAGAAAAAGATGATGCTACCAAAAAGCGTTTAGAAATATTAGAGGCTGAAATCAAAGGCTTAGAATCTGAGTATCAAGGCTTTGAGGAACTTTGGAAAGCTGAGAAGCTTAAAATGCAAGGTACAAGTAAGCTAAAAGAAGAGTTGGAGAAAGCTAAGTTTGAGCTGGAGAAATACCAAAGAGCTGGTGATTTGAGCAAAATGGCTGAACTACAATACGGTAAAATACCAGAACTTGAAGCTCAAATTAAACAAATTGAAAATACTGAAGCAGAACCCTCTGAAAATAAACTTGTAAGAACATCTGTTACAGAAAATGAAATAGCTGATGTAGTTTCTAAAGCTACTGGCATACCTGTTTCTAAGATGATGGAAGGAGAAAAAGATAAGCTTCTAAACATGGAAAGCTTCCTACATAAGAGAGTAATTGGCCAAGATCAGGCTATAAAAGCAGTATCAAATGCTGTGAGAAGATCTCGCTCCGGATTATCAGATCCAAATAGACCTATAGGTTCATTTATGTTCTTAGGTCCAACAGGTGTAGGTAAAACTGAGCTTACAAAAGCATTAGCAGAATTCTTATTTGATGATGAGGATGCAATGCTTAGAGTAGATATGTCTGAGTTTATGGAGAAACACTCTGTAGCTAGATTGATAGGTGCTCCTCCAGGATATGTGGGTTACGAGCAAGGCGGTTATCTGACTGAACATGTTAGAAGAAAACCTTATTCTGTAATTTTATTAGATGAGGTTGAAAAAGCTCACGCAGATGTATTTAACATCTTGCTACAAGTATTAGATGATGGGCGACTAACTGATGGTCAAGGCAGAACAGTTGACTTTAAGAATACTGTAATAGTTATGACTTCTAACCTTGGTTCGCATAGAATCCAAGAAATGCAAGGTCAAGACTATGACACAGTCAAAGATGCTGTAATGGAAATGGTACTTAGCCACTTCAGACCTGAGTTTGTAAATAGGATTGATGATGCTATTGTGTTTGAACCTCTAAACAAAGAGATGATAACTGAAATAGCTAAGATACAGATTAAGCGCTTAGAAAAACGTCTAAGAGATCTAAATATAGGTTTAGAAGTAACTGCTAAAGCTATGGATAAATTAGCTGATGCTGGTTTTGATCCTGTATTTGGTGCTAGACCACTTAAACGAGCTATCCAAAGCAACTTAGAAAATCCTCTAGCACTTAAACTATTAGATGGAGAGTTTAAAGCAGAAGATAAAATAGTTGTTGATGTAGATAGTGACCACAATATAGTTTTTTCTAAATAAATCCTTTTGTATATTTCTTTAAATTGTCTTTCTTAGTTGGTAAAAATTAACAGGTGCTTGTTATTTTCTGATAATTTACTATTTCCTAATAGGTTATATACTATAACAGCAATTCATTTTTATATAAAATTTTAGATTCGGAGCAATTATATGAACTATAAAAAGCTATTAATAAGCGCTTTATTAACAGCATGCGGAGCTACAAGCTATGCTGCTGTAGAGTATAACGCTGGTACTAGTTATTCTAAGGGGCAAGAAGTAAAAAATGCGGAATCTTGCTATGTATGTGATATACCGGGATGGTGCTCTTCTTCAGCTGCTTGGGCTTATGAGCCAGGCAAAGGTACTGCTTGGCAACAGGCTTGGACAGAAGGATGCAAAGATCCTGGTCCATCGCCAGAACCTACTACAGAAAAAACAATCTCTGTAAAACTATCTGGAGATAGTTTACCTGCTAATGCAAAAATTGAATTCTCAGCGAATGGTAAGTCTTATGCTGTCACAAATAATCAGGTAACATTACCATACTCAGATAGTCAAACTATCAATTACACTATTAGTGCAACTAATGGGTCTATTTCTCCAAACTTTTTTGCTATGACAAAAGATTCTAGCTCTATAAATTTAACATATACAAAGCAACCAGCTCCAGTACCTGGCAAGTGTGACACTATTCCAAAAGATGTAAAAGATTTTATCCCTAATGGTCAAGGTGGCTTCTGGGGTGGTTATAGTAAAGGTGCTTTTGTTAAATTTGATGGTTCTATATATCAACTTCTAAATGATTATTGGACTAGTGCTTCTCCTGCTGATAGCTCAGCTTGGGTACTATGTGAAGCTATAGTACAGGCTCAAGTGAATATCAAAACTACAGGTCTACCTCAAGCTATAGATAAGGTTGATATTAAAATTGGTTCTCAAACATATACTATAAACCCTAATAACCCAACGCCTATAACAGTGGCTAAAGGTTCTTATGATATTTCAGTTAGTAGTATTTTAAGCTCTGATGGTTCAAAAAACTATGTTGCTAAAACTATTACTCCTAACCCTGTAGTAGTTAGTGAAGAAACTAAAGAGATAAACCTAAATGTAAGCTTCCAAGCAGAAGATGTTAAACCTGCTAATGTTAGTTTCAATGTTAAATTCCCTGAAGATGCTTCTCCTAGTAAAACTGTAACAGCAGAAAGAATATCTTCTAATGGAGATAAGTACGGTGATTCTATAAACTTGGATAGTGGCTCAAATACAACAAGTATTCCTTCAAAAGGTGAATTTACTATAAAACCTGAAAGCTATGAAATTAATGGCACTAACTATAATGCAAATAGCATAACTATAGTTGATGGTAAGGTTCAAGGTGATAACACTATTAGCTATGAAATTGCTGGTGCTTGGCCTGAAAAAGTCATTGGAGGATACACAGCTTCTTGGGGTGCGGACTGGAATCATAAAATAACTTCTATAGATAATATGGGCAAAAATGGTTATAACATTGCTCTATTAGCCTTTGGTAAAGTCATCAATACAAGTGTTGGTATGTTTGATGATGCTACAATATGCGCAAGTGGATGTACTTGGGACTATGATTATACCAAAAAAGATGCTCCTTTAGTTATTATGTCATTTGGTGGTATCGCTCATGAAAACACATGGACACCAGATCTTTCATCAGATCAATCTATAAATAAAATAGCTGAAGATATTGTATCTTTCGCTGCTGAAAATCATATAAATGGTGTTGATTTTGATTTAGAGGGTGCTAGTACAGGAATATCAGATGCAGATGTTGTTTTAGTTGATGGTGTTCAAACATACCCTAAAATAACTAAGTTAATCACAGCAATTAGAGAAGCTGCAAATAAACAAGCTGATAAATTCCCTAGAGGGTTTTTCATAACAGCAGCACCTCAAACAGATGTTAATGATCTATACTGGGCTGCAAGTGGTAATAAAAGGTTTGATAGCATGCTCAAAGCAGATGCGTGTGGTGGTCATGAGTGTTTTGATTCAATATTTGTTCAAAACTATAACTCCTCAAAAATGAATCCTAATACAGCTTATGATATAGTAACTAGATTGCTTACTGCAGGCAACAATACTAAAACAAAATTTGTAATGGGTTATGATCTTGCTAGTGGTGAATGGGTTAATAACTATCCTGTAATTGGATGGGAATCTGAAACAAATGGTCCAAATGCTCCGATAGTTTCTGCTTCAAAATTTGCTAAAGAACATCAAGATATAGGTGCTTTTGTATGGCAAGCAGAGCAAGATAAGTTTGGTGGTGCAAGCAATAAGGGAATTATGACTACAGGTAAAGATTCTTACAGTTTTGCTCACGCAATGAAAGAAGTATACAATATCAAGTAGTTACTAAACTATCATAAAACCTTAATTTAACCTTCTCCTTTCTGATAAAATATCTTTTAAGAATAATTCTCACAATATATTTATCAATATGAATCTTTCTAACATTAAAATCATGCTACTTGGCTCAGGCGAGCTTGGCAAAGAATTTATCATAGCAGCTCAGAGACTTGGCATACACACTATAGCTGTAGATCGTTACGAGAATGCGCCAGCTATGCAAGCAGCTCATGAGAGCTATGTTATAGATATGCTAAATGCTGATGCTCTTGAACAACTAATATTAACAAAAAAACCAACCCATATAGTTCCTGAAATTGAAGCTATAAATACTGATAGCTTAGTAAAGTTAGAGGCTCATAACTTCAATATTGTCCCATGCGCCAAAGCTACAAAGCTCACTATGGATCGCCAAGGTATAAGATCTCTAGCAGCTAATGAGCTTGGTCTAGCGACATCTAAATTTGCTTTTGCGAATAATCAAAAAGAATATCTTGACGCTGTTGAGATTATTGGACTACCATTTGTAATTAAGCCAGTAATGAGCTCCTCGGGCAAAGGACAATCTATAGTCAAAGAACGTAGCGAAGTTCAAAAAGCTTGGGATTATGCCCAAAGTGGCTCTCGAGGTCATGCTAAAGGTGTAATTGTCGAGCAATTTATAGATTTTGATTATGAGATTACACTTCTAACTGTTAGACATAAAGGTGGTGCTTCATTTTGTGATCCTATCGGACATATCCAGAAAGATGGTGACTATAGATTCTCTTGGCAACCTCATGCAATGTCGGATATAGCTCTAGCAAAATCTCAAAAGATAGCCAAAGAGATCACAAATGCTCTAGGTGGATATGGAGTTTTTGGTGTTGAGTTATTTATAAAGGGTGATGAAGTATTTTTTAATGAAGTCTCTCCTCGTCCTCACGATACAGGCATGGTAACACTCATATCACAAAACATTAATGAATTTGAATTACATCTGCGTGCAATATTAGGGTTACCGATACCGCAAATACAAACTCTTCAACCCTCAGCATCAGCGGCTATATTACTTGAAGGAGAATCTACAGATCCAAGCATATTAGGGATTGATGCTGCTCTATCTGACTCAAATATAGATATTAGAATTTTTGGCAAAAAAGAAATCCATGGTAAACGCCGTATGGGAGTAGTTTTAGCTAAGGGTCAATCAACACAACAAGCTTTGGACGCCTCTAAAAAAGCCCTAAGCAAAATTTATCTAGATTGAATTGAAAATCTCAGACAAGTAGTCTTATTTAGACAGTTAAGATCTACTTAATTTTAGTAATAGAAAATGTCCAGAACCAGAAAATAAGAGCATAAACACCCCACCATTCAACAATATTATGATTAACTGTTGTCTGATCCATAAATACTGACCATATCGAAAAAGCTGCCGTTATCAAAATGGCAAATCTACGCAAAATAAGTGGTACTTTGTTTAGTCGATCTGAATACATATATTCGATAATTGTATACCAAACCTGACAAATACTCATTAGTACAAAGAACACAGCAACACCCTTTAGATGAACTTTCATAAGAGTCTGCTGACCATCAATGACTGAAGTCCCAACTATTAAGCCAATACAACCAACAGATGCTAAGAAAAGCATAACTTTACCTTGCTTAATTATTGATTTTTTATTATCACTTATTTGAACAAGCAACTGCGTGATAAAAAAGAAAATCACTGCCATAAGCGTAGCTGTTGGTATCAGTATAGCTTTGAGCATATACTTCTCATACGATGTAAATCCAGCATGCGTAATATCAGAACAACCAGAAATAAATGGATTACATAAAGTATTATTACCATCTGCAATAGATACAAGATATGTTACAAAAAACAAAACCGCTACAGATATTGTTGTCGCAGCGATTAATTTTCTTGGGTCAAGTTCAGCTTTCATTTTTAACCAAAACATTATTATAAATCTTATGCTAATAGTACCACTTGTTAATAGATATTTCTAATTTTAGCTCTTTTATTTTGTACTACAGATGTATGAAAAATTTAGGCTTTGTCACACATAATCAACAAAATAGATTAATATTTACCTTTTTCATATCTATGCTATAATTTGTGAGTTTCTTCTAAAAAAGTAAAATAACGAAAGGATTTAGTAAAATGCCATTTGTAGTTACTGAAAATTGTATCAAATGTAAATATGGTGACTGTGTAGAAGTATGTCCTGTTGACTGTTTCTATGAAGGTCCTAACATGTTAGTAATAAACCCAGACGAATGTATCGACTGTGCTCTTTGCGAGCCTGAGTGTCCTGTCGATGCTATCAAATCTAGTGATGATCTTACAGAGAGCCAAGAGCAAATGCTTGATCTTAACAGAGAGTTAGCTAGTATTTGGCCAAATATCGTCGAAAAATGTGATCCTTGTGAAGATGCTGATAACTGGGCATCTGTTCCAGATAAGTTAAAATATTTAGAAAAATAATCTTTCATTTTTATCTAAGAATCTTATCTTATTTTCTTCATAAGCTTATTTTTTTGTCGGCAGCTATTTGTAAAAAGTGTATAATGACACTAATAATTTTGAGCTTTTGTACAAACTGATAGTTAAATAAAACTACTAAAAATTTATGGAGAGTCTTTAAATGAAATCTTTTTTTAAAAAGATTTGGAATATTCTAATGTGGGCTAGGATGACTGCTTTCCAACTCTACTCATTTGCTGTTATTGGTGGTTGTAGTATCCTTATAAATATATTCGCTTTTTTTAATCTTCCTATTGCTTGGAGAATGGCTGTCTGCAAGGTTTGGACTTATCTTTATTGGATAGGGATGCTTGTTTTCTTACAAGTGTATATTCGTGTAAGTGGTCGTATTAACATCGACAAAGATTATCCTTGTATATATGTATCTAAACACCAATCAATGCTAGAGACATTTATGTTTTACGGCTTAATTGGTAAATGTCATTTTATTATGAAAAAAGAGCTTTTTGATGCTCCAATCTTTGGTACGGCGATGAAAAACCTGGGCAGTATCGCTATAGATAGAGATAAGCCAAGAGAGTCGTTAAAAAAAGTTGTTACAGATGGTAAACAAAGTCTAGCAGATGGAATCAATGTTGTAATTTTTCCAGAAGGTACGCGAGTTAATATTGGCGAATATCCAGAGTTTCAACGTTCTGCAATGAAACTAGCAGCTGATGCAAATACTTATATTATTCCTGTTGCTCATAATTTTGGGAGATTTTTCCCTAAAAAATGGGGACAGGTAATTAAGCCTGGTATTGCTAGAATGGATTTTGGTAAACGCATAGATCCTAGAGATTTTGACTCGAAGACTCTAACTACTTACTGTCATAAGGTAATAACGGAAAAAACAAAAGAGTTTAAAGGTTAAATAAGAGGTCAATCAGATGAAAAAAATTCTTCATCTACTATTACTAGCAAGAATGCAAGTCTTCAAGGTCTATGGATATATAGTTCTACTATTTTCTTGTTTGCTGATGAATACTGTTGGAGTATTAGGAGCATCATTAAAAGTTAGGCTATTTGTCTGTTGGATATGGTCTTGTTTGTATCGTCTAGGAACTTTGGTTATATTGCAAATATATGTAAAAGTTGAGGGCAAAGAAAATATCCCAGACTATCCTTGCATTTATGTTTCTAAGCACCAATCAATGTTGGAGACTTTTGTATTTTATGGTCTTGTACATGATTGCTGTTTTGTAATGAAACAAGAATTACTAGAAAAACCAATATTTGGTAAGACAAACATATTTGCTGAAGCTATCGGTGTAGATAGATCAAAAGGTCTTTCTGCAATCAAAAAAGTGCTTGAAGATGGCAAAGATAGAATAGAAAACAAAAACTTAAGTATTATAATCTTCCCAGAAGGTACAAGGGTTCCTGTTGGAGAGTATCCTAAGTTTCATCGTTCTGCAATGAAATTAGCCAAAGTATCAAATGTTCCAATAATACCTGTTGCTCATAACTTTGGAGTATATTTTGGACGTAAAAAAGGTGACTTTGTGAAGCCTGGTATCGCTAGAATGTCTTTTGGAAAACCTATTGATCCAAAAGATTACTCTGTCGCTGAGTTGACTGATCTTTGCTATGACATCATCAACGATAAAACTAAGTCTTATGGTGGTTAATCAAATATTTATTTGATACAAAACTCTGCAATAATCGGATTATGATCTGATATTTTTTTGCAATCTAAAACAGATGCTTTTTCAAGATTTAGACCTCTGTATAATACAAAATCTAAATGATTGCTCTGAAAAGATTTGACTAATTGAGGCTCATCTATAAAAGCTACTTTAAAACTAAATTCTCTACAGAAATCTTTGATTAACTTTACTCGTCTTCTATTCCAAGTATTAAAATCCCCTGCGATTATAATAGGATGCTTATACTTCTCTGGAGAGATATATTCTTTTATTTTCTCAAATTCATACTCATAAACTTTATTACTTTTGAAATTGATTGCATGGATATTCACAACAACAACTTTTGTGCCATCTATATTTAAATGTGTAATCAAAGAGGCTTTGTGAGTATTTATTACAGACTCTCGATGAGTTGTAAGTATTTTGACATTTTTTATCACTGGGAAATGACTAACTGTAGCTACCCCATAGTTATGTGAACGCAACACAATATTAGATGCAAAGTTTATATCAAATTTGTCGATAGGAAATTTAGTATCATGTTGATGTACCGCCTCTTGTAGACAAAAGATATCAATATTGTGATTAAAGTATGTGTGCCTGATATAGGCTTTGAATGTTTCTGTATCTTTATAGTCAATTTTGTATGAGTTCCAACTCATTAAGCAGAATTTTGTAGATTGATTTTTTTTTGAGTCTCTTTCAAACATTTAATCAACTAGAGCTGAATCATCATAATTTCATTATATATTAAAAATACTTATACAGTTAGATCAGTGAGGGTTTCTAGCTATAAACCTTAGAACTATATAACCACAAATTCCTGAGAGTAAAGAACCTACTATCACACCTACTTTGATTGCACTAAGAGTATAATTATCATCAAAAGCAAGTGTGCCGATAAATAAACTCATGGTAAAACCTATACCACATAAAAGACTTATACCATATATCTGAGAACTCGAAAAAGACTCTCCTAGCTTAAATAATTTCAGCTTCTTTGAAATAGCTAATATGGAGAAAATACCCAACTGTTTACCAACAAATAATCCCAATATAATACCTAATGTAATTGGCTCAAATATTATAGAAATACTCATCCCTGAGAAATTGATACCCGCATTAGCAAATGCAAATACAGGCAATATAAAATAGATAACCCAAGGATGAAGAGACTCCTCCATAAAATTAGCTGGAGAATCTTTGTCATTCTCTCTAAATGGAATACACAGAGCTGTTGTAAAACCTGCCAAAGTTGCATGAACTCCAGACTTAATCGTACAAAACCAAGCAAAGAAACCGAGAACTACATATACAGAGCTTCTATTAACCTTAAATACTCTATTACAAATAATCATTGCCAATATAAAAAGAGTCCCTAAAGATAGCGAAAGTAATGATAGCGACTTAGTATAAAATATCGCAATAATTACTATTGCAGCTATATCATCAAAAATAGCGATTGTAACAACCAATAGCTTTAGCTTCGCTGGGATTCTTGAACCAAGTAGAGCTAATATACCTAAAGTAAATGCTATATCTGTTGCAGAAGGTATTGCCCAACCTGTGATATTAGCATCATAGTTGATTGATAAATATATCAAGCTTGGAACTGCCAGTCCTGCAAGAGCTGCTATAGCCGGTATTATAATATTAGAAGGCTTTGATAATGCCCCTGAGATTATCTCTCTTTTGATTTCTAAACCGATATATAAAAAGTATATGGCCATCAAACCATCATTAATCCAATGCATTAAATTTTTGTCGATAACGAGATTTTCAATTCCTAGTTTGACATTGATTGTCTCAAGCATTCCATAGTAGATAGATAATGGTGAGTTATTTATAAGTATTGCAACAAAAGCTGCAGCGAAGAGAATTAACCCTCCGACTATCTCTTGATTATTTTGGTTTGCACTCATATTTATAGTATCTAAAAGATTTCAATAGTATTAATTATCTAATAGCTTGAGGTATAATTCTACTCATGCAAAAACTAATTTTTGTGCTCAATGATAAATAACATTCCCAAAGCTTGGTATGCTATAGCTCATATCAAAGAAATCAAATCCAAACCTATCAAACTAGAAAGACTCGGTAAAAATCTTGTTTTATGGAAAGATGCTGAGAAAATAATAGCTATGGAAAATCGCTGTCCTCATCGTGGTGCAGAATTGAGTTTAGGCAAAGTATGTGACGGAGCTATAGCTTGTCCCTTTCATGGCTTTAGTTTTGACACACAAGGCAACTGTATATACACACCAGAAACTCAAGGCGCTATCCCAAAACTACATGTTAAAAGCTATCCAACAAAAATTGTCGCTGACATGATTTGGATAAATGTTTTTGATGAAGAACTAGATAATAGCTACGCTTTTGAATTTGCACAAAAGCTATATAATGATTTTGCTGGTAAGTACTCTCTTTTGACTGACACATGGGATAACAACATCCGCCACTGTATCGAGAACCAACTTGATTATACTCACTTAGCTACTGTACATAGGAGATCTATCGGCAGAGGATACAAAATCCCTCAAGATATAAAACTAAATATAAGTGATGAATATATAGAAGCACTAAAAAACCAACGCTTAATGCTAAAGTACATCTTTCCTAACTTTTGGTTACTCAATAATGCTGATAAACTTAAAATTTGTGTTTATTTTGTGCCTATTAATGAGCATCAAACAAAGCTATATTTAGTAAATTATCGTAAGTTTTTGACTGGTAAAATCATCAAACCTATCGCAGATATAGTATTTAGTATCACCAATAAAATCATTCTTAATGAAGATAAAAGAGTTGTTAAAACCCAGAAATATGATGAAAAATACGATACTGATGATTTTCTATTACGTCATGACCAAATCATCAAAGAATTTAGAAAGATTTGGCATACTCGAGATTAAAATATTTCTCAAAAGTTTGTAAATACTATACAATCAAAAAACACTCTATTAACTTTATCTATGATTATGAAATACAGTCTACCTGTTAGAGTTCTACATAGCTTATTGGCTTTTTTGATAATAGCTCAGCTTATTTTGGGCTTCGGTTATGCTTATGATCTATTTGATTCAAAATGGATTATGACCTTGCATAAATCTTTTGGTTTAGTAATTTTCTTTGTGATACCTCTGTTGGTTGTTGCTAGGTTTTTTAGTATCAAACCGCCATATAACCCGCCACTACCATTACTACAATTAATCGTAGCTAAAATAGTGCATCTTGGCTTATATATTTCAGCTTTTGGTATGGCTTTTTCGGGAGTAGTTGGCTCGATGCTAATGGGCTATCCATGGAAGATATTCTTTGTGATACCATTCCCAGAGATCATAACTCCAAACTTTGAGTTAGGTAGCAAAATCTTTAGTTATCATTATATCTTTGCATCAGTTTTATTAGTGCTAGTGGTACTACATATAGCTGCTGCTCTACACCACCAGTTAATAGTAAAAGATAATATCTTAGCTAGAATGAAATAGTAACTAACAATACCAATCATATTCAAATTTGTTTAACAATACTTTAAAATCTTAACTGATAATACAAATCAAAGGAATAAAAATGAAAAAACTAACAATTGCTATCTCATCGATACTTTTATCAACAGCTGTATTTGCTGCTGATGCACCAACTACTACTGCAAGTAGTGCAAAAGCTGAGTCAAATGGCTTAGATATGAGCAAAGTCAGCTACCTGATAGGTAGAGGCGTAGGTGAGCAACTAAGCAAAGGAAAAATAACTATCGATCAAGCAAACTTCGACAAAGGTCTGCAAAGTGCGCTTGCTGGTCAAAAGTCTGAAATACCTGAAGCTAAGGCTCAGCAAATCATGCAAGCATTCCAAAAAGAAATGATGGAAAAGATGCAAAAAGCTCAAATTGAGGCAGCTACAAACAACCTTAAATTAGCTAATGACTTCCAACAAGCTATAGCTAAAGTTGACGGTATCAAAGAGGTCGATGGTAGCAAGGGTGTATATATCCAAGTTCTAAAACAAGGAGATGGTGCTCAACCTACTAAAAGTGATTCAGTAACTGTTAACTACAGAGGAACTACTCCTACTCAAGCTTATGCAGATGATAAAGAAGCTGCTATAAAAACTATCCAAGAAGGTAATCTAATTGGTGACCAGTTCGATAGCTCATACGATAGAGGCACACCTGCTACTTTCCCGCTATCAGGCGTAGTTAAGTGTTGGCAAGATGCTATTCCTCAAATGAAAGTTGGCGAAAAAGCTATAGTATACTGTGCTCCAGACACAGCTTATGGCACTAGTGGTAATGCTGCTATTGGACCAAATCAGCTACTTTCTTTCCAAGTTGAACTTTTAAAAGTTAACTCTTAAACAGAAATATATCTTAACTATTTTTCTACCTACTTTTCTTCAAGTCTTCGATTTAGTTATATAGAGCATTTTAGAAATATCTATTTTTATAAAGAAGTTACTATCAACCTAAATGAAATAAGATTAGAAACGTTATATACTAAGCAACTAAATAATTATTTCTTAATACCGAAAACAATATGTTACAAAAAAATCAACGTAAAGCACTATTACTATCAAGTTTAGGCGGTATGCTTGAGTTTTATGATTTTATTATCTACGCTCTACTTGCTAGTTATATTTCTAAGCTTTTCTTTCCTATCCAGTCAGCAATTACATCTTTATTAATCGCATTCAGTGCTTATGCTGTTGGCTATCTAGCTAGACCTTTTGGTGGCATTATTTTTGGTCATTTTGGTGATAAATATGGCAGGAAAAAGACTTTTACAATCTCTATTTTGATTATGGCATTATCAACATTTTTGATTGGTATATTGCCTACTTATAATAGTATTGGGATTATGGCACCTATATTGTTAGTACTATGCAGAATAGCTCAAGGAATATCTGTCGGTGGCGAGATACCCGGTGCTATCACTTATGTTGGCGAAGCTGTCCCTGAGAAGCGTGGTTTTATGACTGCGGTGATTTTTGGATTCTTGATACTTGGTGTTGCTATAGGATTTATAGTTGAAAGTTTGCTATTGGAGTTCTTCACAAGTCAGAGTATGCTTACCTATGGTTGGCGCATACCTTTTATATTAGGTGGTCTGTTTGGGCTTGTTGCATACTATCTTAGACGTCAGCTTATTGATATCAAAGAGTTTAATCCTTTTGTGAATGAAGAGTTTTCTCTACCGATTACAAAGATGCTTCTAACTCATCGCTGGAACTTGATCTATTCAACAATTATTGTGTCATTTGGAGCTCTTTGTTTTGTGACACTATTTTTGTTACTACCGGCATATTTTAGTACTATTCTAAATCTTCACTTAGATAACTTCACATGGATTAATAGTCTTGGTGTGATTATTATTTCTATCCTTTGTGTAGCTGTTGGTCTATTTGCTGATAAAGTTAGTAGAAATTTGATTTTGTTAATTAGTATATTGGCTACCTGTGCTTTTAGCTTTGTCATTTATACTACATACACATCACATCAAAATTTCTATTTTATTGCTATAGTTCTTAGTGCTATTTTGGTAGCTCTTTGTTGGGGCAATATACCTGCGATGTTGATTGATTTGTTTAAGCAAGATGTTCGCTATACTGGCATAGGTTTTGCATATAATCTAGGATTTGCTGTCTTTGGTGGTCTGACACCTATGCTTGTAATCAGCACTATCAAATTCTCAAATAATAATTTAGCTCCGGCATATATACTAACAGCTGGTGCGATAATCACTCTTATAGCTATGATTATAAACTCTTTAATCCAAAGAAGAGCTACTGCAAAAGTTTAGCTCAAGGCATCGAAACTATACTAAAACAGTATAATTTATAATTCAACAAAAATTAATCATCCTTAGGTCAGCAGATACTTACAGCTTATATTTTGGTATAATATAAGTATAGTCACGTAGTTTTGGATTCGTCCTTATGCACGAGTTTTCATTGTGTCAAAGTGTCATAAGTATCGCTAAGAAAGCAGCTGAAAATAACTCTAAAAAAGTATCTAAAGTGGTTGTCAAAATCGGTAATTTAGCTGGTGTGGATATTGAATCTTTTGAGTTTTGGTTCCCAGTAGCTGCAAAAGATAGTGTCTTAGAACAAGCAAGGCTAGAAATAATACATGAGCAAGCTATAGCAAAATGCAAAGCTTGTGAACATGAATTTGAATTAACCAGATTATATGAGCAATGCCCAAACTGTGGTAGTTTTGAGAAAGATATTCTCAAAGGTAAAGATATGCTCGTAGAATCTATAGTTTTTAATTAAGGAGTAAATTATGTGTACAACTTGCGGATGTGGAACAGATAGCAATCATCATCACCATCATCATGGTCATGAAGGCGACGCTGTAAAGTTAGAAAAAGCAATCTTAGAAGCAAATGATCAATATGCCGAGCAAAATAGGGATGTATTAGCTAAGGATAATAATATTGCCCTAAACTTTGTATCAAGTCCTGGTTCTGGTAAGACATCTCTACTTGAGAGAACTATCAAAGAGCTTGGTGGTAGTCACCCTATCGTAGTTGTTGAGGGCGATCAACACACAGATCTAGATGCTGAGAGAATCCGTAAAGCAGGTGCAAAAGCTTATCAGATAAATACTGGTAAAGCTTGCCATCTAGATGCTCACATGGTTGGTCATGCTTTTGAACACTTAGGTGAAATCAAAGATGGTTTTGTGATGATTGAGAATGTTGGTAACTTAATATGTCCAGCAATGTTTGATCTTGGTGAGAAGCATCGTGTAGCTGTTATCTCAACGACTGAAGGAGCTGATAAACCACTTAAATATCCTGATATGTTTTATTATGCTGATGTAGTTGTTATCAATAAGATTGATCTATCTCCTTATGTAGATTTTGATATCCAAGAATGTATCGCTAATATTAAAAAAATTCGTTCAGATGTGAAAATATTTGAGCTATCTGTAAAAACTGGTGCTGGTTTTGATAGCTGGTTGGATTGGTTGAGAGGATTGAAGAAATAGGATAAATGTATCTCTAACAATTTCATAAAAAAATAAGGTTTTAAAATAATGTTAAAATTTTTTAAATCATTATTCTTAACTAATAAAATGCATTCACATGATATACAAAAATATATTAAAAGGCTTCAAAACATTAGTAACTCATACAGTGAATATGCAAGCAATATTAACGATAGTAATAAGTATAAGATGATTAATGAAATCGAATCTATTGAGAGTAAAATAAAAGATATTGAAGATATAGATTTATATTATAACCTTGCTATTGCTTACAGAAACTATTCTGCTTGGTATATAAGGGGGAATAACAGAAAATTTTTTTTAGAGAAAAGTATAGAATTTCTAGAAAAATCTTCCCCGGACAACATTAACTCTTTCGCTGAACTAGGGAGAATATTGATAGATGAAAAATTAGTAAGAGATCTTCCTCGAGGTATAAACATTCTTAAAGAATTAAGTCAAAAAAACAAACTGCCAGACTACTTAAACTCAGTACTGTCAAAAGCAGAAAGGCAAAATAATAATTTGAAAGAAAATGAGACTTTCTCATTATTAAGGATCGCTAAAGATCCATCGCCAGCAGTATTTCGTGAAGAAAGAAAACGGTTTAGAGCTTTAATAACTAAACAAAAAAAAGAAGGTAGAATAGAAGATTTAAAATCTACTTTAAACAATTACTACAAATTGGGATTACTTGTTAAATTATGTTATAGAAACCATGATTGCAATTCTGGTGTTGTAGGCCATCAATATGAGAATGCAAAAGTTATTGCAATCAAAAACTATAAAACAATAAAAGACACGTACGATAAAAACGGTCGTATTAAAGATTCTTTATTTATATCTGAGAATGACTGGAAAATTTTCACAAAATTTTTATCAAAAAAATAGAATACGATACAAGGCAAGAAAACAATGAAAACACTAGAACAAGGACAATTAGCTCCAAACTTTAAATTAGAAAATCAAAATAACGAAGAAGTATCATTAAGCGACTTTAAAGGTAAAAAGAATGTCTTAATTTACTTCTATCCAAAAGCAATGACTCCAGGTTGTACTACTCAATCTATCGGTCTAAGCAGTATTAGTGACAAACTAGCTAAGCTTGACACTGTAGTTCTTGGTATCAGTCCAGATGCGCCAAAACGCCTCAAGAAATTTGAAGAAAGAGATAACCTAACAATACAACTTCTAAGTGATGAAGATCACAAAGTCGCTGAACAATTTGGTGTCTGGGGCGAGAAGAAGTTTATGGGTAAAGTATATGATGGCATCCATAGAATTAGCTTCTTTATAGACAAAGACGGCAAGATCAATCATGTCTTTAATAAGTTTAAAACTAAAGATCACCACGAAGTTGTATTAGAGTATATTGAGAATTATAAAAATTCATAATTTTCATTCCCCTTTGGTACGAAGGGGTGGCAGTCGAAGACTGACGGGGTAGTTTTAAAAGGTATGACTAACAATTTTTATGTAGTGACAGATCATTGATCTGTCAGCTGTTTGCCATAACTATAATAAGACAGCACACTGTGCCGTCACTACAACAAATTTTTAAAAATATAGCTGGTGATATAAAAGGAAAAAATGCAAAAGATCTTAACAAAAATTCTCGTCAATGGTATAGTCCAAGGGGTTGGATTCCGCCCTTTTATCTATTGCCTTGCAAAAGATTTAGATTTGTGCGGCTCGGTGCAAAATACTCCTAATGGTGTTGAGATAATTCTGCAATGTGATGAATCTACCGTAGATAGTTTCATAAATGATATGCAGGCAAAACTGCCTCCTCTAGCTAGTATAGAAACTATCCAAAAAACTATTTATCAAACTGAAAGTGAATTTACAGATTTCAGCATTCTAGAAACTCAACAGGGTAGCTCTGCAACTAAAATTCCTGCTGACACAGCTATTTGTGACCTATGTTTAGATGATATTTTTAACCCACAAAGTCGTTACTATCTATATCCATATACTAGCTGTACTCATTGTGGTCCGCGTTTTAGTACGATACAAAACCTACCTTATGATAGAGATAAAACTACATATAAAGATTTTCCACTCTGTGATGGCTGTTACAATAGCTACACAAACCCATTAGACAGACATTATCACGCTCAAACTGTTGCATGCTCTAAATGTGGACCAAAATTATCACACTCTTTTGCAGAAATATCTCAGGCTATCAGGGCTGGTAAAATTATCGTAATTAAAAGTCAAAATGGTTTTAAGTTAGTCGTAGATGCTACAAATACCGAGGCGGTCGAAAAACTGCGTAGAAGAAAACATCGCCCAAATAAACCATTTGCTTTAATGGCTCTAAACACTCAAAGCATACAAGAGCATTTCGCAACAGTTACTACACAGCAAGACGAGCTTCTAAACACGACTATCAGACCTATCGTTTTAGTTGAAAGACATTCTACTAGTACTATCAGCTCATCTATTGCACCACGCATAAATCAGCTTGGTTTTATGTTACCAACAACTGGCTCTGATTATATCCTTTTTTATCATCTATTAAATCAACCTACTGGCTCTAGCTGGCTTAATGAAACCCATGATTTAGCTTTGATAGTTACTAGTGCAAATATCTCTGGTGAAAGCATCATTGCTAATAATGATGAAGCTCACGAAAAGCTCAAAGATATAGCTGATCTTATAGTTACAGATAATCGTGATATTGCGATAAAAAGTGATGATAGTGTTTTTCATACTGTGATAGATAAAAATCTACCTATTAGAAGATCTCGAGGACTTGTACCGCAATCAATCCAACTATCAGAAACCCTACCAAATATACTAGCGACTGGTACATTTTTAAAGAATACTTTTTGTTTTATCAAAGATAATCAAGCCTTTGTATCGCAACATATAGGAGATATGGATAGCCAAGCTAATATAGAGTTTTTTGAGCAGTCTCTAGAGCATTTCCAAAAGATGTTTGGGCTTAAATTTGATGGTATTGCTTGTGATTTACATCCTGATATTTATACTACGCATTTTGCGCAAAAGTTTGATCTACCAATTTATCAGATTCAACATCATCAAGCCCACCTAGCAGCTGTAATTGCTGAGCATAATTTACAAGGTCATGCTATAGGTTTGGTACTAGACGGTTTTGGTTTAGGAGAAGATGGTATAGCTAGAGGTGGCGAACTTTATCATTGTGATATTGATAATTTAGAATTTAACCGCATTGGTGAGCTAGATCCTATCGAATATATAGGCGGTGACAAAGTAGCAAAAGAGCCTTGGCGAATGGCTCTTGCAGTATGCCATAAATACGATCTTGAGATACCAAATCATCTCAAAGAGTTTCCGCAAGCTGAAAGTCTAATCAAGCTTTTACAAAATGACTCTTTACCTAAAGGTAAAACTACTAGTATGGGTAGACTCTTTGATGCTGTTTCTAGCTTATTAAATATTTGCCATATCAACACTTACGAGGCTCAAGCCGCTATAGAATTAGAGTCTTTAGCTGATATTTCAAACAGTCAATATGATACCAAATCGGTATCATTTAAAACTAATTTAAATTTAAAAAAACTACTAAAAAGCATAATAAAATGCGATAATATAAGTGTTGCTAGTAACTTATGGCACAGTACTTTGGCTTATGCTCTAGCGCAGTGGATTAGTAACTCAGCCCAACTTCGAAATATTAAGAATATAATACTAAGTGGCGGTTGTTTCCAAAATAAGCTACTACTAACAGAGACTTACCGTCAACTTAAAGAAATGGATTTCAATATTTATATATCAGAGAAAGTTCCTCTAAATGATGGTGGTGTAAGCCTTGGACAAGCTTGGCTTGGTGCCAAAAAATATAAAAAAGGTGAGTAAAATGTGCTTAGCAATACCCGCAGAAATTGTAGAAATCAAAGAAGATAATCAAGCAATTGTTAATGTTGGCGGTGTAAAAAAAAATATCTCTCTAGCACTACTAAGAGATGAAGTTCTTATAGGTGATTTTGTCATAATCCATGTTGGTTTTGCATTAAGTAAACTAGATAAAGAAATGGCTCATCAGACTCTAGAGGATCTAAAAAGTATAATATAAAAGGGGTAATGTAATGGATTACATACAAGAATTTAGGGCCCCGAAAGTTGCAAAAAGTCTTTTACAACAAATCGCTAAAGAAGTTGACCCTAATAGACAATATAACCTAATGGAATTTTGTGGTGGGCATACACATGCACTACATCGTTATGGGATACCTAGTCTTTTGCCAGAAAATGTCAAAATGATACATGGTCCAGGCTGTCCAGTTTGTGTACTACCAATCAAGAGAGTCGATCAGGCAATATTTTTGGCATCACAAAAAGATGTAATATTCTGTAGCTATGCAGATATGATTCGCGTACCAGGATCTCATCAAGATAGTCTAATCAAAGCCAAAGCACGCGGTGCTGATGTACGGATGATTTACTCAGTAGAAGATGCTTTGAAACTTGCTGAAGAAAATCCTAATAAAAAGATTATATTCTTTGCTATCGGGTTTGAGACAACTACTCCCCCAACTGCTGTTGCTATACAACTCGCGATAGCTAAGAAATTAGATAATTTTCTAATATTTTGTAACCATGTACTTACACCAGTAGCTATGCAAGCAATCTTATCTGAGGATGTTAAGATTGATGGCTTTTTAGGCCCATCTCATGTCAGTGTTATCATTGGTAGTAATGCTTACGATAAAGTCACAAAAGAATACGAAAAACCAATGGTTGTAGCAGGTTTCGAGCCTTTGGATGTACTGCAATCTATACTAATGGTTATCAAGATGATTAACGCTGGCAAAATAGGTGTAGAAAATCAATATACAAGAGCTGTAGTACCAAATGGTAATCAACTTGCTCAAGATTTAATCACTCAATATCTAACTATCAGAGATACTTTTGAGTGGCGTGGACTTGGATATATTCCAAACAGTGCTTTAGAGATAAAAGATGAGTACGCAAAATTTGATGCTGAAATATACTATCAAATCCCCGAGGTGCAAGGGCTAGAGCATAAGCAATGTGCTTGCCCTGATATTCTAAGAGGTCTTAAAGAGCCAAAAGATTGTAAATTATTTGGTGTTGTATGTACTCCAGAGCAACCTATGGGAGCTTGTATGGTTTCATCAGAAGGTGCCTGTGCTGCACACTATCAATACGGAGACTAAAATGGCTGTGAAATTAAATATCAAAAACGGTGTAGTCGATCTAGCAATGGGAGCTGGTGGTAAGGCTATGCATCATTTAATCGAGCAGATGATTAAAAAAAGTTTTGATAGTCAATATCTAGCTCAAGCAGAAGATCAAGCCGTATTACCACAAATAAATGGCAAAATTGCCATGACAACAGATAGTTATGTTATCACGCCATATTTCTTTAGGGGGGGCAATATCGGCAGTCTTGCAATTCACGGTACAGTTAATGATCTAGTAGTTGGTGGCGCTAAACCCTTATATATATCTGTAGGACTTATTTTGGAAGAGGGTCTACCTCTTAGAGATTTAAAAGTAATCCTAGATTCTATGGCTGAAGCTGCCAAAAAAGCTAATGTCCAAATCGTAACAGGAGATACTAAGGTTGTCGAAAAAGGTAAAGGTGATGGCATCTTTATCAATACAACTGGAGTTGGAGTTATCCGTGATGATTTTGTCACTAGAGATACTCTTGAAGATGGTGATGAGATTATCATCAATGGCACTCTTGGGGATCATGGTGTAGCTGTAATGTCACAACGAACAGGTCTTGATTTTGAATGTCAAATTCTAAGCGATGCAACATCTTTAGACAACTTAGTTGATTCAATTTATGACAATAAATGTCAAATAAAAACAATGCGTGATCCTACTCGAGGCGGAGTTGGTGCAACCCTAAATGAATGGGCTAACCAATACAATGTAGCTATCGAGATAGATGAAGCAAATCTTCCGGTGTCTAGAGAAGTTCAATCAGCATGTGAGCTTTTAGGTCTAGATCCATTGTATATCGCCAATGAAGGCAAAGTTTTAATCGCTTGTAAGCCTAGTCAGACTCAAAAGGTTCTAGACTGCTTAAGGGGTCATCCATTAGGAGAAAATGCCCAAGTGATAGCAACCGTAAGAAAAAGCGAGCAATCTCAAGTCTTTATGAAAACCACTTTTGGTGGCAAAAGACGTGTGGATTGGTTAAGTGGTGAGCAATTACCAAGAATATGTTAAGGAGAGTAATATGAGTCAGTTTTATTTCTTAAAACATGATGACCTAGATAGAATGATTTCTTACTTCTCAGGGCAAGGCTATGAAGTTATGGCGCCGGCAGTTAGAGATAAATCTATTGTTTATGACAATATAAACAATGCAAGCGAGTTGCCATGGGGATATATAGATATACAAGAACCAGCAAAATATGAAGTCATCAAAACAGATGCAAAAAAAGCTTTTGGCTGGAGTGTACCTGTTCAGTCTGTTAAACCAATGCTTTTTGAAGAGAAAGAAACTCTATGGAAAGTCTCTCGTGATGAGAATGGCAGGTTAGCATTCAATCAAAGTTTGAACAACAAAAAGTATGCTGTACTAGGTGTTAGACCTTGCGATCTAAGAGCTATTGAGATTCAAGATAGAGTGTTTGTTGAAAATGCTTATCAAGATGTTCGTTATAAAGCTAGAAGAGAAGCTATGTTTATCGTAGCCGCTAATTGTACTACAGCTCACAGTAACTGTTTTTGTATAGCTCTAGGTGATAAGCCAGAAGGTGATAAAGGTTTTGATCTAGCGATGACAGAGATTGATCATGGTTTTGTAATCGAGACAGGTAGTGATAAAGGTAGACAAACAATATTAGCTCTACAACTAGATCCTGCAACAGGTGCACAAACATATCAAGCTGAACAAAAGATAAAAGCTGTATATGCTATGCAAGAGAAAACTCTACCACCAATAGCTCAAGTAGAAAAAGCTCTAACAAGCTCTTATGACCATCCGCAATGGGATGATGTTGCAGAGAGATGTCTATCTTGTGGTAGCTGTACTCAATCATGTCCTACTTGTTTCTGCCATACAGAAAAAGAAGAGCCAAGTTTAGACGGCAAAGAAAGTGAACATACGCGTGAATGGGATTCATGCTTTGGTTTAGATCATAGTTATACTCATGGCGAGCTATACCGTGAAGAACCAAAACATAGATACCGCCAATGGCTAACACACAAGTTTGGTACTTGGAGGGAACAGTTCAAAACTAAAGGTTGTGTTGGTTGTGGTCGTTGTATCACATGGTGTCCTGTAAAAATTGATGTTACAGAAGAAATTAACGCTATTTGTGAGGAGAAATAATTATGATATACCCACAAGATGCTTATTTACCGCATGAAGCAGAGATAGTTGAATTTATCAAAGATGCTGATGATATTTTTACCTTGCGTTTACGCTTTGTAGATGAAGAGTTACGCAAAAATTATAAATTCCACCCAGGTCAGTTTAATATGCTGTACTTATATGGTGTTGGTGAAGTTGCAATATCTATTGTTAATGATAGAAATTTTGCTGATGATATGTTTGAGCATACAATCCAAGTAGTTGGTCGTATAACTAAGGGTATGGACAAACTAAAAACTGGTGAAACTATAGGTGTTAGAGGTCCGTTTGGTAGCTCTTGGCCTGTAGAACAAGCTAAAGGTAAAGATGTTGTAATTATGACTGGTGGTCTTGGTAATGCTCCTCTAGTTGCTGCAACAGAAGAAATCCTAAAAGATAGAGATGCTTTTGGTAAAGTATATGTTGTACAAGGTATTCGTGATACTTCTGGACTTATCTATCAAGATAAATACACTCGTTGGAACAACCAACCAAATACACAAGTACTTTTAGCAGCTACAGCTGGTGAGCCTCATGGTCCATGGAAATGGTATGATGGTTTTGTAACTGCAGCGATTCCGGATCTTAATATTGATCACAAAAATACGGTAGTTATGACTGTTGGTCCTGAGATTATGATGAAAAATGTTGCTAAAGAGTTTGCTAAGGTTGGCGTACCAGAAGAGCAAATTTTTGTCAGCTTAGAGCGTAGCATGAAGTGTGCTATCGGACATTGCGGTCATTGCCAAATGGGCAAAGAGTTTGTCTGTAAAGATGGTGCTGTATATGCTTATCCAGCTGTTAAAAAACTATTAGAAATAAAAGGAGTATAGTTATGTCAGCTCAAGATAAATTAAAAAATTTAGCTCCTAGACCAAAAATTGCCGTGCATAAGTTCAGCTCATGTGATGGTTGCCAACTAGCTCTAATCAATGATGCTGTATCATTACTTACATTAGCTGAAATGGTTGATATTGTTCACTTTGCAGAAGCTGGTCCTCTAGATGAGTTTGCTGATGTTGATATTGCATTTATCGAAGGCAGTGTAAACACTCATCATGATATTCCACGCTTACAAAAAATCAGAGAAAAAGCAAAATATGTAATCGCAATAGGTGCTTGTGCCGTGGCTGGTGGTATTCAAGCTCTAAGAAACTATACAAATGCTGCCGAGCTCCTAGAATGGCAAAAAGCTGTATATCCTCAGGATACAGATGTAATTATCAAAGAAGATTTATCTACAGCAAAAGCTATCAAAGAGTATGTAAATGTTGATTTTGAAATCTCTGGTTGTCCTATAACTACGGAGCAAATACTCAAAGCTATCCGCCAGCTACTATTTGGTGTAGAGCCTGAGAAAGTTGTTGATCCAGTTTGTACAAGCTGTAAGCATGCTAGTGTTACTTGTGTAATGGTTGCAAAAGATGAGCCATGCTTGGGTCCTGTAACAGCAGATGGTTGCGGTGCAATCTGTCCAAAACTTGGACGTGGTTGTTATGGTTGTTTTGGTGCATCAAAATATGCCAATCTAGGTGCAATGACAACTAGATTAAAAGAACTTGGTTTATCAGACAAACAAATCCAAGATAAATATAGATTTATCAGTAGCCAAGATGAAGTATTTAAAAAGGCTGGAGTATAATTATGAGTAGAGAAACAGTTATTGAAGTGCCTATTTTAGCCCGTGTTGAAGGTGAAGGTGCTTTAGATTTAAGAATTAAAGATGGCAAAATAGATAAGTGTGAATTAAGAATCTATGAGCCACCGCGTTATTTTGAAAAATTCCTCGAAGGTAGAGAGCCAAATGCAATTATAGATGCAGTAGCGCGTATCTGTGGTATCTGCCCTCTTGCATATCAAGCAGGCTTCTCAAGAGCTTATGATAGTGCTTTTGATATCACTAGAACTCAGTGGATAGATGATATGCGTCTATTGATGTTTTTGGGAGAGTGGATTGAGTCACATTATCTACATGTACATTTATTAGCGGCACCTGACTTCTTAGGTTATAGATCAGCTATCGAGATGGCAAAAGATTACCCTAAAGAGGTTGTGCGCGGTGTTAAATTACAACATTTAGGTAATGATATACTTAAACTACTAGGTGGTAGATCTGTCCATCCTAATGGTATGAAAGTTGGTGGCTTCTACAAAGCTCCTTTGGTCAAAGAAGTTCATGCACTGATTCCTAAGCTAAAAGATGCCCTAAAAGAAGCTAAAGATGTGGTTGAGTGGGTGTCTACACTATCATTCCCAGATACTACTATTCCGTTTAAGATGGTTAGCTTATCACATCCTACTGAATATCCTGTATTTGGTGATGATGTGATTACTAGTGATGGTGAGAAATTCCATATTAGTGAGTATGATGATCATTTCAGAGAGTTCCATGCTCCACAATCTACAGCGCTACACTCTACCACTGTTGATGGTCAGCCAATACTTTTAGGTCCTCTGCCAAGAATCAACCTAAACTTCGACAAACTACCTAAGCATATCCAAGAAATGGCACATGCTACAGGTGTTAAATGGCCAAGTAAAAATATGTTCCATTCTGTTGTAGCTAGAGCTATTGAGGGCTACTGGGCTATCGAAAGAGCATTACAAGTATGTGAAAACTACTCATATACAGATACTCCATGTGTTGACTATACTGTCAAAGCTGCCGATGCTTGGGGTGCTGTAGAAGCTCCGCGTGGTATTCAGATAGATCATATAAAGGTTAATGATCAAGGTTTAGCTGAGAAAATAAGAATATCAGCACCTACATCACAAAACTTACCTTGTATTGAGGCTGATCTGCGTATAGCTTTAGAAAACTTTGGTTTAGATAAACCAGAAGATGATATAAGACTACATGCTGAGATGGTTATTCGTAACTATGATCCTTGTATATCTTGTTCTGCACATTTCTTAACATTGAATATTGATAGAGATTAAACACAATCAATCATCCTATGACACATATTTTTTTAATTTAGCTATAAATTTCTAATTTCAAAAACAAAATTAGTTAAAATAAGTAGCGAAATATTAACTATGTTCATAATTTAAGGAACTAATATGAGAAAAAATATAACTATTTTCTCTGTACTACTCTTAGCACTACTACTATTTCTAGCAACCCAAGATCTCAAAATGCTTAGTATGATTGGCATTGCCTTTATGCTAGGTCTTAGACATGGTTTTGATGCTGATCATATTGTAGCTATAGATAATGTAACTAGACAATTAATAACTCAAAATAGAGCTAGTTTCAAGACTGGTTTATTTTTTGCGTTAGGTCATTCTACAATAGTTTTTCTACTTACTTTACTTATAGTTATCGGCTTTAGTTTTGCAAGTATTGAGAAAACTAGTGCTTTGGATATTGGTGCATTTTTTGGAACTATTGTATCAGCTGTATTTTTGCTACTAACAGGGACTATGAGTCTTCTCTCTCTAAAGAAAATGCTCAAAAATAAAACTAGTATGGCTCACGATCATACATCAAATTCTGTATTGGCAAAACTTTTTAGACCTATAATCAAAGTTATAGATAGACCATATAAAATGTATTTTGTAGGCTTTTTATTTGGTTTAGGCTTTGATACCGCGACTGAGATAGCTCTATTGGGCATGGCTGCTGCTAATGTGCTAAATGGTTTATCTATTTGGTATATTATGTTGCTACCTATCTCATTTGCTCTAGGGATGATTATAGTTGACTCTATAGATGCTGGATTAATGTCAAAAGTTCTAAGCTTTAACTCAAAAGAGCAGAGATTTTATCGTTATAACATTATAATACTATGTATTGTGATAGTAGCTGCTTATATCGTTGCTTTAGTTGAATTGTTAGGCTTATTAAATACAAATATAGCTACAATTAATCTAGTTACAGACTTTGTTGATGATTATTCATCTACTATTGGCTTAAGCTTAGTAGCTATTTTCTCTGTATTTTTTGTGTTTAAGTTTGTAAATGTATACTCAAAAAGAAAAATAAAATAATACCTTACTGGACAGCATAATGTGCTACCCCTACAGAATTTTATTTATCATAAAAGGTAAAAAATGAAGCAAAAAACTCTAATTCTTGGTATAGGATCACCTTTTGCAGATGATCAATTTGGTTGGTTTGTAGCCGATAAACTAGCTGAAGTTGTAAGAGAAAAAAATATTCAAAATATCACTGTAGAAAGTGCTGATAGACCAGGTTTAAATCTACTAACATTTCTAGATAGTGGATATGACAAAATTATCCTTATAGATGCTGTATATGCCAAAGTTACACCAGGTACAGAGTTTTACTTCAAAGCAAAAGACATACTTAGCTTTGGTGGTTTTCTATCCTCACATAGCGTTGGAGTCGCGCCATCTTTAGCATTAGCTAATGCTATAGGGATGGATATTAATAATGTTGAGTTTTATGGTATAGAGGGTCAAAGAATCTTTGAAAAAGATGAAATACTCTCTGATGTTGTAAGAGATTCTATAGAGTCAATGTCTAAAAAAATTGTAAATAATCTAGATTTATAGATTTTATCTCTATTTATGTGAGTTACCCTCTATCAGATCTGCAGGTAATTTAACAGTCATATAAATTGCTCCACCCAAAGCAAGGCCTATTGCTGCAAATGGAGCTACAAAGATATTAACTATATCACTATCTCCAGAATGATGCTCGCCATTGTATAAGATAGCTTGAGACTTTGAAGCTCCTTCAAACAAACCAACAAAAGAACCAATTGGAGCTGTTGCCAATAAAGCTACATCAGTAATTGGAGTCACTATATAGTCATTTAAAAAACCTTTACTTTCTACTTTTGAGGTATTAGAAGGAGCATTTATCGGATCATTACTACTATCTGTATCAGCAAAACTATAGTTTAGTAGAAAGATAAAAAAGCATATATAAAATACTATTTTTTTTATCATAAACATCTCCAGTGAAGCTATTTATTAATAATTAATAATTAAGATTTTACTTTAATATTATTTAGATAAATAGTGAAATAGAAAAAATTAATCAACCGAAATTCGCTTATATTTGATCTTAGTGATAGCATCATATTTATCACCAAGACGGCGCTTTTTGTCTTCGATATAAGCATCGTAGTTACCTTCAAACCAAACTACTTCACTATTACCCTCAAAAGCAAGCATGTGTGTAGCAATACGATTTAAGAACCATCTATCATGCGAAATAACCATAATACAACCTGGGAATGCTAATATAGCTTCTTCAAGCGCTCTTAAAGTCTCGACATCAAGATCGTTTGTCGGTTCATCTAGTAGAATAACATTACCACCACTTCTAAGTAGCTTCGCAAGATGAACACGGTTTCTCTCTCCACCTGATAACTGAGAAATATATTTCTGCTGATCTGCACCTTTGAAGTTAAATCTACCTACATATTGGCGTGATGGAATAGTGAATTTACCAACTGTAATTACATCTAGACCATCTGCAATTTCTTCCCAAACAGTTTTGTTGTCATCTAGAGCATCACGAGATTGATCTACATAAGCTAGATTTACAGTTTCACCGATATTTATCTCACCAGAATCAGGAGTTTCTTTACCAGTTAGCATCTTAAAGAATGTCGATTTACCAGCTCCGTTAGCACCGATGATACCAACAATCGAACCTGGATATACATCCATCTCAAGACCATCTACAAGAAGCTTGTCATCAAATGATTTAACAAGATCTTTGACTTTGATGACATTGTTACCTAGTCTTTCTCCAGGTGGTATATATAGCTCTTGAGTCTCATTACGCTTTTGGAACTCTTGAGAGCTTAACTCATCAAATTTTGCTAATCTTGCTTTTGATTTAGCTTGACGACCTTTGGCATTTTGACGTACCCACTCTAGCTCTTCTTTAAGCGCTTTTTGATGTGAAGATTCACGTTTCTCTTCCATCTCTAGGCGTTTTTGCTTTTGCTCAAGCCATTGTGAATAGTTACCTTTAAATGGTATACCTTCTCCTCTATCAAGCTCAAGAATCCACTCAGCAACATTATCCAAGAAGTATCTATCATGGGTAATAGCTACAACTGTACCTTTGTACTCAGCTAGGAACTTCTCTAACCATGCTACAGATTCAGCATCTAAGTGGTTAGTAGGCTCATCTAGAAGTAGGATATCAGGAGCAGATAATAAAAGTTTACATAAAGCAACACGACGAGCCTCACCACCAGATAGTTTAGTAACATCAGTGTCCCATGGTGGCAAACGTAGAGCTTCTGCAGCAACCTCTAGCTTACGATCAATCTCCCAAGCTCCAGCCGCATCGATAGCATTTTGTAAGTCTCCTTGTTCTTCTAGAAGCTTAGCCATTTCATCATCTGACATTGGCTCACAAAATTTCATACTAATTTCATCAAATCTAGTAATCATATCTTTTAAGTGACTTAATGCTTCTTCAACATTACCTCTTACATCTTTTGTTTCATCTAGCTTTGGTTCTTGTGGTAGATAACCAATTTTGACACCTTTACGCGGAGCTGCCTCCCCAATAATCTCAGTATCAAGACCTGCCATAATTCTAAGTAGTGTTGATTTACCAGAACCGTTAAGACCTAGTACCCCAATCTTTGCACCATCAAAAAATGATAGTGAAATATCTTTAAGGATATATTTGTTAGGTGGCACAACTTTGCCGACCCTATGCATTGAGTATATATATTTTTCAGCCATGCAAATTATTTTTGAAAATTTAAGATAAACAGATTATAGCAGATGATTAAAATAGTTTCTTTTATAAAGCAAAAATGACTTATTTTTTTGTTTTTTACAAAACCATATTCGCTATAGTTTAGTTATTTTCATGATATTATCTTACGAACAATTTGATCTAATTATTGCATATTAGGTTCCTTTTTTTAAACTTTGAAATTAGAGATAAAAAAATGAAAGACTTACAACTAAAAACTATTTTTCTTTGTTCTTTAGGCATGGTTCTAGAATATTTTGATTTTATAATCTATCTGAGCTTTTCTGAAGTAATCGGAGCTCATTTACTTCATAGTTCTAACTCACAAATTATCATACTTTTAATATTTGCTTTAGGTTTTGTTACAAGACCTATTGGCGGTATTATTTTTGGACAAATTGGTGATAGAGTTGGACGCAAAAAAGTATTGGTAGCTGCTGTACTTTTGATGACAATTGGCACATTAGGTATTGGTCTTATACCTGATGCTTCAGTCATAGGAATATATGCTGGTTTACTATTACTTACTTTTCGTATTATGCAAGGTCTTTCTGCTGGTGGAGAGGTCAATAGTGCATTTACATATCTAAACGAAACTATCATTACTAACAAAATATATCCTATCGCAGCAATAATGATCTCTGCAGCTATAGGTGTAATGCTTGCTAAACTACTAACGATAATACTTAATTTTATTTTCCCTGAGAATTATGCTTGGAGAATTGCTTTTATACTTGGTTCTACGCTAGGAATTGTTACTTTTTATATAAGAAAAGAGCTGCATGAGAGTCCTCTTTTTACACAATTATTACAAACTAATCAACTGACAAAAAATCCAATTATTGAGCTATTCAAACATTACAAAATGCCGTTATTAGGTTGTTTTTTGATGACTGCTAATGTTATGTCTTGTATTACATTGTTCTATTATGCTTTACCAAGCTATTTAACAAATCTATCTAGTTATAGCTCTAACAGTATGCTCAAGATTAGTATTATAGGCTTACTTATGATGTGTTTATTTGGCTTACTATCAGCATTACTAATAAAGAAAGATAGCATTCCAAAATTGGATAATTGGTTCTTAGTTTTATCATCAATATTATCTATCTGGTTATGCTATGCTTTTATTCATAATTCACACTATATGGTTGCATATTTAGTCTATAGTATTTTTTTTAGTGCTTATATTATGATTGCTCAATATAGATGTATTAATGCTCTACCTGTCAAAGTAAGACTAGTTGGTATGGGAATTGGTTATGGTTTAGGTTCTGCTGTTTTCGTTGGATTTATGCCTCTTATAACACAGACTCTGATTTTAGAGTACCATACACTTTATATACCTGCTTTTATTGCTATTATTACAGCAGTATTATCTTTAGTAGGTTCTCTTATTCTAAATATAACTTCCCATACTAAAAAAATAAAAATATAAAAAAAAGTATAAGGAGTAAGAGTACTGTAATAAATGTGATACAAAAGCTTTTAATTGTAAATAAAGGCTTTGGATTAGGATTTAACTCTCGTAATCTTTTACGATACTCTTCATCAGACTCACCAACTTTTCTTTTATTAGGGTTTAAATCATAATTTTCATTAATAGAATCTGGGATTCTTGGAAAATTACCCAATGGAATATATATGTTAATAATAGGTAAAAAAATTAGAAACAAAATACCTAAAATAATAAATAAAGCCGTCATGACACATCTAATTATTTTTCATATCCAATATATTCGACAGAATCATTAGCTACTTCAAACTTAAATATCACTAATCTAAATCTAAAAAGAAACATACCCTCAGTGATATTATCTTCTTTTACTCTTCTAATAATCTCTTCTTCTAGAGATTCATTTGTATATCTACATAAATCAAAGATACTTGTAAAGTCAGTATATAATTTTTCAAAGTTTACAGTTTTCATAGCTACCTACTTGGTAATATTTGTATAATTTCAAATATACATTATGAAGAATATTATCTCTATAAAAATCCTCAAAGTTAATTTGTCAAACTTATGTATGGTAATATTAATCATATAGTTACTGTGTAATATTGGGGAGAAGATATTATGGCCCGTATAGTAATAATTGGTGCTGGTATTGGTGGAATACCAATGGCATATGAACTAAAAGAAGCAATTGGTAATGATCATGAAATCATATTAATATCTAAAGGAGATAAATTTAATTTTGTTCCTTCAAACCCTTGGGTAATGGTAAATTGGCGTTCTAGAGAAGACGTTGAATTTACTATTAGTAATTATATAGAAAAAGCAGGCATAAATTTTGTATCTGATGGAGTAAAAAAACTCTATCCTGATGAAAATAAATTAGTACTTTTTAACGACAAAGAAATAACTTATGATTACCTGATAATAGCAACAGGTCCAAAATTAGCCTTTGATGAAATTGAAGGTATGGGACCAGATTTATATAGTCATTCTGTATGTACTATTGATCATGCAACCAAAGCAGCATCTGACTGGGATAAAGTACTCAAAAACCCCGGTCCTGTAGTTGTAGGTGCAGCACAAGGAGCATCTTGCTTTGGGCCTGCTTATGAAACTGCTCTAATAATAGATACTGATCTAAGAAAGCATAATATTCGTGAACAAACCCCTATTACTTTTGTTACTTCTGAACCATACCTAGGACATCTTGGATTAGCTGGAGTTGGAGACTCACCAAAGCTTCTAGAAGAAGAGTTTAAAAAACGAAACATTAATTGGATTTGTAATGCTAAAATCACAAAAATAGATGCTGAGAATATATATGTTGATGAATATGACGATAATGGAAGTATAAAACAGCAACATACTATCAGAAGTATTTTTAATATGATTCTTCCCTCATTTAAAGGAATTGATGCTTTTGCTAATATCGAAGGACTAGTTAATCCTAAGGGCTTTATTATCGTTGATAAACATCAAGCTAATCCTAAATATCCAAATATTTATTCATTAGGTGTTTGTGTTGCTATCCCTCCCGTTGAGAAGACTATAATACCTACAGGAGCTCCTAAAACAGGGTATATGATAGAATCAATGGTCACAGCAATAGCTAGTAATCTAAAAGCTGTTTTAAATGGAGAAGAACAACATACTCAGGCTACTCTAAATGCTGTATGTTTTGCCGATTTTGGTGATGGCGGAGTTGCCTTTGCCGCAATCCCTCAATTTAAACCTCGTGAACATGACTGGTATTATGAAGGTAAGTTAGTTCACTATGCCAAGGTGGCTTTTGAGAAATACTATACTTATAAAGTTAAGCATGGTGTTAGTGAACCATTTTTTGAAAAAATAATGATGCGAATGCTAGGAATATCAAAAGTAAAAGATGATGAAATATCCAAATAATAAGTTCTCAAATCCTCTAGGTAGCCCCATGCGCAAAGGAGGAAGTAGAGATTTTTTAAGATTTATTTTTTCTACTATGTTTAAAAAGCATAAAGAAAGTTTTTCTAAAGACCATGTTTTAGAAAAACAACAAGCTTTAGAACAATTAGATAAATCAAATGATTATAGTATTACTTGGTTAGGGCATGCTGCTTTTTTGATTAAGCTTAATGAATATTTTATTGTTACAGATCCTTTTTTAAGTAAAAATGCTGGGCCTGGATTTTTAGGACCAAAACGAGAAATATTTTCTCCTTTAGATTTAAGTGAGCTTTCAAAAATTGATATGATTATTATTAGCCATAATCATTATGATCATTTAGACTCAAAAGTTATAAAGAACTTTCCAAATAAAGAAAATATCAAAGTAGTAGTGCCTCTAGGGCTTAGTAATTTCTTTATCAAAAGAGGTTTTAAAAATGTAACCGAAATGAACTGGTGGCAAGAGATTAATATAAATGATATTACTATAGGCTGTTTACCATGCGTTCATTTTTCTGGTCGAGGATTATTTGATAGAAATAAAACTCTATGGGCTAGCTTCTCAATCAAATATAAAGACAAGAAAATATGGTTCTCAGGAGATACTGCTTATGGCGATGTATTTAAAGAAATTGGTAAAAAAGAAGAATATTTTGATCTGGCTTTAATAGGTATAGGAGCATACGAGCCTCGTGATTTTATGTGTTCTGTACATGCTACTCCGGAAGAAGCAATTCAAATAGCCAAAGATATCAAAGCGACCAAAACCATAGGCATGCACTGGGGAACTATCAGACTTACACCAGAGCCGTTTTTTGAGCCACCTAAAAGATTCAAACAAGCAGCTATAAATCAAAAATATGGTGAAGAAAATGCTTTGATTTTAAAAATTGGTGAAACTATAAATATATAGTTTTATTTTTAGATATTTCTCGCAAAAACAATAAGTGTTAATCCTAAAATATAAGTTATAAACATTAGTACTATCAACTTATTTGTACCTTTTGGTGCTTTGGCAAATTCTTTCCAAATAAATACGCCCCAAAATGCTGCTATCATTGTTGCACCTTGACCCAAACCATAAGATATAGAAGGTCCAGCAATACCAGAAGCTATAAAGTTAAGACAAGAACCAACTCCCCAAATAACGCCACCTAAAATACCTATAGTATGTAACCAAGGAGAGCCTTTTGAAAAGTAGTCTTTGAAATTAAGCTTTTTACCTGAAATAGGGAATTTAATCATCCAACCATTAATCACAAAATTAGATACAAAAATCCCTACAGCAAATATAAAACTAGCAGTATATGGCGTCATTAAACCAGCTTGAGGAGTTATAAAATCACTTGATATAGACTTAATAACCAAAGGATAGAAAAAGCCCATCAAAATACCTGAAATAATAGAAACTATAAAGCCTTTGAGCATATTTTTGTTTTTATTATCAGATATTCGTTTATATATAATTGCATCAACGATAATTGCTGCAAGTACACTTAAAACTCCTAATAACAATACTACAGGCTGACCTAGAGGTGTTGCTATATAGTTTGTAATCACACCTATGACTAGAGCCAAACCAATAGCTAAAGGAAAAGCTACAGACATTCCTGCAATATCAATAGCAGCTACAAGTAGTATATTAGCTAAGTTAAAAACCACACCACCCATAAAAGCATAAATAAAACTCTCAGATGACGCTTGAGAAATATCACTAAAGAATGATCTACCTTCTGTACCAAAACTTCCCATAGTTATAGCTAAGACAAAAGATACTATCAAAATCCCTAAAGCATAATCCCAATAATACTGCTGAAAAGGCCATTCTTTTGTCGAGAGCTTTTGTGTATTTGCCCAAGAACCCCAACATAGCATCGTAATTATGCAAAAAAATACCGCAACACCGTACGAGTGTAGTACAACCATTTTAAATCTCCATATATTATATTTTTTGTTCTAAATAAGTATTTAATTTCTCTAAAGTAGGTGCTGAATCTTCTGCTCCCTCTACAGTTACTGCTAGAGCTGCTGCTGTATTAGCTATCTCGATTGATTGTTCTATAGATAGTCCTTTGTCTAGACAAAATGCCAAAACACCATTAAAAGTATCTCCTGCAGCAGTAGTGTCTACCACATCTACTTTTTTAGTAGCAAATAATTTTTGTTCTTGACCATTATTTTTTGATAATAGAGCACCTTGCTCGCCCAAAGTTATTATAACTGTAGATACACCTTTATTATGCAACTCATTTGCTGCCTGCTTAGCTGTATTTACATCTTTAACCTCTATACCTGACAAAATAGATGCCTCAGTCTCATTTGGCGTTAAAATATCTACCTTTTTGAGTAATTCTTGAGGTAGCTCTCTTGCTGGGGCAGGGTTTAATATAAATGTTTGTTTATCAGTGATTTTATTTGCTAAATACTCAATAGTTTCCAAAGGAGTTTCTAGCTGAGTTAGTATGATATTAGCTTGTTGGATTTTTTGATTATGTTTGTCCAAAACTTGCTGATCTAATTTAGCATTAGCACCCATTACTACATTAATAATATTTTGACCCTGACTATCAACGCAAATAAAAGCCAAGCCTGTATTGCTACTAGAATCTTGATTGATAGTTAAGCTATCTAGACCTTCTTTTTTATAAAACTCTAAAAGCCTATCTCCAAAACTATCTTTACCAAGATTTGTAATAAAAGTTACATTTTCGCCAAGTCTTCTTGCAGCTACAGCTTGATTAGCTCCTTTACCACCACAAAACTCTTCATAATTTTGACTTATTATCGTTTGACCTTTTTGCGCAAGTTGATCAACTTTTACAACTAAATCCCTATTAGCGCTTCCTATAACAACTACTGACATATTTATTCTTGCTTTTAAATAATTAATAAGTCTATTATAAGTATTTATAAGGTATAGCACTATAAAAATAAAATAATCAAATAAATTAATTCTAATCACAAACAATAGTAGCATAAGTAATATAGGTAAGTAAAAATGAATGACTTAAGAAAACTTCTTAATTTTGAAGCCACGGAGATAGACACAGGATTTAAAAAAGCTTCTTTTGAAGGTAAAGGAACTTCTCAAGAGGTTTCCGATAGAAGAGAACCTCTTATTAAAAACTTTATATCTAAATACTTCCCTTTTCCATATAGAATAGCAAAAGGTAATATAGTAGATAGTTTTGGAAATAGAAGTAAATCTATAGACTGCATAATACTCAATCCTCAACACCCTAATACTTTATCAAATACGAATGGCTTATATTCTGTAATTTTTGCTGATGGAGTCGATGCTGCTATAGAAATAAAGCCTAAATTAGATAAAGATGAAATACTTAGAGCATTAACTCAAATAAAAAGTGTAAAGGAATTAACAAGAGTAAAAACAAGCTTATTTAATACTGATGATATAAAAAACTATAAAGATGACATATATAAAATTTATACTTTTATATTCACGAATGAATCCTTCTCTAATAATGAGACGTTAATAGAACACATAAAACAGTATTACTCTAAAAATAAAGTAGAAAGAAACAATCAATTTGATTTTATCATAATTAATAATAAAGGCATTCTTTTCAATAATAGGGAAGGTGGTTTTTTTGATAGAGGTACACTACCTATAGGTTTAATTTTTTTCAAAACTAATGAAGATACTCTGTTACATTTTTTGTTTTGGCTCAATAAAATTCCTGTATCTAGTCCTAAGCTATCATCTGATGTTATAAGTTATTACATAAAATTTGAAAATACGGATATGGAAGTTTATGAAGCTATATAAATCCTTTTTTAAAAAAACTACAACTCCAAGCTCTTACTAACAATTTCAAAGACATTTTTACTTGGATTTGAAGCTTTAATTTTCTCAAGAGCTTGTTTCATCATAGCTTGTCTATCAGAGTCATAGCGCTTCCAACTCATTAGATTTCGAGCCATTCTTGCTGCAACTTGATGATTAATTTTATCAAGCGCTAGTACTGTATCAGCCATGAAAGCATATCCTAAACCATCTTTACGATGATATTGTGAGAAATTAGCGCCAAAACCGCCAATTAGTGAATAAACTTTGTTAGGATTTTTAGGGTTATATGCAGGATGTTTAACTAAGCCTTTGACTATATCTAAAACTGACTCATGAGATATTTGAGCTTGAGATAGTAGCCATTTATTTACTACTAAATCCTCATGCTTCCAACGGTTATAGAACTCATTGATAGCATTATCTCGAACTTGTTTATCATTAGACTTTAGTAACGCTGAAAATGCTGTTTGCTGATCTGTCATATTATCAGCATTATCAAATAACTGTTGTGCTAACTCTAACCCTTGGCTTTGATCACTAGCATTCATCAGATAGCTCAAGCAGACTCCTTTGAGCTTTCTTTTAGCAATTTGCTCAGCTGATAGGCTATACGGCTTATTATCATTACATTGTTGATATACCTCTAACCAATCATCTTTTAGTTTATCTGCTAGCTGATTCATGACTTTTTTGCGAGAGTTGACAATATCATCAACCATAATTACAGGCATTGACTCAGCAATTGTAGACTCAGTTGGTATCATCAGAGCATCACTAATTAAAGCTTTATCTAAATCTTTATCATGTAAGATTGATTTAAAAGCATTTAAAAACTCAGCATCTACATCAGCATTGTTTAATATCATTTTAGTAGCTAATTGCTGTAAAGAATCCCAACGATTAAAAGCGTTATTATCATACTTAACGATATGTAATAGCTCTTCTTCGGCACGCTCATGCTCAACTTTTACAGGTGCCGAAAAATCTCTAAATAAAGAAGCTACTGGTTTTGCTGTAATATTCTCAAAAGTATAAGTTTGTTTTTGCTCTTTTAGCTCAATGACTTGCTCCTCTATATTTTCACCCTCTGGAGTAATAAGCCCCATTTTAACAGGTATATGAAGAGCTTGTTTTTCTTTTTGATCTGCTGTTGGCGGAGTAGTTTGCTCTAGCGTTAGACTATAAATTTGATTTTCTGCATCATAGTTTTCTGTAACTTTAATGCTTGGTGTACCTGATTGAGCATACCATCTTTTAAATAAGCTAAAATCACGATTATTAGCATCTGCCATAGCATTTACAAAATCATCACAAGTGACAGCTTGTCCATCGTGTCTTTCAAAGTATAGTTTCATACCTTTTTGGAAGCCTTGTTCACCTAGTAGGGTATGAATCATACGAATTATCTCAGCACCTTTATGATAAACCGTTACAGTATAGAAATTATTCATCTCAATGTAAGACTCTGGGCGGATAGGGTGAGACATTGGACTAGCATCTTCAGCAAATTGAGCACTTCTAATAATACGTACATCGTCTATACGTTTAACATCTCTTGAGTTTAAATCAGAAGTAAATTCTTGATCTCTAAATACAGTCAAGCCTTCTTTTAAGCTAAGCTGGAACCAGTCTCTACAAGTAACTCTATCGCCTGTCCAATTATGAAAATATTCATGTCCCACTACACTTTGTACCAACTCAAAATCTTTATCTGTAGCAGTCTTATCACTAGCCATAATATATTTGGTATTAAAAATATTTAGACCTTTATTCTCCATTGCACCAGCATTAAAATCTGGCACAGCTACTATCATAAAAGTATCTAAGTCATACTCTAAGCCAAACCTATCCTCATCCCATTTCATTGAATCTTTGACAGCTTGCATTGCATAATGACATTTATCTATATCTTGTTTAAAAGCGTATATTTCTAAACTAACTTTACGTAATGATTTTGTGATATAAGTATCTTTGATACTTGCCAGATCTCCAGCTACAAGAGCAAATAAATAGCAAGGCTTCTTAAATGGATCTTTCCATACTGCAAAATGCTGAGTATCTGAAATATATCCGGACTCAACTTTATCGCCATTTGATAAAATTACTGGATATTTTTTCTTATCAGCTATTATTTTTACTGTGAATGCTGACATAACATCTGGTCTATCTAGATAATATGTAATATTTCTAAATCCTGTAGCTTCACATTGTGTACAAAACACCTCTCCAGACTTGTATAAACCTTCCAAAGAAGTATTAGCCTCAGGGTTAATCTCTACCACTGTTTCTAATACAAACTTTTCTGGAGCATCATCTATGATTAATTGGTTTTCATTAACTATAAAATCTGTATTTGATAGCTCTTTATTATCTATTTTTATAGATAATAGTTTTAGATTATTACCATCTAAAACCAGTGTGTTATTTTCACGATTTGCTGGATTAGCTACTATATATAAATTTGCTGTCACTCTAGTTTTTGACTCATTAAGTTCAAATTTTAGATGTGTTTCATTTATAAGATAATTACTTGGCTTGTAGTTTTTTAAATATTTAATTTCTGGTTGATTCATAGTTAGGGTAATATTAGATATTTTTATTTAGAATAGCAGTAGCTAAATATTGATGCAATTATATATACTAACTATGAATTACTTTTAATACTTATAAGTTAAAATAAAGTGTGAAATAAGATGCTAGTAGTCTCTTATAACCTCAAAAACTTCTTTTAATTTCTGCTGATCTTTTTGTCCTGGCTCAGATTCTACACCTGAATTAATATCATAAGCAGAACATCTTAGCTCTATTGCTTTTGCTATATTTTTAGGATTCAGACCACCAGCAAGTATTATATTTTTCCTATCTTTAATAAGACTCCAATCAAAAGCTTTACCAGTACCACCTGATTTACCATCTACTTGAGCATCCAATAAGTGATAATCTACATTAGCAAAAAACTCTGGTACAGTTTTGTCAATTCCATAAGCTTTCCATATCTGACAGTTTCTATGTAGTTTTGATTTTAGTGCATCTATATATTCTTGATTTTCGTCACCATGTAACTGCACTGCACTAAGTTTCAAACCATAGGCAGTATTTACAACATCTTCAATACTAGCATTAGCAAATACACCTACATAGTTTAATCTAACTTTTTTAGTTATTTGTTTTGCCATGGCAAAATCTACACAGCGAGGAGATTTCTCTACAAATATAAATCCTCCATACACCGCTCCCGCATTATATGCTTTTTGCGCATTTTCTACAGAAGTAAGACCACAAACCTTATTAAAACCATATACAAGCTTTCTAACTGCAAGTTCTAGATTGCGTTCACTCATAATAGAACTACCTATCAAAAAGCCATTAACATAATTTCTTAAATCACGGATTTCTTGATTTTTATAAATTCCTGATTCTGAAATAACTATTGTTCCTTTAGGTATTTTTGGCGCTAATAGGCGAGTAGTGTTTAGATTTATAGAAAGGTCTCTAAGATTGCGATTATTAATCCCAATTACTTTTGCTTTTAGTTTTATTGCTCGTTGAAGTTCTTCTTCATTACTTACTTCTGTAAGTACCCCCATACCAAAACGATGAGCTAATTTTGCTAGTTTTTTGTACTCAGTATCATCTAGCACTGAAAGCATCAATAGAATTGCATCAGCTTGATAGTATCTAGCTAAATATACTTGATATTCATCTATCATAAAATCTTTACAAAGCACAGGTTGAGAAACTTGATTTCTAACAATTCCTAAATTTGCAAAGTTACCCATAAAAAATTCTTCATCTGTAAGTACAGATATTACATTTGCGTAATTTTTATATACTGCTGCTATTTCATTTAGATCAAATTTTTTACGGATAACTCCTTTAGAAGGAGATCCTTTTTTGCACTCTAGAATAAATACTGCTTTGTCTGATTCTAAAGCCTGATAAAAATCTCTATCTGTTTTTATAATTTCTTTTTTGAATACATCTAGTGGAAATAATCTTTTTTTTGCAAAAAGCCAATTTCTTTTTGCTTCAACTATCTTAGCTAATATAGTTTCCATAATACTTATTATTTATATAATTTTATCAAGTATTTTAAACGAAAAAACAATAAAAGTTGAATTTTTCTGTACTTTGTTGATTTGAAGCTTATTTATTTTAGATATTCGACATTAACTTCAGCATAATCTTCAATAGGATTATATCTATCAAAATCTGCTTTATAAGCTCTCTTTTTAGAATTATCTGCCCAAATTTGTTGCCATTTATCAATAATAGCATCAGGTAGCTCGCCTTCAACACGGTGCGTTTGATGGTTAAGCTCAATTTGCACAGAATTTAACCCTGTTGGTACCTCAAAAGACTCAGCCACCTCATAACCTATCAAAAGAGTATATGGAGCCGTATGATCGCCTTCATAGCCATAATAAACAGATATTATATCCTGAGATATATTTTGACCATTAAGATATTCTAATACTTCACTATTAAAGAAAAGCTCCCAAGCTTCTTCAAGTAAATCTTCCCTATCATTAGAAACTTTTGATGCTACACCTACTACTTTCATTTTACTATCTTGTTAAACATTCTGCATAGCTAGATGGTATATTAAAAGGTGTTATATTACTATATTTCCAATCTATATTTTGCCAAACTTTATTCACTGTTACATCACGACCACATCCTGTACGATAATAGCAATATCTTTTAGGGTTTTTATGATGATAATCTTGATGATAACTTTCGGCTTTATAAAAATGTGTAGATGGTAAAATTTGGGTATATACAGTTTGATTATGCTTTTTAAATTCTGCTTTTAATTTTTTAGTAACATCTTCAGCAACTTGTTTTTGTTTATCATCGCTATAATATATAGCTGATTGATACTGCTCGCCTTTATCACAAAACTGTCCTTTAGAATCTGTAGGATCTATACGACGATAAAAATACTCTACTAAATCTTGATAACTAATTTTAGTAGGATCATATACAACCTCTACTGATTCTTTGTAGTTTGTAATACCTGCAGATACTGTTTTGTAAGTAGGATCTTTTTGCAAACCACCATCATAACCAGAAATAACCTTTATAATACCATCATGGCTTAAATCTTGATGTTTTTGCATATATTCAAAATCTGATTCCAAACACCAAAAGCAGCCACCTGCAAATACGGCTTTTTGATATTTAGTATCACTATCAGCTGAAAAACCTAAACTACAAGATAATATCGATAAACTATATATTATTTTTTTCATGATTATTATCCATTATAATTTTGATACATCTTATGATATTTATAATAAAATTCATCTTTATCAACAATAATATCATTATTTTTATGCTCTTCCCAAAAGCATTTATTTAGTTTTATAGTAGCTCTATTGTACGGTTGTGCTGGAGAAGTAATTTCAACAAATATATATGGAACTTCTCTTCCTGTGGTATTGTCTTTAATAAAACTAACAACATATTTTGCTCTACTACTTTCTCTAGAAACAGCCATATTAGATGACATAGTATAGCCATCTAAATCATATTTACTTGGATTATATATATAATTTAAGAACATAATAGCTAACTCTCTAGAGTATCCATTTTTATCATTAACCAATTTTGATATTTGCTCTGAATTTTTGAGCAAAGTATCTAAAGAATCATAACGAGATATAGATTCTGGGGGAACAAAATATGTATGTTTTTGTAAATCTATAGAGGTTATAGAGTTAGTTTCAATTAGATAATCATTCGATTTTTTAATTTTATAATCAAGTTGTAAGTTATTATATGCTGTCAATTTAGCAACTTGATCTGCAAAGTAATAACTTGCCAAATTTGAATAATTATTTTTAAAGCTTGTTCTTCCAATGTAACTACAAATAAATTGATTAGACATAAATACATTATTATAAATATTTACTATGTCTTTATTAAATCCTTTACCATACATATTATTCAAAATACTTACGCACTTCTTATTTTCCTGAAAATCTTGATAACCACTTATTTTTAATGATTTAAAGTATGTTTCTTTTACAATATTAGGATTTGATATTACTATCTCTACAACTTCATAAATATCTTTTTTATTTTTATTATGTTGCGCAAATGATAATAACATAGGAACAGCAAAAGGCTCTTGTTCAGTACTTTTATTATTAAAATTATAAACAGCTTGTTTAATTATTTTATTTACATCCTTTAATGTAGCAGCGTTACTAATTAAATATCTATTAAACTTATTAGCCATATTTATAATAGAAGGAGTATATTCAGATAAATTATCGCCTGTACTTCCTAACTGTGAACTATCATAGTTATAACTCATAGACAAATTTTTTTCATTTGTTCCTGTAGAGAAAATGTTTGGATCTGGTTGAGATTGGCTATATTGTAAAGAAATATATTTATAACCTTTTTTTGGTGCATGAAAAACTACATTTTATTGCCTTAAGAAATAATATGTTGAATCATATCTATCAAAAGTTACATCTCTACTTTTAGCAAAAACATAATTATTTTTACCATTATTTTTAATAAAAACTGTACAAGTATATCCAGAGCTCATCATTAATACTCCTAATATACAAATTCCTAATTTTTTCATTTCATTTACCATGATTTATAACTTGTTGTAATGTATCAAAACATTTGCCTGATTTTATAAGCTCTAATATTTCTTGAGTATTTTGCTTTAGATTATCTTTACCATAAAGCTTCATAAGCATAGCTACATTTACAGCAACCGCAGCATTATGCGCTTGTTTACCCTTACCTTGAAGTATTTGCTTTATAATCTCTCTATTATGCTCTGGTAAGCCACCTTCAAGATCTTTGATTGCATATATATCTATACCAAAGTCTACAGGAGAAACTTTATATTCCGTTATCTGATTATTTTGTATTTCAGCGACATAAGTATCATCATGTATTGCTACTTCATCTAAGCCACTACCGTATACTACAACTGCTCTATCAATTCCAAGATTAATTAGAGTTTTTGCCATTGGCAAAATTAAATCTTTTGAGTAAACTCCTATCACAACCTTATTTGGTCTAGCTGGATTTATCAAAGGTCCTAAAATATTAAAAATAGTCCTAGTTTTTAAGATAGTTCTAGCCTCTTTTATGTGTCTAAAGCCCTCACTATAAAATGGCGCAAATAAAAATCCAAGATTATATAGCTCTAAACATTCTTTTGTTTGCTCTGGTGATAATTCTATATTGATACCAAAAGATTCTAAAAGATCAAAAGAACCTGATTTACTTGATACACTGCGACCACCATGTTTAGCAACCTTATAACCAGCTGCCGCTGCAACAATCGCAGCTGTTGTAGAAATATTAATAGTATTAAGCCCATCTCCACCAGTACCAACTATTCCAGCTAAATCTCCATTTATTTTTGGGAACTCTTTTGTATTATCAAGTAGAGCTTCTACTGCGGCTGCTATTTCTATCGAAGTTTCTTGTTTTAGTTTAAGAGCTATTAATATACTAGTTTGTAAAGGTAACTCTATTTGACCTTTGATAAAATAATCAAAAAGCTGATAACTTTCTTCATAATTAAGATCTTCTGAATTAAATAATTTTTCTACGATATCTCTTAAACTAATCATTGCTGCACCCATCTAACTATATTATCTAAGAGTTTAGAGCCATGTATAGTCATTATTGATTCAGGATGAAATTGTAAACCACAGACCTTATTTTTATCATCTACTACAGCCATTACCAAGTCATTAACTTCCGCTACAGTTTCTAGGCCAGTTGGTACTTTAATAGCTACTAAAGAATGATACCTAGCCACACTCAATGGTGATTCCAAACCCTCAAAAATACCATGCTTTATAAATTTAACTTTAGCAGTTTTACCATGAACAATTTCGTTAGCATGAGATACTATACCACCATAAGCTTCAACTATAGCTTGATGACCTAAACATATTCCTATAATTGGTATCTTACCTTTAATAACTGATATAAGATCAACTATACATCCTGCACTTGCAGGGTTACCAGGACCAGGCGATATCACAACTATGGGATTATCAGTTGAGTTAATTTTATCCAAAAGAACTTCTAGATATAAGTTATTTCTAAATACTTCGACATTATTTCCTAGAACTCTAAATTCATCCACCAAGTTATAAGAAAATGAATCAAAATTATCTATAAATATAATATTAGCCATTAACTACACTCCATGTACATTTTTGATAGCTGATATTACAGCTTGTGCTTTTGTTCTAGTTTCATCAGCTTCTGCTATAGGTATAGAATCCAATACTACACCTGCACCTGCTTGAACCTCTGCTATTTCATCTTCAACATATGCAGAACGTATAACTATGCAACTATCTAAATCACCATACCCATTAAAGTAACCAATAGCTCCGCCATATCCACCTCTAGTCTGTTTTTCAACTGCTGATATTAACTGCATTGCTTTTATTTTTGGTGCACCTGTTAATGTACCCATATTCATAGAAGCCTGATAAGCATGCAAAGCATCCAAATCATCAGCAAGTTGACCTACTACTCTAGAGACCAAATGCATAACATGACTATATCTATCAACCTTTAAAAGATCAGCAACATAGCGAGTACCAGTTTTCGATATCCTTGCAACATCATTACGTGCCAAATCTACTAACATCATGTGTTCGGCATTTTCTTTAGCATCTAATCTAAGCTCTAGCTCAATCCTACTATCTAAATCTGTATTAATACTACCATCTGGATTTTTTGCTCTTCTACGTGTGCCTGCTATAGGATATATCTCTACTTGATTCGTAGATTTTTTATACTTTAAGGCACTTTCTGGCGATGCTCCAAAAATAATAAAATCTTCATCTTGCATATAAAACATATACGGACTAGGATTTGTACGCTTAAGCTCTTTATAAACTTCCAAAGAATTTTGACATGGCAAAAAGAAACTTCTTGAAGGTACAACTTGGAATATATCACCATCTATAATATGTGATTTTAGTTTATCTACTACACTACAAAAATCTCTATCATTTATTGATTCTTTAGGTTCTAAATTGCTAAATTTTTCAACTTTTAACTCTATATCATTATTTATATTTTGCTTAATTACAGCAACACTATCCTCTAGATCTGATATTGTTTGATGTCCAAAGCTATTAACTTGTATAAACGTATTTTTTTCTTGATGGTCACTTACAAGTATTGTATCAGCTAGATAAAATACATAGTCTGGACATTTATTCTTACGTTTTACTTGACCTATTTCTTCAAAACTACCAACAACATCATAAGCAAATAAACCAGCCAAAAAAATACTAAATTCATTATATATTTCAAAACTATCTTTTATAATTCTTAAAGCATCAAAAACTGACTGTTTTTTTAATTTTTGATGTTCATTGAATTGATAATCTTTTATTGATTTAAAAGTTAATATTAATTGTTTGTTATCATATATATATTCAACACCTTCTTTGATGTTTTTTTGTATCTCTTTTAGGGCATATTCACCATTTTTGGATAATGGTTTCATAAAAACTCTATTTTCAATACAAGCTATACGCAAGGCACTATTTAGTACCAAAATACTTTTGAGTTTATCTTTTGTATCTATTTCTGCTGATTCTAACAATATAGTATTTTTTTTGTTAGTACATAAATTAGCAAAACATCTATTTAAATCTTCTTGATAATCTAAATTATAGATATGAGAAGCTAAAAATTTTTCTGGCTCTTTTACTGACATTTAATCACCTTTTATATTATCAGAGAATATTTCTTTTACTCTTGTAGAACAATCTTTTAGGGCGTTAGAACATCTTGTAACTGTACAAATACTTATACCTATTTCTTTAGATATATCTCTTTGTGATTTAGTTTTTTTTATTAGTTCTTTAGTTAATAATACCCTTTTACTTAATTGTTCTTTTTCTTCTTTAGTTAATAAAAAATCACAAATAACATCAATATCTTTAGGATCTGAAGTTTCAGATAAAATATTTACTAATTGTTGCCATCCATTAATTGAATTCATAAAAAAATAATTTTTAATGTAATTTTGTAATGGTACATCATTACATTAAATATAACAACTTTTGTTATTATATGCATAAAAACATTAAATACTAAAAAGCGTTGAGTTTATCTAAAAAACTTTTAGACACATAGATTTAAACTATCAAATTTAAAGACTGCCGATTTAATTATCAAGTCATTCTCACTAAGGTGAGAATTTCTCCAATATCTAAGAGATCCGCGTATCAAGCAAAGAGGATAACTACTGTTTTTTTATGGTACATACTGATTAAATAAACCGTTTTATTCATTTGTTTTAAAAGAAAAGGCAAAAAATTAAGGTCTAGATCAAGATATCAGAAGTAAAAAGGGGAAAACTGAGTTTTAAGAACTAGACCTTAATGAGAATATGGCGGAATGGACGGGACTCGAACCCGCGACCCCCTGCGTGACAGGCAGGTATTCTAACCAACTGAACTACCACTCCGTTATGGTGCCGACTGCCGGAATCGAACTGGCGACCTACTGATTACAAGTCAGTTGCTCTACCTATTGAGCTAAGTCGGCGACTATGAGTATGTATTATAGCTCTTTTTATTAAGCTGTCAACAATGTTTTGTAATTTTTTTTAATTTAATGGAATTATGTCATATTGGTTGTATATATGGTTACTTTCAGCTTTTAGATATATATTTTTATCAATCTCTAGTTCTAATTCTGCTAACCATATAGACTCTTCTCTTTCAATGTAATCTATAATTTTTTTTGAAGACATAAGCAAAAAATTATTATAATTTGGATAATTTTTTGATTCTGATTTAATTTCTCTAAAAATATCATAACAAATTGTTTGTAGTGTTTTGACACTTCCTTTACCATTACAATGTTCACACGGTTGACATAATGTCCTTAACAAGCTCTCATGTACCCTTTTACGCGTCATTTCAACCAATCCTAGCTCCGAAATATCACTTACACTAGTCTTAGCCTTATCAAGCTCTAATTCCTTCTTTAAGGCTTCTAAAACTTGATTTTTGTGTGATTCATCCATCATATCTATGAAATCTATGATTATTATACCACCTAAATTTCTCAGCCTTAGCTGTCTTGCTATCTCTTTTGTGGCTTCTAGATTTGTCTTAAATATAGTTTCTTCTAGATTTTTGGTTCCAATAAAACCGCCTGTGTTTATATCTATAGTTATCATTGCTTCAGTTTGCTCAATAACCAAATAACCTCCTGATTTGAGATATACTGTTTTATCCAAAGCTTTATTTATTTCAACATCAATATCATATTCTTCAAAAATATTATGTTTTTGATAAAGCTCTATTTTATCTCTTAAACCAGGAATATATTTGTCAGCAAATTGGCAAATTTCTTTATATGAATCTATATCATCAACATGGATTTTATCAGGATTGTCATTAGCAAAAATATTAATTGTTTTTATTATCAAACTAAAATCTTCATATACAACACCAGGTTTGATTATAGTGCTTGAAATATCCAAAATATCTTGCCATAAATTATTTAAAAACTTGATATCATTTTCTAATTCTTCATAACTAGCACCCTCTGCAGCAGTCCTTAGAATATATCCACGAGGATTTTCACTTTGGGTAATTTTTTTAATTGAATCTAATAATCTTTGTTTTTCTTCTTCTTTACTTATCTTAAGAGATATACCAATATGGTCTAAATCAGGTAAAAAAACCAAAAAACGAGATGACACTGATAAGTGTGAAGTTAGTTTTACACCTTTATTACCAATACTTTCTTTGACAACTTGAACTAATACTTCTTGTCCTTCACGCAACCATTTATTGATATCTTCAGTATTTAATTTATTTAGTTTGAAGTTTTCATCAGATTCTTCATCATCTCTTTCTAATGGAATAACTTCTGATAAATGTAAAAAACCTGCTTTTTCTAATCCTATGTCTACAAATGCTGCTTGCATACCAGGAAGTACTCTAATTATTTTACCTTTATAAATATTCCCAACAATTCTTTTTTGATTATCTCTTTCAATTAGAATTTCTTTAAGTATATTATTTTCTTTTATAGCTATTCTTTGCTCATATTTATTTATATTTAAAAATATTTCAGTATTTAATGACATTAGAAAAAGTATTTTTATCTTATTAACATCCATTATAAAGAAAAAATTTTTTTTTTATATTTTTGATTATTTTTCTTTTCTTTATTTATATATAACTTAATTTCTTTTTCTTTATATTATTATTTATTATGTAGACATTTTTGTGTGGATAACTTGCCGAAAGCTATATAGAACTTACAAATTAGATAGTTTAAAAGAGATGTATAAGTATGTAAAAAAGTGGATGAAATAAACTGGACAAAAATGTGGATAAACAATTATCAAATTTATCAACAAAAGTATCAACATATTTGTGAATAAGTTATTTAACAACATTCTCCTAAATAAATAAACAAATTAATTAACATAATTATCCACAGGTTTAAATAATTATATTTGCTTATTTTTTTTTATTACAATAAAATCTTACACATTCAATTAATTTGTTATGCCAACTATTGGTTATCCTTTTAAATTAAAGGTTATTGGGACATTTTTTTATTATGACTACATGGAATAAGTGTTTAAAAAAGCTAAAAAAAAGCCTTTCTACGTTTGAATATAAAACGTGGATTAAACCTATACATGTAGAGCAGAATAACTACTTATTCACAATTTATTGTAATAATGAATATTTTAAAAAACATATCAAATCTAAGTATGGTGAAATTATTTCATCTACTATACAAGAGTTTCATGATGGTGATTTGCTTATAGAATATTCTAATAAAAAATTCTCTGGAGAAAAATCTCCAGAAGTTACTTCAGTTGGTCCGCAAGCTAATTTTTTTAATCAAAAAAATGTTGAAATAAAAGACGATTCTGAAGAAACAAGCTTAAATCAAGAGCCTAAAAAGAGTCAGAAAAAATTATCTTCTAAAAATTCTGCATCTCAGGAGTTATTTGGTTTTGATGAAGCTATGCTAATTACAGATAAAGATGATCAAGAGTATTCTTTTGGTTTACCATTAAAAGAAAAATATGTTTTTGATAGTTTTGTAGTTGGTGATGCAAACAAAATAGCTAGAGCAGCAGCTATGCAAGTATCTATCAATCCTGGTAAATTGCATAACCCATTATTTATATATGGTGGTAGTGGACTTGGTAAAACTCACTTGATGCAGGCTATTGGTAATCATGCAAGAGAAGTTAATCCAAATGCTCGAATTATATACACAAACTCTGAACAATTTATTAAAGATTATGTAAATTCAATTAGATTACAAGATCAAGATGAGTTTCAGAGAGTGTATAGATCTGCAGATATTCTTCTTATAGATGATATTCAGTTTATAGCAGGTAAAGAAGGTACAGCTCAAGAGTTTTTCCATACTTTTAATGCTTTGTATGAAAATGGTAAGCAGATAATTTTAACTAGTGATAAGTATCCAAATGAAATAGAAGGTTTGGAAGAAAGATTAGTTTCACGTTTTGGATATGGTCTAACAGTTTCTGTAGATATGCCGGATTTAGAAACTAGAATAGCTATTTTGCTCAAAAAAGCACATGACTTAGGACAAAAACTACCTAATGAAACAGCTGCTTTTATAGCTGAAAATGTACGTACAAATGTTAGAGAGTTAGAGGGCGCTTTAAATAGAGTACTGACAACCTCTAAATTTAATCATAAAGATCCTACTATAGAAGTAGCTCAAGCTTGTTTAAGAGATGTTATAAAAATACAAGAAAAGAAAGTAAAAATAGATAATATCCAAAAGGTTGTTGCTGACTTTTATAGAATTAGGGTAAAAGACTTAACTTCCAATCAAAGAAGTAGAAATATAGCTAGACCAAGACAAATAGCAATGAGTCTGGCACGTGAGTTGACATCACATAGCTTACCAGAGATAGGTAATGCCTTTGGTGGTAGAGATCACACTACAGTTATGCATGCTGTCAAAGCTATAACTAAATTAAGACAAAGCAATACTTCAATATCTGATGATTATGAGTTGCTTTTAGACAAGATTTCTCGTTAAATAAAAATAGGAACTATTATCAAAGGGGTTTTTAAAAATGAATTTTGTACTAAATAGAGATGACTTACTAAAGCCTTTACAGTCAATGTTATCAGTGGCTAATAGTAAAAGTACAATGCCTTTATTATCATGTATATTGTTTGATATAAATAACAATAATCTTAAAATTACAGCTTCTGATCTTGATACAGAGATATCATGTAATATAGCTGTTAGTTGCAATACAAACGTAAAATTAGCGTTAAATGCTGACAAAATATACAACATTGTTAGAAGTTTAAATGATAACTCTATGATCGATTTTAGAATTGATGATAATAAAGTTACAATTATATCTAATAATAGTACATTTAACCTTATATCGCTAAATGCTGATAATTATCCTTTAATTGACAGTAATATTAATGAGCAAGCAAGTTTTGATCTTTCTCAACAAGACTTTCATCATATTATCTCAAAAGTAGATTTTTCTATGGCTAATGATGATACTAGATATTTCTTAAATGGGATGTTTTGGGAAATTAACTCAAACTTACTTAGAGCAGTATCTACAGATGGACACAGAATGTCTATTACAGAGTCTATAATAGATAGTAAAGTTTTAGATAGTGATTCGCAGTCAATAATTCCTAAAAAGGCTATTTTAGAACTTAAGAAAATAGTTGGCAAAACAGAAGAAAATATCAAAATATGTTTAGGTAAGAACTATCTTAAAGCAGAGTTTGGTAATTATGCATTTATATCAAAACTTATAGATGGTCGTTATCCAGATTATCAAAAAGTAATCCCTAAAAATAATACTAAGCTTCTTGCTGTAGATAAACAAGTTTTGAAAAATTCATTGTTAAGAACATCTATTTTAGCTAATGATAAATACAAAGGTGTACGTTTAAATATATCTCAAGGACAAGTGCTTTTATCTGCAAATAACCCTGATAATGAAAAAGCAGAAGATAAAGTAGAAGTTCAGTATAATGATAATGATATGGAAATATGCTTTAACTACAAATATCTTCTAGACATTATTAATGTTTTAAGTGAAGAAACTATGACTATTTATCTTGATAATCCAAATATGAGTGCTTTGGTTAAGGATGAAAAAGATAATAGCTTGTTCATCATAATGCCAATGAAAATCTAATATTTTAGTTATCTTCTTAACTTTTCTCCTATAGCATCACAAAATAATTTTATTGATTAAAATCTATTTATTAAGAATAATATATTTGTTTTTGGATACAAATCTTAAAAAATAGGTGAAATAAAATTATGAAAAATACAAAAAAACCTAGTCTATTTACTGCTATAGCATTAAGTGTCGGTACTATGCTTGGTAGTGGATGGTTATATGCTTCTTATTATGCCTCACAAGCAACGGGAGCTTCATCAATTTTCTCATGGATTATAGGAGCTTTTGTAGTTCTTTTAATGGCTTTCTTATTATCAGAACTAGCTGTTAAATATCCTACAAATGGATTATTTACGCGATTAGTAACTATATCGCATAATCAGCATTTTGGTTTTGTAACAGGGTTATCAAACTGGATGCTAGGGCTTATAATTGTACCGTCAGAAGCTATGGCTACAACACAATATATTTCTTCTATATATGAGCCAATTACTCCTTATGTATTTAGCAATGGAGAACTTACTTTTGTAGGTGTTTTGGTAGTTGCAGTATTTATGCTATTGTATACATTGATAAATTATTGGGGTATCAAATCTCTATCAAAAATCAATAACTCACTGACATCTCTAAAGATAATCATACCCATAGTTACATCGGTGATAATAATGATAGCAGCATTTCATTCAAGTAATTTTGGTGGTGAAAATGTTAAATTTATGCCAGATGGAGTTAGTGGTATTTTTAATGCTATTGTTACTTGTGGTATATTTTATTCATTCTTTGGGTTTCAGATGGCAGCTAGTTTCTCAGCAGAGCTAGATAATCCTAGAAAAAATATTCCAATAGCATTAGTTAGTAGTGTATTGATAGTATTATTTATATATTTATTATTACAAATATCATTTATTGGTGGCGTACCTGAGAAAATGCTAGAGAATGGTTGGGGTGGCTTAAATTTTGAATCTCCTTTAGCTCAATTAACAGGAATATTAGGTTTAAATGCTTTAGCTTTGGTACTTTATGCAGATGCTCTGATTAGCCCATCAGGAACAGGTATTATCTATCTAGGTGCTAGTACGCGTATGCTAAATGAAATGTCAAAGGCAAAACAAATGCCTGGTTATTTTGCTAGAGTAACTGAGGGTGTAAACGTTTCGCGTACTTCATTAATTTTTTCATTTATATGCTCTTTGATTTTGATATTTTTCTTTAGAAACTGGCAGATGATAGCTTCTTTAACAACGACTTTTATATTAGTATCATGTATAGCTCTACCTATTGCATACGCAAAAATCAAAGCAAACAAGGCTGATCCTTTACCTTTGAGTTATCTACCTTTTTCTAGAACTATAGCTTTTTTAGTATATATGTTTTTGACATATTTGTTGATGATTGCAGGAGTACTTAACTTAGTTGTTGCATTAGTTCTCCATATAGTGTTTTTCTTAATATATGCATATATAGATAGCAAAGGTGATTTTTCTAAAATCACAAAAGCATTTGCTTCATCATGGGTTATTTTTGCATATTTAGTATCTGAATTAGTATTTGGGTATATATATGAAAATATATCTTCTTATAACTTATTTACGTTAGTATTTGTAGTTATATCTGCTGTTTTATACATTTTATTGATAAATCAAAAAAGTTATACAAACATTAAAAATTAAGGCTTTATAACCTTTATATTAAACTCTTTTCTAATTTCTGAAAGAGGTATATTTAGATATTCATCATAATTATACCAATTCCATTTTTTAGACATTTTATAAGCTCTAAATATAGTCAATAAACATACAGGGATATAGCTAAGTGTCACTAAATAAATGATGATAGTATACTTATACTTTCGTTTATAACTATCTATAACAGTTTTATAATCAACATAGCTAAGAAACTTTTTATAACCTTTGAGAGTGACATTAGTACCTACTAAAGTCCAAGTGTCATTTATAGCTTCACCTCTAATTTCAAAAGGAATAGTTCCAAATAAAATATGTGTGATATCATGACTTCTAAACCATTTGCTAGCTTCATCATGTCCATCATTTGAGTTTAGGAAAGAGTAATTTTTATTATATTCTTCTAGACTCTCGTGTAATGTTAATTTACAGTTTTGTTCTAAATACTGCATTATCTAAATTTTAGAAAAAAGAATTTGAATATATAGATATTATAAGACATAAATATAGTAATTAGTTATGAAAAATAGATGTCCGAAGATTTATTCAGCAGAGTTTTCCTTATTTGAATCACAACATTTACTAGCTTGATTTTTGTTACAAGGACAGTCACATTTAGGACCACAGCCACAGTGGCCTTTTTTATGGTATTTAGCGGCAAATAGTACTAAAACGATAGATATAACTACAAGCCATGTATTTTCGTGTACAGAACCAGGAAATATACATAAAATTAGCGTTATAATTTTCAATGCGACAGCAACTCCTAATACCGTTAAAAAGACAGCTAACGCACAAAACCAAAACTGCTTACAGCAAGAATCATTTTCTTTAAATGGACATTTCATTTGTATTCTCCTAAGATTTTTAATGACATTTATATTTTATCAAAGAAGTAGTGATCTGGCATAGAAAATAATAAATCATAAATAATGATTAGTGTTTAGTTATATAGTTAAGGCTAACAGCAGATAGGATGATAATTAAAGATATCCAAACAGTTATGTTAGAAGGATCATGGTTGATTAATATACCAAAGATAACTCCAAACAAAGGCACTAAGTAGTTAGTAAAAGAGGTAAAAACTGGACCAGCGACTTTTATCAAAGAAGCATAAAGAAAATATACAATACCAGCACAAAATATACCTAAATATACTAAAGAAGATAGTGCAAAAGTAGAAGAATGAATGCTGGCATAGCTTGGCTTAAATATAATCAGTAAGATAGATAACTGTAAAGTTGAAGCAATAAGAATATTTCTTGAAACAATAATAGGATTATCGTGGAAACAAGATTTACTTAAAAGTAATAAAGCTAGCGCAAAGGATGTAGTTGCTAATAGTATTGCTAATATTCCATATATATTTATTGAATGATTGTCAGCTACTAAATTTGGATAAAATAATATTAATAAACCAATAAATCCGACTGAAATACTTAAAATATTAGCAAAAGTTATTCTAGAATTAACTACTAATGGTCCAAGTAAAACAACAAAAAAAGGCACTGTTCCAGTCAGAATAGCAGTAATGGATGGGCTAGTGAATTTTTGACCCCATGGTATTAGCATAAAAGGCATTGTAGCTTCAAGAAAAGCTATTAAGGAGTAAATAGCAAAATCTTTTTTGAATGATTTAGATTTTAAACCTAAAAAATAACAAACAATACAAAGAATCAAACAACCAATAAATGATCTAGCAAAAGCAATCAAAATTGGTGGGAAATGTTCGATAGCTTCTTTTTGAAAGATAAATTGTGAGCCCCAAATAAGTCCTATAGCAAATAGTAAAGAATATTTTTTAATCATTTTTATAAATATCTTAAATTAATAATTGATGACTATTCTATAAAATATTTTCACAAAGCATAAACTTTTTATTGTAAAAAATGTTCGTTGCATGTTTACATTTTCTTAGTTAAAGTTATTACTAAATAGTTTTATAAGAAAATATCCATATGAAAAAATTTTTGATTACTTTTATAATTGTATTGTCATTTAATTCAATAGATGCAAAAAATTTAGAACTTATGCAACAAAATATCCAAAACGCAAATCAGAATACAGACCAAATTAGCAGCGAAAACAGACAACAAGTATCTAATCAATCACATCAACTTTTTAATGAATATAAAAATGTTATGCATACTTGAGAGAATCAAAGTATGGTTTGTTACCTTGAGTTTTATTAGTAAGTAATGATTTTTGTTGCCTTTGTACAAGAGGACTAGTACTAGAAGTTATATTTCTATCATTTATCAAGGTACAGCTGTCTAATAATGTAATAATGAGAGCAAAAGTTAATATTTTTTTCATTAAAATCTATACCTGAGTTCTTGTATCTAAATAATAACTATTTAAATAAAATTTTTCAAAAAAATTGAATACAACTGGTGGAGGCGGCGGGACTTGAACCCGCGTCCACAAACTCTCTATCCTTGGATCTACATGCTTAGGCTAATCTATTTGAGTTTAGCTTGACTACTCCCCAATTAGCCAGGGTAATAGCTAGCGAGTCTGTTAAATACAGCCTGAACTTCCAGACAAAAAGCAAAGACCGTCTTATGCGGAATATGAACGGATGTAAAGATAGTGTCATAAGAAAGACTATCATATCCGTGCGTCTCTAGGTTATTAAGCTAGACTAGGCAGCTTTAGCAACAGCAGTAAAGTTGCTGTCGTTAGCCGCTACGCGGTTTGCTTTTTTGTTGCCAGTTATTATTGGCATTTGTACTGTTATTAACGAGGTTACGGTACTTCCTCGACATGCACCTTAGATTTTGACATTCATGTCGAAACCATATTCGCCCCCATTTGGGTGGATACAATTTATACTTTATTATGATAAATGTCAAATATATGTTACAAGACGTTTTATTTTATTATATAAAGAATGTGCTTTTAAAAAAAACAAGATAACTCATTATTTATATTAATAGATTTACAAAATTTAACAAACATTAACACCTATTTTCAATAGAAAAAATATAATCTATTTACACTCTTACAATAAAACTTACTAAATTAGGAAAAATATTATGAAAAAAACAATTTTAAAATTATCTGCTATCTCAGCAATGTGTGGCTTAGCTTTTGTTCCAACATCAACATTTGCTGCTAAATTATATTGTTATGTAAATGGTGAATATACAGGTGAGCCGCATAAAGAAAAAATAAACCCTAAGCTAGTGGAATTTACAGAATCAGGAGTTAAAAAGCAGGGTTATCTTGTTTCTAAGAAAGAAGCAGACTATTTATTAAAGAGATGTGAAGAGTCTGACTCTAAGTTTAATATCTTAGAGGGAGTTTCTATTGAGGCTCGTTTAGATAATACTTATTTAGGTTCTATCTTTGGTAAACAATATGGTTATCCAATAGTTACTTTAGATGGCAGTAAATCAAAACCAGAATATATTAGGAGTGCTTTCAAAGCATCTGATGGTACTAATAAGGAAATATTGAGTGTTGATAAGTATCTCAAAGAAAATAAGACTGAGATTAATAATAGATCAACGATGAGTATCTTAAATAAGGCTGTTTTTGGAGTAAAAAACTATGCACAGGGTTTTGTTAATCCTTTAAGTGGTCAAACAGTTGGAGGACTTAATGGTACAGACCCTAATAATACATCAAACTATATAACAAATTTGGTTAAAGAGCATCAAAATAATGGAGTTGTTGACTTAGGTGATGAAGTAATTGTTTATAGTGATAATGAGCAAGCTTTAGCAACTTATTATGGAGAAGATAAAATAGTTAATGATATTACAAAGTTTTCACATATGTATGCCACTAAGCAAAATATAAAACTTTTATATACAGGATCTGTTACAGCATCAAATGGAGTTGGTCATGCCGTCTTATTAATCGTAGATATTGATAGAAAGGCCAAGAAAATAGATCTTAAAATAGTTGACTCTTTGATGAGTCAAGCTGCTAATAAGTCTGATAGTGAACTATTAAATAGAATAAGCCACGAACTTACAACTAATATTACATCTATAGCATATATTAAAGAAACAGTAGAAGAAGAAGATTTTACACTTTTAGAAAGTGAGTATCATGTTGAAACATCTATAGAGAATTTGAATATCCAGGCTCCTCTTCAAACAGATTGTGGTAGATATGTAGCAATTTGGATAGATGCTATTATTAATGGAATAGATTATAAAAAGTTAGACTCTAATGATTATAGTAATCTTTTAAAGACTTTAAATAGTGGTAAAAAGTATTCTCTACAACAAAAGCATTCTGAAGAAGATATTGGTGATCTTGAAAATCAGATCATTGAGCTAGACGATAATGAACTTTGGGATTAAATAATATAAAATATCAAATTTTATTTTTAATGTAACATTTAATTTATTTTAGATAATGTTTATTGATGCTTTGAATAACTACAATGGTGGCTCATTCCATTAAAAGGTATATTAAAAGATGTTTCATCTAATTATATGAAGTTAAATAATGATCTGTTAGAAACAAATAATTTATTTGTCTATCAGTAATAAATATTATAAAATTTTGAAAAAAAATGAGTATTTACTTTGTTTTTTAGGAATAAAAAGCTCCTGTCTATTGTGGTATCTCTAGTTCTTGTTTTAATTACTTTAGTTAACTTGATTTTTATATATGTATCATATCTGTATTATTCTGAGACTCAGATATATAAACCTATAAATATAGTTACTGACTTAAGTTATACATTTTATAATGATTTAGAAAATAAAAGCATTGATCTTAATAAAAAAACTATATTAAGTAAAAGCTCTGCAAATATTGAGTATACAATAACAAAAAAACCAGTTTATAACTTGGTTATAAAAATTAATAACCCAAATTCTCATCATGAAGCTCGTAGAAAAAATATAGAAAATAGTATAGAAAATAAAAAAGTAATAAAAAATATCTCTGTTTGTTATAAGGGGTATGAAACTTGTTTTAATTTACATATTGAAAGTAAGGCTAAATTTTATTTGTACTATATCTCACTGTGTTTATCTCTGATAATCTCAATATTTTTCCCTATATATATCATATATAGCCAGCTCTTATTAATTAACCTTATGCGATTTAAAAGAATATTATTTAAAATAACAAAAAATGATATAAAGGAATTTTATATATTTACTCCACGGAATCTTAAATTAATACCCAAAACTATTTTTAAAATAATTATTTCTTTAAAAAAAGAAATAAAAAACACACGATTTACCCTAAATGCAATATCTCATGATCTAAAAACTCCTCTAACAAAAGCAAAACTTTTAATAGAAAATAGAGATACAAATAATCCTATGATTATTAGCTATTTTAATGATATAGAGTATCTTTTTTCACAAATTACTACATATAATAGGAGAGACAATAATAAAGAGAAGTTATCAAAAATTGATATTGTAGATTTTACAGAATGTTTGTATGATGATTATAATATGCTTGGTTACCCTATAACATTTTTTTCATCGATAGAACATGGTGTAGTATATATACAAAACCAAGCTATGAGGAGGGCATTTGTAAATATTATAGAAAATGCTTTTAAATATGCAGGTTCTGTAAGTATTTCTATTATTGAATATGATAAAAAAGTTATACAAGTTTCTTTTGTAGATAATGGTCCTGGAATTTCAGAGAATGACCTAAAAAAAGTATTTACTCCTTTTTTTAGGTCAAATATTGCTAGAAACAGTATGGTGCCAGGTACAGGGCTGGGATTATCTATAGTAAAAAAGGTACTAGATATAAATAATGCTCAAATTGAAGTAATGAATAATGAGCCTGAGGGTTTAAAAGTTTCTATTAAATTTAATAAAATATAATCAAATATCTCCTATAGTGTTTGACTTTTGGAGTTCAATATTTAAAGAATAGCCATTTTGAGAGCTAGTAACAATAATATTTTTTTCTTTATCTCCAATCTTTTTTCTTAGTTTGCTTATTGCAACATCTATTTTTCGACTGTAACCATCATAAGGACAGTTATATACAGCTTGAAATAGATCATCACGATTTACAAACTCATACACATTATCAATAAGTAAAGATAGTATAGAATATTCAATCATACTCAAGTTATAAACAATATCTTGTTCATTCTTAATAGTTTTCATTAATGTATCAAAAACAAATCCATTAAAAGTTACATACCTATACTCTTCGACTTTATTGGCACTAAGAATACTCTTAACTTTTGCTAATAATAACTTTTTATTAAATGGTTTAGATATATAGTTTTTCGCTCCAAATTCATAAGATAAAATTTGATCTATTTCATCATTAGAAGCAGAGGCAATAATAATGTTAATATTTTTACGTGAACGAAGTCTTTTACAAAAGTCCAACCCATTTTCTCCAGGCATCATAATATCTAATAATATTAAATCAATCTCTTTAAATGACTCTATAATTCGCTCTGCTTTAACAGTAGATTCTGCTGTATAAATATTATATCCTTCATTTTCAAGAATATACCTTAGGCTATTCAAAATTTCTTTTTCATCATCAACAATTAGAATACTCTTCATAAATCACCTCTAAATATTATTATTTCACTTAAATGAGAAATATATAAAATTATTTATAAATATTTACTTTAGTCCAAGCGTCTACGCCATATTTACCAGTTGGCTTATATGCTTTTAAAGAGCATAAATTTGACTCAATGCCAAGGTTACATCGATATAATTCTTTACCAACAGCCACTATTGTTCCTCCTTTATAATCTTTAATATTATTAGGATAAATATAGTCTGCTCCTTCTGGTGTAATTTCCTGATTATTATTAATGTCAAAAAATGTATTGGTAACATCATTCCAAGCAAGAAAACCTTTCTTCTCTATAGGGTTGTACAAAGAATCATTACAGTATAATTGTTGTCGACATTCAAATCTTTTGTTAGCAGTATTAACTATTTGACCTGTTTTATAATCTCCGATACCTTTAGGATAATTAGGTATTTCTCCACTTTTAAGTCTATAATATTTTTTATTCCCACTATTGCTATCTTTTTTTAATTGAAGCTCTTTCCACGCAAGATCTCCATATAGTCCTCCTGGAATATATATTTCATCATTACAAAGTTTAAAATCTAACGTGGATTTGCACTTATATACTTTACCTGCAAAGTTGACGACTGTGTTTTCATCGTATGATCCTATTTGATCTGGATATATTATAATATTCATATTATTACTTTGATTTTGGCCAAATACCTTCTTCAAATACTTGCTGGTGCTTATATTTGTTGAAACTATTGGTGGTAGATGGATATTAGCAATCAAATTAGTTGTACTCCAAGGGATATGCTTATAATTTAGCACTTTGATATTAGTAGCATCAAAGTCCATACTCCAAAGAGCAAAACCAGCAAAAGAAGCTCTATTTTTTTTCATAAGATTGATTGCTTCATTTATATCTGTATCTGATAGTCTATATATGTTTCTTTTTGATGAGATACCTTCAGTAGCAGGAATCATAAAAACCAACTTATTAGCAGGTATATTAATAGGTTTATCTATCTCATATTTAGGTTCATTAGCTTTAAATCCTTCTTGGGTAGTCAAAGCCCAAGCAAGTGAAGCTATAAATTTGGCATAACTATCAGACGGTGAAATTTTAGTAAACTGACCATTTTTATGCTTAGAAAAGCTCAAAATAGCTAGAGAAATATCTTCAGAGAATGTATCTAGCAAAATATAATTTATATTACTCATGCCAATATCTTCTAACATCTGAATATAAGCATTATTACTGTAAATATTATCCACACCATTTTTAGCTAATGGAGCAACAATATATTCCCATTCAGGAGAAAAAGTTAACCATAGATTATTATTATTTTGTTTGAGGACTGTTATTAGTTTATTTATTTTTGATGCTATAATTTGAGCATCTTTTTCGTTTTTAGGTATAGCTTCATCTGATAAGTCAAAATTTATACCATTAAAACCATATTCATTAATAGTCTTAACTAAATTGTCAAGATTTACGGTTTGCCAATTAATACTTGAATTATTATCCTCAAAAGAAACTAAAATATGTTTTCCTTTTGACTTCATATAACTAATAAAATTTTTCAGTTCTGAGGGGCTATATATCTTATCTATAGAACTATCGTTTCGATTTTTAAACAATATCTTAAAGTCACCATTTTTTGTATATGTTACAGCAGCTGCAATTATTAGGTTGTATTTACAAACTTCAGGATTTTGGTCGCAGTATTCTTCATTTTTGGGCATTTTTATATCCACAGGGGTAGTATCCATCAACTCATTTAGAGCATTAAAGCTATTACTACCCCACAACGGTAAAAAGCCAGCAATAACAGGACTTTTTTTTGTGTTATAAATTTGCGCGCAAATATTATCATAAATACAGGCTTTAAGGTCTCTGGCAAAAGCTCCAGGATTACTATAAGAGTCTCCATATAAATCTGCAGCATAATCAGTATTTAAAGACCATCCAGCAACACCCACAAATCTAGGTTTAAACTTAAGTTTTTCAAATTCCGGTAACATGAGTTTAATAGCTTCTTTTGTGTTTAGAGATATTGTTGCATCACCTTTTGGATGGTAAATGGTATTGGCTCCTCCCGAAATAGCATTTGTTGGCTCAGATATTATAATCTTTGTCTGAGAAGGTATATTAGTATTATTCATGACTTCTAAATAGCTATTGGAAATAAATTCAGGATCATATTGAGGAGGGTTATTGTATTCTTGCATAAAAAGATAGTCTATAGATCCGCTTTCTATGGCTTTATCATAATCATTGCTTTTGCCTGTAGTTACAAGCTTATAATCATTGATTTGAGGCTCTACAGAAATAACTATATTTGTATCAAGTTTTTTAATATCTGATAAAAGCTGACTAAGAAATTCCGGATATGTAGATTTTCTTAAACTAAAAACAATACCATCTATATCGTTCTCATGTAAGAAAGTAACTATGTTTTTAGCCAAAAGATTAACATCAAAAGAGGAAACTTGCTTTCCTAGAATTATGGGGTCTTTCCCTAATTTATTTATATCAGGGTGAAATGTATTTGGAATACCTCCAACAGCTAATAAAACTTTCATTCCAGTTTTTTTTGCTTCTTTTATTTTATCTATGGTCGTTTGTATAGAAGTTGAATTAGATGAATAAAAGCCAATATCAGTATTGTATACCTCGCCATAAGCAATAATAATGACATTATAACCATCACTTCTAGCCTTTTCGATATCAACTCTAGATGTAGAATTAGGAGTCCTAATATCTAAAAAACCTGCTATTATTCTTTTAGGTAGTAGATTTAAAGAGGAATCAGTTTTATCAATATTTATACTTTCTCTTGGTTGAGCAACTAAATATATAGGTGTAATAAAAAGAAAAACTAAGAATAGAGTAAAAAATCTTCTCATTAATAAATGTAATTAAATATATAAAATAATTTCATTATAACTTTTTTTTTAAAAAAGTTAACTTAAGTAAGAGCAAATTTAATTATGACTATTTTTTAAAGACTAAATATTCTTAGGTATAAGTTGTCTATGCTTATTAATCATTAGGCTCTAAACACTCATCACCACTACCCTTGTAGCAAACTTTGTTATTAGGTTGTTCTTTCCATAAGTTTTTATTGTATGGCTGTACAGTATATTCTGTAGTAATAACTTTGAAAGCATCAAGTATTTCGGTTTCGGAAGGGGTATTAACTAAACGCTTATCTCCTATTTGGTTTGCATATGCATAAGAGTCAACGGTCATAAAGTATTTTCCGTGTTTATCAAATTTAGAGCCTGGATCATTTGATATACTTGCAGGCCCAAAAAATCCAATTCCAGGCATATATGCCAAAGCATTAGCTACTAGCTTTTTATCAGCTTCATCGATATCTATATCATTCCAACAGTTTCCATTTTTGCCATCTATCTCTTTTAATGATAGTTTCTCTAGATATGTCTTTACTCTTTCAATTCTTTCTCTTTCAGTATCTTTAACTCTATCATTATCTAGTAAATTTTCATATTGATTTGCAAGATTTTGTAAAATATCCTTTTTTACTTGAATATAATCAGCATTTTGGCTTTTAAAACCTTTGTTTAGTAGCTTCATTACACTTTTATTATCTTGATTTGAATTTAAAGGAATAATATGGTGAAATGCAACGACACCTAGGCCGACATTTTCAAAACCAGAGCCTTCATTTTTATAAAATTTGTATCTATCTGTTTGAGTTCCAAGAATTAACTTACATGCCTGTGCTGATGAAAATGTATTTATAGATAATAGACAAGCCGCTAGTAGAAAAAATTTCTTTTTCATGATTTTGTTCTTTTCTCTTTTTAATTGTTTTACGAAAGTTATTAACACTAGAATGATACATTTTTGTATGTAAAATGATGTTAAACATAGTGTCAAATTGTTAAAAGATGTAAATTGAAAGAGATATTCGTACGTTTAGAGATTTTATTATTTTGTTTAATTCTTTTAAGAAAAACTAAGTTGCATACAAACTGAAGATAATGCAACAATACCAACAAAAAATATAAAATATTAGCGTTTATTTGTATATCTACCAATCTCTACGCTATCTTCACGCCAATAGTTTTTATCAAAATAATTAGAGTCGTTAGTCATTATCTTTGGATATGCAGCGTTTTCTAAACTTATTAATGCTGATAATTTACTAGCTAATTGCTTGTCAGAGCGATCTAAACTATTATATGAATCATGTAGGTCTTTAAGTTTTTGATATCTTTCTTTTCCATAAGGAGCTTCATCTGCATATATTGATCCTTTGTCGAATATATCGCCTGGATCGTTAGCTCTGAGAGTATTATTAGGACCCATGAAGCCATTGACACCAAAATAGTTTAACGCTACGTTATTGCAATCACCAGCGCCCTCATCTACAATAGTCAGATTACCAGTTTTAAGCTCTCTCAAAAAGTTTATCGTGTGATCAATATTAACAGTATAATTTTCATTTGCAGAGTTATCTAGCTGAAGTTCTTCTAATGATTTTATAAATTTGTCAATAATATTATTTTTGTTTCTTTGACTAAGCTCCTGAGAGTTGAGTACTGTTTTCAATATAGAACCCCATTCACCCATAGGAATAACATGATGAAATGTAGCTGTTATAGCATTGGGGATTTTTTGATTAACGTTATATGCATTAAGATGAGAGCGATCTGCAGAAACCTCATATTCTTGATAAACTGGAGAGCTAGTTCGACCTGTATCCCAGCGACAAGTATCAGCTATAACATTGCTTGCAAAGCACGCTAATCCTAAAGATAATAATATTTTTGTTTTCATAATTTACCTCTTTTCTTTAATTGTTTTATGAAAGTTATTAACACTAGAATGATACATTTTTGTATGTAAAATGATGTTAAACATAGTGTCAAATTGTTAAAGGATGTAAATTGAAAGAGATATTCGTACGTTTAGAGATTTTATTATTTTGTTTAATTCTTTTAAGAAAAACTAAGTTGCATACAAGCTGAAGATAATGCCACAATACCGACAAAAAGTATGAAACCATCAGCTAGTAGATTTTTGTATTGCTTTAAATATTTGATTTTATAGATACTATAGATAGGCATAATAAATAGTATTACAGCCAAAACAAGTCCACCAATACTAGATATCATATCAAGTATATTTGGGTTTAAGTAAGCAACTAACCAACATGACAAAAATACTATAGAAAGTGTAATTGGTTTTATAGTTTTTTGACTGATTGAGTTTTTTGAGATTTTGCAAACTATACCATCTATACCTTCTTTTGAGCCTAAATAATGACCAAAAAAAGACTTACTCATAGCTACTATAGCAACCAATGGGGCTATATAGTCTAAAGAATAGTTATCAAAATGGTTTGCTAGATAAGATAATATTGAAACATTCTCTTCTTTAGCAGTCATTAAGTCATCTGGAGATAGAGTTAACATTGAGCTAAACACAAATATAACTACTGTAACAATCATTAAAATGTTACTAAAAGCAATAATTCTCGATGCTTTTTTATCGGCATCTTGCTTATATTTAGTTTTTGTATAAACAGCTAACGATGAAATAATTGGCGAGTGATTAAATGAGAATATTAGTATCGGCATGATTATCCATATAGCTAATAAAACACCCGAAAAAGAGTGATTATACTCAAAGCTATTGCGTAGAATATTAATATTCCAGTATGGAATCATCCATAGTGAAAGCACTAATAATGCTATGATGAATGGGAAAACCAAAAAGCTCATCACGCGAATAATTAGTTTCTGACCAAAATTGATGATAAATACTAATGAAAGTATAGTAAAAAAGCTTAAAAGGAATCTATTTTGTATATCATAGTGGAGCTGATATTTAAAAAAGCTAACTAGAGTATTTGTAATACCAACGCTATAAACTAATAGTATCGGTAATATGGCAAATAGATATAAAACATTAAAAATAATACCACCAAACTTACCAAAATAGTCATCAGCGACTACAGTAATGTCAGAATCAGTATTTGGGTTAGATATTACAAATCTGCACAATGCACGATGTGACAAAAACACCATTGGAAAAATAAAAACTAATACTACAAGTATTGGTATAATTCCTGAAATTCCAGTTTGAATTGGTAAAAAAAGTATGCCAGCGCCAATAGCCGTACCAAACAGGCTAAGTGACCACATAAAGTCTTCATTTCTTTTCATAGTAAATATCTAGTTAAAAATATAAAAAATAGTATTTACAGAAAGCTATATTCAGCAATCTATAAACTAAGTTCAAAAATAATTAATAAAATTTAATGTAAAAAGAAGAGATTGTCAAAAAAACAAAGCTATAAATATCTAATTAAATTTAGTTTTGTGACTTTAGAAGTAATGATAATAGAGACATTCTGATAGGAACACTATATTTGATTTGTTCAAAGTATTTTGCACACTCAAGCTCATCAATAGATCTATCCATCTCATCAACTCTTGGTAGAGGGTGAAGGATTATGAAGTTACTAGAGGCTGAAATATGCTTTCTATCTAAGTAGCATAAATCTTTATTTTCTAAATAACTCTCTTCATTTGGAAATCTCTCTCTTTGAACACGAGTTACATATAGTACATCTAAATCTTCTAAGACATCACTATTTACTTGTTCTAGTTCTATGAAAGAATTGCCATTTTTTTCAACAAAATCTCTAAGTTTCTCTGGTATTTGCAGTTCTTTTGAAGATATAAATTTAAATGTAGCATTATATTTAGCTAGGATATTGGTTAGTGAATGAACTGTACGACCATATTTCAGATCACCTAAAAAACCAACTTTTAGGTTATCAAGAGAGCCTTTCTCGGAATAGATAGTATATAAATCAACCAATGATTGAGTAGGGTGTTCATTCTCACCGTCACCAGCATTTATCACAGGTGAGTGAACATATTTTGAGAACTCTTCAACACTATGTGGCTTAGGATGACGCATAACTATTATGTCAGCATATTGATCCATCATTCTACCTGTGTCATCAAGGGTTTCGCCTTTTTGGGTAGAGCTAGAAGCACCGTTTTCTAGTGATATAACCTTACCACCAAGTCTATTCATAGCAGATTCAAAAGAGAATCTAGTTCTAGTACTTGGTTCAAAGAAAAGAGATGCTAGTATTTTGTCTTCTAAATCTTTGATGGGTTCTGAATTAGCTAGTTTATTTTTATAAATATCAGCTTGATGAAATAGTTTATATAAGTCATCTTTAGTAATTTGATCGCCTCGTAGAAGCTTTTGAAATGATAGCATTTTAATACTCCAGAAGATTGTTCCCCTTTGGAACGAAGGGGTGGTAGTAGAAGACACCCCACCCCACCTATCGGCACCCCTCTCAAGAGGGGAATAGGGTATTTTTTAAAAAAAAGTAATGGATCCTATGGTTTTAAGCCATAGGAAGACACATTTTAACTATTAATCCACTCTTTAACAGTTTTAACATCAAAATCATTATTGATTTTGCGCATATCTTTAGCTGCAATAACAAAAGCCTCAAAAGCACCTGCCGTCGTCACATATGGTACTCTACTCATAATAGCAGCTCTTCTAAGAGCTAAGCTGATATTTAACTCTTGTCTAATTGATGTATTAACAAGTAGATCAACCTCGCCGGCTTCGATAGCATTAACTGTACTATGAACCTGACTGTTACCAATATTGTCCGAAGCTTTATCAAATAGCTTACAAGCAATACCATGTTCTTTTAAGAAGCGCTCAGTACCTTTTGTTGCAAAGATGTTAAATCCTAGTTCTATCAGCTCTTTAACAGGTTCTATTATTTTTGGTTTATCAGCGTCACTTACAGATATTAGAATATTTCCTTTTAGAGGTAGTTTATTAAAAGACATCTCTTGAGCCTTATAAAAAGCTACTCCAAAAGATCTATCCATACCCATTGCCTCACCTGTAGATTTCATCTCAGGGCCTAAATAGCAGTCTACATCAGCAAATCTACCAAATGGGAATACAGCCTCTTTGACAGAGAAATGTCTAGGGATAGGGTTATTTAAGATAAATTCAGATAGCTTCTTACCAAGCATAAGTTTAGTAGCAATATTTGCGATACTATTACCTGTTGCTTTTGCTACAAATGGTACAGTTCTTGATGCTCTTGGATTTACTTCAATTACATACAACTCGCCATTTTGATATGCAAATTGGACATTCATTAGACCTATGACATTTAGTTCTCTAGCTAACTTGATAGTTGCTTGTTTAACTTCTTCGATTTGCTCATCCGATAATGAACGAGTAGGGATAGAACAAGCTGAATCCCCAGAGTGAATACCTGCTTCTTCAATATGCTCCATAATGCCTGCGACAAATACGCGATCACCACCATCAGCTAAAGCATCAACATCTAGTTCAGTTGCATTTTCGAGGAATTTGTCAATCAAAATAGGGCCTTCAAGGATACATTTAGCATTGGTTTTAATATATGCATCAAGCTCTTCTTTTGAATGAACAATCTCCATTGCTCTACCACCTAATACATTAGAAGGTCTTACAACAACAGGATAGCCGACATTGACAATTTTCTTCTTAAGTTCATTAATTGTATAGGCAATAGTATTTAGAGGTTGTTTCAAGCCAACTTTATCTAGTAGTTCTTTGAATCTTTCTCTATCTTCAGCTAGATCAATTTTATCTGGATCTGTACCTAGTATAGGGATGTTGTTTTCATGAAGAGCTGATACAAGTTTCAAAGGAGTTTGACCACCAAACTGTACAATTACACCTAGCACTTCGCCTTTACGCATTTCATTTTTGATAATATCAAGAACATTTTCAGCCATCAAAGGTTCAAAGTATAATTTATCAGAAGTATCATAATCTGTAGAAACTGTCTCGGGGTTACAGTTAATCATGATAGTTTCGATACCTTCTTCTTTGAGAGATTTAGCAGCATGAACACAGGCATAATCAAACTCTATACCTTGACCAATACGGTTAGGACCGCCACCTAATATTATAACTTTCTTTTTGTCAGAAATTTCTGATTCACAGTCGCGTACGATTTCTTCGTAGCTATAGTGTTCATAAGTTGAATATAAATAAGATGATTTAGAGTCAAATTCAGCAGCACAAGTATCTACTCTCTTAAAAGTAGGGTAGATTTCTTTACCAAATCTAAAGTTTCTAATATATCTCTCAGTTCTACCAACAAGCTCAGCAATTTTCGCATCAGAGAAACCTAGATTTTTATAAACAGAGAATTCTTCTTTGCTATTTGGTAGACCTGTTTTTTTAAGCTTCTCTTCAGCATCTACAATAATTGCAATTTGTTCAATAAACCAAGGATCTATTTTACAAGCATTATAAATTTCTTGTTGAGATATACCATATCTAAGAGCCTGAGCTACTCTTAGTATTCTCATAGGAGATAACTCTTCTAATGATTTTAGGATAGCTGCTTGGTTTTCTTGTTTGGTATTTGACTCACTTACACCTGCTATTTCAACTTGATCAAGACCTGTTAAGCCAGTTTCAAGTGATACCAGAGCTTTTTGTAAGCTTTCTGTGAAAGATCTACCAATTGCCATAGCCTCACCAACAGACTTCATCTGTGAAGATAGATTTGATGGTGTAGTAGGGAATTTTTCAAATGTAAATCTAGGAATTTTGGTAACGATATAGTCAATAGTTGGCTCAAATGATGCTGGAGTAACTTTTGTAATGTCATTATCAATCTCATCAAGAGTATAGCCAACAGCTAGTCTAGCAGCTACTTTTGCAATAGGATAACCAGTAGCTTTAGATGCTAATGCAGATGAGCGAGATACTCTTGGGTTCATCTCGATTACAACAAGCTTTCCAGTTTCAGGGTTTACAGCAAACTGTACATTTGAACCACCAGTCTCTACACCTATCTCTCTAAGTACAGCGATCGAAGCATCACGCATGATTTGGTATTCTTTATCTGTTAGAGTTAATGCTGGAGCTACTGTGATACTATCACCTGTATGGATACCCATTGGGTCGATATTCTCAATTGAGCAGACAATGATTGAGTTATCAGCTTTGTCACGGATAACTTCCATTTCGTACTCTTTCCAACCTAATATTGATTCATCAATTAGTACTTCATTTGTTGGTGATAGGCTTAGACCATTTTTGACAATTGATTCAAACTCTTCTTTTGTATAAGCGATACCACCACCACTACCACCAAGTGTAAATGATGGTCTGATAATAGCCGGTAGACCAATATCTTCTAGAGCCTTACAAGCTTGCTCCATCGTTTGTACTACAACGTTTCTGGGTACTTCAAGACCAATTTTTGCCATAGCTTTGTTAAATCTTTCTCTATTTTCTGCTTTGTCGATAGAGTCAGCTTTTGCACCAAGCATTTCAACATTATATTTTTCTAAAATACCAGCTTTGTCTAATGCTAAAGCACAGTTAAGCGCAGTTTGTCCACCTACTGTAGGCAAGATTGCATCGGGTCTTTCTCTAGCGATAATTTTACCAACACTCTCAACCGTAATTGGCTCAATGAAGATCTTATCTGCAGTTGTTGGATCTGTCATGATTGTTGCAGGGTTTGAGTTTACAAGATAGACTGTGTAGCCATCTTCTTTCAAAACCTTACATGCTTGAGTTCCTGAGTAGTCAAACTCACATGCTTGACCGATAACAATTGGACCGGCACCTAAAACTAAAATACTTTTTATATCTGTTCTTTTTGGCATTTTATTAATTCCCTTTTTTACTTTCTGCTATCATCTCAGCAAATTCATTAAATAGATATTTACAGTCATGCGGACCAGGTGAGCTCTCTGGGTGATACTGTACCGCAAAAGCTGGTCTGTCTTTGAATCTTAAGCCCTCAACTGTACCATCAAATAGTGAACTCATATGAATCTCGATATTATCTGGAACTACATCATCACAAACCACGAAACCATGGTTTTGGCTGGTAATAAGAACTTTTTTAGTATCAGCATTGAGTACTGGTTGGTTTACACCACGATGACCTTTGTGCATTTTTTTAGTTTTTAGACCAGCAGCTAGAGCTAGTAGCTGGTTACCTAAACATATACCAAATATTGGCATCTTAACTTCTAGAAGTTTTTTGATAACTGGCATAGTGTAGTCAGAAGTAGCAAATGGATCTCCAGGACCATTTGATAAAAACACGCCATCAGGGTTGTGTTTCATAATATCTTCATAAGTACTATCAGCAGGTACTACAGTTACCTTAAAGCCAGCATCTACTAGATTTCTTAAGATATTATATTTGACACCATAGTCGATAACTACAACACTATACTTATAGCTTTCTTGCTGTTTGTACACTTGTTGACCTAGTGAGAATGTATGTTCATTCCAGTCGTATTCTCTATTTGTAGTTACACTGATTGCAAGGTCTCTACCGTTTAGGTTTGATTTGTTTTTGATACGTGATCTAACGTAGTTTGCATCTAGAAACTCGCCTGGTTTGACCGAAAGTATAGCAACTCTTACCGCACCTTCTTTGCGTACTTTACGTACGATTGCACGAGTGTCTACACCACATATACCAACGATATTTCTATTTTTTAACCATGTATCTATATGTTTTTTTGATCTGAAATTTGATGGGTTAGTTAAATTCTCTCGTACGATTAAACCCTTAGCAAATACACCTAGTGACTCGTTATCTTCATTATTTATACCTACATTACCTATATGGGGAAATGTAAATGTGATTATCTGACCAGCGTAAGATGGATCTGTAAGAGTTTCTTGATAACCTGTCATTGATGTATTGAAACAAATTTCGCCGTCTGTCCAACCACGAACTCCTATTGATCTACCAAGATAGTATGTACCGTCTGGAAAAACCAATATAGCATTAGTCATATCGTTAGCTAATATCATAATAAAAACAACCTTTTTGTGATGAATTGAATTGGAAGAAAAAATATTTGAAAAACTTTTCTGTCATTACTTTTTACAAAGTTAATAGGCAAATTGAAAGTATTGTAGGCATTCGAGACCTATATGTAAAGGCTGTTTTCTCAAGTTTTGACTAAAGTTGATTTTGGTCTAGTTTTAAAGCTATTTTTATACTACAATTAATTTTTATCTCTTTTGATTTTTCACTTTCATAGTCTGCAAATACCTATTATAAAAATGCGCATTTAAATATCTGCTGTAGGAATTGTGATATTTGGTTTATGCTTATGCTGGCTATTTGTAGGAGAGTTTTTGGGAAATTTGGTGTAAAAACTATGCTAATTGCATAACAGGAGGTGGAAAAGAGTTAGAACTCATACCACTAACTTTATATAAACTAAAACCAAAATTTAAAGTTGCTAAACTAATTGTGATTACTAGGACTGCTTTTTTCATTTTTAATTACCTTTTTTATTATGTTCTGTATCGAGATGTGACTATTATTGCAGAGTTTCATTATAAATAAAAATATGTTATTTTGATTTAATATATAAGATATTCTGATATGTAATGATTTATCTAAGTCGATCTGACAAATAGCCATATCAATCTATAAAATCATAGTTTTCATTTTTTAAAATGTTAATATATGAGAATTATTTAAAAAGACTTCTCAACAAAGTTATGAAAAAAATTATTGCGACTTTCACATTACTATTTTTGTTAATACCACTAGGTTATTCCGAAGGTAAGCTAGTTTTTGTATCAATGATTACACGCCATGGTGATAGAGCACCTTTTGCCAATATCAAAAATGCTGAATATGATTGGGGAACAGGACTGTCTGAACTTACTCAAATTGGTATGAATCAAGAGTTTAATCTAGGTAGTCAGCTAAGACAAAGATATATCAAAAACTTTAAATTACTTAATTGTAAGTATGATAATCAAAGTATTTTTGTGTTATCAAGTCATACTAATCGTACTGTAGAGAGTGCGCAAAGTTTATTAATGGGGCTGTATCCAGCAGGTACTGGTCCAGTTTTAGATAACGGACAATATGCTATCAATGGAGGCTTTCAACCAATTCCTATTATGACTTTGTCAGCTGAATCTAAACTTATACAATTTCCTTATGAGCAATATCTAGCTGTGTTGAGAGAATATATCTATAACTCTAAAATATGGCAAGATAAGACTAAAGAAGCAGAACCTAACTTTGCAAAATGGCAGCAAATACTAGGTAATAAAATATCAGGATTAAATGATGTGATCACTGTAGGTGATGTTTTGATAGTTGCTAAGGCACATGGTAAACCTCTACCAAAAGGACTATCTCAAGAAGATGCTGATCAGATAATAGCTCTTACAGATTGGGGCTTGGCACAACAGTTCAAATCACAAAAAGTTGCCTATATTATGGGAGGCGAACTTACTAATAGAATAATACAAGATTTAAATAATGCTGCTGATGGTAAATCTAAATATAAAATGACTTATTATTCAGGTCATGATTTGACTCTTTTGGAAGTAATGGGAACATTAGGAGTACCTCTAGAAGAAGCACCAGGATATGCAAGTAATATGCAATTTGAGCTTTTCAAAGATGGCGATACTTACAAAGTTAAACTTAGATATGATGGTGAATATGTCAAATTACCAATTATGGATGAGGATGATAGTTGTACACTAGATGCTTTAAATAAATATATGCAAAACATCAACGATAAATTCAAAAAATAGATTTAATTATTTTCTTAGATAAGCTGTGTAATATTGCTCAGTCATCCCTTCAGCCTTTCGATAGTCTGGGATATTTTCTCTTTGCTTACTATCAATTAGTTCAAACTCAATATTTGGAGAGAAGTTCTTTATCAGCTCAGCTTGAGTAACACTATATGGAGGAGTCTGAGATTTTTTGTCATGTTCCATCACGAGTAGTAGTATTTGAGTATTATCAGAGCATACTTCTAGCATCATCTTTGAGTATTTAGTTCTTATATCTTCTGGCAAAGCAACATAAGCTCCTCTATCATACCAAATATCAAAAGCGGGTAGGTTTTTGGCTATTTTAGGTAAGTTAAAAATATCTGCTACATATATCTCGATGTCATTGCCTTTGTAACACTTATAGTCACTCTCTTCGATAATTTCATATTTGATATTATTTTGGCTAAAAAATGATAAAACAGCTTTTTCTGAAAGTTCGATACCGACTACTTTAATTCCCTTTGATAGGAAGTATAGCATATCTATACTACAGCCACACATTGGCACCAAACACACCGAAGAGTCGTTTATGTTGAATCTACAAAAGTGTTTAACCAAAAATTCATTAGGAGCTTCTTGACAAAAATCGACATCATTATTTTGCCATCTATCAAGCCAGTATTGATTATTATTAAGTTCAAACTTATTCATATTTCAACCTTGTAAATAGTAGGATTTCCCATAAAGTTAGTGTCATCCTCATGCTTGACAAAGGGACCTCTTAGATATCTGAGAGATTCCAACCTGTGCAGGGATGATCAAATGGATCAGATCGCTATTTTCTAATTAGCAATTATTAATCTATAGACATATTAACATGAACGATTAGATAAATATTACTTTTAAATATGGCGATTTATACTATGGTTCTTTATAATCTCGATAGATTATAAAGGAGGAAAAAATGTCAAATCAAAGTTTACTTATCAAAAATGCTACAGTTGTAAATGAAGGCAAAACATTTAAATCTGATGTTTTGGTAGAGAATGGCAAGATTGCTCAAGTTGCTGCAAATATAGACAAATCAGCAGATAAAATCATAGATGCAACAGGGCTTCATCTGCTACCAGGTATGATTGATGATCAGGTACATTTCAGAGAGCCTGGGCTTATGCACAAAGGCGATATCGAGTCAGAATCGCGTGCTGCTGTAATGGGCGGTATCACATCTTATATGGAGATGCCGAATGTAAGTCCAGCTACTACAGTAGTTGAACGACTAGATGAGAAAAAAGAGCGTGCTGCGGCTAGATCACATGCAAACTATGCTTTTTATCTAGGTGCGACAAATGATAATGTTGAGGAACTAAAACGCCTAAAGCCAAATGATGCTTGTGCTATCAAAATCTTTATGGGTGCATCGACTGGTAATATGCTAGTGAATAATCCGGAGACTTTAGAAGGCTTTTTTAGAGATAGTCCATTACTTATAGTAACTCATTGTGAAGATACGCCAATGATTACCGAGAATGAAAACAAAGCTCGTGAGAAATATGGTGAAAATGTACCTTTTGACTTACATCCAGAGATTCGTTCACGTGAAGCATGTTTTAAATCATCTGATCTTGCAGTTGGCTTAGCAAAGAAATATAACTCAAGATTGCACGTATTACATCTAACTACAGCTGAAGAGATGGTACATTTTGATAATACTATTCCTCTTGAAGAAAAGCGTATCACAGCAGAAGTTTGCGCTCATCATTTATTCTTCTCGCGCAAAGATTATGCTGATAAAGGCTCACGTATTAAGTGTAATCCAGCAATCAAAGAAGAGAGCGATCGTTTAAAACTGTTAGAATGTGTCGCTAATGATACTATTGATGTAATCGCAACAGATCACGCACCACATACTTGGGAAGAGAAACAAGGCACTTACTTTAAAGCTCCAGCAGGTTTGCCACTTGTTGAGCAGGCGCTTATTTCAGTTTTAGAGCACTATCACAAAGGTTTCTTAACTTTAGAGCAAGTGGTACAAAAGACAGCACATGCTCCGGCAATTGTCTACAAAGTAAAAGATCGCGGCTTTATCCGTGAAGGGTATCATGCTGATTTAGTGCTTGTAGATCTTAATGATCCACATACTGTGACTGATGAGTGTTGTCATTATAAATGTGGTTGGACTCCATTTAATGGCATCACTTTCCAATCAAAAGTTCAGACAACAATTGTAAATGGTGTAGTTAAGTATCATAAAGGTAAAGTTGTTAGCGATCAAAGAGGACAGTGTTTAGAGTTTAATCATGAGTTTTAGGATAATTTTCTATGAATAGTATTTTATTAGCTATATTAACAGCTATCTTTACTTATATTGTTACTTCTTTAAAGATTAGAACAGATTATAAATACCTTCGGGAGCAAAAGTGGCTAGATAGAGAATTGGATGTGGCAAATAAATCATGGGAGTATCTACAAGTTTGTAGGGGTAGTATATTAATATCAATCAATACTTACAAAGAGTATAGGTATATTGAAGGTCTTGGTGAGGAAGATAAAAATGAATTATATAAGGCGTTAAACTTCGATGATTCAGAAATCAAGAAGCTGCAAAAAAGTGGAATAGAGACACAAAAAGAGTATGTATATATTGTAAATAAGAAAGAACTAAATAAAGCATATGAGAACTATATTAAGTTTGAGCGAGAGTATAATAATACAAGAATGTTTCTGCGTCCAGAACTCAAAGAGCCCTTCAATGAAGTCTCTAAAAAGATATATGATATTCTCCTAGCTAGAAAACGAGAATTAAATATTAGATCTGATAATGCTAATCTGGAAATTTATGAATATTATTCTGAGGTGGAAAAGTTATTAAAAGATTTAGAATCAAAATTAGAATTAGTTATTTTTCAAAGAGGTTGTTTATTTAGAGATATACCTTCCTTATTTATTAACTGTTGTAGAAAGGTCAAGAAACATTTAGAGATCTAGAGTTAAATTTATATGTTTCATCTCTTTTTTATATAGCTTTATGCTCTAATCATTTGTTTTTGACATTACTAATCTCTGATGTGCATATTCCCCTTCAAATATTGAAGGGGTGGCTTGCGTAGCAAGACGGGGTAGTATTTAGTCATCCTATGGCTTGACCATAGGATCCACTTGAGAGTTTAAACTGAAAATAAGAAATAGATTTTACGATCTAGCCGTAGAATGACAAAACGAGTTATTTTATATACTCATCAAACCAAGCAATTTGCTTAGCTAGTATTTTCTTTAAAGGCTCACCTTCATAACATTCATAGTGACTAATTCCTTCTAGAACCATTAGCTCTTTTGGCTCATTAGCTTTTTCATACAATATATGTGACTCTTCAACAGGGTTTACAGAGTCAGTATCAGAGGCAACTATTAGTACAGGGATTTTTAAATCACCAATATAGTTATCTGGTTTATGCGACATAGTTTCATTAACTGTAAGAAACGGAATTTTAATATCAAAAGCATCATACTCTTTACTATATCTTTCATAAAAGCCTTTAGACTGCTCATCTGTAAGTACTTTATGTAAAGGTACCATCATCTCTTTACCAGTTTTTTCTTTTTTCGCTAACATTTTGTCAATCATGCCAAGGAATTTCTCTTTTTCTTCATCTGACATGCTGCCTGTGATTACTCTCTCACCATTTCCAAAAGTTAGCTGAACTGATAGACATTTGACAAGATCATTTTGTGCAGCTGCTGTGATAGCGTTAGCACCACCATAAGAAGTACCCCAAAGTCCAATTTTATTAGAATCAACAAAATCTAAACCAGCAACATAATCAATCGCAGAATGAATATCTTCAATTTGTAGTTTTGGCACTAGTCGACCTCTTTCGCCTTCGCTCTCGCCAAAGCCTCTATAGTCAAAGTTAAGTACAACATACCCAGCCTTTGCAAAAGCTTCTGCATATGCCGGTAACAATACTTCTTTAAACCCAGCAAAACCATGACATAAAATTATCGCAGGATATTTGTTATTTTGATCAAAGTTTTCAGACTTATATAGTTGCGCTGATATATTACACCCATGAGATGTGAAGTTTACTTTTTCCATATTGCTTCTAGTTGCTAGTTTATATATTTGTGTAACTTTATTTTAGCAGAAATTAAACGTGGTAACTTGCAGAAGAGATTTTTATATACAAACTTATTATGACAAAAGAGTATACTAGTTGTAAGTAAATCTTATTATTGACATTCAACATGGATAAAGAGCAAATAATTACTGCTACACAAAATTGGGTCAAAACATTTGTTGTAGGAATGAATCTTTGCCCATTTGCTAAGCGTGAAGTTGTTAAAAATAGAGTTCGCTATTTTGTCTCACAAGCAACAACCACAGAGCAATTATTAGCAGAAGTACAGGCAGAACTTGAGTTATTAGAGAGTGACACGAATATTGAGACAACTTTAGTTATTCATCCGTATATTTTACAAGACTTCTACGACTACAATGACTTTCTATATGATACAGATAACCTTTTGATTGATATGTCATTAGAAGGAGTTTATCAGATTGCAAGTTTTCATCCTGATTATCAGTTTGAAGGGGTAGGCTTAAATGATGTTGAGAATTATACAAACCGTTCGCCTTATCCGATGTTGCACTTGATTCGAGAAGAGTCTCTTGAGAGAGCAATAGCAAACTATCCAAACCCTGATGATATACCGCAAAGAAATATTGATTTGATGAATAAGTTAGGAATAGATAAGGTTAAAGCTTTATTGAAGTCTTGTATGGATATAGCTAATCCGAATGACTTTTGAAACCATTTTTGTCATCCTATGTCTTGACCATAGGATCCACTTATTATGAGCTTTAAACTTGGATTCTACGATCAAGTCGTAGAATGACATATTTTCTTTCGGACTAACTATATCTGAAATATAATAGACTATTTTATCGGTATCATAACTTCATTAGTACGCAAGAATGGTATTGTCCATGGCGGATTATACCCAGCTGCCTCAGGTTGACCGACTATCTCGTAATCGTTGGCTTTTATCCATGTTTTAAGTTTAGTCGTATTGCTATCTATAGAATCTTTGTCTAGGAAACCACTAAATGTAACTACCGCCATTTTAGTTTCAGGTTTCTCAACCAATTTGATTTTATCACTAGTTGGTTTTGGAGCATTTTGTAGAGTATATTGAGCCGGTAATACAAAAGCTATAGTCCATGATTTATCGTCTCCAGCTATCATTACTGGAGCTGTCATCTGAATTTTTTGTGATGATTTTTCTATTTTGACAGGAGCAGTCATTTGTATATCTTGTTTAGTAATGTTTGCACCAGTTATGTATCTAAACAAGAAGCCAAAACCTTTGTTGACAGCAGATTTATAGTCAGAGTCTTCAACAGTTACTTGAGCTTCAGTAAGAGGAGCATAAACTCTAACAGAAAAATTATCATCTGTTTTAATATTTGTATATTTAGCTTGAGGAGTATTATTGATTCCAACTATGCTACAAGATGATAATGCTAAAGCAGATATTACCGATAAAGATTTTTTTAACATATCTTACACTCCTTAGGAATTGCTGTAAAAGATATCTATACTTATCATTATAAATCACAATATGGTTATCTAAGAGTTAAAGTTTTGTAAGGTTAGGTTGTTATAATCGTGCAAAACTTAAATAAAATAAGGTTTAAATATGACTAAATTACTCAAAATAATAGCGCTACTTGCTGTTATGGTAGGAACTTCTTATTCTTCGGTTGAAAAGACTCTTAATCTTTTGGTCGAAAGAGCTTCTTTGATGCAAGGTGTCGGAATATGTAAGCATAAGCTTAATAGTCCTCTATATGATGCAGATCAAGAGCTTAGAGTACTACAAAATGCTCAAGCTTTAGCAAAAAAGAATCATTTAGAATCTAACTCGTTTCTGATTTTTATTCAATTACAAATGGATTTATCTAAGCAAATAGAAGATTATTATGCAAAAAATGCAACTCAGCAACAGCTTGAGGAACAAAGCTCAGATTGTTTGTCTATATATCGAGATAAGATTAAAAAAGTTGATGAACAACTCTATCCGGCAATAAGTCAAAATATTAATGAAATTAATAAAGATAAAGACTTAAATAAAGAGCTTAGTGAGCTTGTGAAAAAACAAAATATTAAAGGTATTCCTCAAAATCCAAACTATATAGAGTTATTAGCAAATAGTTTGCAAAGTATTAAAGTAGCTCAATAAGTTGATTTAAAGAATTAAAAAGAGAAAATCTTAAGATATTAGTTATTTTTTATCCATTTTTGTCTTAAGTCTAAAGTAAATGGATATTCTTTATTCTTAGGCATTTGATGGAAATTAAACTGTTTAGAGCTACCTTTTTTATCTACAATAACTCTCTTAGTCTCATTACTGTAAGCAGTATTACCAGTAGCTGATACAACAGGATCATTTTCAACAAGATCACCTTGTGAATGATTGAAATCCCAGTATCTATTAATTCTACGTGATTCCGCTTCGTATGAGTTAACAGGGAATGTCTCATAACTTCTGCCACCTGGATGAGAAACAAAGTAGTTAAAGCCACCTATAGATCTATTATTCCATTTATCAACGATATCAAAAGTTAATGGAGTATCAACACCAATAGTTGGATGTAATGCTGACCACGGCTGCCATGCTTTGTATCGAACACCACTGACATACTCGCCTTCAACATTTGTCTTTGATAATGGGATTTGTACACCATTACATGTTACAGCATATCTTTCATCGTTAAAGTTTTGGATTTTTAGCTGTAATCTCTCTACAGAAGAGTCAACATATCTTGCAGTTCCTTGAGAGCTAGATTCTTCACCTAATACATGCCATGGTTCTATCGCAGCTCTTATCTCGCAGTGCATATTATTGATAGTAGTCATACCATATAGAGGGAATCTAAACTCAAAGAATGGATCAAACCACTCAAGTTTAAACTCATAGCCTTCATCATTTAGGAATTGTACAACTTCTCTGATATCTTCTTTTACATAATGCTCTAATAAGAACTTATCATGTAGTCTTGTCCCCCAGCGTACTAAGTCGTGTTTATATGGTTTTTTCCAAAAACAAGATACCAATGCTCTTACTAATAGCATTTGCAATAGTGCCATCTGAGAGTGAGGAGGCATATCAAATGCTCTAAGCTCTAAAATACCTAATCTGCCAGAGCTACTATCTGGTGAGTAAAGTTTATCGATACAAAACTCACTTCTATGTGTGTTACCAGTAATATCAGTCAGCATATGTCTAAACAATCTATCAACTAACCAGAATGGTACATTTGAGTCATCATCGGGTATTTGTGAGAAGGCTATTTCTAATTCGTATAGATTTTCTAGTCTTCCCTCATCAACTCTTGGTGCTTGAGAAGTAGGACCAATAAACGCACCACTAAATAAGTATGATAAACCAGGGTGATGTTGCCAAAATGTTATCAAACTTCTAAGCAAATTAGGTCTTCTTAATAGTGGTGAATCACTTGGCTTAGCAGCACCTAGAGTGACATGGTTACCACCACCAGTACCCGTATGTTTGCCATCAATTGCAAATTTCTCTGTGCCAAGTCTGCACTGTCTAGCATCTTCATATAAACCAAGTATATTATCACTTAGCTCTTTCCATGAGTGTGCTGGCTGTATGTTTACTTCTATAACACCAGGGTCTGGAGTTACTTTTATTCTATCTGTTCTATTATCTTGAGGTGGCTCATAACCCTCTATAATAACTGCTATATTTAATTTTTTGGCAGTTGCTTCTATAGAGGCTATTAGATCTAAGAATACTTCAGTATCATTTATCGGTGGTAAGAATATACATAGCTTATTATTTCTAATTTCTGTAGAAATAGCAGTTCTTACAAATGCACTATAAGTATTATGAGGTGTCGTATTTGAGTTAATCTCTTTTGCTCTTTGCTCAACCGGTGTTATATAGTCCCCAAGGTTAGGGTATGATGCAAACAAGTCTGTTTCGACAGATTTTTCAATCTCGACATGTGGCTTAAGAATTAATGAGTCTAAAGGAAGTCTAAAGCCAAGTGGAGAATTACCCGCTAATAAAAATAGGTTCCCTCTTCTAAACTCCCATTTAGAGCTTATCCATTTTGTTTTACCAAAATCTAAAGGCAGTACATAACCAACTTCTTCATCTAGTCCAAAGCTTAACTTCTCAGCTATAGTACGTCTTTCTAAAGGATCTTTGAGATTATATTTCATCGGATCGACATCTATCGGAAGTTCAGCCTCTTTCATTATGTAGTAGATAGGATCTTCATAAGCAGCTACGATATTTTGATCGCTAACTCCTAAAACCAAAGATAGTGTAGATAAGAATTTTTTAGCATCAGCAGTTTTGTATGGATATGATTTATTCATATCTGCCAATAATTCTGGGTTTTTCCATACTGGATTACCATCTTTTCGCCAATAAACAGTAGTCTGCCATCTTGGAAGAGGCTCTCCTGGATACCATTTACCCTGAGCATGATGTAACAATCCACCATTAGTTGTAGATGATAATAATTTTCTAGCTAGTTTATTAGCTAATTCTCTTTTGTGTGGACCATCGGCCTCTGTATTCCATTGAGCTGACTCCATATCATCTATAGATACGAAAGTTGGCTCACCGCCCATTGTTAGTCGTACATCATTTTCAACTAGATCTCTATCAACTTTGAAGCCCAAATTGTAGATATCTTGCCATTGGTTTTCTGTGTATGGTTTGGTAACTCTTGGAGACTCAAATATTCTTGTGACCTTGTTCTCATAAAAGAACTCTGTTTCACAGACATCAGTAGCACCCTCGATAGCATGAGCACTATTGTAGTGAGGTGTACAAGCTAGTGGAATATGACCCTCTCCAGCAAAAAGCCCACTAGTAGAATCTAGACCAATCCAGCCAGCTCCAGGTACATAAACCTCTGTCCAAGCATGTAAGTCTGTAAAGTCTTCTTCTGGTCCATTAGGTCCATCTAATGATTCAACATCAGCTTTTAGTTGTACTAAATAGCCAGATACAAATCTTGCTGCAAGACCAAGATGTCTTAAAACTTGTACAAATAACCAAGAGAAGTCTCTACAGCTACCAAGTTTTTTATCAAGAGTTTCTTTAGGAGTCTGAACACCTGGTTCAAGTCGGATAGTATAGTTAAGAGTGTTATATATTTTCTGATTTATCTCTACTAAGAAGTCTATTATAGGTTTTTTAGATTTGTCTATAGAAGCGACAAAGTCTCTTAACTCTTTTGAGTCATCTTCTAACTCTAGATATGGTGCTAATTCTTTTTTCAAATCTTTTTTGTATTGGAAAGGATAGTCTTTTGCTCCCTCTTCAACAAAGAAGTCAAATGGGTTGATAGTAATCATGTCAGCGATAATTTCAACATCAATACAAAACTCATCAGTTCGTTCGGGAAAGACTAATCTAGCTAAATAGTTTCCAAACGGATCTTGTTGCCAATTAATAAAATGATTCTTTGGCTTAATCTTGAGAGAGTAAGATTCTATTGGTGTTCTGCTATGTGGAGCAGGTCTTAACCTTATAATATGAGGAGATAATGAAATTTTCTTATCATATTTGTATTGAGTTCTATGAGAAATAACTACTTTTAAAGCCATAATAAACCTACCTTTTATGCTTCTGTAATGAGATATATAGATAAAAATAATTATCTATATAGTCTAATAATACATAATTTTAAGGATTTTATGAAAAGTAAGTTAGTATATAGAGTTAAAAATTTTGAAAAATATAAATTAAAAAGTAGAAAAAACTAAATTAATCTGAGGCTTTTAGATAGATTTATCATAATTTGACATAGATAAAAATGAGAAGCTCAAAATATAGTTTACTATCACCATAAATTAAACTAATATATAGTTTCAACATCGATTAATCATTTGAGAAACTTAATGAAAATAATGTTCTCAGCAGATGGTATCTCTAAGTCTGATTTAGAGAAAACAGCCATTGTTTCAAAGTATGTTGACTGTGTTAAAATTGGTCATATCCTGTGTTCAACGCTATCCTTTGAAGAAATTCATCAATTAGTTGGCGATAAAGATATTTTTTTGGATTTTAAGTTACACGATATCCCAAATACAGTTAAAACTGCAATAGAAAACTACTCAAAAGCTATCCCAAATTTTAAATACTTCACATTTCACGGTACTGCTAGTGATGAAATGGTCAAAGCAGCACTTGCAGCAGATACTCAAGCAATACCATTAGCTGTGATTACTCTTAGTAGTGATGCTAATTTTGATAAGGCAGATAGTCTAGCAAAATTTCAGAGATGTGTGGATTTAGGTGTGGAAAACTTTATATGTCATCCACATTTAGTTGCAGATGTTAGAGCAAAATTTGGGGATAAAATCAAGTTATATGTACCAGGTGTGAGACTTGAGAGTGACTTAAGTGATGATCACTTTAATGCTTTGACACCTAAAAAAGCTAAAGAGCTAGGCGTTGACTACATTATCGTAGGTAGACCCCTACTTCGTGCTGATGATATTGTTGAGAAGCTAAAAGAGTTTGAGTGTTAAGATGCAAAATCAAGATCTTAAAAGAATAATAATCTCGCCACCGTTTGGCAAATATCTTAAATTTACCGAAACATCGAATGTTTATGGTTCTTTTACAGTTAATAGACGCTGGGGACTTATCAAACAAGCTCTTAAAACTATCCGTAAAATAGATAAAAATGCTTGGCGTAATAAGATTGGTTTGCGTAATCCAGGGTTGGCAAATGCAAAGCCACCGAAAAGGTCGCAAGATATTATATCTTTGGCGGCATTAGAGATGTCAGACTGGCATAGTTTTGCAGAGACTTTAAAGTTACCAAAGTTTGCCAATCATAAAAATATTGAGATAAATATAGGTTGTCCTAATGCTAGTATTGTTGATTTTCCTGCTGAGCTAGCTCAGATATTTGTTGGTAGAAATATCAGTATCAAAATGCCACCAACTGTAAATCATAATGCTAAGATTAGAGAATATCTTGCCGTAGGGATTACAACTTTTCATCTATGTAATACTATCCCTACAGATAAGGGCGGTATCTCAGGTTATCCCTTACATGAATACAGTTTGCCTGCTATCAAAAAAGCTAGAGAAGAGTTCGGTGATAGTATCACTATTATTGGAGGTGGTGGTATTTACACGCTAGATGATGCTAAGAAATATATCGAGGCAGGGGCAGATCACTTATCTCTAAGCTCTATAATGTTTAATCCTATTAGAGGTAAAAAGCTAGTAAAAGAGATTGTCAGGAAGTTTGGCTTTTAATTTTTTTTTCAAAAATTATAGAGTTTACAAGGATTGGTATAATAGTTGTTGGTGGCTTTGTGGTCTCCTTTTTATTTAACCAAAACTCTATAGAGCTACTGCACTATAATACATTGATTATTGTTATATCACTATCAGGACTCTCTGGATTAGAGGGGATATTTTTTAGTAAACAATCAGCGAAATCTTTAGGTAGGCAAACAAATCGACCTTACCAACTACAATCTGGTGTTAATAATTTATCTGTAGCTTTAGTTGCTAGTTTTGTTTGGTATATGCAATGGGGAATCTATGCTGATGCTACTGTACTATTATGTTGCTTAACCTTTTTTACTCTATCGGCAGTTATCCATACTTGGGAGTTTTTGGCATCTAAGAATTTAACTAGAAAAAATGCTATGAGAGGAGTATTGATCTTAGGGTTACTAATTTGGCAGATACCTATTATATATAGTGCTCTGAATACTTATTCATAACCTTTCTTTTTAAGCAGTAGCTTATCTGTATTTTTATATGATTGCGGGGCAAAATCTCCCATCCATTCTTTAACTGCTTTGAAGTTCTCGATAAATGTTTGTTTATCACCATCAGATACTTTTTCAGCATTAGAGTTTACAAATTCAGCAAATTGGGCGATAGTTTGCTGTCTTTGCTTATCTGACATAATAATATCAGCATATAAGCCTGGACCTTGGCTAAAAAGTCTACCAACAATATTGAGTTCCATTTTATATACAGGGCTTGCTAGCTTAAGCATTTTTTGAATATCAACATTTTTGTGCTTAAGAAATAGACCTAGACAGTAGACACTAAAATGCTCAATACCTTGGATAAAAGTCATAGCTTCATCATGCTCTTTGGCAGTCATTTTCTCGATACTAAAGCCAATTCTTGCTAGATCATCGATAAAGTATTGATACTTATCTTGCTGTTTACCATCACAGACTACAATTACTTGATTGTCGGGAGAGCTAATAGTTGGACCAAATATGGGATGTAGCCCCACCACAGGGCCATCATAATTAGCTAACATACTATCTAAAGGTTCTTTTTTGATACTAGTATAGTCAGCTAATATAGTACCTTCAGAAAGATAGGGTATTGTTTTTTTGATAATTTCATCAGTCAAATATATTGGTACAGATAATATAATAATGTCTTGATTAGCAAGTTTTTGCTCGGGGGTTTGCCAATCACTTTCATCAAAAATAGTTAGTGCATATTCAGGTAGGAATTTGCTAAAGATATTTTGAGTCATCTGACCCATTTCACCACTACCACCAATTATACAAATTCTTTTTTGCATATTTATACCTTAAAAGTAAAAGTTACAGGACCATCATTTGTCAAAGACACTTTCATATCAGCACCAAATATTCCTGTTTGGACTTTATCATATTTATTCTTGAATATATCTACAAACTCTTTGAATTTTTCTTTTGCTATTTCAGGAGGACAACCACTACTAAAGCTTGGCCTATTACCTTTCTTTGTATCAGCAGCAAGTGTAAATTGTGGTACAAGAATTATCTCTCCATCAATATCTGCTAGAGATAAGTTCATCTTGCCTGCCTCATCTTCAAATATACGATACTTGATGATTTTATCAGTCATTTTTTCGAAGTTTTGGTGAGTGTCTTCTTTCTCAACACACACTAGTGCTAAGATACCTTTATTTATATCAGCAACTTTTTGACCATCAACTACTACATTTGCGCAGTTTACTCTTTGTATGATACTAAGCATATCAATATATTATTTTTGTTAAATCAATCCTTAAATTGTATCAAAAACATCTGTATACTCTTACAAAAATATTTGTTAAATAAAATCTCTAAATGAAAAAAATATTTCCCTTGGTTCTTTTTGTCATTTTGTATCTTTTGATATGGGATGGGCTAACTCTCTTGATTCACTCGCCTTATAGTATTTCTCCTGATACTGCAGAAAATATTATGTGGGGCATGCATCCAAGTTTAATGTATGATAAGCATCCAGGGTTAGGTGCACTATTCCTTAGACCATTTGTATTACTTTTTTCACCATTATTAGCGAATCTATTAGCAACATCTATCTGTATAGTTGTTACATGGCTCTATGTATACAAGATAATGAGGCTATATTTTGAGCATAAAGAAGCTATCTTTGTTACCTTACTATCATTATTAAGCTTTTTTTATATGGGAGAATTTTTTCTTCAATATAATCAAAATATAATACTGCTACCATTTTGGACAGCAAGTGCTTATTTTTTTATAAAAGCTATAGATTCTAATAGAACTATCTATTGGCTTTTAACTGCTTTAATAGTTGCTTTAGCAGTGTATGCTAAGTTTCAAATAGCTATAGTAGCAGTAGCAATGCTGGCGTATTTAATATTTAATTATAAAGCTTGTTACACTAAGAATATTTTGTTATCAGCTGTATTTGGTTTTGTATTACTAATACCAGGTATGGTTTCTTTGTATGAGCTTAACTTTATCACTATACATTATGCGGCAGCTAGAGTTGCTGAGCCTAATTCTAGCATGCTTTTTAATATATTTAATGGCTTATTTGATAGTATATTTCAGCTACTTAATTTTGCTGTTGCTATAGTTATTCTTGTATATTTAGCTTTTAGAAAAAATATAATAAGAGTCTACTCTAAATTATCCAATAACCAAAAAGCTATAGTTTATATAGGAGTAACGCCATATATAATCTTTTGTTTATTAGAGATGTTTAATGGAGCATTACCAACAGAGTGGTTGGTGAGTGCTACAGCATTATTTATTCCAGCTATATATATTTTTTTTAGACTAAAAACTACTAATATTTCTCTATACAAGATAGTGGTATTTGGTTTAGTTGTGAATTTAATTTATTTTATTGCATTTAATATTAGTACCTTCACAAATAATAAGATAGAGCATAACAATATTGGCAATAGTATTGCCGTAGTAGCCGATAATTTAATTAAAGATAATCACTTAGCTTACCCAGAGTATGCATCAGGAAGCTGGGATTATGGACTTTATCTGACAGCATTTATGAGTAAACACCCTAACTTTGTAAGAGAGTGGTACAAGTTAAGCTCTAAAGGCTCTATGGTTATGGTTTTCCCTGGCTGTGGTGGTGAATATGGTTATGTAGATAATGATATTAAAACACTAGGCTATACTCTGATATATAAGACGTGCCAAAATGTACAATTAACAGATAAAATAAAACCTCAAGAGAAACCTTTTACGTTCTATATTGTTGAGAAGTAGGCTTTCTTATATATGCCATAAAAATTATAACTATAATAATTACACATAAAACTGGTCCAATTATAATGGGAACCTGTTTGTCTATATGTTGACCCAAGAATCCAGAAATAAACAAGCAGATTGAAGCGCCGATTGAGCCAGACATTATCAAGAAAGAAGACACTTTAGGACTTGAGTAATTAGCATTATTTATACCATAGCCTAGAAGTGTAGGGAACATCGCCGCACATCCAAATCCTAACACTACACCGCCTAATATAAATCCATAAAGACTCTCAGCAATCAAGAATATTATAAATCCTATCAAAGTAATAAATGAACTTATCATAATATAAACAGCAGGCTTAATTCTTGTAAGTACGAATAGTCCTACAATCAATCTTGAAATGGCAATAATACCCCAAAATAAGCCGATAATAAGACCGACATCGGTGACTTTTAGATGCTTAGCTTCTTGTAAATATGGTGAGAACCAATATGAAACAATATATTCGATATATACATAAATCATTATCGCTAATGCAATCAGCACTACACTAAGATTTAGAAGTTTTGGTTTAGATGATTCGAGCTTGTTATCTATGTTATCAATTTTGATAGAACTTTTATCTTCAAATTTAGTCAAAAATATAATTACTAATAACACTAAGTATAAGCATCCCATGCCTATAAATACTGCACGCCATGAGAAGTGTTGAACTATATGACCACCAATAAAAGGTACAAATGCAGATCCTGCGCCAAAGAAGAAATTTAGAACATTTAGGCGTGATTCACTTTTGCCACTTTTAGCGTATGCTGCATGAATAGTCTGACTAACAGCAGGAACTAAAAAGCCTACACAAGTACCATTTAAAAGAGCGCACAAAGCATAGATATACAAAGGAAATCCTGCTGCTATGGTAAATTGAGCGATAAGGCCTATTATCAAGGCAATTAATAAGGTATTTCTGCAACCTAAAGAGCTCATTGTTTTTGAGCTTAAGGCGTTACCTATCAAGAGACCTAATATATTCAACACATCAATATAGACAATATGTGATACATTTACATGATAATGACTAGAAATCTGGGGTGATACTAGTCCTAATATAGCTCCAAAACCACCTGTAATAAAAGCGGCTATGAAACAAATACTTACGGCTTTTATTTTTAAGTTTTCTGGGACTATAAAAGTTGATAATTGATTACTTGTATTAATTGATGCCATTACTATACTCTCTGTTTTTTTATTCCCATATTGAACTAAGCTCATGTAGCTTGGCAGTTATATCATTTTTATTAGCTACACTTATCTGTAATGTATTTTCTATTATATTAGAAGGGTCAAATCGCATCGTAATAGACTCTTCACCTTTATTAACAAAAAGCTCTATACTAGTTGTATCTAAGAAAATATCTACACTTACATTTTGAGATGATATGTCTACTATAGAAGCCTCTGTTATAACCTCCGAGAAGTTATTTTTTACTGTTAATTGATTATTTTGATAGCTAATATTAAAGACATGATTTTGATTGGTTTTTAGAAGATTTAGTTGCCATTGCTCTTTAGAGCTAAAATCTAAATTTAGTTCTATTAGATTTGAAAGCAGAGTAATATCTTGATCGAGGTTTCTGATTTCTATAGTTTTATTTCTAAGATTTTTATAATTATCTACAGGATAAGATAAAAGTTTATCTTTGTTTATTCTAAGCTGTCTCATTAAGCTCATAGCACCAGCAGAATCTTCTTTTGCGCGATTTTTAAAATCTTCCCAACAGTTCATCCAGCCTATGGCATACCTATTACCATTAGCTTCGAAAGTTTGTGGAGCATAAAATTCCTTCGCTGAGTCTATATATCTAAGAGGAGTCTTAGGTATGAAATGTTTACCATCAAAATCACCAATATAGTAATACGATTGATAGTTAAAATCCTTTTTATCTTTAGTTTCAAATATTGACAAAATAAGAACATATTTACCATCAAGGTAAAATAGATCTGGGCACTCTAATGTTCTACCTGAGAGAGTTTTCTCTTGAAATAAGATACTATGATAAACCCAGCTCTCAGCATCATCAGATCTATACAGTACAACGCTTGGATATCCATTTGCATAGGTGCCAATAACTAGGTAGTAACAGTCAAATTTTTCATCGAACCATACTTTAGTATCTCTAAAATCATAAGAACAAAAATCTGGCTTATGATTTATTACTGTTGTGGGTTTTGAGAAGTGAATAGCATCTTTGCTTTTGATGAGATTTTGTTTTTCTATAAAGATATTTGGAGTATTGTCTAAATCTTCAAAGTGCTCTGTATAAGTCAGAAAAAGCTCATTGTTGATAACTGTAGCACTTCCTGAGAAAGCACCACCAATATATCTATCATCAAGATCGTTTTGTGGGTAAATAGCAATAGGTAGATGTTGCCAATGTACCATATCTTCAGATACTGCATGTCCCCAGTGTAGCATTGGTGTATGCTTACCATAAGGATAATGTTGATAAAACATATGATATTTACCCTTGAAGTAAACTAAGCCATTTGGATCATTTAACCAAGCTTCTTTTGCAGTGAAGTGATATTGTAGACGCTCAGTATTTCTTATATTTGAATTATCATGAGAATGACATGATTGCCATTTACCGTGTTTTAGACTAAAGCAGATACCTCCCTGCTCAAGCAAAGAATCATCATACAGCCAACCGTTCTCTATACTTATATTTTGAGTATCACAAACAATTTTTAGGATATATTCCTTATTAGCTTCTAGTAACCACTCAATATGATAATACTTAGTTTTTAATGTGGTTGTTTGGATTGGATGACATTCTACAACTGTATCATTGTGATAGAGCTTAAATTGCCCATGCTGATTGGTATTATAGTCAAAAGATATTACACAGTTAGTTTTGACATTTAGGCTAAAAGAATTTTCATCGAGTTTTGTTATAAGCATTTTCAAAACAATAAAGAAGTATATAAGAAAAGTTTAAGTGACTAAGTATCCATAGTCAATTTATAATTATTAAAACAAAATTAGGCTTACTATTTTGCACAATGTGTTATAGATTATATTGTTATAAATTTAGTAAAGAGAATTGATTTTGATAAAAGATATAAAGGTAAGGCAGTTTTCGGTATTGTGGTTTATAGAGTTATGGGAGAGATATGCTTTTTATAGCTTCCAAGCTTTATTTATGCTTTTTATAACAGCTAGTCATATTAGTGAGTCACAAGGGTATCTAATTTTTGGGATATTTGCTTCATTAATTTATATTACGCCAACCATAGGTGGATATATATCTGATAAAGTTATCGGCATAAAAAATGCTTTAGTTACTGGTGCAATTCTACTGTTATTAGGTTATGTTGTATTAGCAATGTCTAATGATCTTAAGCATATTAGCTGGGCGTTATCATTAATTATTGTTGGTAATGGTTTATTTAAGCCTGCTCCAACAGCGTTAATTTCAAAGATTTTTAATGACAATCCTTCACAGTCACATTCAGCATTTACACTTTATTATATGGGTGTAAATATAGGGAGTTTTTTAGCAATAGCATTTACTCCTATTATTGCAAAATATACTAGTTATTCATATGCTTTTATAATTTGTGTTATTGGTATGATTTTAGCATTATCAAATTATGCTTGGCGTGCAAGATTATTAAAAAATATTGAACCAGAGAATAAAAAAATAACCAATAAAACTAAAGCTCTAGTCTCATTGGTATGTTTATTACAAATAGCTATTTGTTATGCCTTATTTCAGATGACAGATATATCTCTGTATTTGATAATAGTTGTCTGTTTATTAACTTTTTTGTACATGCTGAATGATGCAAAAAATACTTCGAGTAAAAAAGAAAAAATACTACAGATAATAGGTGTAATTTTAGTAATCGAAGCAGTTATCTATTTTATTATTTATAACCAGATGTTTTCTACACTAGTTTTGTTTGCTGACCATAATGTAAATCTTAATTTGATTGGGTTTAATGTTTCTCCAGCAACTTATGCAGCACTAGACTCTTTTTGGTTAGTGGTTCTAAGTCCTATTTTGGCAATACTGTATAAGAAGAGTGTGAGTCATTTATCAATCCCTTATAAATATTCCATAGGTACAGTGATAGCTGGGATAGCTCCATTAACATTATACTTAGTGATTATGCTAACGCAGAAAAATGGCTTTATTGATGGTAATTGGATGATTATCTATTTCTTCTTTGGAGCATTAGCAGAATTGTTGGTTGCTGCTTTAGGTTTTTCTTTGATAGCGATTTATTTTAGAAAAGAGATAGTTACGCTAGGCATGGGCTTTTTTATGCTTGCATTAGCTTTTGGCGGCGCATTATCTGGTAAACTAGGTCAGCTTGTAGCTATGCCAGAAGGTAAGATTGATCCTATTATGAGTTTAAATATCTATCAAAATTACTTTTTATGGCTAGGTGTAATAACTATCATTTTAGGTATCGTATATGCTTTGGTAGCTAGACTAGCTACTAGTATAGCCAAGAAGAATAACATTTCTTTAGGATAAAATAATAATAGTTTTATAGTCTATTTATAATCTCATCGGTAAACTCTATTGTAGAAGCTAAATTAGTTCCTTGAGTGTATATATCTGAAGTTCTAAAGCCATCCTCAAGAGTCTTATTGATAGCACTTGCAATAGCTTCAGCTTCTGTTACTAAGCCAAATGAATAAGAAAGCATTAATGATGCAGATAATATCTGCGCAATTGGATTAGCTTTGCCCTGACCTTTGATGTCATAAGCAGAACCACCAGAAGGCTCATATAATCCAAAACCATCTTTATTTAAACTTATAGATGGTACTAAGCCAATAGAACCAGGTAATACAGATGCTAAATCAGAAATAATATCACCGAAAAGATTGCCAGTAACCATTACATCAAATTGACTAGGATTAAGTACCATTTGCATCGCACAATTATCAACATACATATGATTAACTTTTACACTTGGATAATCTTTAGCCACCTCATTGACAATGTTTCTCCATAGTCGAGATGTATCTAAGACATTAGCCTTATCTACAGATGTAAGTCTATTTGAACGTTGAGTAGCTCTTTCAAATGCTTGCACGACAATATTTCTAATCGTATGTTCATCATACTCAGCAATATCAGTTGCACATCTTACACCATGTTCATCTGTAAAAGTTCTATGCTCACCGAAGTAGATATCTCTAGATAGCTCTCTAAAGATTTCAATATCTGCACCATTTGCAATACGACTATCTTTTAGTGGACAAGCTTCTTTGAGTGCTGGAAAAATCTGGCTAGGACGGATGTTTATATTAAAACCAAAGTGTTTTCTAAGAGCTAGAATACTATTAGCTTCACAGCCTTGCCATTTTTCTTCATTTTGAGCTTCAACAGGCCCACCAACAGAGCCAAAAAGTATTGCATCAGAGTTTTTACATATCTCTAATGTTTCTTCTGGACAGTGACTCTTATATCTATCATAAGCTGCACCGCCAACAAGAGCTTCTATATAGTTAAATTTATGATTATATTTTTTAGCAATAGAATCAAGAACTTTGATTGCTGATTCCATTACTTCAGGTCCGATTCCATCACCTGCTAATATAGCAATATTTTTTTCCATTTTAGCCTCTTTGTGATTGTTCAAATTGTTTGATTATATCTAGATGCTCAATAAGATAAGTCATGTCATCAAGTCCTCTAATTAGGCAATCTTTACGGAAAGGATCGTAATCAAAACTATAAATACTGCCATCAACATTCACCGTTTGCTCTTGTAGATCAACAGTCATACTAAATTTTGGATCTTCTGCCTTATCACATAATTCTTTTACAGTATCTTTGTCTAATGAGATTAACAATAAGCCATTTTTAGCAGCATTATTGAAGAATATGTCAGAAAATGATGGCGCAATTATAACTTTGATACCCGCTTGAGTTAATGCCCAAACAGCATGCTCTCTTGATGAACCGCAGCCAAAATTATCTCCAGCAATCAATATTTCAGAATTAGAGTAGTCAGGGTTATTAAAAACAAAGCTACTATCTTTTTCCTTTAAGTTATGGAATAAACTTTTACCATAACCGTCTTTTGTCGTTTGAGTTAGAAAGTTAGCAGGAATAATCATATCTGTATCAATATCACTTAGCCATAAAGGAATTGCGCTAGATGTTAGTTTTTTAAAAGCTTGCATTCTTATAGTTCCTTATCTAATTTATCAACACTACAAATCTTACCCATAACAGCACTAGCAGCAACTGTTTGTGGTGAAGCAAGATGGGTTATACTTCCCTTACCTTGACGACCGATGAAGTTTCTATTTGAAGTACTAATACATCTTTGCCCTTCAGGAACTTTATCATCATTCATTGCTAAGCACATTGAGCAACCAGGCATTCTAAATTCAGCACCAGCATCAGCAAAGATCTTATCTAATCCCTCAGCTATGGCAATATTTCGTACTTGCTCTGACCCAGGAACTATATACATAGTTACATTTTTAGCGATTTTTCTGCCTTTTAAAACATTAGCCACAGCGCGCATATCTTCTATACGACCGTTAGTACAGCTACCAACAAATGCCCATTGAATCTCCTTACCTAGGATATCTTCATCGGCATTAAATTTAGTATAATCATAAGCTTGTTGAGCTAGCTTGTGTTGATGAGTAGGTATATCTTTTAAGCTTGGAATCTTAGCTGAGATACTGATAGCATGTTGAGGGTTTATTCCCCATGTAACCATTGGCTCAAGTCCTTCAATGTCAACTTTGATAGTTTTGTCATAGTGAGCATTTTCATCACTGATGAAGCTATTCCAATATTCTACAGATTTGTCAAAATCATTACCTTTAGGAGCATATTTTTTACCTTTTAGATAACTAAAAGTTTTCTCATCAGGAGAAACCAAACCAGCTCTTGCACCACATTCTATCGACATATTACATAGCGTCATACGCTCTTCCATAGTCATATCTTTGATCGCTTGGCCAACATACTCGATGACATAACCACCAGCACCACCAATACCAATATTAGCTATTAGCTTCATGATAATATCTTTAGCCGTAGCTGACTTTGAGGGTTTACCGACAAACTCTACTTTCATTGTCTTTGGTCTATATTGCAAAATACAGTTAGTAGCAAGTACATGTCCAACTTCAGATGTTCCAACACCAAACGCTAAAGCTCCAAATGCACCATGAGTTGAAGTATGAGAGTCACCACAGACAAGAGTCGAAGCAGGCAATGTGAAGCCAAGCTCTGGACCTATGACATGGACAATCCCTTGATGTTGGCTTTCAAAGTCATAAAAATCAATACCAAATTCTTTAACATTACTACGCAGTTTTTCTACTTGAGCTTGAGCAACTTTATCTTTCATTTCTAGACGATTGATAGGTGATGTCGAGATACTATGATCAACAGTTGCAATGATTGATTTTGGATTATTTATTGGAATATTTAGTTCTCTAATTCTATCGAAAGCTTGTGCAGAAGTTACTTCATGCATTAGCATTCTATCTATATATAAAATATCTGGAAAATTAGGTATTTGTTTTACAACATGAGCATCCCAGATTTTATCAATAATATTTTTTGCCATTTTATTTCCTATAATTTGTTTCTATATATAGTTTATTAGTAGCAGTAATTAAAGCTTTAAGTGAAGATATCTCAATATCTTGATCTACAGCAATCCCTTCAACGACCGGACTATTTTCACCAGTTTTGATTATAATAGTTGTTTCAGATTTAGAATTAATTCCAGCATCTTTTAATGATCTAGAGAAGTAATCTGAAATATTTATTTCTGGGATATATTCTTGAATGCCTTTTAGTAATGCTGAAAGAGCCGAATTTTCGCCACGATCTGTAATTCTATAGTCTGTATTACCAAAGAATCTTCCTTTAAGCTCAACATAGGTTTCACCATTAGATTTGCCATAATCTATAGCTGATACATGAATCGGAGATTTAATCTGTTTATAAGCCTGTATTAGCTCTTCATCTGTGATACCTTTTCTACGCTCATGATAAATATCTTTTATTTGCTGAGCTATAGCTGCTTTTTCTTTATCATCACAAATATAACCATTTTCTTCGATAATCTTCTTAGCATGATTACCACCTGATAATGGACCAAAAATAAAGCTAATTTCATTACCGACAGATTCTGGGTGAAATGGCTGGTATGCTAAAGGATTATTCAATATAGCATTTGTATGGCCACCTGAAGTATGTCTTGCTGAGTTTAGACCTGTGATAGGGTGGTGAGGTTGTCTAGATAACATTCTCTTGCCAATAAAATCTGAAATAGTTTTAAAATTAGCAATATTAATATCATTATAATAATGACAATCTTTTTGTTTACCAAAAAGGTTTATAAACATCACACATTGTTCTAATGATGCGTTACCAGCTCTTTCACCAACACCATTGATACAGCCCTCTACTTGTGTTGCAGGACCATCAAATACAGCGTTCATGGAGTTCTCTAAGGCTAATCCCAAATCATTATGACAATGTGCTGACCAGATTATATTTTTATCAGGAAATTCTTTTTTGATGATTTCTGCATGTTTAGTCATATTTTTGACAAAGTAGTTATCATTTTCACGCTCACAAGCACCACCAATAGTGTCAGGACAGTTGATAACTGTAACACCAGCAGATACCGCAGCTCTAAAAACATCTGTAACATAGTCAAAAGTATCTCCTAGTCTTGAATATCCTTCTGCACTAAACTCTACTTCAAAGCCTTGATCACTAGCTAGTTTAATTAACTCATAAACATTTTTGATATTCTGTTCGTTATCATTTTTGCTACCAAGACTAGCTTGAGCTAGATTTGGATCTACAGGCAAATACATATGTACTCTAGCTTTACCTATTGCCAATGATGGACGTAATGCATCCATAGTTATTTCTACTTGATTTTTTCTTAACTGACATAGTCCAGCAATAATCATATTAGAGTTTTTCTCAGCCATTCTTTTTGAGATAGTATTTACTATTTCAAAATCTGTATTACTTGCTGAAGGGAAGCCTGCTTCTAGGACATCGATATTTAGCTTATCTGCAAGATCTGCATACGCAATATTATCTTCAAAAGACATCCCAGCTCCAGGAGACTGTTGTCCATCTCTAAGAGTTGTATCAAAAATATAAATTTTCTTTTTATCCATTTCACAGGCTCCTATACATAAGTTAAAGCATCTTTATAAGCTTCGCCTTGTTTAAGTTTTTCGAAGACTTCTTTTATTTGATTAGTTATAGTGTAATCTGAGCGTCTTAATTTATTATCATCAATACTTGCCACAGGAGTGATTTCAGCAGCAGTTCCACAGAAAAACACCTCATCTGCATTTATTAGCTCATCAACTTTAAACAAGCGTTCTGTAACTTTATAGCCTAAATCTTTAGCAATTTGGATTATAAGCTTACGAGTTATCCCATCTAGTATGGTTCCTAATGGGGTTGTTATAACTTCATTATCTTTTATAAAAAAGACATTCATTGCAGCACCTTCAGCTACATTGCCATCAGCATCTAGAAGTAGAGATTCATGATAATGTGTACCAAGAGTTTCTCTAGAAGCTAATATACTGTTGACATAATGACCACCAATTTTCGCATCACAGACAGTAGAGCGTGGATGAATTCTAATATATTTACTAACTTTGATATCTACTTTATCAGCCGCCATATATTTACCCATATCAATACAATAGATGGTGATATCAACAGGATGGTCTTTCGCAGGTAAAACACTAACACCGCCCTCAGCAAAATATGCTAAAGGTCTTATATAGCAAGATTTTTTGCCGCTAGCTTTGACAGTATCTAATACAGCTTGACATAGCTCATCAAGAGTATATTTGCATGTCATACCTAGGACATTCATTGAGTACATGAATCTTTGCATATGTTCTTTTAGCTTTAAGACACCTACACCATTAGGAGTATCATAAGCTCGTATGCCTTCAAATACAGATGACCCGTAGTGTAAAGAATGAGTGTTTATACCAACTTTTGCTTCTTCATAGGAGATTATCTCGCCATTTTTCCAAATTTTATCTATCATATTGACCCTCGATATTTTGTAATTATTTAAAATATATTTTTATGCAACAATGTCTAAAATTATAGACAGAGGAGTTTTGTGCTGAGGGAGAGGAGTGCTTGAGAAGAATTACTTTGAGATTTGATTTTTTGAGAAAACATAGCAGTGACTAAACTGCCACTGCCGAATGCTTCGACAGTAGAGAAATTATTCCCTTTTTGTCTTCGTATCTGCATACATGAATCTACTTTTTTATGCATTTTCCCTTAGCTTTTGATTAAAGGATATTTCATTTAAAATATCGCTATATAAAACTCAATATAGTTATTGTAGCCATATAATATTTTAGAGTAAACCTTGATTTAGCTTTAGTAGTGAAATTTTTTGAAAGGGAAGAATTTAAAAGATAGTTAATTATCTACGGTCAGCATAAATTTTTGCTTGAGCAGCTGATAGTCTTGCTATAGGAACTCTAAAAGGAGAACAAGATACATAATCAAGATCCAAGTCATGACAGAAACCAACAGAATATGGTTCACCACCATGCTCACCACATATACCCATTTTAGCATTAGGGTTAACAGCTTTGACACCTTCTTTAGCGATTTCCATTAGCTTACCAACCCCTTTAGGATCTAGTCTAGCAAATGGATCGAAGCTTAAAATACCTTTCTCAAGATAGTCTTTAATAAACTTGTTAGCATCGTCTCTACTGAAACCGAAAGTCATCTGAGTTAAGTCATTTGTACCAAATGAGAAGAACTCACTACCAGCTTCAGCAAGCATACCAGCACCAATAGCGCCACGTGGAGTTTCTAACATTACACCAACTTTATAGTCAATATCGATTTTTTCACGCTTAAGAATTGTATCAGCAACTTCTCTAACAATACCACTTAGCAGTTTGAATTCACCTAATGTACTAACTAGTGGAATCATAAGCTCAGGTTTAACTTCAATTCCCATACGCTTACTTGATATTGCTGCATAGATGATAGCTTTAGTTTGCATTTCGATGATTTCTGGATATGTTACAGCAAGTCTACAACCTCTATGACCCATCATAGGGTTCATCTCACTTAGAGCTTCTATACGAGCTTCCAACTCACTATAACTAATATTGAACTCACGTGCTAAATCATCAATCTCATCCGCTTCGTGAGGTAAGAACTCATGTAAAGGAGGATCTATAAATCTTATAGTTACAGCTAAATTATCCATAGCTTCAAAAAGCTCTTCAAAATCTTGTTGCTGTACTGGAAGTAGCTTATCTAAAGCTCTTTGTCTTTCTTTTTTATCTTTAGCAAGGATCATTTGTCTAACATAAGAGATACGATCTTCTTCAAAGAACATATGCTCTGTACGGCATAAGCCAATACCTTCAGCTCCAAATGCTCTTGCGATAGAGGCATCTTTATAAGTATCAGCATTACATCTAACACGAAGTTTACGTACGCTATCAACGAATTTCATAAACTCTTCAAAGTCTTGAGTAACCTCAGGATCAACAGTTTTTATAATACCTCTATATACAGTACCTTTTGTCCCATCAAGTGATAAATAATCACCCTCAGAGAATACTTGACCTCTCTCGAATGTAATAGTTTTCTTATCTTCGTCGATTCTTGCTGTCTCTAGTCCAGATACACAACATTTACCCATACCACGAGCTACTACAGCAGCGTGAGATGTCATACCACCACGTAGAGTTAAGATACCATGACAAGCATTCATACCTGCTATGTCTTCAGGGGATGTTTCGATTCTTACTAGGATAGTTTTTTCTTCACCACGAGCTTTTGCAGCTAGCAATGATTCAACATCAAAATATATTCTACCACTTGCAGCACCTGGTGAAGCACCTAATGCAGAACCAAGAGGGCGCTTAGAAGCAAGAGCTTTCTCATCAAATTTAGGATGTAGTAATTGTTCTAATAAATGAGGCTCAACCATCATCACAGCTTCTTGGTTTGTGATTAGACCTTCTTTAGCCATATCAACAGCGATTTTTAAAGCTGCTTTTGCAGTTCTTTTACCATTTCTTGTTTGTAGCATGAAAAGCTTACCATCTTCGATAGTAAACTCCATATCTTGCATATCTTTGTATACTTTTTCTAAGTTTTTAGCAATTTTTACAAAATCATTAAAAACTTCTGGCATTTTGTCTTTCAAAGTTGAAATATGTGCAGGTGTTCTTGTTCCTGCAACTACATCTTCACCTTGAGCATTAATTAGGTACTCACCAAAAAGTTCATTCTCACCAGTAGAAGGGTTTCTTGTAAAAGCAACACCTGTGCCAGAATTATTACCAGAGTTACCATAAACCATTTCTTGGACGTTAACAGCAGTACCCCAGTTATTCGAGATATTATTGATTTCTCTATATATAATTGCTCTTTCAGCATTCCATGATCTAAATACAGCTTCCACAGCTGCTAAAAGTTGCTCGACAGGATCTGTAGGAAATTCTTTGCCAACTAGATCTTTGTAGATTTTCTTATATTCTGCAACAATATCTTTGTAGTCCTGAGCACTTAGATCACAATCGTTTTTGACATTTCGTTTTTCTTTTTTATCATCGAGTATTTTATCGAAAGGTTTTTTCTCACAGTCCATAACAACATCTGCAAACATCATTATGAATCTTCTGTAGCTGTCGTAAACAAACTGCTCGTTATTTGTCTTTGCTACCATAGCTCTTGCAACCTCATCATTTAGACCAAGGTTTAGAACTGTGTCCATCATACCTGGCATAGAAACTCTAGCACCAGAACGCACGGATACAAGTAGTGGATTACTTCCACCACCAAAAGTTTTGCCTGTTCTTTTTTCTAAATCTGCAACATTTGCAAAAATTTGTTCTTTAACCTGATTATTTAGTTTTTGACGGTCATCATAGTATTTTAGGCATGCTTCTGTAGTTACTGTAAAACCATCTGGTACAGGCAATCCACTATTTAGCATTTCACTAAGATTAGCTCCTTTACCACCTAACAAATCACGCATAGACTTATTACCTTCGCTAAAGGCATAGACAAACTTCGACATAAAAACTCCTCTCAAGTTTTTCATAAAATTAATTTGAAACTAAGCATACTCTCAAGTATACCTAATCTTCATCATAACACATTTATCTAAATAGATTAAAGATTTTTTGAAATGTGATGAAAAAAAGACTTATAATTGCAGTGATGGGTATTCGCAGATGGCAATGATTTTATAAAATAGAAAATATAAGTATAAAATAGTATTAAAGCTAGTTTAGAGTTAAAGGTTATATAGATAGTAGCTTTTGTCTATAGAATTTCAATTCATTTATAGACTCTCGAATATCATCTAAAGCCTTATGTGTAGATTTTTTATAGAAACTTTCACCATCGCCCCAATATTCATTAAGAAGCTTCAAGCTCGTAACATCAAGCATTCTATAGTGACAATAGTCATCTATGTTAGGCATATATTTTGCTAAGAATCTTCTATCCTGCCATATTGAATTACCGCACAAAGGAGAGCTTTGATATGGTACATACTCTTTTATAAACTCAAGAATTTTTTGCTCAGCTTGTTTCAAAGAGGTTTTACTATCTTTTACTCTCTGAGTTAGACCAGTTTCACCGTGAACTTTTATACACCATTCATTCATTGAGTTTAAAATTTCATCCGACTGATGAATTGCAATTGGTTCAGCCTCAGCAATTATATTTAGATTTTTATCTGTGATAATTGCAGCTATCTCAATAATTCTACAATTATCGACATCTAAACCTGTCATCTCAAGATCAATCCAGACTAGATTATCTGTAGATTGCATGTGGTTAATCCTTTACTCTAGATACATAAGTTGAAGTTCTAGTATCAACTTTTATAATTTCGCCAGTTTGTACAAAAAGAGGTACGCGTACTACAGCGCCTGTTGATAATGTTGCTGGCTTACCACCTGTACCTGCTGTATCACCTTTAAGACCCGGATCTGTTTCAACAATTTCAAGATTAACAAAGTTCGGAGCAATTATTGAGATAGGCTGACCATTGAATAGTATTATTTGATATTCATCTTGGTCTTTGAGCCATTTCTTTGTTTCACCAAGAGCTTCTTGAGAAACCATATATTGTTCAAAAGTTTCTGGATGCATAAAAACATAGCTATCTCCGTCAAAATAAGAGTAAACCGCGTTTAACTCTTCAACATCAGCAGCCTCAACAGATTCTCCAGATTTAAAAGTTTTTTCAACTACTCTATCATTTAATAGGTTTTTTAGTTTAACTCTATTAAAAGCTTGTCCTTTACCAGGTTTTACAAATTCATTTTCAACAATAACCATAGGGTTACCATCAATTAGAATCTTTAAGCCGCCTTTAAACTCATTTGTACTATAACTAGCCATTTTTAATCCTTATTTAGTTTGATGTAATATTTTTAATTCCAACATTCAGAGGGTGTTTTATTTATGATACCACCGTCAACTTCAAGCTCTATATTTCTACATGGAGTATCCGCTGTTTGTGAGTTCTGTGCTACTGCAGTTATTACATAGCTTACATTTGGACATTCAGATTCCCCAGAACAGTATGAAAGTAGATAGTAACCATTTGCAGTATTCTCATGATAGAAGCTACTTATGCTACTACCAGAGGGAAATGATCCAAAACGGATCTCAAAATTATCAGCAGCACTTGCTGCTGAAAGTAGCTCAGCTGTTGCTTCTGATCTATGGTTTTTTAGTATGTGGTTGTTGTACATTGGTAAGCCAATTGATGCAAGAATTGCTATTATTGCAATCACTACCATCAGTTCAACCAACGAAAATCCATTATTCCTATTTGCTAGCATATTAATGGTACTCTTAATATATTTGAGGTTCGCCATTTGGTCTAGTTCTATAGCGACGATGTTGCCATAAGTACTGCTCTGGATATTTTCTTATAGCATCTTCCAGGAATTTATTTGTCATTTCAGCATCTTTATAGGCATCACCTGTAAACTCCAATGGCTCACCTGTGACAATTTTATATTTTTTTAGGCACTTTTTTCTAACATAATATACAGGTAGTACTACAGAGTTTGTTTTTTCAGCTAACCATGGGGTTACGGTCAAAGTTGAACACAATGTTCCAAAAAATGGAGCAAAAATAGAGTTTTCAAGTCCAGTGCTTTCTAAGCCAAAGTCTTGATCTGGAGCGTACCACATAGAGTAGCCTCTTTTTAAGCTTTTAATAACACTTATTAAGTTTTTACTGTCTAGACATCTATATATGTTTTTTTCACGATATTTTTTGATTAGCTCCTCAAGAAGGTCATTGGTATTCTTTTGGTACATAACTGTAAGAGGGGGATGATTTTCTGCTACATGGCGTCCAACTATTTCTATACAGTGAAAGTGAAAACCTAAGAATATAACATTTGTATTTGGATTTTCATGATATTTTTTGAATATACTTAATGAATCGCCTTCCCATTCAAATTTTATTTTATTGAACCTTTTTTTTGATAGAAACCACGCAGCAGTAGTTTCAGCTCCTGATAAAACCATTGAGTAATAACTTTTATTAACTAGTTTATTAATCTCTTTTGTAGATTTTTCAGGAAAGGCAATCTTGAGATTCTCTCTTGCAATTTCATTCCTACTTTTTAAGAATGGCTTAATAATAATGCCAATAGCAAGCACTATATACTTATGAGTAAAAAGTGGCAACTTAGAGCCAAAATTCATTATCCCTACGATAATCCAAATGCCCCAGTTTTTTGGTTCAAGCTTGTTATTTATCATTAGTATCTTTAAATTAAAATGTTAAATATATTTTAACATACACTTTTTTAATCATAAACATTAATAAATCTTTTCTTCTCCTGGTGGTCTTGTCTTATAGCGACGGTGTTGCCATAAGTACTGTTCAGGGTATTTTCGAATAGCTCTTTCAAGAAACTGATTAATAAGCAAAGCATCTTTATAATCATCCCCAGAAAACTCCATTGGCTCGCCAGATATGAGTTTATATCCAGATAAGTCTTTATTTCTAATATAATATGTAGGGATTACTATAGATTTGGTTTTCCGAGCTAACCATGGAGTGACTACTAATGTAGAACAAAGTTTCCCAAAAAAAGGTACAAAGATACTATGTTCTTTAAAATCTTGGTCAGGAGCATACCAAAGAGTCATCTTCGATCTTAAGCTTTTTATCATGGTAAGCATATTTTTACGCTCAAAACATTTATCTACATATTTTAATCGAGATGAAGTGATTACATGTTCCATTACAGGATTTTTATGCTTCTGATACATAAGGCTTAATGGTTTGAATTTGTCTCCACAATATCTACCTGCTATCTCTAAAGTGTGAAAGTGAAAACCTAGAGACATTAAGGGTTTATCTAAGTTTTCATGAGTAGTAATAAAGGATTGAAATTCCGTTTCATCTACATTTATTTTTTTAAATTTCTTATCTGACATAAACCATGCTATTAAGCTTTCAAATCCAGCCATACAAACAGACTTATAGCTCTCATCTACTAATTTTAATATTTCAGTTTCAGATTTATCTGGGAAAGCTATTTTTAGATTAATGTAAGCTACTTTATTACGCTTTTTAGCTAAAGGTTTTGCTATTTTGCCAATAAATATAGCTAATCGCATCAGAGTCTTATAAGAAAGAGTGTTAACTAAGATTTTAGCAATAAGGATAGCTAACCAAAGTCCCCAATATTTTGGTTTAAGTAGAGATTTATCCATATTATTTTTTATGAGTAGCTTGATAATGTCTTGTGATAATCCACTGTTGTAAGATACTAATTACGTTGTTAGTTAACCAGTATAGTACTAGACCAGATGGGAATGAAGCAAATAAGAATGTAAATATCACAGGTAAGAACATCATTATCTTAGCTTGCATAGGATCTGCAGGAGCTGGAGATAATTTTTGCTGTAAGAACATTGATATACCCATAAGTATAGGTAATACAAAGTAAGGATCTTTCATTGATAAGTCATGAATCCAGAAGATAAAAGGAGCTTGTCTTAATTCAACAGATTCAAGTAATACCCAGTACAGTGAAATGAATATTGGGATTTGTATAAGCATTGGTAAACAACCACTTAGAGGATTTACCTTTTCTTCTTTATACATTTCCATCATTTTCTTGCCTAGAGCTTGACGATCATCTTTATATGTCTCTTGCAAGCGTTTGACTCTAGGTTGTAACATTCTCATTTTTGCCATAGAGCGATAACTCTTAGCAGAAAGAGGATAGAATATAAGCTTGATTAAGCAAGTAACAAGAATAATTGCTAAGCCCCAGTTACCTACAAGTGAATGTATCTGATTCATCACCCAGAAGATTATTTCTGAGAAGAATGACAACATTCCGTAATCTAGAGTTTTTTCTAGATTAGGAGCTAAATCTACTAGGTTAGCTTTGATGATTGGTCCACTATATAACACGGAGTCTATACTTTCTGACTGATTAGGAGCTATAGAAATACCTGTATAAGCACCTGCTTCAAAGACATCATTGTTTAGATTTTTATAGTATATTTTTGAGTCATTTGATTGTGGAATCCAAGCACTTACAAAGTAATGCTGTATAAATGCGACCCAGCCTAGACCTTGGCTATTTATGACTGTAGGTTGTCCGTTAGTCTTTGAAATGTCTTTGAAAGATTCTTTTCTGAAAGAATCATTAGCTGTAGAGTAAGCGACACCAGTAAATGTGTAACTGTGAGCATTTAATAGACTAAAGCTATCACCAGCTGGATTAAAGTCCCTTGCTAATGAATCATCAATAATAACATTTACAGGTTCTGATGTGGTATTTTTAATATTTTGAGATATAGAAATATTGTATTTAGCATCATCAAAGGTGTATGTTCTAGTTATTTCTAGACCATCAACACTTCCAGTAAGAGTTAGTACCTGTTTACCATTTTCTTTTTTGATTCCTTGGCTTTCAAAATTGACATCAACAGGCTTTTTGTTGATAACTATAGTGCTTTTGGCAATATATTCTGAACCTTGTTCGTTAGTAAGTAACGCCATTGGTGTCTTATTATCAAGACTTACACTATAATCTTCTAATGATGCAGATATAATAGCACCATCAAGTAAGCTGATCTTAAGATTTTTGAATACGTCTGTGTTAATAGTCACGCTTTTAGCATCATCATACTTTGAGAAACTTGTGGTTTTCGTTAGTGATGCTTTTGCATCAGATGTTGATACATTTGTTGTAGCAGTAGTATCACTATTATAGTGACTATTATCTTGTTGAGTTTGAGTCGTTTGTGATTGACTGCTGTTTGATGGGAAAGTTTGCTCCCATCTACCCATCAATGAGATAAGCATTATAGCTATCGTGACTAACAGTAGTATTCTTATATGATTAGCTTTCATTGTTTATTATTAACCTTTTTATTTTTACAAGGAACCGGATCGTAGTAGTCTCTTTTTGCAAATGGATGACATCTCAAGAGCCTACGGGTACTTAAATATAATCCCTTTAGTATACCATGAGTTTTTAGAGCTTCTAGAGCATATTCTGAACAAGTAGGATAATATCTGCATCTAGCAGGTATAAAGGGACTTATACAATAGCGATATAGATTGATTATAGCTATAAAAGGAGCTAGTGTAATTCTCTTAAAAAATTTTCGAAATTTTTTATCGATTGCCACAATTCTTCCTTAGTAGCTTGAGATGCTGTTTTTTTACTTAAAACTATCAAGCTTTTGTGTTCTAAGAGATCTTTGTGTAAGCGAAAAGATTCTTTAATAATTCTTCTACAAAGATTTCTTTTAGTAGCTTTCTTAATGCTTTTTTTGGGTAAGATTGCACACATGCCAGGTTCTTTATGAGTTCTATGACTTAAAAGGAATGTGAAATGCAGAGTTCCAAGTTTTGTATCTACATTATCAAAGGCTTGTTTAATCTCACTTTTATCTAGTATATTTTGCTTTGTTAAGCAAAAATTACGCTGCAAGCTTAGCTCTACCTTTAGCTCTTCTGTTTCTAATAACTTTTCTTCCGCTTAGTGTCTTCATACGAGCACGGAAGCCATGAGTTCTTTTTCTTTTTAAGTTTGAAGGTTGGAATGTTCTTTTCATTTTAGTTTCCTCTTTAAAATTCTAATCTTTATTTAATACATTACAGAAATAGTTTCGGTATTCTATAGAAAAAACCTAGATTAGTCAAATACTAATTACTAGGGTTAGTGCATGGTATTAGGTTCATTTCTGACAATTGATCCCAAGATTCATCAGGACATTTTTTAGGTTTCTCAGATGGTAGGCAGTAGCCTTGCCAGCCTCTATAGTTTTCAACAGCCAAGCACTTTTTGAATTTTTTGACACTTAAGTATGCTGGTGTCCAAGTTGCTGAATCTGAGCCAACCAGTTGCTCTTGTTGCTTTGGTTGATCTATAGCTGGTATAGTACCTTCTTTGGCTTCTTTACTTAGAGGAGAAGGTGTTGCGTTCATTGGCATAGGCGTTGCATCGTCGCTAGGCTTTTGAGTTGTAGTCTCTGCAAGGGCAGAGTTTATAGTTGTTGTGGATCCACTTACTATTGAGCTTGTAGAGTTAGTATCAGTTAGGTCTGCACCAAAGCTATTAGCAAAGCAAAAACCACATACAAGCAACATAGATATTCTTTTCATTTTTGATAATAAGTATATTTAATTATGTTCATCTATGATATTTATTTTCATTTCAGTATTCAAGCTAATGATAGTTACTATGATATAATTTCGATAAATTTTATAAATAGTTTTTTGTTGCATGAAAGATCTATATCATGTAATCGGTTATCCGGTTAAACATAGTCTATCTCCTAAAATTCAAATGGAGCTAGCAAAGCAATATAATCAAGATATACTTTTCACAGCTATTGAAGTTAATCCAGAAGATTTAGAAACAAAGATTCAGGAGTTCCGTGATAATTCTCAAATTAAAGGGTTAAGTGTAACTGTACCACATAAAGAAAAAGTATACGATTTGGCAGATGATGCCGATGATACTGCTAAGGCAGTTAAAGCTGCTAGTAATATTGTTTTTACTGAGGATCGTAAAATGATAGCCCTAAACTATGATGGTTTGGGTATAGTTAATGATATTAAGAATAATTATAAAATAGATTTTAGGGATAAAAAAGTTCTTGTAGTAGGGGCTGGAGGAGCTGCTAAAGCAGTTGTTGCTGCGATTATTAAAGAGTCACCATTATCTGTAAGTATTACTAATAGAACTAAAGCAAAAGCAGATGTGATAAAAGATTTATTCAAATCAAGAGATAAAATAAATGTGATTGATTTTGATGATATCAAAGAGTCTTTTGATATCGTGATTAATTCAACATCATCAAGTATTTATGGTGAATTGCTTCCTCTAAAAAAAGCAAACTTTAATAAAAGCGCATTTGCTTATGATTTGATGTATAGTTCAGATGATGGGACTATTTTTACAAAATGGTGTGAAGATAATGGTATTGATGCTGCAGATGGTAAAGGAATGTTAAAAGAGCTTAGTCTTGCAGTATTTAAGTATTGGCGAGGATTATGACTAAAATAGTCGTTGTGCTAAAATATTCATAAATGGTAGCTACTAGCATAACTGCTTCTGAGAGTTAGATTGAAGAAAAAAATATTGTTCCTTGGTGTTGGTGGTATTGGTGTCTCAGCGTTAGCTATTGCAGCAAAAAAACTTGGTGCTGATGTTGCCGGTTATGATAGTATTCCAAATAAATTAACTATTAAGTTAGAGTCTTTGGGTATTTCAATATTCTCCAGTCCTAATAATGTTGATGTTTCAGATTACGATATGGTAGTGTACTCAAGTGCTATTCTTGATAACCATCCTTTGTTATCAAAAGCACGTGTTTTGGGAGTGCAGTGTTTGCAAAGAGCTATGTTTCTAGCATTATTAATGAAAGATTTTAGGTATAGTATTGCAGTCACCGGAACTCATGGTAAGACTACGACATCAAGTATTCTAGCGACATTGCTATGTAAGCTTGATACAACTAGTAGTTTTGTTGTTGGTGGAGTGGTCAAATATGCTGACTCAAATATTCAGGTAAATGGTACAGATAGGTTAGTTATAGAAGCAGATGAAAGTGATGCTTCATTTTTATATCTAAATCCAAATGTTGCAATAGTTACGAATATTGATCTTGATCATATGTCGACATATAAAAATAGCTATGACAATTTGCTTGAGAACTTTGCAAATTTTTTGATGAAAGAAAGTATCGAAAATATATATTTGTGTGTTGATGATCACGGTTGTAATGATTTGCTAGATAAGTATCGTTCGCGAGTAGTAGGAAATATTGTATCTTATGGTTTTGCAATAAATTCAGATGCTCGAATATATAATTATAGAGTAAGTGATAATTTAACTACTTTCACAGTAGAGTACAAATCGGGTAATTATGATTTTGAACTACAACTACCTGGTAAATATAATGTGCAAAATGCTACCGCATGTGTAGTAGCGTGTTTGGATTTGGGCTTTCGGTATGAAGATATCTATAATGCACTAGTCACGGTAAAAGGTGTTGCAAGAAGGTTTGATGTTTATGATAAGCAGATATCAAGCCATAAAATCCCTGTTATTGATGACTATGGGCATCATCCTGTAGAAGTTACAAGCAGTCTTGGAGCTGTTAGAGATAAGTATCCTAATAAAAAAATAATACATGTCTTTCAGCCACATAGATACACACGTAATAGAGATTTGCTTATAGACTGGCCAAAAGCATTATCTTTAGCCGATCAGCTAATAATACTTCCAACATATTCAGCGGGAGAGCAGATTATACAAGGAGCTGAGAGTCAAGATCTTATAAGAAATATTCCAAAAGCACTTTTAGCTGATAGTTTTGATCATGTGCTCTATTTCTTAGAGAAGCTTGTGGATGATAATACAGTTGTGTTAATTCAAGGAGCCGGAGATATTACAAATTTGGTGGGGATGATTGGTGAATAGTATAGAAAAAGGAACTCTTTATGTCGTAGCAACGCCTATTGGGAATTTGCAAGATATAACTTATAGAGCTATGAATATTCTAAGTAGTGTTGATGTGATTCTAGCAGAGGATACGCGTATGACTGCTAAGCTATTGACGAATCTTAATATTCGTGGTGATCAGAAGTTGATCTCATGTCATGATTTTAATGAGGAGTCACGAGTTGAGTATGTCAAAGAGCTTTTAGACAATGATAATAGCATAGCTTTGGTAAGCGATGCAGGGACACCACTAATTTCAGATCCAGGATATAAGATAGTTGCAAGCTTACGTAACAGTGGATACAAGGTTGTACCTGTACCAGGTGTTAGTGCATTGATAACGGCACTATCTGCAGCAGGCTTACCTTCGGATAGCTTTCTGTTCAAAGGATTTTTATCAGCGAAACAGGCTAAAAGACAACAGCAAATTCGTGACCTACTACTAGCAAATGCAACAGTAATAATATATGAATCTGTACATAGAATTACATATCTTTTAGATGATCTGTTAGAGATAATGCCTCATAACAATATTGTTGTTGCTAAGGAGCTTACAAAACAGTTTGAGAAATTTGTTGCTGGTTCTGTAGAGGAGGTCTGTGATTTTTTTAAAAGTAATCCCGATATTATAAGAGGAGAGTTCGTTGTTGTTATTGATTGTAATAACAACAATGATATTAGTGATCAGAGTAACCTTAATGTTGATATTGATGATTTACTAAAAGATTTGCTCGAGGATATGCCTGTTAAAAAAGCAGTTAAGTTAGTGGTTAAGCTCACAGGAGCTAAAAAAAATGACATTTATGAGAGAGCATTGGCTGTCAAAAAAGATATTTAATAGCTAATTTCTAGGTTTCAAACTTTATCGAACTTCTGTGGTTGTTTGGGTAGTTCACTCTCAAATCCCTCTAAAAAAGCATTTTTATCTTGTTCACCCTCTAGGTTGTCGCTATAGAAAGCGCCCATGATATAACTAAATTCAGCTACTTGTTGCTTTGAAAGATTATATTTCTCATTGTTTAGACCCGCTTTCATACCTTCAATGAAAGATTTTTTGTTTACAATATTTGATGAACTATAGTTTTTTGGGATTTCAAATAAATTAAAACCTAAACTATAGTTAAACTGATCAGCGCTAATATCTTTAGGAAGAGTCTGAGAATCACTATTGAGAATTTCTCTAAGTCTAGTGCTTTCTATGAGCTTAAATTTAGGTGTAGTATTACTGTAATGATCAGAAATCCCAGTTAAAACTATTTTGGGGTTGTATAGTTTGGTTGGATTTGGACTAAAAAGAGAGCCTTTCTTAAGACTACTCATTCCGGTTTTATATCCTATCGAGAAGCTAATTTTTTTATTATCATGTTTTTTTAGCAAAAAGTTATCTTGATTATTTATTTTATCTTTTAGACCTTTATAGAAGTCTTCTAAAGAGTATTTTTCATCCGTACCACAGATATTTTTATCTTTGAGTTCTTTTGCAAAATTTACAGCATTATTGTAGTAGTTTTGAGAGTTAGTATTTACTATTTGTGAGCTGATACCTAAAGATATGCTTAGTAGACAAATTAGAGGGATATATAATTTTTTAAGAATTTTAGTTAGCATAAACTCAAAAACACATTTGTGCTAATAGATTGTTTTGTTGCTATACTATAAATATAAAACTATAAAAATAAAATATTATGCTACAGCGCGCGTTTTATACTCTAAGGCAGATGTTTAAGTTTCGAAAAGCTCTAAGATTATCTGATACTAATCATTTAGAGACTATAATAAATTTAACTCCGGAGATGCTGACTAAGAATCAGGTTAAATATCTTGCTCTAGATTTTGATGGGGTTTTGGCAAGTCATGGTAAGCCTGAAATGCATTCTGAAGTTATGGGTTGGCTTACAAAATTTGTTACTAATTTTTCAGAAGATAGAGTTTTCATTCTTTCTAATAAACCTACTCAAGAGCGACTAGAATACTTTAAAAAATATTTTCCACAGATAAGGTTTATATCAGGTGTTGCAAAAAAACCATACCCAGATGGTCTAGAAAAAATAATTGATCTGCTTGGTTGCCAGCCTAGTGAGTTAGCACTCGTTGATGATAGGTTGCTAACAGGATGTCTTGCTTGCTTGATAGCAGGCTGTTATCCGATATTGATAACAATGCCTTATGTTGATAGAGATAATTATACAAAAGAAGAGAGGTTCTTTGGTTTTCTTCGCTATTGCGAGCAAAAAACATTTCCACCTAAAGCGTAATCACTAGTATTTTATTTGATTATTACTTAATATTATATTAGTAGCTTTAAATTAAAATTTATTTATGAAGAGAATTGTTATTTCGACAGTCTTGATGTCATTTCTATGTATAGCTTTTGCTAATACTACATTTACACAATCTTTTTTTGGAGAGTATGATCACTCGACAGGGGGGAGTTTTGCATATGAAAATAATAGTTATAGAGATGATGGGAAAATACAGAAGTATAATAATAAATTTTCTAAAGATAACTCAAATAGCTACAACTGCAGATTTGATGGTGATGGGGAGTTAAAATGTGGAAATTATAGTATCAATACTAGCTCTAAACATACCGACAAAGATGCAGCAAAAAAGATATCGCGACACTACAAGAAGCTAAAAGATGTTAAAGATGTAAGTAAGGGAGATGATTTTAATTGCGCTCTTGATGATAAAAAAGATGTCTATTGCTGGGGTAGTAATAAAAGAGGGCAATTAGGTAGTGATACTAATGCAAAAAAAGTCAAAAAGCCTTTAAGAGTAAATATAGATAATAGTATTAACTTCAAGAAAGTATATACAAAAGCTCATTATGCGTGCGCTTTAGATGAAGAAGGTCATGCATATTGTTGGGGTGATGGTACTAATGGTGAGGTTGGTAATGGCGAAAAGGGTCTTTTTGATAAGCCTCAGAAGGTTCAGACGGATATCGAGTTCAGTAGATTAAGCATGGCAACCACTTATACTTGTGGTATTGAGAAAGATACAAATGATCTATATTGTTGGGGTAAAAGTCAAAATGGTCAAAAAAATCTCGATTCAACTGTACCTGTAAAAATGTAGCCACAAATGCCTCACGATACAAAGCGATTTCTTACAAACTCTAAAAGTTCTAAGATACTTACTGAAATTATTAATCAACTTGAAGATTGTGAAGAGTTTGTTATAAGTGTTGCTTTTGTGACTTTAGGTGGAGTTATCTGTATTTTAGAGACTTTGCGTCAATTAAACGTTCAAGGTGTAAAGGGCAAAATCTTAACAGGATGTTATCTAAATTTTACAGAACCTAAAGCTCTTGAGAAGCTCATGGAGTTTGATAACATCGAGCTAAAAGTTCTTAGTGATGATAACTTCCATGCCAAAGGTTTCTTTTTTCGTAATAAGGATAGTTGGCGAATAATTCTTGGTAGCTCAAACCTTACTCAGTCAGCACTTACAGTAAATAATGAATGGAATCTGCTTTTTGAAACTTCTAATAATGACCCAATAACGGAGCAAATTTTAGCAGAGTTTGATTATCTTTTTGCTAAAGCAGAATATGCTAGAGATATCATTCAGCAATATAGCCAAATATATCAACAAATAAGTAGTAGTATTCTTACATATACGTTTATAGAGACTAAAATATCTCCTAATAAGGTTCAACAAGATGCACTTGAGAATCTGGATCGATTAAGACAGCAAGGCAAAAATAAATCATTAATAATTAGTGCCACTGGGACTGGAAAAACTTTTTTAAGTGCTTTTGATGTGGCAAAAGTAAAGCCGAAAAGGTGTTTGTTTATAGTGCATCGTACAAATATTGCAATAAAGGCAAAAGAGACTTTTGAAAAAGTAATAAGGGATAAGACACTTGGTCTGTATACAGGAGAAATTAAAGATCCTGCAGATTATCTATTTGCTACGGTGCAAACGCTAAAAAACCCTCAAACATTAGCAAGCTTTGAGACGAATGAGTTTGACTATATTATAGTTGATGAAGTTCATCATGCAGAAGCACAAAGTTATAAAAAAGTTTTATCACACTTTAAGCCAAAATTTTTACTTGGGATGACTGCTACTCCAGAGCGGAGTGATAATGCTGATATCTTTAAGCTTTTTGATTATAACATTGCTTATGAAATTAGGCTTCATCAGGCGTTAGAATATAATTTTCTTTGTCCATTTCACTATTTTGCTATAGAGGATTTTTATTTAGAATCAGAGCAGGTTTTTGCGAAGAATTTTTCTAAATTAATTAGTGACCAACGAGTTGAGCATATCATTGATAAAGCTAATTTCTATGGTTATAGTGGCAAATTGCGATCAGCTTTAATGTTTGTTAGTAATATTGATGAGGCAGTACAACTTGCGACTAAGCTCAGTCAAAGAGGTGTCAAAGCTAAAGCTTTATCAAGTCAAGACTCAGAACGTGTAAGACAAGAAACTATTGGTGAACTTGAGAGTGGATTACTTGAAATTATTGTTACAGTAGATATTTTTAATGAGGGTATTGATATTCCATGTGTTAATCAGGTTATCCTTCTAAGGCCTACTCAAAGCGCTATAGTCTATATACAGCAATTAGGGCGTGGACTGCGTAAGTATAAGTCTAAAGACTTTGTTGTGATTTTGGACTTTATCGCAAATTATAACAACAATTTTCTCATTCCTGTGGCATTAAGTGGAGATAATAGTTATGACAAGGACGAGCTTAAAAAGTTTGTAGTCTCACCAAATAACTATTTAGCTGGTGAAAGCACAATTACTTTTAGTAATATTGCTAAGGAAATAATCTATAAAAATATTCAAAGGACAAACTTCTCGCAACTAAAAAATATAAAAAAAGATTATGTTCAGTTAAAGAAAGAACTAGGTAGAATTCCTAGATTAGTAGACTTTCAGGAATATAACTTTATCTCACCAGAGGTTATTTTATCGACTAAAGATACTTACTATGATATTTTGCAAGCTTTTAAAGAAGATGTATTGATTTTAAATCAACGACAATACAATATTGTGAAATTTATTTCTAAAGAGTTTACTCCAGCAAAAAGGCTTTATGAGATTTTAATTTTAGAAGAGCTTTTGAAATCCAAAACTATTAATAAAGCTTATTTAGAAGCAGTGTTACGTGATAGTTTAGATGATTTTGATATTATAAGTTTTGCAAATGCACTAGAGCATTTGTCTCTGAAAATATTTACAGTAAATGCCGGTAGAGCAGATTATGAGCCCCTAATATCTGTAGATGGACAAGAGATTAGGCTACTGATATCAGATGTTATTGATGAAAGTGGATTCTTGTATGAGCAAGTTAAAGATTTAATAGACTATAATAAAAAAGTTTTTTTTGAAAAATATAGTCTCAATAAGTCTCATGGATTATCGTTATATGCAAAATACTCTAAAAAAGAAATTGCCCATCTACTTAATCAAGATTATGCCAATGGAGGAGTTAATCTTGCTGGATATAGATCTTTTGAAGATAAAGTACTACTGTTTATGACATTTGATGAGAATAAAAAATTTGATATATATGATAATAAGTTTCTCTCAAAACAGACTTTTTCGTATTACTCAAAAAAAGGTAAGACTCTTGGTGATCGTTTAGAAAAGGCACTTAGTCAAAATCAATATAAAAGCTATGTTTTTGCACGAGTAAATAAAGATAATAGTTATATTTATCTTGGTATAGTTGCTAAGTGTATAGTTGCTAAAGAAATAATTGCTGAAAAAAAGTTTGTTGAGTATATCTTTGAGTTAGAGAAGCCTCTAACAAATGAGATTTGGCATTATTTTAAAGCTGTTTATAAAACCAAGATTTGATGCGTAATTAAATGATTTTTTATTTTTGTTTGTTATAATGGAAATTGAAGGAAGAACAAATTTGGAGAATCCTAATGGCATACAAAAAAGTTTTATTAGCTGTGAATGTTTATGAAAATGCAGACATCGTTATTAACTCTGCAGTAGATTTCGCTAAAAAGAATAATACAGAAGTTTTAAAGGTTGTTACAGTTATTGATTGTGTAGCTCCATTTGCACCATCTATAGTTGATTTCCAACACTCTATAGAGCAAGAAGCAAAAGAAGCTTTAGATAAGCTTGTAGCTAAGATTTCAGGTATCAAGGTTGAACACGAAGTACTTGTTGGTAATCCGGCTGTTGAAATCGTTGATTATGCTGAAGAGAGTAACTGTGATGTGATCGTTTTAGGTTCTCATGCAACTCATGGTATAAATTTACTTCTAGGTTCAGTGGCGAATGCTGTTCTACATAAAGCAAAATGTGACGTGTTAACTGTGAGAGTTAGTGAGAATGAAAAAGAAGTAAGTAAAGCGCATAACTATCAAAGATTGCTTGTACCTACTGATCTTGAAAATGACTCATGTATAGTGGTTGAGAAAGCAAAAGATATAGCAAAACTTTATGGTTCAAAAATTGACACTGCTTTTGTTATACCTAATGACAGTATTTCACTGATGACATATGAAACTGAGAAAGTTGAGCACGCAATAGATAAGTTTGCTGAGAAAAATGGTATCTCTGGAGAGAAATCAGTAATGATTGGTGGTATCGCTAATAGTTTATTAGAAAAAGCAGCTGAGAATAAGAGTGATTTGATCGTTGTAGGAAGTCATAGAAGAAGTGCTATTGGTAGATTTTTCTTAGGCTCTACAGCAAATAGCATCTTGCATGAAGCTAATGTTGATGTTTTAGTCGTTAGACTTAAATAATCACTATTTTCTCTTTTTTTCGTTACAGTTAAATTCTAAAAAAATTCATAAAAAGACTCAAAAAAGTGTATTTTTTTTGAAAAATATACTTAAATTAAAGAATCATGTAAAAAATAATATTATTTTTATGAAAAAATTATTAGTGCTTTTAGCAAGCTCAGCAGAGTGGTATGAGTTTACTGTATATTCATTCTGTGCGGCATATATTGGTGCAGCATTTTTCCCTGGTGATCATTTTATAAAGTTCTTAGCTGCCTTCGGGGCATTTGCTGCAGGATTTTTAGCGAGACCTCTTGGTGGAATAATATTTGGTTATATCGGGGACAAAAAAAGTCGCTCAACTGCTTTGGCATTAGCGGCATTTTTTATGGGAGTACCTACTGTTGGGATGGCATTATTACCATCGTATGCAACTATAGGTATTTTGGCGCCTTTATTATTAGTAGCTTTTAGAATTTTGCAAGGTATAGCGATAGGTGGACAGTATAGTGGTTCAGTTGTTATTCTTGTAGAGGCAGAATCAACATTATTCGGTAAGGCTAAAGCTGGTGTAAATGTTATCACTAGTGCTTTTGGTGGGATATTGTTGGCGATTGTAACTTTTCAAGTTATTAGGTACCTAATTCCAGATGAGACTATGGCAAATGGTGGCTGGAGAATACTTTTTGGGATAGCGATTATACTTGTTGTACTATCATTCTTTATCAAGCATAGTGGTGATGAAAAAGAACCTGAAAAATCAAATGTGAGTTTAACAAAAGTAATACTCAAAAATTATAAAAGTTTAATATATATGATTTTATTATGCTTTCCTGGTGCAGTTGTTGCTTACTTCCAGATTACAATCCTACCGAATATTATTAAGAAAATATTAGGTCATGCAGATGTTAATGTCGCAGTATTGACAACTATTAGTATTATCATGTTTATTATTACATGTAATATTGCTGCTAGACTTACTAAGTATTTTAAAATAAAAACGATTACTGCATTTGGTCTTGTTTTGATGCTTATATTGTCATTACCAATGTATGCGCTATATAAGGCTAATAGTGACTTATTGATAGTCTTCTTTGTGACTATGGGAGCAATATTTGGAATATTCTATGGTAATATCATGGTGTTGTTTACAGAGTGCTTGCCTAGAGAGATTCGTTACACTGGATTTGCTTTAGCTTATAATATTGGTTTTGGAGTGTTTGGTGGTTTATTGCCATTCTTATGTTTCTTCTTAGCTTACTCTATATCTGATTATATGGCGGTGGGCATGATTTGTATAAGCGCGATTGTTGGTTTGATAACGCTATATAAATTTGAGCCAGAAAATCTTAAAAAGTCTATAATAAATAACTAGTACTCAAAGAGTTTCTTTAAGGTAGTTGCTAATGAGTTATTATTTTTTGAGTGAAAACTGCTTTATTTACAATGTCAGTAATAAATTATCTTTAGATGATAATCTCAAAATTTTAAATATCTATAAGTCTTTTATTAAAGATAAAGCTTTTTGTCATAAATATAAAATCCATGATGTTGTTCCGACTTATAATTCAATAGCTTTTCATTTTGATTATATGGATGTTGATTATTTACAAAATGCTGTTTTGGCTAGAATTGAATCTATAGATTTTAATCAAGTTATAGATTCAAAAACTCATTACATAGACGTAGATTATAATGGTGAAGACTTAGCTAAAGTATCGCAAGTTTTAGGGCTAGATATTGCTGAGATTGTCAAAAGACATACTCAAGTTGAATATTATATTGCGATGTTAGGCTTTAAACCATATTTCCCATATTTACTTGGTCTTGATAAAAGTTTAAGTGTGCCTCGTTTAGCGACTCCACGAAATCGAATAGCTGCAGGGTCTGTTGCAATTGGGGGCTCTCAAACAACAATTTTTCCTGAGCAGTCGCCGAGTGGTTGGAATATTATAGGAGTATCTGATTTTAGAGATTTCTCTAACTTCAGTGCTGGTGATAAGATAATTTTTAGGGAGAAGTAATGCTTTTGATAAATTGTGACTTAGGAGAGAGGGGCGTTGCTCATCCTATCGATGATAAGTTGGTTAGATATATAGATATTGCAAATATCGCTTGTAGTGGACATGCAGGTAATAAAGAAAGTGTTGATTACTATGTGAATCTATGTCGAGATCACAATGTCAAAATTACAGCACATATTTCTTATCCTGATAAGGAAAACTTTGGCAGAAAAGTTATAGACATTGATTATGATACTCTATGTGTGTCTTTTGATGAGCAGTTTGCACTTTTTGATGGAGAGATTAAAGTTATTAAACCGCATGGAGCTTTATATAATGAGCTAAATGTTAATCAAGAGTTAGCAGAAGTTTTTGTTGAATGGTGTCTTAAGAATGATATCAAAGAGTTGGTGGTTAGCCCTTTTGGTATAGTTGCTGAGTATGCCAAAGAAAATGGTATAAAAATTGTTAAAGAGAGTTTTGCAGAGAGAGGCTACATGCTTGATAGTATTAATAATCCTATGCTAATACCACGAGGTCAACCAAATGCAGAGATTCATGATGTGGCAGAGGCAATTAAGCAATATAATCAGCTTAAACAAGGCTTTATTACTATAGATGATCAAAATATTTTGTTTGAGTCACAAACTATATGTATACATTCTGATAGTAAGATAGCTTTAGAGTTAGCACAGCAATTGCGTAAGAGTAGAGACTAAAATTATGGAGAATATCTTTTCGACTAAAGGAGGATTGTTTTTTTCAGTTTCATTGCGAGAGTATGGCAATCAAGACAAAGGTGTATCTCCTAAAGGCGCTCAAGATCAATTAAGCTTTATGACTGCTTATAATATCTTTAACCAACCTACAGATTTTCAAGCTATTGAAATGATTTATCCCACTGAGGTTCTGGCAGTTGATGATATATTGATTTATCTTTGTGGGGCTAGCTATCAAGATACTTTTATCGATGAAAATATCTGCGTAAATTATAATCAAGTCTTTGAGCTTAATAGAGGCCAAAAGTTAGAGTTTAAAGGTTCAAAAAAAGGCTTTCGCACAATAGTTTTTGCCGTAAAAAAACAATCACAAACCATCGAGTTGGTTGGCAAACAGAGATCATTAGAATTAGAAGGCTATATAAACCAAAATTATCGTCATAGTTTTATAAGAGTAATCAAGGGACCTGAGTATGATATTTTAAAAGATAGTGCTTTTTTTGAGAATACTTGGACTATTTCAACAAACTCAAGTCAGATGGGGTTACCTTTAGATGGAGTTTCTCTTGATACACAAAAAATTGAAATGATCTCTCAACCTGTAACGGATGGTACAATACAGCTAGCTCCAAGTGGTCCGATAGTATTGTTACGACATCGACAAACGGTGGGAGGATATCCACGGATTGCAAATGTTATAGAAGCAGATATTAATAAATTATCACAATATATACCAGGTTCTAAAATAAGGTTTAAGTTAGTTTGCTTAGAAGAGGCGATACAAGGAAATATTAAAATAGAAAATCTTATAAAGTAAATATTTTTATTTTGAACTATCTACACTACCATACCTGTTTTTGGGTCTAATATCAGTTTAGGAGTTTTTTGTTTTTTACCAAAATCAAACATGTTTAGGATATTGTTTGAGTATTTATCGTTACTATATTTGCTAACTGAGCCAATGCCCCAGTTATACTCTACAAACTTAAGTACAGATGCTTGATTAAGTAGTGAATGATCAACATAGTTTGCTTTAGCATAAGGAGAAATAACAAGCATTGGTAATCTTGGACCATAACCCTGTCTTCCTTTGATATCGTTAAACTGTGACTTTGGACTATAAACATGATCATAATCACCATCAGAGTCATCATAAATGATTATAATTGCTGTACTATCCCAGTCTTTTGATTGTTCAATTCTATTGATAGTATTCACTAACCACTCCTGTTCATCTAGAGGATTTGAATAACCTCCATGACCATCTTGGTATCCAGAGGCTTTTAAATAACTTACAGCTGGCATATTGTTTTGATCAAGAGCCTTCCAGAATTCACTTATATCATATTGGTGGTTAGCCTGGTCATTACTACCTATATATTTTTCATCACTTGGTGCTAGATGATGAGGATTTGATGTCTCTTTCCAGTAGTTAAAAGGCTCATGGTGAGGTATATAGTCTCTTGATTTTACACCGAATTTATTAGTACTCATGGCATCACATATTGCTGTTTTACCAGAGTAGCTTGTTGGTTTGAATCCACCTTGGAACCAGCCCCAAGTAATACCTTTTTGAGTTAGGTAGTGCCCTATATTTTTACCATCTGTAATTTTGGCTACAGCTGTATTTGTGTCTCCAGATTTACTTGTGCCATAAGAGCAATCATCGTAGTATGGGTTAGGATCATCAATGATATAGCTGTTTTCAATATTTTCTAAATTACCACTTGGGCTCATCGCTGGACCATTTGCACCAGCTACAAGGTTAAGCGCTCCAGGTGTTGATGGACCAAAAGTTGTACCAAATGTATTATCATTTAGGGCGAAGTTTTGTGCGTAATTCCATAATGCTGTGACAGTATTACCATCATAATATCCCATAACTTGACCATCGCAATTTTGTTTATAGGTATCATTATCATGACCGCCATGTTCAACAAATTTGTTCATTAAGCCACCATTAAAAGAAGAGATCTCTTCATGGTACTCATGGTTTTGTGAGCAAGGTTGGAAGTTTCTATCTAAACGATAAGGATTTTTTGTATTTGGATTATTCTCTAATAATTGTTTTGTCAAACCATTAACACTAGGAGTGTCTTCTTTAGCTATGAATTTTGGTTCACCCTTTGGATTCTTGGCATTAGGATACATACCAAAATATCTATCAAAGGAGTTGTTCTCTTGAAATATTATTACTAAGTGCTTTATTGGAGTAGTAGTTTTTAGAGTATTTGCGTTGTTGAATAACTTTTGTTCTACTTTTACAAGATTTCCATAATCATTTGGTTTGCTATTATTTACCTCTGATGCAAAAGCTGTCGTTACTATACTTATGCTTAAAATTCCTAGGGTAATCTTATTCAGTTTCATTATTGCTCCATCTGTTTGGGTTGTGTAATTCAGTAGCAATAATAATAAAAATTAAAAAATAATTAATAAAAAAATCAGTTATTCTTTTTTTTGTAAAAAAATGTTTATTTTTAAGAACTCTTATTATATAGTATCAGCTATTTTTCTCAAAATAGCAGGTTTTGTAATTAAAGGCACAATAATATATATGTAGTTAATTATAAAAGCAATGCTTTTCTAGATATATTTTTTAAAGTGATTTCTTGTTGCTATTCTTTATTTTTTTGTTGTAGACTTTGAGTGTTAAAATAAATATTGAATAAGTAGTTAGGGAGATTATATAAATGCTACGTAAACTTGTTAAAAGTTTGATTCCTAGTCAGGATAAGATTTTTTTTGATTTGATGATAGAGGCGACTGAGGCTGTAGAAGACTCTGCTAGAATTCTTGACAAACTTGTTAAAGAGGAAGATAACTTAACGATATCTGAGCTATCAGAAGAGCTAAGATTGACAAGAACTGTAACTGTTGAAGTAGCTAACAAAATGGATCATGAGTTAGCTCGCTATTTTGTAACTCCTGTGGATAGGGTAGAACTACACAACATCACTACTTTACTTCTAAAATTAAATAGAAGAATTGTCAAAATTCATAGATATATGCAGATATTGATGGAAGAAGAGCGCGGCAATGTAAATATATACTTAGCTAATAGTGTTGAGACATTACGTAAAATGACAAAAGTACTTGATGATATGATGAAAGCTTTTGTTAGTGGTGATAATAAAGAACTTAAAAATTTTTATATCAGAATTACAGCATTGGATGAAAATGTGCTTGAAGAGTTAGGTCATGCACTTAAAAAATTCTCTCATTATGATGAGGGAGATATAATATTTATCATGAAAGTTAAAGATATTTATAAAGCCATAGAAAGTGCTATATCTACATGTACATCTGTAGCAGAGTCAATTATGAGATTGTATGTAAAAGAAGTCTAACGAACAAGGGTAAATATAAAGATGATTACATCAGTGCTTATAGCCATCATCGTAATAGCATTGTTTTTTGAGTTTACAAATGGTTTTCATGATGCAGCAAATGTGGTTGCAACACCCATTGCAACAAAATCATTAACACCTTATCAAGCAATTGGATTAGCAGCCTTTTTTAATTTTTTAGGTGCTTTTTTTGGAACAGCTGTTGCTGCAACAATATCAAAAGGTTTAGTTGATACAAGTGTTGTTACAGATATTGTTTTAATATCAGCGCTACTTGGTGCAATTAGTTGGAACTTCTTTACTTGGAGCTTTGGTATTCCATCAAGCTCATCACATGCTTTGATAGGATCATTGGTTGGTGCGGTGATTATTAGCGCTAGTTATCAAGATGTTAATTATGTTACTGTAGTTCATAAAGTACTGATTCCAATGGTAAGCTCACCTATTATGGCATTCTTTTTAGCTTTGATAATATGTATTATCTTGCTGAATATTTTCATGCGATTTTTTATGGTTAGAACTACAAATAAATACATAAGAGAAATGCAGGTACTATCTACTAGTTTATTGTCTTTTTCTCATGGTTCTAATGATGCTCAGAAAACAATGTCAATAATAACACTTGCGCTACTAAGTGCAGGAGTTGTGCAAACTACACAGGTTCCTAATTGGGTTATCGTTTTATGTGGTGTTGCGATGGGCTTAGGAACGCTATCAGGAGGTAAAAAGATAATTAAGACTCTAAGTGCAAAGTTATCAAAACTAGAGCCTGTTAATGCTGTTTCTGCAGAGCTAAGCTCTGGTATATTAGTTTTGGGTGCTTCACATATAGGTTTGCCAGTTAGTACTACTCAAGTCGCATCAGGTTCTATTATGGGTGCAGGATATGCTGATGCTGGTGTAAATTGGAAAGTTGTTAAAAAGATGGCAACAGCTTGGGTTTTGACAATCCCTGCTTGTATAGTTGTTACTAGTGTTATATACACGATTCTTTTTAAAATTTTTGGATCTTTCTAAGAGCTAATTACTATAAATATCTTTTTTTAATAAATAAAAAGCCTATAATTCAAAGCAATTAAACTTACTACCTAATTACTTAAATGCAAACAAAGATCAATAAGTTTATGGTTTATCTTCACTGGACTACAGTTATCTTGATATTACTAGCTTTTTTATCAATAGAGTTTAGAAGTATGTTTGGTAAATATTCATTATTTCATGATGTTATGAAAACATCTCATTTATATATTGGTTTTTTGATTCTGTTTATCACTATTCTAAGGTTAGCTATAAGAAGGTTTGTAAGTTTTCCATTTATAGGGCAACGACTTGAGTATAATAAATTTAGGACTATAGTAGCTAATTTGGTACACACATTTTTATATTTTTGGTTAATTACTATGCCAATATTAGGTTGGTGCTTGATAAGTGCAAAAGGAACCTATGTTATTCCTTTCGGTTTACCAGCAATTACAGATGTACTCTCAAGAGACAGTGTAGTCAGACTCAAAGAAATCCATGAAGTTTTTGCATATATTGGGTTAGCTGTAATATTTATTCATGCAATAGTAGCAATTACAGAGTATTATATCATTCGTACTAGAAGAGCTTAAAATCTACTGATATTGGACTTGTATCTTTTTGATACCTTCTCTAACAATTTTTAGAAGTTCGTCTTTATATTTAGAGTGCTTGTATATAAGTATCAAATGAGACTCTAAAGGAAAATCTATTTCAAAGCCCTCTATTTTGACAACATCCTCACATTCCTTAAGGACGGCATCATAATAAAATTTTGGCATAAAGCCAATAGTATTTTCACTCATTAATAAGTTAGCTTTTTGGATCTCGTTATCAACCGTAAACTTAATTTTATCAAGATTAAATTTGTAACTTTTATTATCATGTTTAAATTCATTTATGCTTTGCGAAAAGTCATATCTGTTAAATACTAGAGGAGCATCAAGAACTTTCTCTGGGTTATTATGCAACCCTTTTACAAACTCTTTATTTCCATACAAATGTGCAGGTAATTTCACAGCATCTACAGAGGTACAAACTATCCAGTCATCTAAATCAAGAAATTCAAGATGCTTATTAAATATCTGTATAACATTGTATGAATCAAACTGAAATTGACTGCCATTAATATTATCTACTAGATAACTATCTAGAGAAAAGTTAAATGCATCATTATTAATTTGTTGTATCTGTGGTAATGCTAGATCAATTATTATCTTGATAAATAATGGCGTACCAAGAACCTTGATAGATTGACGCTGTCTAAAACCACTTTGTTTAACATTATGAATAGTGTTTTCAAGTTCTGTAACAATTTTGTTACAAGAATGAAAATATTTCATACCATCACTAGTTGGAGATATACGGTTTTGTACATTTCGAATAAGTTTTAAATCTAGGTATTTTTCTAAAGCATCTATTTTATTTTTTATAGTGTTTAGCTCTACAGAGTAGCACTTTTTAACTGAACTATAAGATCCTAATTCCACTAATTTAAGAAAGTAACGCGTCGCTTCAATTATATCTTTGTTAATACCACTCATTTTATTAATAAGTTTATCAGTCCTATCATTATAATATCACTATGAGAAGTATTACAAAAGCACTAAAAGAATGTAACAAAGTTATCAATGGACTCTCTTTGTGTACGATAGTTATTTACAGCTGCGTTAATATCTTCATAGCCAATTGCTATACCACATAGTAAAGTATAATCATCAAATCCTTGTAGTTCTTTTTTGACTATATCTGGATAGTGTCCTAAAGATGCTTGTGGACATGTGGCAAGTCCTAGGTCAACAGCAGCTAATAATATTGATTGGATAAGCATTCCGCAGTCCATATAGCCACTAATCCCTGTATTGGGATGTTTAAATATAAATATAGCTGAAGGTGAATCAAATGATAAATAGTTTTTTTTCCATTGTTCGATACGTCTTTCTTTATCCTCTCTAGCGATACCTAGAGCATTGTATAAATCATGGCCACATTTAACAGCACGTTCTTTGAGTTCTCCTTCTAATGGACTATTACCATCATACCCATACTCCATTCTTGGAGGTTCTCGATTATCACAGGCAGATAGTATTTTATTCATTAACTCTTTCTTCTTTTTGCCACTTACTATAGCAATTTTCCATGGCTGAGTGTTTTTACTTGACGGTGTCCATCTTACGGCATCAAAAAGTTTTTCTAGAGTCTCTTTATTTATAGGTTTATCAAGAAACTCTCTGACACACTTACGATTTTTAACAGCTTGTAATGTTTGCATAAATTCTGCCCGTTACAAATTTATATTTATATCTGTATTGATAATACTTTATTTTTTGTGTCCACACAAAGTCAAACCTACTAGCTAGTATAAGTAATAAGTACTTGACAAGTAATAGTCTTATTTGTATATTATCTGACTCTCTATTTTTGAGTCTGGATGAAATAGTAGTTTTAATAAAAAAGGAGGGTAAATATGAAATTAGCGCAAGTATTTGCAAAAAAAGTTTCTTTAGCTAAAACTCTTAGTACGAAGCCTGAAGGTTTTCAAGCTACCACAAAGAGTGCTGAAGAAAAGAAAATTAAAAAATGATTTTTACTATCAAAGCTATATAATAGTTTCTAAACACTAGAAAAGGAGATAAGAAAGTGTTTACGAAGAAAATGGCTTTCACGTATTTTATTACGATTATATTGATTTTTAATTCTGGCTGGATTGACAGTATAGTTCTTTACAACTCTTTTGGTGCCAGTGTGGCGGTCATGTCTGGTAACTTGAGGATTTTAGGACATAGTATCGCTGGATCTGACTGGGTATTCATGTACAAGGTAGCAATACTCGTTTTTGGCTTTATAGTTGGCGCTGCGATTAATGGTGTCATTATGAAAACAGATGCTTATGTTATCTCAGAGGATCATACTAAGACACTAGTCCTACAAAGTGCAGTAATGCTTACAGGTACTTTATTGATAGATATCTTTAGTAATCATCGTGTTATTGATGATTTATTTTTGGCTATGGCAATGGGTATGCAGAATAGTTTCACTACGCTGTTTTTTGGAGGTTTTGCTCGAACAACTCATATGACAGGTACAACTACTGACTTGGGTATTGAAATTGGTAGAGCTTTACGAGGCAAAACAGATAATTTATGGAAAATACCATTTTTTGCTGTATGTATGACAATGTTTGTAGTTGGTAATGCTGTAGGTGTGATTTGGGTTGAGATTACAGGAGAGTATTTTACTTTGATGCTTTTCCCTTCAGTTATATTACCAATTTTTGTAGGTATCGTGATTCTACTAACCTACAATATGAAGGTTAAAAATCATAGTCTTTAGTTTAATGTTGGTAGTAAATCAAAAGAGCTCAGAATCTGTAGAGCAATAATTGCAATTGCAATAAGCACTACTAATATAGCTATTATAGAAGAACTAGCTAGAGCTTTTTGCTTACGATAGTTGATAACCCATAGCATCATAACAGGTAAAGCAACTTGAAGTACAGCAACAAAAATACTTGCATAGCCAAGAGCTGTTTTAAAGCCATCTGGATAGGCGATCGCATAAATATAAGCTGGTAAGAATGTTATCACAAAGGCAAGGATTTTATGTTTGTGTAAATTCTCAGCTATTTTATAAGTATTTCTATTAAAATCAAAAAGTCCTAGCGCAACTCCAAGAAAAGATGTTGCTAAGGCAAAGAATCCAAATAGGAAGGATATTGTCGAGATATATCCAGAACTAGTACTGAAGTGATCAATAATAACGGATGTAATTTCACCAGATTGCTTACCTAAGATGCCAGTAGGTGTTGCAACAGGAAGTGACCCAAGAGTAGCAAAAATCCATAATAGATAAACGATCAATGGTATTGTGCTACCAATTATAATAGCTTGGCGTAGAGATCTTCTATTTGATCCTACATAGGTTCTCAACGTAGGGATTATATGATGAAATCCAAATGAGGTTAGAAGTATTGGAAATGCTGCCCAAATAAAATTAGGATTTTTGATCTGATAACTTAGATGATCAACGGAAATGTGTGGGATAAGAACCGCAACTAGTAGTAAAAATGCTAAAAGCTTGCCTGTAAACATGATTTTGTTTACATGATCAACTAACCTTGTGCTGATATATATAAAAACTCCTAATATCAGTATGAAGATAATACCAGTGAATTTCTCTGATATATTGAAACCAAGACTTCCTAGGGTTGTTGAAATTAAATATCCGCCACCGACAGTATATGCAGCTACTAGGGAATACAGTAATAAGATATAACAAATCCAAACTACACCAACTCCAACAGGACCTAAGGTCTGTTTTGTCATTTCTACAAAATTAGCGCCATCTTCCATTTTTAGGTTAACTTCTGCCAATATTAGAGCTGTAAAAGTCATCAAAGCCCAGATACAAATAATTAAAATAGAGCCTATAAAAAAGCCACAGCTCGCTACAGTTGCAGGAATTGCTAACATTCCAGCACCAATACATGTGCCGGATATAATCATTGCTGCGCCAAATTTTCTTGATAAAAACATATTAGATTGTATAAAAAACTGGAATTTTAAATCCCAACTCTACCATTTAAAGCTTATAATATATTTATTATAGCCGATAACATTGTTATTTCTACAAAATGGATAGTATGAAGGATAAAATTAGGCAAGCTTTAGTTGAGCTTGATATTCAAGCGACAGAGGAGCAGATTGAACAATGGCTAGAGTATCTAAAACTTCTTGAGAAATGGAATAAGGTTTATAATATGACTGCTATTAAGGAGATTGACGATATGTTAGTTAAGCACTTATTTGATAGTCTCGCTGTAGCTAAGTATATCAAAGGTAGCTCAACTGTCGATGTTGGTACTGGAGGAGGTTTGCCAGGAGTTGTTTTGGCGATACTATATCCGCAACATCAGTTTACTCTGGTTGATAGTGTTGGCAAAAAAATAATGTTTCTCAAAAATGTCAAAAAAAGCTTGGGCTTGGATAACATTAATCCATTAAATATACGCATTGAAAACTTAGATGGTAGCTTTGATAATATTATCTCGCGTGCATTTAGCTCAGTTGATACATTTTATGAATTATGTAAGCATTTCTTAACTAAAGATAATCAAATGCTAGCCATGAAAGGTCCAGATCTTGAGGAGCAGAACTTAGTATCTTTGCCGCTGGATATTGAAAAGCATAGCATAAAAGTTCCTTTCTTGAATGCTGAGAGAAACCTTATTGTAATGAGAAAAAAATAATGATTGATAAAGAATTTATTCAAAGCTCATATAGTAGTATCATCAAAAATATAGACTCAAAGGCTAGGCTATTAGCTGTCAGTAAGTATCAGTCTATCGACAAAATAGAATATTTAGCAAGTCTTGGGCAATTAGATTTTGGTGAGAATTATTTTCAAGAATTAGAGCAGAAAGCTCAGCAATTACCAAATCTAAAATGGCACTTTATTGGTTCACTGCAATCACGTAAGATAAAGCATATTGTTAAGTATGCTGATTCAATTCAAAGTGTAGAGAAAATAGAACATCTTGAGAAAATAAGTAAAGCTGCTATTAATGAAAATAAGCATATAGATGTTTTCTTACAAATAAATATAGATGATGATGTCAGTAAATCTGGTTTTAAATCAATTCAGTTAGATGATGTTATTGAAGCTATAGTTAAAGCGAAAAAATTCAGTAATCTAAAGGTGGTTGGACTAATGTGTATACCTGCAAAATCAGACTCTCCAGAAAAGAGCTTTGCAAAAATGAAGGTATTTTTTGACACTATTAATGCTAGTTTAGCTTATGAGTTAAAATTATCGAGACTGTCAATGGGAATGAGCGCTGATTATAAATTAGCTATACAGTATGGCAGTACAGATGTTAGGATAGGAAGTAGCCTTTTTGGTATTAGAGAAGCCTAGTTTATTATTTTCTTTATATATTTAGAAAGTAGTCTTTTATATATCTCATTAATTATTAAAACTATAAATACAGCTACAAATGTTTCAAAGGCTCTGTCTAGTGCTATTGTGTATGGGGTTGCTGACGATAAGGTGATTATATCCCAACTAATAATCATGCATGAAATAAAAAGAGCCAATAGTAGATAATATGATATAGAACAGTTAACTAAGAAAAAAAGAACCAGAAGTAGAGCTATTTGTAAATAGTAATGATTTTTTAATGGAATCATTACTATCGCGATTATGAGAGGGCCTAGTATATTAGCAAAACCTCTTTTAAGTGCAGTTATCTTTACTTTTTCATAAGAGTAGCCAAGAACTAAAACTATAGTCATCATAATCCACCATGGATTAGTATTTGGTAGGTATATGGTCATAAATTTCGTTACCAAGTATCCTATAGCAAGTGACGCAAGAGCAATAATCATCACATGATGATACTTATCTTGAATCCTCTCGCGGTTAGAGTATGGCTGATCTCTATATAGCAGTATATTTATCAAAGCATAATAGAATACAAGTAATACAATTACTACTATTACACAAATTAGAGTTATACCTATACTTACATGGCTATATCCGAAAGCACTTGAAACATATCCAATAAAACAAAACTTCGTAAGTATCTCTGGCATTATTCTAAACTTTGTTGGTAGATAAAAAGTCAAGCCGCCCATTATGAGTGTACAAAAAGGTACAACTATAGGTAATTGTGATACAACAGTTCCAATAATCATAGCTGCACTTATAGATATAATAGCGATAACAATATATAGATAACTTTTTCTATATACTCCATGGATTGAAGCTGCACATAAGGCTGTAATACCTACTAGACTATTAACAAAAACTTTAGGTAGAAGAAGATAGCTTATGAGACCGACTAGTCCTAATAATATAGTTAATAAAAAAGACTCTATAATTATTTTTTCACGCACTATTAGCTTTAATGTTGCTTGTGATTTCATTGTTGTTATCTCATTAGAAAAGTATTATAAGGATAATTGATATAATAAAAGATATAAATACACATTTTCTTATATCAAGTGAAAATTTGACTATTCATAACAAGTTTTACAAACTCTTTAACTTTGGGTTGAACAAACTTGTTTTTAGGATAGTAAATATAGATATCTTGTTGATCTAAAAATTCATCTTTGAGTAGTTCTACAAGTTTACCATTTTGTATTTCATCTTTTACAATATATTCATGAAACTGAGCGATTCCTAGATCATTTAAGACACATTCCTTTATAAATTCAATATTATTTGCGGATAGTTCAAAAGGTAGTGTTTGAGGATTTAAATTGTTTTTTTTGATATTTACAAGAGCTGTAGTTCTAGACTTATGAAGAATATACTTATGGTTTGCTAGATCAGATAGGTTGGAGGGGATACTATTATGTTGCAAATATACTGGGCTTGCACATAATATATATCTTGTTGTAGCTATTTTACGAGCAATAATATCCTCAGGAGGAGTCCAATTAACTCCAAGAATTATATCCGTTTCTTGAGTTTTAAAATTAGGCATTCTCTCTTCAATATTTACTTCAATTTTCACCTTACTAAATCTCTTGGAGTATTCTTTGATAAGACCTATTAGAACACTCTTGGCAAAAAATGAGGAAGTATTTATCTTTAGGGTGCCGGATGGCTCGCTATGAAAAGATTCTGCTAAATCACGAATATTTTCAATTTCATTTTGTAGTGTTTTACAATACTCAAATAAAAGCTTACCTTCATGTGTCAATGAAAGTCTACGTGTTGTTCTAATCAGTAAATCAACTTTGAGCTCTTTTTCTAACTGTTTAATACTATGACTTATAGCAGCTTTTGTTATACCAAGAGCATTTGCGGTATTTGTGAAACTTCCATAAGTTACTAATTTATAAAAAATTTCAAAAAGATTTATAGGTATATTTTTCTTATTCTTGATTGTCAAATTTTGCTAAACATAAGTTTACTAATGGCAATATTGTAAAATATATTTTTTGATTTACTATAGCCATAGTCAAATTTTTAATAAAAAAGGATTAGTTATGAAAAACTATAAAGTCGTACTTCTGCTTAGTTATATAAGTATCGCAAGTGCTTCTGCTGTGATTATAAACCCAGCGTTACCTAATATTGCGAAAGACTTTGGTTTGTCGACTGGTGCAGTCGAATGGTTGGTAAGTGTTTTTCTTATAGGATATGTTGTAGGTCAGATAATATATGCTCCGATTGCAAAGAAGTATGGTGATGTTGTAACCCTAAAAGTGGGGATGATAATAAATATTGTTGGTGTACTAATTTGTCTATTGGCTTCTTCAATGGCAATGTTGCTTGTAGGGAGATTTGTAACAGCTATAGGAGCATCTGCGGGATTGGTATGTACTTTTATTATATTAAATAACTCAGTTGTTGCTGATAAAGCTAAATTAGCTTTATCTTTTGCAACTTTATCATTCGCAATATCAATAACGCTAGCTACATTAATAGGAGGTTTTATTAATGCTTATACTCATTGGTATTATTGTTTCTATTTGTTGCTATTGCATGCTGTAATAATGTTTGTAACCACCTTCTTGTATGAAAATAAAAAAGATTTTGATTTTAATTTAAATGTATCAGCAATTATTGATGGTTATAAAAATGCTTTTAGTAGTTTTAAATTAGTAGTATTTGCATTGACGCTAGGTGTTATGACTGTTTTTAGTTATTGTTATTCTGCAGCTGGACCCTTTATAGCGCATAATATGTTTAATCTAAATAGTGCTCAGTATAGCTTGTGGACTTCGATGACTATCATAGGTATAGTACTAGGGTCATTATTAGTTGCTAAAATAATAAACAAACATGATACTCGTAAGATACTTATTGTTGCATTAATCTGTTTTGTGGTGTCGGTTGTAGTTATGGCATGGTTAAAAATTGCTAATCAAATGACGCCGTTAATATTTTTTGTATTAATAACTTTGATGTATTTTGTATGCAATTTTATATATCCTACAGCATCATATCTTGCTTCAACTGCAATTGAATGTAAGTCAAACGCATCTGCAGCGATGAACTTTATAAATATGCTAACAGCTGTTGTAGCAGTTTCTATAATGGGTTATATACCGTTTGAATACATTTGGAACTTTTTGTTGATGTGTACAATACTACCAATTATTTGTTTTGTGTTAATAATTTGTAATAAATTCTAAAAATAATAATCTTTGCAAATATTTGGTTAAATTTCTTCTTAGGGGACTAAGATTAGTATTTATTTATTCAAAGCTAGTGGCAGTAAAGCTTTGAACTATTTTATCTTTTTCTAAAATAACAACACTCTTGGCTGGTATGCTTATTTTATTATAATTCTTAGTAACATTAGCAAAATTAGCAATTACTATAATACCATTTGAGAACTCTGTAGATTGGAGCAATCTATCATTACTTAAGTATTTAAAGTTAGTCATTTTCTGTTGTACTAAAATTTTATGCCACTTTGACCAGACTGGTAGATATTTACTCAAAAGATCTTTCTGTTGTATCCAAGCTTTTCTATCCAAATGTAGCAATGGTGAGTAGTTATATAAGAAGGTCTTTAAGATATTGTCTTTTATCTGAGACGGGAATTTAAATGTTGCGTATTCCCAGTGATCAGAAGTGATGATGCTATTGTTATAAACCATCTGATAAAGAGGGACTTCAAAAATAGGGTTATAATATATATAACTCAGAAGAGGCTTTAGAAGTGTTGGTTTACCGTATCTAGGAGGAATACTTGATGCAGACCAGTAGCTTCCCATATAGTATTTAGATTTTTTATTTTGGCGCATATCTTTATCCCAAATCCCTTGAGAAACTAGACCTTGACCAAAAGCAGCTACAGGAGCAATATAATCTTTACCATCTTCAGTACCAACTACTAAATTATAATGTTCAGCCGCCCACTTAAAATAAGCTATTTTATTTTGGGCATCTTGGGCTTGAGACATTGGATGTTTGCTAGAGAAGTCATTATATAGAGCGCCGGCACCATCGCTATCAAAGAACCATGAGTTAAATTTTGCATTATATATGTTTATATCTTTATTTAAACGTCGTTTGACTTGTGGCATTGCATATGAAGAATTTAACTCATGTTGACCACTCAAGAATCCTTGTAAATATTCACCATTTTGTTTAATTATAGCAGCATCCTTAAATAGATTTTCTTTTGTATCAAAAAAAGCCGTTGGCATACTATCTGGATTTTTTTCTATCAATGAATTATATGAATCATAAGGAGCAATAAGATATCCATCCTGTTTGGCTTGTTCAATAACATTGGTATGATAAATACCATCAGCTACATCATTTAGGCCTAACCAAGCATTTTTTAGACCAATATCTTTGAGTTGATTTATCATCCATATCGATACTCCATTACCCCATTGATCAACTGGATTTATATAATTAGAATAAACGGATTGAATTAGGTTTTTATTAAGCTCGACAGTGTTTGATGGTGTTCTTGGCTCGGTTAGTAATCTAGTAGCTGTAGAATTTAGTTTAATAGACTCGAACTCTTTTTTATTCCATAAGTTAGGATCTTTTACTAATAATTTAAGTGCATTGTCAACATCTGCTTTTAAAGATGTATAAATCCATTTTTGGTTGGCAAATTCTTCTAGAGCTTTATTGGAATGCTCTTTTAGTATTTTATTAAAATATTTTGTGGGATTATCTGTTTTACTCGCGAGCTGTTGTTTAACAAACTGCTGAAATTCTTCCCAGTTTATATTTGTTTCTCCAATTAGTTCATCTCCCCATAAATAGATAAATGGGGCACCGTAGAGCTTTGTAATCTCTGGAACTATTTTGGCTTTTTCTGAAAGTGTTACAAATTCACCTTGATCTATTTTGTGTTGACGATATGTATTTGCAATCACTACAGGATTATTCTCAAGTATTTTAATTGTAAATCCAAAAGATTTATCTTCATTTAGGATATTAAAAGTATGTTTAAAATGTAACGATAAATTTTGCTTCCCTGTAAACCAGAAAGAATTATCAAAAATATTATTAATTTGGTAGTAAATCGCAGACTTGCCAAATCCAGCTGTCAAAAATTGCATTGATAAGCCGGCAGTTTCAACTAGAGGGGCTTTTTCACTAGTAGTAGATGTTAGATATTTTATCCATTTCTCATCATTCGTTGGAATATCCCATCCTTCTAACATCGGTAGTAGAAAAGATTTTGATCTACTAATAATAGGGAATATGATAGTTTTATTTTTCAATCTAGTTAATTTCTGATTATTTGTGAAGTTAACATTTAATCCACTGTTATCTAGTTTAAATTCGATATTAATATTATCACGTATAAAATCTAACTCGTTTTTACTTTGAGCTGTTATTTTAACGTCTTGTTTTGTTTGTGCAGAAGAAATAGGAAACTCTAAAGAGTTTTGTTTGAGGTCTACTTTCAAGGTTGCGGGATCAATAAGAAAACAATTATTTTGCTCACAAAGATTTATAGTGTTAGAAAAAGCTGTAGTTGATATAAGTAGTGTTGAGATGACTATATATTTTAGATTCATTACTAAGAAAAACTTATTTTGTATTTATTTTAATGTTATATATGAAACCATTGAACATAGCTAATATTTATAGCATGTATTTATTGGGGTTTTAGATTAATTTGAAATACTATCTATTAGACTAGCTATCAAAAATCTAATATAGTAAAATTTTCTTTAATAGGTAACCTTAGTGAAAGTCATGACTTCTTTAGACAAGATTAATAGTTATTTTGAAAGTAGCATCCAAGCAAAAATTGAAACTGCTAATGTCCTGCCTCCAGCTATTGCACAGGCAGCAAATGCTATGGTGTCTTGCCTAGAAAATGGTGGTAAGATCTTGGTGTGTGGCAATGGTGGTTCAGCTGCTATAGCTCAGCATTTTACATCTAAGTTATTGAATCATTTTGATATGGAAAGACCCCCTCTTCCTGCGATAGCTTTAACAGCAGATGTTGCAACTATTACAGCAATAGGAGATCACTATGGTTTTGCCCAGATTTTCTCCAAACAGGTAGCAGCACTAGGCAATGAAGATGATATATTATTAGTTATCTCAGCAAATGGAGATTCACAAAATATCATAAATGCTGTTGAAGAAGCACATGATCTTGATATGAAAGTTGTAGCTTTGACTGGTGGAAATGGTGGTAGGCTACAAACCATGTATAATCCTGATGATATTGAGTTAAGAATTCCTACCGATAATGTCGCAAATATTCAAGAGAATCACTTTCTTATAATTCATTGCTTATGTGATATTATAGATCAGAAATTATTTGTAGGCTTAGAAGATTAATATAATGATATTAAAAGCTGTATTAAAGAATTTGTGTATTGTTTCAATTTTGCTGAGTCTATCTGCTTGTGGAGTCTTTATTGAGCCTTACACAGCTCCCGTGCCTCAAGGTAAAGAAATCAAGAATAAAAAGCTTTTTGATATCAAACCTAATATGACTAAAGGAGAGGTTGTTTATATATTAGGTTCTCCAGATATTGTCGATACTTTTAATCCAAATCAGTACATCTATATAAATACATATAAAAAACATATGACGGATACTGATTTTAGTGAGTCAAAACTAATACTAACTTTTAATAACCAGGACAGGCTAGTAGGTATTTCTGGTAACTATGCGCCACCTACTGATGAGCCTGTATTCTAGTTCAAATTTATATATAAGAATATAAGATTATGAAAAAACAAAATAAAACTCGGTATCGGTTTCATTTACGATTACACGATAATCTATAGAGACATCAGAGTCATTACACAAGGATTTCAAGTCAGTCAATAAAATATTTCCTAATAATTTCCTTAGTTCAGGACTTCTATCTGGTAGAATGTCAATCTCAAGTTGAATAAAGCCATCAAAGTTACTAGAACTGTCGCCAACTACATAAGTTATGCATGGGTAGATAAGAGTTCTACATGTATGAATGTCTGTTTTAATCACTTCAACAAGTGTAGAGTGTAGGTTTCTACAAAAGTCATCTAATTTATTCGAGATTTTAATATTATCTGTATAGTGAATTTTAATTGTAGGCATAAAATAACCAATCTTCTGTTAGTACAGAAAATAGTAACATAAAAGAAAGGAATATGTTTATAGAAGAAATTTGATAAAAAGAAATAATTAAGCAGCTGTAGAAAGAGCTTTGATCTTAGCACTTAGACGAGACTTATGTCTAGCAGCTTTGTTCTTATGGATTAGACCTTTAGAAGCGTATTTATCTAAAATAGGAACTACTTTTGCGAAGTTCTCTTTAGCAGCTTCAACATCACCTTTCTCGATCGCATAAGCAGCTTTCTTTAAGAAAGTTCTCATCATAGAACGACGCGCAACGTTGTGTTGACGATTTCTTTCAGCTTGAATAATTCTCTTTTTTGCTTGTTTTGAGTTAGCCAATTTAATTCTCCAGTTTTAATTTTTTAACTTTTTATAACCTTAGGCTTCTCTAGGGGGATACGTGAGAAACACAAATATATAAATTTAATAGCTAAAGTATTTTGCATATATTGTACATTTTTGTCAACTGAATTTGTAATTTTATTAAAGAATATTTAGTTATTTAAATATAGCAATCACTACATTTTAAAGTCATTTTATAGCATAATAGGTATCTAGATTTATTAAATAAAAAATTACTTCTTAGTAGCAACAGAGCTTAAATATTATGAAAAACATCAGAAACTTTTCGATAATTGCACATATTGACCATGGTAAGTCGACTTTGTCAGATAGATTTATACAGGTATGCAATGGTCTTAGTGAGCGTGAAATGAAAGAACAAGTCTTAGACTCGATGGATATAGAAAGAGAGCGTGGAATCACTATCAAGGCACAATCTGTAACTTTAGACTATGTAGCTAGAGATGGTCAAACATATCAGCTTAATTTTATTGATACTCCTGGACATGTTGATTTCTCTTATGAAGTATCGCGATCATTAGCGGCTTGTGAGGGTGCTTTGTTAGTTGTAGATGCAGCTCAAGGTGTAGAAGCTCAGACAGTAGCTAATTGCTATACTGCCATTGAGCAGAATTTAGAGGTTATACCAATTCTAAATAAAATTGACTTACCATCTGCAGAGCCTGATAGGGTTGCAGAAGAGATTGAAGAAATTATTGGTATCGATGCAACTGGAGCAACTACATGTAGCGCTAAGACGGGCATAGGTGTTGAAGATGTTTTAGAAACAATTGTTGCTAAAGTTCCAGCACCAGAGGGCGATGTTAATGCAAAACTACAAGCTTTAATTATAGATTCATGGTTTGATAATTATCTTGGAGTGGTTTCCCTTGTAAGAATCAAAAATGGTACCCTTAAGAAGGGAGAGAAATTTAAGGTTATGTCAACTGGAGTTTCATATCAGGTTGATAGAGTTGGGGTATTTACACCAAAGATGAAAGACCTAGATCATTTAAAAGCCGGTGAGGTTGGTTTTATTGTCGCGGGTATTAAGGATATTCATGGAGCTCCTGTAGGTGATACTTTAACTCATACGCATAATCCAACTGATAAGCCTGTTCCAGGATTTAAAAAAGTCCAGCCACAAGTTTATGCAGGGATGTTTACTATAAGTTCTGATGATTATCCTGATTTTAGAGAAGCTTTGGATAAGCTAAGTTTAAATGACGCCTCATTATTTTTCGAGCCAGAGGTTTCACAAGCTCTAGGTTTTGGCTTTAGGTGTGGTTTCTTGGGTATGCTTCATATGGAGATTATTCAAGAAAGATTAGAGAGAGAATACAACCTTGATTTAATCACTTCAGCTCCAACAGTTGTCTACAAGGCTGTCAAAAAGGATGGTGAAACTATAGATGTTGATAACCCATCAAAATTGCCAGAGCCAGGTGCAATAGCAGAGATACATGAGCCAATTGTGAGAGCGAATATTCTTGTGCCAAAAGATTATGTTGGTAGTGTAATTACAATATGTGTTGAGAAAAGAGGTGTTCAGGTTGACCTTAACTATGTTGGTAGTCAGGTTTCTATAACTTATGATTTACCGATGATTGAAGTGGTATCAGACTTCTTTGATACTCTTAAATCTGTTACAAAGGGTTATGGATCTTTGGACTATGAGTTAATTCGTTATGAAGCAGCAGATATGGTTCGTTTAGATGTACTTATCAATGGCGATAAAGTTGATGCTTTAGCAAGTATTGTGCATAAAGATCAAGCTAAATATAAAGGTAGAGAACTAGTTGAGCGCCTTAAAGAACTAATTCCAAGACAAATGTTTGAAGTTGCTATTCAAGCAGCTATAGGTGGGACTATTGTTGCCAGAAGTACAGTTAAAGCATTGCGTAAGAACGTTTTAGCAAAATGCTATGGTGGTGATGTTTCGCGTAAGAAAAAACTGTTAGAGAAGCAAAAAGAGGGTAAAAAAAGAATGAAGAATATTGGTTCTGTTGAAATTCCTCAAGAAGCTTTCTTGTCAGTTTTGAAGAAGTAATATTTATAATTATTACTATTTGTAGTGACAGATCATTGATCTGTTAACTTATATTAATCTATCTTAAGACAGCACACTGTGCTGTCACTACAGAAAGGTATAGATATTTAAATATGCAAAATAAAAAAATAATAGTAGGTATCTCAGGAGGTGTCGATTCGTCTGTTTCAGCGCTGCTTTTAAAACAGCAAGGCTATGATGTAACCGGTGTATTTATGAAAAACTGGGAAGAAGATGATACTGATGAGTTTTGCTCAGCAGAGCAAGATATTGCTGATGCTCAAGCAGTCTGTGATTCTATTGGTATACCTTTTAAGAAAATAAACTTTGCTGCGGAATACTGGGATAATGTCTTCGAGCATTTCCTTACAGAATATAAAGCGGGTAGAACACCTAATCCAGATATCTTATGTAATAAAGAGATTAAGTTCAAAGCCTTTTTGAGCTATGTACATCTATTAGGGGGCGATTATATCGCTACAGGGCATTATGCTCGTACTAAGGTGGCTGATGATGGTTCGGTACAGTTAGTCAAAGGCCTTGATGATAGTAAGGATCAAACATACTTCTTATATACGCTTGGTCAAGAGCAGTTAAAACAGACGATGTTTCCTATTGGTGATATTGAAAAATCTAGAGTACGTGAGATAGCCAAAGAGAATAATTTGGTAACATTCGATAAAAAAGATAGTACAGGGATATGTTTCATAGGTGAGCGTAAGTTCAAAGATTTTCTATCAAAGTTTTTGCCAGCTCAAAAGGGTGAAATACATGATGAAAATGGTATCAAGATTGGTATGCATGATGGGCTTATGTACTATACGATTGGACAAAGACAGGGTCTTGGTATAGGTGGTGTGAAAAATCGTCCTGAGATACCATGGTTCGCAGCCCAAAAGGATTTAGAAAACAATGTTTTGATTGCTGTTCAGGGTCATGATCATCCAATGTTATTCAAAGATACATTACAGGCTATAGACCTTAGCTGGGTAGCTGGATCTGCTCCAGCAGATAGTTTTAGATGTAGTGCTAAAGTTAGATATAGGCAAAAAGATCAATCTTGTAGCGTAGAGGTAAATAATGATGGTTCAGTTAATGTAGTTTTTGATGAACCACAAAGAGCAATCACTCCAGGACAATCTGTAGTCTTTTATGACAATGATGTTTGTTTAGGAGGGGGTATAATTATCTAGATTTCTATCAATATTTACAGATTATAGATTAATTATTATCACTTGCTAGAGTTGTTTTTTGAGTGTCTGTGACGTCAGCTTGTTTTTCTTGAGTTGGGCTAGGGATAGAGCTACCACTTGTAGTTGTCTCTAATGAACTACCACTATTAGCGATGATATCATCAACATCTTGATCGTGATCTGCTTTTGTAATTAATTCATGATCTAATGTTGCAGCATCACTTGAAATTTCTTGGCGAGTATAGCTAGATTTGCTAGTGGTAGTATCAACTACATCATTCAAATAAACTCCAACTTCTTTTTTAACATCCTTTTGACTCTTCAGAACGTCTCTCTGCATAAATTGTGCTTCATGTACTGTATCAATAGTCATATGTGTATATAAATATTCAGGATCAATAATATAAGGTCTAAGAGAAGTGTTATATTCCTTCTCTAGCTCAGGGAAGTTGACTGTATATGCTACTTTGATACGTTTTCTACCATTACTATCTGTTATTAGCATTGCAACAAGATCAGCATCTATCTTATAGTCTTTTCTGACTAAGTGATATTGTTGTTTTCTATCTAGTACTATTTGTCTAACAGGAGTTGCATATACATTTTCAGTCTTTATTGGTTTACTAACAGTTGTGATCCCTGCTTTTTGAAGCTCTGCCATAGCACGATCACCATAGTTATCTTTAGCCAATCTAAGATCAATTTCAATCATTTTAGCAAGTACTTTTTCTCTAAAATCTCTAGTTTGTTTTAGATCAAATGCAAGACATGTTCCTGTACCATCTTTTTGGAAACAGCCATTTCTCTTATCTATTAGTACAAAAAGCTTTCTAGTTTTATCATAATATAACTGGTAATCAGGAGTATTATCGCCGTGACCTAGATAAACGAATTGGTCATTAGATAACATTCCACATGAGGCAACAGCTAAAATTAATAGTAATAGTGATATTTTACTGAATATTTTACGCATATTTTAAATTCCATGATTTAACAAACAGTTTCAAGACATAATTCTTGCTTAGTGACGCTGAAAAGTAAAGCCTTGATTATAGGAAAATACTAAAAATTAAGCATTGGCATTTTCTTGCATCAATTTTTTATATTTTTTCTCAATCATTTTTCGCTTAAGTGGACCAAGATGATCAAAAAAAGTAACACCGTTTAGATGATCTATTTCATGTTGGATACATCTTGCTAAGAAATCATCTTTTTCAACTTCAATCTCTTGACCAAACTCATTAAGTGCTTTTATCTTAACTCTAGTTGCTCTATTTACCTTAGCAGAAACTCCAGGAAATGATAAGCAACCTTCTTCATCAATTATCTTACCGCTTTGGTCGATTATCTTAGGATTGATGATAGTAATTATCTTAGGAGTCTCACTCTCTAAGTTATCATACATTATAAAAAATCTCTTTTTGATACCAACTTGTATTGCAGCTAATCCTACACCATTTGCTTCTATCATTAATTCAGTCATTTCAGCTATGGTTGCTCGAAAATCATCATCTATCTCTTCTAGTGAGACCTCTTGTGCAATTTCTTTGAGTATAGGATGAGGATATTTTAGAATCTCTAAAGACATATTTTATACTCCTTGTTCTAATATATCTTTTTTCATTTTTGCCATAGTTAGAGCTGCTTGGACACAGTATTTACCTTTGTGCCCCTTTTTACCGCCGACTCTTTCTAATGCTTGTTCTTTGTTGTGTGTAGTTAATATACCAAAGATTACAGGAAGGTTATACTCATGCATAACTTTTTGTGTGCCATAACTTACTTGATCACAAACATAATCATAGTGGTCTGTTTCACCTCTGATTACGCAACCAAGAAGTACAACAGCATCAACTTCGTTAGTCTCTGCTAAAAGTTTAGCAGCATAAGGCAGCTCTACTGCACCAGGAACTTTTTTGATATATATTTGACTATCTTTTAGACCTTGAGCATAAGCTTCTTCTAAGGCTCCTTCAAGCATTTTATCTGTTATTAATGAGTTAAATTCACTTACGACAATAGCTAGTTTTCTCATGCTCTATATTCCTTTAATTGTATGTTTTGCTTTAGTTTTCTTGGTTATTAAGTAGTTTCTGTTATGTGAGTTTACAAATGCTTCACAATATACAGGCTCGGCATGTATGTTGACATTTCTAAGCGCCGCTAACTTTTCAGGGTTATTTGATATCAATCTACACTGATCTACATGATTATATTTTAGAACTTGTATAGCTAAATCATATTTTCTAGCATCTGCAGGTAACCCAAGAGCTAAGTTTGCCTCAATAGTATCCATATTTTCATTCATCTGTAGATTATATGCTTTGAGCTTATTAGTTAGTCCTATGCCTCTACCTTCTTGATCAAGGTATATGAAAAATCCTCCTTCCTCACTAATCATTTCGATCCCTTTGTGTAGCTGGTCTTGGCAATCACAACGTAGTGATCCAAAAATATCCCCTGTTATGCAAGACGAGTGCATCCTAACCAGAGGATTGTTACCAGTGTAAGGTTTAGATAAAACAACAACTTCATCATTACTGAAATTATCTTTGTATACGCTCATTTCTAATTCACCAATCTTTTTAAATGGTATCGTAGAGCTTGCCATTTTTGTGACAAAAATTTCAGTTGCTAAACGGTATTGATAAAGTTCAGCAATAGTTAGAATAGGTAGATTATATTTTTTGGCAAATGCTTCTAATTCAGGTGCTTTCATCATTGTGCCATCTTTGTTCATTAGTTCACATAGAACACCAGCTCTATTGAAGCCACTGAGTTTCATAAGATCCACAGTTGCTTCAGTATGACCATTTCTACCAAGTACACCTTTATCGTTTGCTATAAGCGGGAAAATATGTCCTGGTCGAGCTAATTCATCAGCTTTTGCATTGGTTTTTGAGGCTACTTGTATTGTATGTGCTCTATCTTTAGCAGATACTCCCGTAGTTACACCTTCTTTGGCTTCTATAGTCACTGTGAAGGGTGTTGTAAATGTGCTATTGTTTTGATCCGCTGCTACCATTGGTGTTAGATTTAATTGTTTTGCTTTTTTTGAGTCCATTGCTAAGCAAACAATACCACTTGTATATTCAAGCATAAAAGCGATATTAGCTTCTGTGGCTTTCTCACCCGGGAGAATTAAGTCTCCCTCATTTTCTCTATCGTAATCATCAAGTACAACCACAGGCTTGCCTTGCTTGAGAGCTTGTATTGCATTTTCAATATTTTCTTTTATTTGCTTAAACATTTTCTTTAAATCCTTGTATATATTTGTAGATATACTTACCCGTTGCATCAGCTTCAAGATTTACAATAGAGCCCTTAGTATAATTCTTTGCAATAGTGACCTCAATAGTATGCGGTATCAAAGTTACTGTAAATGAGTCTTCAAGAGTATCGATTACAGTTATGCTCATACCATCTATAGTCACAAATCCTTTTGTGACTAGATATTTTAGTAATTCTTTAGATGCTGAAATCTCAACTAGCCACGCTCCACCGACATTTGTTATGCTTATAATTTGTCCAGTTTCGTCAATATGACCTTGTACCATGTGTCCACCGACATGATCGCCATAGCGCATAGCAAGCTCAGTATTCACTAACTGATTTTTTACTAGAATATTAAGATTAGTTTTTTGTAAAGTTTCTGGAACTGCATCAAAATTAGCTGTTGAATTTTGTTTATTGATCTCAGTTACTGTAAGGCAAGTACCATTAATAGCAACGCTGTCACCAATATTGCAATTTGTACTATTATCAAACTTTATACAAAAGGTTCTTATGTTACCTTTATCTATTATATCTTCTACTGTCCCTAGTTCTTGGACAATGCCACTAAACATTGTTAGTTTCCTTAAAATATGAATTTATTAGTAAATCTTCGCCTAAAAAAGATACATCTTGAAATATGAGTTTCTCTTTAGGATTGCATCCTGCTATTACAACAGGTGATAAATATGTTGCAAATTCATTAATTAGTTTTTGATTTATAAAATTTTCTAGAGTCTTTTTACCACCCTCAACCAAAAGGCTTGTTATCCCTGTTTGTCCCATTTTGTTTAAAAGGCTATCTAAGCACACTTGTCCTTTGAATGTTGGTAGTAGCCAGTACTCGATACCAATATTGTCTAGTTCGTTAGCAACTTGAGCGGAAATTTTTGAACAAACAAAAATGGTTTTTGCATGATTTTGATCTAAAACTCTCCAACTCTTATCTACTTCTGAGAGATTATTAGAAATAATAAATCTAACAGGGTGTTTCTTTTTGCTTAGCTGTATTCTTACATCAAGACTAGGATTATCATCAATTAGAGTTTGCTTTCCGATTAATATAGCATCACAAATGTTACGTAGCTGATGAGTGTCTACAAATGCTTCGTTAGAGCTGATTTTTTTTGAATCATTACCATTTACAGCTATTTTGCCATCAAGAGACATTGCCCATTTTGCATACACAAAAGGTTTTTGAGTTTTTTGGTAGTGGAAAAATATTTTATTTTGTTCTTGAGCCTGTTTTTGTAAGATGCCAACTTTGACTTCTATTCCAGCATCTTTGAGCTTTTGTATGCCTTTGCCGGCAACTAAAGGATTAGGATCAAGTGTAGCGACCACTACTTTTTGTATGCCTGCTCTAATTAATGCATCTGTGCAGGGAGGAGTCCTTCCGTGATGGCAACATGGCTCTAAGGTTACGTATGCAGTAGCACCTTTTGCTTTGTCTCCAGCTTTTTTCAGTGCATAGATCTCTGCATGAGCTTCTCCTACAGCTTCGTGCCAACCTTCTGAAATAATGGCTCCATTTTTTACTATTATGCATCCAACCATAGGGTTTGGAGATACTGATAACCTACCTCTATTTGCTAGAGTGAGTGCTTGTTGCATATAGTAGTTTTCAATATTTTTCATTTGCCCATCTAAAATCTTTAGTTACATTTAGGGCAGGGATAGCAAAACAAAATAACACACAAACAGCCACTAAAGCCGTTGCTATTATCAGGTTCTACTTTTGAATTTCTTCAATCTTCTTTCATCCAGACTATACTGTCGGCTTTGGAGTTGCACCAAATCTGCTAGACCTTTTTAATATCTAAAAAGCGCTCGCGGGCTTCTGTGATTAGACAGTTACCGCCGGTAGGGAATTTCGCCCTGCCCTGAAGATTATTTTCAAATTATAACATTTCTAAACTTTATATAGTAAGAAAGTTTTTAAATAAAATATGCAAAATTAATAATCAATATTATAATTATATAAATCAACGTTTGTGTGGAACTTAAGTGAATCAGTATTATATATTTGTAATATAATGCGTTATCGCAGGTTTCTCTAGTTATATTAACTATAGGTATCTTAGGTTGCCAAAAGCTATAGGGTTAACTGTTTTAAGTGCTTTGATAGCACTTTTGATAGCATTGCTATTGAAGATTGATCATAAATCTCTCTTTCCCATCTACACATTATTGTACAATGTTAATTTCAAAGAAGTAGTTTTAGAAGTACTTCTTGGCTATCTTGTTTTTGCGTCAGCGATGCACCTAAACTTTATAGAAATAAAAAGAAACTCGTATGGTATATTTGTACTTTCTAGTTTAGGAGTCGTAATATCCACTTTTACAATAGGTACATTATGTTGGGTTGCTGCACCATATATACTAGGAATTCATGTTGACTATGTACGTTGTCTTATGATTGGTGCTATCTTCTCACCAACGGATCCTGTTACAGTATTTGACGTATTCAAGAAAAATACAAATGTACCAAAGAAAGTGAAAACCATTTTATCGGGAGAGGCATTATTCAATGATGTGTTCTCAATCGTATTATTCCTATTCTTCTTATCTATTGTTATAGATGGCAAGCAAGACACAAGCTCGATCAAGCTCGTACTACTATTTATGCAAGATGGGATTGGTGGAGCTTTGCTTGGTATTATACTAGGTTATCTGGGTAAGTCTCTGATGAGTAAATTAGATGATGGATATACCCTTATTATAATATCTCTGGCATTAGTGAGTTTTGGCTCTTGGTTTGCGACACACTTACATGTATCTGAAGCTATTACCATGGCGATTACAGGAATTGTTATAGGAAACTCACGTCCACAGGGAAAAGTATCAGTAGAATCAAAAACTATTCTTACTAACTTTTGGATGGTTATAGATGAGCTTCTGAATGCTTTCTTGTTTGTATTGGTTGGTATTGAGATACTTGAGATGAATCCTTCTTGGTATTATATCGCTGCAGGCGTTGTTGTTTTTATTATTTCTGTTCTTGCTAGATATAGTAGTGTGGTTATATCTTTATTTCTTACAGAGAGAAATATAAGAGGCGATTTTTGGAAAAATAATCTTATTATCACGTGGGCTGGTCTAAGAGGAGGTGTGTCGATTGCATTAGCCTTGTCGATACCTTTAGCCCATAGACAAACAAACTCATTCTCAATCGTTTATATAGCAGTTTTTCTATCAATATTTATACAAGGAATAACTTTCAAAAGACTTCTTGATAGGGTCTATAGTAATAAGGTGATTTCATCAAAATCTTAATGCTTAAATACTTGTTACCTAAATTTTATATCTCAGAATTAAAATACATATAAAGCCAATTAACAAGTATAATAAGCTACATATATTATTGGTTATGTAATTTTGGAGATCTTCGGTTTTGAGCCTATATTCATTGTTTGTTTTACTTTGTGTTATAGCCGCGTATTCAAGTTATTTTAATTTAAGGTTTTTAGGTTTACCTAAAGCTATAGGTCTTACAGCCCTTAGTGCTTTTATATCATTATCATTATTAGTGCTAATAAAATTAGAGCCAAATTTCTTTTCACCTGTATATGATATGCTGGATAGTGTTAATTTTGAGACTTTGGTCTTAAAGATACTTTTAGGTTACCTTCTTTTTGCATCAGCGATGCACTTAGATTTTTCTAAGATTAGGGGTTTCTCCCTTGATATAGGTATTTTGTCAAGTTTAGGAGTTGTAATTTCAACTTTTATTATCGGTACCTTAATCTGGTTGTTAGCTCCTGTTATTATAGGTGTAAATCTCAGTTATATTCATTGTTTAATGGTAGGAGCAATTTTATCGCCAACAGACCCGGTGACTGTGTTTGCTGTATTTAAAACTACAAAAAATGTTCCAGAGAAGGTTAAAGCTATCCTTTCGGGAGAAGCTATATTCAATGACGTATTTTCGATAGTTTTATTTTTGATTTTACTATCATCAATAATTCGTGGTAATCAGGATATTAGCTTGAGTAATTTTGTGATAATGCTATTACAAGAGGGTGTCGGAGGTGTTGGCTTGGGACTGGTGCTAGGTTATATTGGAGTTAAATTTATGTCTAACTCTGATGATCCACATACACTTATAATTATATCAATAGCAATAGTTAGTGTAGGATCTTGGATTGCAACTAGAGTTGAGGTATCTGAGCCTTTGGCAATGGTAGTTTGTGGCATAGTTATTGGCAACTCTAAACCTAGAGGTATAGTTTCTGAGGAGTCAAAAAAAGTATTATCAAGTTTCTGGGCAGTTATTGATGAGCTTCTAAATACATTTTTGTTTGTTTTGATAGGTATAGAAGCTTTAAAGATGACTTTCTCAAATGAGGTTATGATCGCGGGTTGTATCTTGTTCGTTATTGTACTTGTAGCTAGATATTTGAGTATTTTTGTTTCGATGTTGATGGTATATAAGACAACTCAAGATAATTTTTGGCGAAATAATCTTGTGATGACGTGGGCTGGCTTAAGAGGAGGTGTGTCGATCGCATTGGTTTTAAGTATACCTCTTGAGCATAGATACAGTCATACTTCATCAATTATTTATGTGGCAGTATTGTTATCAATATTTATACAGGGAATTTCTTTCAGGAAAGTTTTAGAGAAAGCTTATGCTAAGAAATAGATAATCGTAGTCGATTTAGCCATACATTTCTTTAAGGTGTTTATTATAAAATTCTAAAGAATCTGAGTAATCATATTTGCCTGTAATAATTTCTATATATACACCGCTCTTATGCTCTCTGGCATTTTTCAGTGCTTGTGCTAACCCTTCTCCTGTTTTTACTTTGATTGTTAACCAATCATTACAACCAAAAGCCTTTGGTAAATCTTTATAGTTTAATTGAGCGAGATCATCATAACTTGGATCAGGGTCTAACTCTAACGCTCTTTCGACCATAAAACCATCGTTATTTATACATAATATAATAGGATTTGTTTTATATCTTCCCATTACTCCTAGTTCATTAAGTGTTAATTGATGAGATCCCTCACCTGTGATTAATATTGTTCTAGAATCAGGATTAGCTAGTGCTATACCAAGAGTTGCAGGTGTCGCCCAACCAATAGAGCCCCATAACGTTTGATTATGATATTTTACACCTTCAGGTAAAGGTAGTTTTGGCATATTAAGAGAGGATGAGCCTGTCTCTACCACAAGATTATCTGTGTTCTTTAAGAATTTTAAAACTTGTGTGTATAGCACGCTAAGCGTTAAGTTTTCTTGTGTTATTGGAGCATCCTGTATTGTCATTCTAGAGTATTCAGGGCGATAGTTTATGCTATCAGCTTTTTCTAATAAAGCATCAAGTAGCTCAGATAAATAAATATCAGCTAGATAAGTTTTCTTGTCTTCGACAAATAGAGGTCCTAAATTCAGAACCTTATCTAAGTCTAAATTATTAGTAAATCCAGCAGTGTTAAAGTCAGACCATAGTGCGTCGCCTAAATTAATCACAAGATCAGCATCTTCAACTATCTTGGCTGTATTTGTATCTGATAATAAACCAGCATAGAATCCTATATAGTTAGGATGTGTTTCAGATATTACGCTCTTATCATGAGGCATAATAGCAAAAGGGATGTTTAACTTTTCTATGAGTTTGATAGCTTTCTCAGTTACACCAAATCTATCTAATTTGATAGCAGGGATAGCAACAACTTTTTTAGCTTTACTTAGATGCTCTAAGACTAGGTTCACAGCTAAGTCAAGCTGATGAGGGTTCGTTTTTAGATAACTACAATCTATGTCATCTGGTGTTATATCTGTTACAGGACGATTTCCACCATCCAGGGATACGCTTATATAAGCAGGTTTGCGATATTTGAATGCTTCTGCTATGACTCTATTCATTTCTCTACGAGCATTTTCAGGAGTAATAATAGCTGAGACACATGTTGCTGAAGCTGACAAATCAAAAAAGTTTCCAAAAACACCATCACCTAATGTATGGTGAACTTGCTTTTTCTTCCCGACCGCTGCATCATTTGGACTACCAACTAAGTGAAAAACAACTAAGTTCTCTGCTTTTGAGCCCATGACACCATTTAGAGCGCTCAACTCACCAACAGCATAAGTAGTGCATAAGATAGCAGCTCCATTGACTCTGGCAAAACCATCTGCAGCATAACTAGCATTAAGCTCATTAGCATTTACGATATTATTAAGTTTTGGGTTGTTGATAAGTGCGTGATCTAATGCAAATGCAAAATCTCCAGGCACCGAAAATGAATGATCTATTCCTAAATCTACTAATCTTGATACTACATACTCAGCCACATTAGTAGCATCTTTAGCGGTATCAGAAACTTTTTTACCATTAATATTCTTACTCATAAATCCCTCTTTTAGTTTAAATAAATTTTAAAATCACTTTCAGCATATCCTTTGTTCATAGATAAGGCAATCATTTGATAACTATATTTTTTAAAAAAACGGTAACTTGAATTAAGATATGATTTTAGAGTGATTTTTGTGCAAGGTGTTGATTTGGTATTTTAAGATTCTCTTTTTGCAAAAGCGTATTTTTTAACTATTTTGCCACCAATTAGATGCTTTTGAATGATTTTTTCTAAAACTTCTGGAGTACAAGAGTGATACCAAACATTATCTGGTTGTACTACTGCTATTGGACCATTTTGGCAAACTCTTAGGCAGTATGTTTTTGATCTATAGATATGGCCATTTTGTGATAGTTTTAGCTCTTGGAGTCTCTTTTTTAGGTACTCCCATGACTTCAGTGAGACATCCCCTGCGCAACATTTTTGTCTTTCTTGATCACAACATAAGAATATGTGTTTTTCAATATTATCTAGGCCTAATTTTTTTGCTTTGGTTTCAAGTGATGCTGACATTTTAGTTACCCTTAAATTTAAACAGTGTAATTTTATTATAAATAGATTTAAAATTGTTGAGAAAATATTAACAAATATGGAGATAAAATGGAAAATAACATTTCCAAAGAGACACTAGAAAAGTTAGCTCAAGCTTATCTAAAGGATATTAAAAGCAAGAGGCGTTGGAAGTTTTTTACTAGATCTATAATTATCTTGATTGTCTTAGTCATAATTATCCCTAGCTTATTTAGCTCATCAAAAGAGCTTACATCTCACATAGGGTTAGTCAAAGTTGATGGTGTAATAGTCGAAGATGCAGAGGCAAATGCAGAAAGAATTAATAAAAGTCTAGATGATGCTTATTCAAACAAAGCAGTTAAGGGTATAATTATTGAGATAAATAGTCCGGGCGGCTCACCTGTACAATCTGATGAGATATATTCTCATATGAGATATCTACAGCAAAAGTACCCAAATATTCCTATGTATGCGGTATGTACAAACGTTTGTGCTAGTGGAGGGTATTATATTGCTGCTGGTGCAAAAGAAATTTATGCTAATAAAATGACAATTGTTGGTTCAATAGGTGTTATAGGTAGTGGTTTTGGCTTTACGGGGCTTATGGATAAGCTAGGTATAGAACGTAGGACATACACATCAGGCTCAAATAAGGACTTCCTAGATCCTTTTTCTCCAGAAAGACCAGAGCAAACCGCACAATTTAATAAGCTTTTAGATGAAACGCATCAAGTGTTTATAACAGCTGTTGAGCAATCAAGAGGTGACAGATTGAAAGATAAAGCTATGGATACAACATTTTCCGGAGAGCCTTTTAGTGGTATTCAAGCACAAAGGATGGGACTAATTGATGGTTTTGCTTCGGTTAATCAACTTAAGCGCGATAAGTTTAATAATTTAGATATCGTTGATTATACGCAGCCATTAGATTTTTTGACAGCAGTGTCAAATAAGCTTGGTAACAGTATTTATTATAGGGCACTTTCAGAAACAAGCTTTAGTCTAAAATAAATACATTAGGTGTTGAAACATCTAATAACCATGATTATAATCGATACTATAACTAAGTTTTCTAAACTAAACATAACTAAGGAATGGAAATTATGAAAAAGACTATATTAGGTGCGATGATTGCTGGTGGTTTAATGGTATCTGCAACTACTGCTATGGCTGGTGGTGTAGGTTTTGCTAACGTTCAAGATATATTTGAGACTTCACCTTTAGGTAAGGCAAAAGTTACTGCTGATGAGAAGAAGCTTAAGCCACAGATGGATCAACTTAAGCAAAACATCACAGCTTTACAGCAAAAAGTAAACTCTTATACTGAAGAGAAAGATGATGTTCAAGCAGATGATGCTAAGGGCGATACTAAAGATGCTCAGACAGCTGAAAAAGCAGAAGCTCAGGATAAGCAACAAGCTCAAGCAGATCTTGAAAAAGCAATGAGAGAATATCAGAACTTGATGAATCAGGTTCAAAAGATGGCTTCTGATGATGCAGATGCATTTAAAGATGCTTTAACTAAAGCTTCTGCTCAAGTAGCTAAAGATAAGCAATTAGATGCTATCTTACCTGCTGAAATGAGTTTATATAACGTTGATAGTATTGATGTTACTAAAGATGTTATTGCTAAAATGCAATAAATTCGATTCTGCAAATAATTCAATATCTTTTTTCTAAAACTCTTTTAAACTTACTAACATCTAAAAGTCGCTTTTTTTTAACTATAAAGCTATGTATAATCTTAGTTTAGATATAAGTAATTAATTGAAAAAAGAAAATTTAAATCATGGAAAATTTAGGCTATTTTGTATCACAGAACTTGCTGTTTTGTTTGTCGTTTATATTGTTATTAGCTATCTATATTGTGTTTGAGCTTACACAAACTAAGAAAGCTCAGTATACGTTATCAGTAGCAGATGCTGTGATCACTGTTAATAGAGGTAAGGGAGTATACTTAGACACAAGAGACCAAGAAAGTTTTGCTAAAGCGCATATTATTGGGGCGCATAATATTAAGCTAGAAGAGATAGCTCAAAAACAGAATAAGCTAGCTAAGTATAAGTCTAAACCTATAGTTATATACGGCGATAATCCAGAAAAAGCGATGCAAGGGTTGCGTAAAGAAGGTTTTGAACAAGTTTTTGTACTTAAAGGTGGTTTAGCAGCATGGCTACAAGCAAGCTACCCTGTTAAGTCATTGTCAAAATAAGAAAAATTATAAAAATTATTAAGGATCATAGAATGGATCAGCAAGCACAACCTCAGTTTCAAATTCAGAAAGTTTATGTAAAAGATATGTCTTTCTCTATTCCCAACTCCGATAAAATATGGACTACAGCATGGAAGCCAGAGCTACACACTGATTTAAAAATAGAAGCGATCAACCTTCCAGAAGAAAACACTTATGAAAGTATTCTGACTCTTGAAGTTAAGGTTGAAAATGAAGGTATAGTTGCTTTTGAAGCAGAAGTAAAGCAAGCAGGAATTTTCACAGTATCAAATATGCAAGAGGCTCAAATTGAGCATGCAAAAAAAGCATTTTGTCCTAATATTCTGTATCATTACGCACGTGAAGCTATTTCTGATTTAGTCAGCAGTGGAGGCTTCCCTCAGCTATGTTTGTCTGCTGTGAATTTTGATGCTATGTACCAAGATTCTTTAGAAAAGCCTGCTGATAGTAAGCAACACTAAGATTTATAGGAGTTTTAGTTAGTTATGAGTAAAGAAAAAGCTCTAGAGTCTGCACTCTCTCAAATTGAGAAGCAGTTTGGTAAAGGTTCTATCATGAGATTAGGCGATCAAGAGACTGCTCATGATATAGATGTTATCCCTTCAGGGATTATCGCTCTTGATGTCGCATTAGGGATAGGCGGATATCCTAAAGGACGCATCATTGAAATATATGGGCATGAGTCATCAGGTAAAACGACTCTTACCCTTCTGGCAATAGCTCAGTGCCAAAAGCAAGGAGGAGTAGCTGCATTTATTGATGCAGAGCATGCACTGGATCCTAAGTACGCTAAGCTTTTGGGAGTGGATGTTGATAATCTAATAGTTTCTCAGCCAGATACTGGCGAACAAGCTTTAGAGATCGCAGATATGCTAGTCCGTTCAGGAGGTATTGATATTGTTGTGATAGACTCGGTTGCAGCACTTACACCTAAAGCTGAAATAGAAGGTGATATGGGAGATTCTCATATGGGTCTTCAAGCAAGACTGATGTCACAAGCCCTTAGAAAATTAACAGCAAATATTAAACGTTCAAATACCTTGGTAATGTTCATTAACCAAATACGTATGAAAATTGGGGTAATGTTTGGTAATCCTGAAACTACTACTGGTGGTAATGCTCTTAAATTCTATGCTTCTGTAAGACTTGAGGTTAGAAAAGGTGGGAGCATAAAAGATGGTGTTGATGTCAGTGGTAATGAGATAAAAGTTAAAATTGTTAAAAATAAAGTAGCACCTCCATTTAAACAAGCTGAGTTTGAGCTGATTTATGGTGAGGGTATATCTCTTGAAGCTGAGCTTATAGATCTTGGTGCTAAGTATGAGATTATAGAAAAATCAGGTGCCTGGTATAGCTACAAAGGTAAAAAAATTGGTCAAGGTAAAGAAAAGTCCAAAGAGTATCTAAAAGAAAACACTCTTGAGCGTGATGAGATAGAAAAAGCGTTATTACAACTTTTATTACCTCAGAAGTATGCTGTACAAGAGCAAGTACAACCAGAACCTAAATCAAAGCAGTCTAAATCTAAGCAAGCTTCAGAACAAGCTACTCAAGATGAGCTTATCTAAAGAAAAAAACTATCTTTTATATCTACTTGCTAAGCAAGATTATTCACGTAAACAGCTTTTTGATAAACTTACAGTTCGTGAGAATATTTCAAGTGATGAAATAGTTACGCTTTTGGATGAGTTTGAGAAACATAAGTGGCTATCTGATGAGAGGTTCGCACGAGTTTTTATAATGAGTGAAATTGCTAAGTATCGAGGCAAGCGAAGAATTATAAATACAGCTGTTTACCAAAAAGGCTTATCCCAAGAATTAGTGGAGTGTTTTTTGCATGAGGTAGAGATCGATTGGTTTAAGCTCTGTCAAAAGTGTTTACAGAAAAAATATAAAGATTTAGATAAGGTACAATCAGATTTGAAGCTAAAGCAAAAAGCAGTTAATTATCTGTTGTATAATGGCTTTAATTTTGATGAGATAAATTTTGCAATTAGTGGAGAAATTTAAGTAGATAAGTTTTATTCTCAAACTTTTTTACTGTAAGATTTAGTACTAGCAAGATTGAAAAAAAATATAGGAGTTAGAAATGGCCAAAGGAACAGTTAATAAGGTTATTTTGTTGGGTCGATTAGGTAATGACCCAGAAGTTAGAACTACGCAAAATGGTACTACTGTAGCAACATTAAGTATCGCTACTAATGATGGTATAGGTGAAAATATAACTACAGAATGGCATAGAGTAGTTGTTTTTGGTAAGTCTGCAGAGGCAATTCAAAGATATGCAAATAAAGGTACACAGCTCTTCATAGAAGGTAGACTTCGTACGAACAAATGGCAAGACAAAAATGGTAATATGCAATATACTACAGAAGTTGTTGCTAGTAATTTCCAATTCGTTGCTGGAGGTAATTCTCAGGGCGGTTCAAACTATCAAAATAATCCCAATCCGAATTTTAATCAGCAGCCAAATAATAACTATCCTCAGAATAATCAACAGCCTGCTCCAAAACAGGATAAAATGCCGGATTTCGCTGAGATTAATTCATCAAATTTTGATGACGATATACCATTCTAGCCATATACAGAACCATATTAAAATATACACACTAACTGTCACTACTCGCTATATTATTATATAATATAGTCACTTCTTATTTTATTCTTCATTTGCTTTATGTCATACATATTAGTCTTAAACTGTGGAAGTTCATCAGTCAAATTTGCGCTGATGAATCCCCAAAACTCAAAATCACTTGTTACAGGTCTTGCCGAGAATATTGGAGCTAGCAACTGTAAGATAACTTTTAAAACTCAACAAAAAGTTCAGAAGCATATAGAAAATGGTGAGTACAAAGATGTATTTGAGCTTTTAAAAGATTTTTTAGTAGAGAATAATTATTTAGAAAAAATTTCTGCGATTGGTCATAGGGTGGTTCATGGAGGTCAGTATTTTTCAAAATCTGTAATTATAGACAAAGATTCATTACAGAAGATAAAAGATTGTATACCTCTAGCGCCTTTACATAATCCAGCACATATTGAAGGGATACTGTTTTGTCAGCAAATATTTCCTAACTTACCTCAAGTAGCAGTATTTGATACAGCATTTCACCAAACTATGCCTGAGTACGTCGCAGAATATGCGATACCTAGAGAGCTGACATGTGAGCATAACATACGTAAATATGGCGCCCATGGAACTTCACATAAATATGTTTCTCAACAAGCAGCGAAAATATTAAATAAAGATGTTGCTAATGTGATAGTTGCTCACTTAGGTAATGGTTGTAGTATCACAGCTGTTGTTAATGGTAAAAGTATTGATACAAGTATGGGGCTTACTCCATTAGATGGACTTGTCATGGGAACTCGTTCTGGCGGTATAGATCCTAGTGTTTTTGCATATATTTCAGATAATCTTGGCTGGAGTATTGCAGATATCACAAATATGCTAAACAAAAAAAGTGGCCTATTAGGAATCTGTGGTCATAGTGATATGCGAGAGGTTTCTGAGCTTGCTGATAATGGCGATAAACTAGCTAAGCTAGCTATTGAAATATTTTGTCATAGGATTGCCAAGTTTGTTGGTAGTTATATGATTTATTTTAAAGAGTTTGATGGTTTGGTTTTCACAGGAGGCATTGGTGAGAATGCCACTAATATTCGCAAAAGTGTAGCTTCTAATTTAGCGAATATAGGCTTTGAAATAGATGATGCTAAAAATATGAAATCAGAAACATTTATAAATGCAGGGAATAGTCATAATATAATGGTTATTGCAACTAATGAAGAGCTAATGATAGCTCAAGAAACACAAAATTTGATATAAGAGCTTGCTATGAAAAAATCAATACTTATCCTTCCGACATCAAAACATACTGGTCTTAGAATTTTGGCAAGTAGTGTGGTATATGCATTACAGCAAAAAGGGTTAAAAGTTGACTCATTTCATCCTATTTATGATATGGATATGAGTATCGAGCAAATAGAATCATATTTGCTTAATAATCGTGTAAAAGACTATGTTGAGATAGTTCTAAGTAAATTTTATGAAAAATGCCTAGATTCCGATTTTGCTGTAATATCTGGATTGTTTAGACAAGGTAATAACTACCATAGGTTATATCCATTAAATGCGATTGTTGATGAATTGAATATAGAGATTATAAAAGCTCTTGGTTCGGAAGTAATAATAGTCTCATACCATGGTAATAAACCTATAAATGATATTAATGATGAACTTGATTACGCTATGCGTAGCTTACCAAAGCAGATTAATATTATGGGTGCTGTAATTACAAAGTTAAATGCGCCTTATGACGATGATGGAAGAGTTAGTTTTAGTTTGACTGAAGAGGATATTACTTATGATAAGCAGCAACATGTGGGTATAGATGAGCTTAAAGAGTTATCAGTATTTAAACATAAGGGATTGGTACTTTTAGGTGTTGTAGAGTGGGATAAGGAAAGAACCTCACCAAGGATATTAGATATCAAAAATATTCTTAAGCTAAATCACATATCGGAAGTTGGTTTAGATGCTCGTGTTGATAGAGTAATGATGTGTTCAAGAGGGGTTGATAATTTTATAAGTGATTTGACTCCAAATTCTTTGATTATAACTGCTGCTGATCGATCTGATATCTTAGTGACTACCTGTTTAGCTGCAAAAAATGGTATGAAAATAGCAGGTATTATTTTAACAGCTGAAGAATATCTAGATAATAAGGTTAGAGAGCTATGTGTAGAAACTGCTAAGAAAGCAGGATTGGCAATTCTGACAACAAAAAATAAAAGTGTAAATACAATTTTAAAACTTGCAAGTATTGATCTAATGGGAATACCAATTGATGATAAAGAGCGTATTCAAAAAGTCAAAGAAGTAATATCTTCATCATTAGACAGAGACACAATAGTTAGATCTATTACGTCGGATATCTCTGAGCATCAAGTTATGTCGCCTCCAGCATTTAGATATCATCTTTTGAAGATGGCGCGAAAAGCCAAAAAGAGAATTATTTTACCAGAGAGTTATGAGCCAAGAACTTTACAGGCAGCTAAAAACTGTCATGAACAAGGCTTAGCTGAGTGTGTACTTATCGGTGATAGAGAGAAAATCTTTAAAGTGGCTGAGATGAATGGTTTTAGCTTACCTGAGAGTATCGAAGTTGTAACTGTTGTCGATGAAGCTGAGGCAAAATACCTAAAAACATTGATGGAGCTTAGAAAGCATAAAGGTTTGTCTGAAAGTATGGCTAGAGATGCTCTAAAAGATCCAATAGTTGTAGCAACACTTATGCTTTATTTGGGTGAAGTTGATGGATTAGTGTCTGGTGCTGAGCATACTACTGCAGATGTTCTTAGACCAGCATTACAATTAGTCAAAACTAAGCCAAATTCATCACTAGTATCATCAGTGTTTTTTATGTGTATGCCTGATGAGGTGATAGTATTCGGAGATTGCGCTGTTAATCAAGATCCAACAGCAGAGCAGTTAGTTGATATTGCGATACAAAGTGCTGAATCAGCTAAGAAGTTTGGTATTGAGCCTCGTGTTGCGATGATTAGTTATAGTACAGGTTCATCAGGTTCTGGGGTTCAAGTTGAAAAGGTGCGTAAAGCAACAGAGCTGCTTAAACAAAGTGCTCCTGATTTATTGGTAGATGGACCACTTCAGTATGATGCTGCTATGATCGAGAGTGTAGCGAAGAAAAAAGCTCCAAATAGTCCAGTTGCAGGTAAAGCTACTGTACTAATATTCCCTGATTTGAACACAGGTAACACTGTTTATAAAGCAGTCCAGCGAAGTGCAAATGTATTAAGTATTGGTCCGGTATTACAAGGTATAAATAAGCCTGTTAATGATTTATCTAGAGGTGCAACTGTAGATGATATAACTTATACAATTGCGATAACAGCTATTCAAGCAATATAAAACTAGGAGGCAAATATGTCTAATAGACTTTTAAAAAGAGTAATAGATAAATACTCTTTTTCTGGTGCAAAAAGTTTTGATGTAGTTAATCCTGCTACAAATAAGTCAATTTGTCGTTTAGAAGAGAAATCCTCAGAGTATGTTGAGGATAGTATTCTAGTAGCTAAACATGCACAAAATATATTTAAAAATATTCCTTCAAGTGAAAAATCGAAGTTATTAGAAAAATGGTTTGATTTGATAATAGAAAATTCTGATGATTTAGCAGAGATTATCACACTAGAGAGCGGTAAGCCTCTCGCTGAAGCAAAGATTGAAGTTCAATATGGAGCTAGCTTTATCAAATGGTATGCAGAAAAGGCAAAAAGAATAGATTCACGTGTTTTTGATCCAAATATTAGTAATTCTGAGGGAAGGGTGGATTATTATCCTGTTGGTGTGGTTGCTGCAATTACACCTTGGAATTTTCCTCTTGCGATGATTACTCGTAAGGCAGCCCCTGCAATAGCTGCTGGATGTAGTGTCATTGTTAAACCTTCTGAGTTAACGCCTTTGACAGCTTTTGCTGCGCGCGAACTTTTTATCGAGGCTGGGGCTGATGAGAATCTTCTACAGATAGTTTGTGGGGATTCAAAGGTCATAGGTTATGAATTTCAGAAGAGTAATTTAGTTAGAAAAATCACTTTCACAGGATCAACAAGAGTTGGCAAACTCTTAATGCAGCAAGCAGCTGATACTGTTAAGAAAGTTTCTCTAGAGCTGGGAGGTAATGCACCATTTATAGTCTTCAAAAGCGCTAATATCGAAAAGGCTATCGAAGGTTTGCTAGCATCGAAAATAAGAAATGCTGGTCAAGTATGTGTAGCTCCAAATCGTGTTTTTGTTCATCAATCTATAAAAGAAGATTTTATTGCCAGATTGAAGTCAGCTATCCTTGATCTTAGGCAAGGTAATGGGTTAGATGAAGATGTTAAAGTAGGACCTTTGATTAATGCCGCAGCTGTTGATAAAGTACAGTCTCATGTTGATAATGCACTGACTAATGGAGCAAAGCTAGTTTGTGGTGGTAGGGTAAATCCAGAGCTAGGAGGCAACTTTTATGAGCCTACTATTCTAGATAATATGCAAGATAGTATGGTTATCAGTTGCGAAGAGACTTTTGGACCAGTTATAGCTATTTTTAGTTTTGAATCTGAAGATGAAGTTATCCAAAGAGCCAATAACACTAAGTATGGTTTAGCAAGCTATTTCTTTAGTAGTGATATGAATCAGATTAGAAGAGTAAGAAATGCTTTAGCTTATGGAATGGTAGGTATAAACTCAGGAGCTATCTCAAATGAAAAAGCGCCATTCGGTGGGGTTAAGCAATCAGGTCTTGGTAGAGAAGGGTCTGATGATGGTATTTATGAGTTTTTGGAAGCTAAATATAGTTTACAAAGTTTTATATAAGTATGTTTATCGTTTGTTACTTATTTCCTATTGTTTTTTTACTGTAAAAGGTTGTTCTTATTTTTAGAATCGTGTAACTTGGTCTTATAGCGCTGATTTAATGTATCAACTTGCGAGCGCTTTATAAATTCTGCTAAAGCGTAGTTTGTTGTCTTTGATATTCATTTATAGACCATCCGCTTTTGCAGATGGTTTTTTTGAAATAGTTTTTCTAAAACCTTTCCAAAAAAGCCTTAATTTTTTAAATAAATGCTACATATTTATCATTTTTTATATGTGGTTTAAAGACTAAGAGGAGTATAAAAATGAGTATTAAAGAAAAAGAAGGTTTGATAGAACGTTTAAATAAAGGTCCTGTTATCTGCGCAGAAGGTTTTATTTTTGAATTAGAAAGACGCGGATTCTTGGCATCAGGTGAATTTGTGCCAACAGTAGTTTTAGATCATCCAGAGATTGTAGAAGGATTACATAGAGAGTTTCAGCATGCAGGTTCTGATGTAGTAGAGGCTTTAACCTATTATGCGCATAGAGAAAAGCTTAAAGTAGCAGGGCAGGAGCATATTATAGAGGATTTGAATAGACAAGCTCTTAGAATCGCTAAAAAAGTTGCTGATTCTGCTCCTAAAGGAGTTCAGCCAAATTTGATGGCGGGTAATATTTGCAACTCAAATATTTGGAAGCAAGGGGATAGAAAGGCTCAGCTAGAAGTTGAGAGAATGTTTGATGAGATGGTGACTTGGGCAGTTGAAGAAGGTGCTGATATGATAATAGGAGAAACATTTTCCTATGCTGAGGAAGCATTTAAGGCCGTTGAAGTAATCAAAAAATCTGGCTTACCAGCAGTTTTAACAATAGCTCCAATGGGTCAAAACGTGATGTTAGATGGCTGGTCAATTGTTGATACGTGTAAAGAGCTAGAGCAATTAGGAGCAGATGTCGTAGGCTTAAATTGTTTTAGAGGTCCTCAGACAATGCTTCCATATCTCAAAGATATTCGTAAAGCCGTTAAATGCCATGTTGCAGCGTTACCTGTTCCATATAGGACAACAGATGATCATCCAACATTTTTTAATCTACCAGATAATAATGGTTGTAGTTGCCCATCACCACATGGTAGACCATTCCCTACAGCATTAGATCCGCTGTTTTGTAATCGTTACGAGATTAGAGAGTTTGCTAAAGAGGCTTATGATTTTGGGGTTAATTATTTAGGAGTCTGTTGTGGGGCAAGTCCTGCTTTGATTAGAGAGGTTGCCGAAGCTGTGGGATTAACAGTACCAGCAAGTAAGTATAGAGAAAAAATGCAAAACCATAGCATGTATGGAACACATCAGCGAATAGCTAAGCATATACAAGCGTATGGAGATAAGGCTTAAATCTATATCTCTTTTTATAGTCTCTATTTCGAGGGTATTAAAATGGGCAGACAAAAAACATTAGAACTTCTGTTATTAATATTAGCAGGAGGAGTTATATATCCAATAGTTTATCTTAGGCAAAACTTTCAGGATCAAATGCTTGCAACCTTTAATATAAGTATTTTTCAATTGGGTAATTTGTATTCAATATTGGGCTTATCATTTTTCTTGGGATATGTTCCTGGTGGTTGGTTAGCAGATAAGATTTCGATGAAAAAGCTAATTACATTCTCTCTAATTGGTACAGGCTGTATTGGTTTTTATTTTTCAACTGTTCCATCTTTTTACTCTTTATGCTTTGTATATTTAGGATGGGGTATAACTACAGGCTTATCCTTTTCTGCAGCCTCTTTGAAACTGATAAATATCATTGCTGGTAAAAATGCTCAAGGTAAGTTTTTTGGAGCCTTTGAGGGAGGTAGAGGTCTTGTTGAAGCTATATTAGCAACAGCTGCAGTATATATTTATTTTATAACCGCGAAGAAAACTTCCGATAAAGATCCTCAAGCTTTAATAAATGTCATATTAATGTATTCTGCTATTTGTATTTTTGTCGGTATAATTTTTTGGTTCTGCTTCAAGCAAAGTCCAGATATAAAGAAAATTGAGAGAATAGTTAAAGGTAATTTATTAGAGAATTTAAAGATTATATTTAGAAATAGAAGATTTAAATATGTTGTACTTATAATTTTTTGTGCATATCAAGTATTTTGGTCAACATTTAGTTTCTCAGGTTATTTAAATGAATCAGGATTTGGATTAACGACCTATATGGTTGGAGGCATTATTGCTTTGAAACTTTGGACAAAGCCTTTTGGTGCAATGTGCGCTGGAATTTTTGCTGATAAGTTTTGTATATTAAAAACTTTGCTATTAATCATGATTTCTTTGTTTTTATTGAGTATTTCAGCTATAGCGATACCTATGTTTTTTAACAATACCTCGATAATTATTGCTATTGTAATGTTGTTTGGAATAGTAACTTATGCAGCAAGAGGAACTTATTGGTCTACTATAGAGATGTGCGATTTTCCAAAAGAGATATTGGGTTTAGCTATAGGTGTGGCAGCAATGTTATCTTTTTCACCAGATATATTACTACCTATACTAAATGGATACTTATTAGAAACCTATCCCGGTGTATTAGGGTATCAGCTATATTTTGTGTATATGGCTATAGTCTCTTTAATTGGTGTCTACTCATGCATTGCTTTTTATAGATTAGATAAGAAGATTAAAACTAAGGCTTATGCAGAAAATTTTAGTGATTATGAAATATAATTAAGATAAAAAAATGGCACAAATAATCAAACTATTAAGCATATGCGAGAATATGGTCATAGAGTCTAGTTTCTAGTAAGTATCCTATCAGTTTCTTCGTCTAAGAGTATATAAATCTTTACGTCTATCTCTTAGATTTTTGACACTACCAAACTGATTTAATTCACGAAGTAGATTAATATCAACATCTACTATTAGTATCATCTCAGTATTTGGGGTGGCTTCAGCTTTTATACCTGTAGGAGGGAAGGCAAAGTCACAAGGTGTGAATACCATAGATTGAGCATACTGGATATCCATGTTGTGTACATTCGGTAAGTTACCCACACTACCTGCTATAGCAACATAGCACTCGTTTTCTATAGCTCTAGCTTGAGCGCAGTTTCTAACTCTTGAGAAGCCGTTTTGAGTATCTGTCAAAAATGGTACAAAAAGAATATCCATGCCATCTTCGGCAAGTATTCTACTTAATTCAGGGAACTCTGAATCATAGCAAATCAATATACCAATTTTACCGCAATCAGTATCAAATACTTCAAGCTTGTCACCACCTTGAAGTCCCCAAACCATAGCTTCATCAGGAGTTACATGAAGTTTTTCATACTTCTCTACAGTACCATCTCTACGGCATAGATAACCAACATTATATAGCTTTCCATCCTTCATTTCAGGCATACTTCCTGTAATGATGTTGATGTTATAAGTTATAGCGAACTCTGAGAATTTATCAGTAATTGTTTGTGTGTGTTTTGCAAGTTCTCTAATTGCTTCAGGTTCTGATAAATGGTTATTCTCAGCCATTAATGGAGCATTGAAAAACTCTGGGAATAATGCAAAATCAGATCTATAGTTGGATACAGCATTTACGAAGTATTCAGCATGTTGCATTAGCTCATCTAAACCTTTATATGGACGCATTTGCCATTGAATTAGTCCAAGACGCACATCTCTTTTTATAGGGGCTGCTTCTTTTGCTTCTTCTTCATAATAGATATTTGTCCATTTTAGTAATACTGCAAAGTCGTTAGATTCGGTATCACCTTCTAAATATGATTTGACAACTCTAATTGGTTGAAAATCATTACTCATCTGAAAGCGTAAAACAGGATCGTGTAGTTCTTGTCTTTTAAGTTTGTTGATATACTCTTGAGGAGTCATTTTATCAGCATATTCATGATATCCAGGTATTCTGCCACCGATAATAATGCTTTTTAAATTTAGTCTTTCGCATAAGTCTTTTCTGTAGTCATAAAGTCTACGACCTAGACGCATACTTCTAAACTCAGGCTTAACAAATAGATCTATACCGTATAGTACATCACCTTCATCATCATGGGTATTGAATGTATCATTTCCAGTGATTTCTTTATAAGTGTGTTTATGACCAAATTTTTTGTAGTCAACAATAATTGATAATGCACATCCAGCTAACTGATCATTAACTTTTATAACGACTTGTCCTTCCGGAAATTTCTTTATTAGAGTGTCTATTTGGTGATCTTCCCAGTAAGGGTTTCTAATATTGTAGACTTCTATCATAGCCTCTTTGAGTTCCTGATAGTCATCTGGGCTTAAGTAATCAAGTTTGATATTTTCTACATTTACCATTTTTTAGTTGTTTGAGTTTAAAAAGATAGTTAATACAAAGTATATTACTATAAACTTTAGTTTGTAAATGCCTTGACCAAATTTAATTTAGTATTGTAAGCGTATTAAATTTTCATAATTATCTAAATTTTTATTTGTATCAACTTAGTCTTCTCTATTATTTCTTGCTATAATATCGTGATTAAATTTTGTCTATTTATTTTTTAAAAACTTTTGAAGGGTTGATTTAAATGAGAACACATTATAGTTCAGATGTTAATGAGAAGTTACAAAATCAAAAAGTAACAATTTGTGGTTGGGTGCATAGACGCCGTGATCATGGTGGTGTTATTTTCTTAGATATTAGAGATAGAACTGGTTTAGTTCAGTTAGTTTTTAATCCAGAGAGTAAGGCTTTTAAAGTAGCAGATAGCCTAAGAGGTGAGTATGTAATCAAAGCTACAGGTACAGTAAATCTACGCCCTGAAGGTCAAGAGAACAAAAATCTTGCTAGCGGTAAAGTAGAAATTATTGGTGAAGATTTAGAGATTGTAAATAAGTCTAAAACTATCCCGTTTCAGTTAGATGATTTCCAATCAACTGGTGAAGATGTCAAGCTTAAGTATCGTTATATTGATTTACGTCGTCCGGAAATGCAAAACAAATTAATTACACGTTCTAAAGCTATTAGATATGTGCGTAATTTCTTAGATAATAATGGCTTCTTAGATATCGAAACGCCATTTTTGACAAAAGCAACTCCAGAGGGCGCTAGAGACTACCTTGTACCAAGTCGTAATTTTAATGGGAAGTTCTATGCTCTTCCACAATCTCCGCAGCTATTCAAACAGCTTTTGATGGTTTCAGGTTTTGATAGATATTACCAGGTTGTTAAATGTTTTCGTGATGAAGATTTGAGAGCTGATAGACAGCCAGAATTTACACAGATAGATATCGAGGCTTCATTTATAGATGAAGCGTTCATTATGTCTACTATGGAAAAAATGATTGCTGGTCTTTTTGATGCAACTATCGGCGTGAAATTCGATACTCCGTTCCAAGTAATGACTTATGCAGAAGCTATGGATAAGTATGGTTCAGATAAGCCAGATCTTAGAATCCCACTTGAGTTTGTAAATATCAAAGAAGATATGAAAAACGAAGAGTTTAAAGTATTTTCAGGACCGGCAAATGATCCAGAAGCTCGTGTCGTGGCTATGCGTGTGCCAGGTGGAAATGATAAGCTTAGCCGTAAGAAAATTGATGAATATACTAAATTTGTTGGTATCTATGGAGCAAGAGGCTTAGCATATATCAAGATTAACTCACTATCTGAAGGTAAAGAAGGGTTACAGTCTCCGATTGTGAAAAATATCTCTGAAGAGACACTATTCAAGGTGATTGAAAAAACAGGTGCTCAAGTCGGTGATGTATTATTCTTTGGTGCAGCTAAAGCTAAGATTGTTAATGATTCTATGGGAGCATTGAGAGCTAAAATTGGTGAAGATTTTGAAATATTCACTAAGGATTGGGCACCATTATGGGTTGTTGATTTTCCTATGTTTGAGAAAGATGATAATCGTTTATATGCTGTTCATCATCCATTTACAGCTCCTAAGGTTGAGACTGTTGAAGAGCTTACTAAAGACCCAGAAAATCTACTTTCAAGAGCTTATGATATGGTTATCAATGGTTATGAAGTTGGTGGTGGTTCTATTCGTATTCATAGACAAGATATGCAGGCTAAAGTATTTAACTTATTAGGTATTTCTGATGAAGAAGCTCGTGAGAAGTTTGGCTTTATGCTAGATGCGTTATCTTATGGTACGCCAATTCATGGTGGTATTGCATTTGGTGTGGATAGATTAATCATGTTACTTACAAATACTACAAATATCCGTGATGTGATAGCATTTCCTAAAACTCAGACAGCTAGCTGTTTGATGACAGAAGCGCCATCTAATGTTTCTCTTGAGCAATTAAATGAGCTTGGTATAGCTGTTAAGAAAGAAGATAAATAATCTCTAAGTTAACTTAATTTTTCTCAAAATTAGTATTATTGATTTTTGCTAGTTATCTAAGATAAAGTTATTCAGTAATTTAAGATTCTAGAATGTCTTTATTAGCTGTTTTTGTCCAATGAGCATTTGGTTTGTCAATATATTGAAAATAATCGCTAGTAAAAGCACCTTGTATACAAGTCTCTCTACTATGTCTAAAAGTAGTGTTTTCATCATTCATAATTGCTTCCATTACACCAGGGCCTGTTAAATACCAAACACCTAAATCAGATCTGTTAGCTTCGATATTCTTAAGGATAATATCAATGTATTCTTTAATTTTTGAATTATTAGGAGCAGCAGCAAAAAAGTAGTTAGTTACGTAGTACTTTTTAGACTCATCTGTTTCTTTTCTATGTTTAGCTTTTATAAACATTTCATTTTTATCTTTTAAAAAGTTCTCAGGTCTAGCTACAAGACAGCCATCCATATCTATATATAGACCACCATTTTTGTATATAGCCAATAGTCTCCATAAATCGGCTTTAGCTGCTCCTACGGTTAGCTTCTTATACGCGCTTAGAGCTTCTGGATGATTTTCGGCAATATATTTATCTGCAGCATCATTATCCATGAATCTATACTCATAGCGTGGAGCCATAAAACGATTAAACAAATAATTTACATATAATGGCAGAGTTACTTTATTAGTAAAGTTTGTTTGCCAAATAATTCTAGGGACATTTGATTGATTGTTTGTTTTTATAAGTGGTTTACTATAGCTTGGAAGAGTGAATCTTTTTTTTGGGAATATCTTATGAAAAAGCTTGGATACTAGCTTGACTATATTTCCTATAATTCTGATAAATCTACTGTGTATAATATCGATATTTAGCATAAAAATATAAACTATTGAATGTTATAATCTCATCATTATAACATCCGAACTTTTTTTATGTTACTTGAAAATCAGAGCATCAAAAATGCCTTAGTAATTTTTAAATCAAAACCTGCAAAGGTTGTAGAGATATTAGATAAAAAAATAGAAATAGAAACTTTAGATAGTAAGAATATAAAATTACCTGCAAAAAATGTCCAAATACTCACAGTTGTAGAAAATGATTTTGATTTGGATAAGCTTGAAAAATTAGAAATTCCTGAGTTAGAGTTAACATGGGAGTTATTACAAGAGCAACAACAAACATCAATTGATGAGTTAAGTGAGCTTCTTTTTGAATCCGTAGGAGCTAATCAAGCTTATACTGTATGGCTTTTGGTTTCAGAGGGAGAGTATTTTAGCTTTAATGATGACTTTACTATCAATATTCATTCACAAGAGCAAAAAAATAAAATAGTTAGCGATAAACAAGAGAAGCTTAAAAAAGAACAAGAACTAAATGATTTCATAGAGCGTCTTAATAATAAGACTTTTAATGTTGAAGACACAAAGTTCCTTAAAGAGATAGAGGCTTTAGCAACACTTAAAAGTACTAAATGTCGTTTCTTTAAATACTTAAATATGGAAGAGTCTGAGAATAGTGCTTATAAGCTACTCTTGGATATTGGTTATTGGGATGAATTCTTTAATCCTCATTTATATCGATATGGTGCTGAGTTAGAAAGTAATCCTGCGGAATTTAGATATAATTCTGGGTCAGATAGTCAGCGTGTCGATCTAACGCATCTGACTGCTTATGCTATAGATGATGAGGGTAGTAATGATCCTGATGATGCGATTAGTTGGGATGCTCAACAAAATAAAATGTGGGTTCATATAGCTGATCCATCGTCTAGTATTAGTTTTGGCGATGAAGTAGATCTTGAGGCTAGAGCGCGAGGTTCTAACTTATATGTGCCAGAGCATATAATTACGATGTTGCCACCTCAAGCAACACAAAAGTTAGGTTTAGGCCTACAAGAAGTATCTCCAGCTTTGTCAGTAGGATTTAGACTTGATGAGTCAGGTGATATTCATGATATTGAGATATGTTTTAGTAATATAAAAGTTACTAGATATTCTTATGAGTTCGTTGAAGAAAATATCTCTGCTCTAGAACTTGGAGACATAGAGGTTTATACTAAATATTTTACTGATAAGCGTTTGGCAAAGGGAGCGGTAGAACTTGATTTTCCTGAGATAAAAATATCATTAGATAATGATAAGAATGTCAAGCTAACTGACTTACCACGTTTAAACTCAAGAACATTGGTACGTGATACTATGCTGATGGCTGGAGTTGCGATTGGACAGTTTTGTAAAGAAAATAATATTTGTGTACCTTTTTCGACACAGCCAGAGCATGATCTTGAGCAAGATGATTTAGAAAATATTGACTCGATAGCCGATATGTTTGCAACACGTAAAAAGCTCCAAAGAGGTAAATACTCTACAGAACCTGATGTTCACGCAGGTATGGGTTTAGACTCTTATGTACAAGTGACAAGCCCTCTAAGAAGATATTTAGATTTACTTGTTCATTATCAATTACGTAATTTCTTAGAAAATAAGCAAATGATTAGTGTTGATGATGTTGATAATATAATCGCTCAAGTAGATATTCCTATTAAGTCAAATAGGCAAACGGAGCGTTTTTCTAATTCGCATTGGAAATTAGTCTATCTAATGCAGAATCCTAATTTAGAGTTCCAAGCTGCAGTCATTGAAAAATTAGATAAAGGTCGTTTAATGGTTTCTATCGCAGATTTAGCGATGACTAAAAAACTTGCTGTTAGTGGTAAGTACGACTTAAATGATCAAATAAAATTACAAAACACCTCTGTAAACCTTGTTACACAAGAGGCTTTCTTTAAGGTTATTGAAGAGAATTAACCGAGTTCTAACAATAAATTAACAGTTTTATCCACAAGGTATAAAAAATAGCAGCAAATAAATAAGTAAGTATTTTCTTGATCGTTAAACCATTGTATAGCAATGGTTTTGGGCTTCTTTCTAATCTCTACTAAATTGGTAAATCAATATTTTTAACAAAAATTTCATATAGATATAAACAAACTTATCCACAATTGGTGTTGATATTATTCTTTCACAGCTTGAATTACTTAACGTGCAATGCTTTGAGGATGGTTTAACTTTTTAGATATTAATAAATTTTTCAAATTAATGTATCATTCTAACTAATATTAGAAGAATTAGAATTTTTATGAATTACGAACTTATTGAGTCACCAAAGCAGTCTAAATTTTGCGTTATTTGGCTACATGGTCTGGGTGCAGATGGTCATGATTTTGTTGATGTTATCAATTATTTTGATGTTTCATTAGATGAAATTAAATTTGTTTTTCCTCATGCTGATGTTATGCCTGTAACTATAAACATGGGGATGCAGATGCGTGCTTGGTATGATATTAAGTCACTTGATGCAAATAGTCTAAATAGGGTGGTTGATGTTGAAGGTATAAATAGTTCAATAGCAAAAGTTAATAAATTGATAGATAGTCAAATTAATCAAGGTATTGCTAGTGAAAATATTATCTTAGCAGGCTTTTCTCAAGGCGGTGTAATCGCAACTTATGCGGCTATTACATCTCAAAGGAGGCTTGGTGGCATTATGGCTTTATCTACATACTTGCCAGCATGGGATGATTTTAAAGATAAAATTACACCTATAAATAAAGGATTACCTATACTAGTTTGCCATGGTACCGATGATCAAGTATTGCCTGAAGTTCTTGGTCATGATTTATCAGACAAGCTAAAATCTAGTGGCTTTGCTAATGAGTATAAACACTATGTGGGTATGCAACACTCTGTATGTATGGAAGAAATAAAAGATATATCAAACTTTATCGCAAAGACATTTAAAATATGAAACAAATAGTTATAGCTAGTCGCGAAAGCAAACTAGCATTGTGGCAGACAAATTACGTCAAAGACCGAATTCAACAAGAGCTAAATATTCGTTGTCAGATAAATACTATGAAAACACAAGGGGATATTATTCTTGATAAGCCTCTTAATAAAATTGGTGGTAAGGCATTGTTCATGAAAGAGCTAGAAATAGCGATGCTTAATAACAAAGCCGATATTGCTGTACACTCTCTTAAAGATGTACCTTATCAACTGCCTCAAGGTTTTTGTTTAGCAAGCTTTATGCCCAGAGAAGACCCTAGAGATGCCTTTGTGTCAAATAAATATAGTAGCATAGATGATTTACCAAGAGGTGCAATCGTTGGTACATCAAGTTTACGTCGTAAAGCTCAACTTTTGCATTATAGGGGTGATCTTGAGATTAGAGATTTAAGAGGAAATGTTCAAACAAGATTATCAAAGCTTGACAATGGCGACTATGATGCGATTATCCTAGCAAGTGCGGGGCTTATTCGTTTAGAGCTTAATGAGAGGATAACACAGTTCATTCCTGTAGAAATATCTTTACCAGCTGTGGGTCAGGGTATAGTAGTTATAGAAGCTTTGGATAAAAGTAGTGAAATTTTACAAAAGTTGCAAAAGCTAAACTGCAGTGATAGCTTTTGTGTTGCGACTGCTGAAAGAGCCTTCAATCAAGAGCTAAAAGGAGGTTGTCATGTCGCAATTGGTGCATATGCAGAGTTACATGATAATCAGATAACTCTTACAGCAATGGTTGCAAGTAGTGATGGTAAAAACATCTTAAAAAGAAAACTTATCGGAGATAATCCTATGAGGCTCGGTAAATTACTAGCTCAAGAAATGATCGAGCTAGGAGCATATAAAATATTGGAGAAATAAATGGGACTTTTATTAATATTGGTTGGTATTGGTGGCGGGCTTGGTGCCATGTCAAGATTTGCATTGACTCAGGCGACTGCAAGTATTTCTAAGCAAATTCCTATAGGAATACTATTATGTAATATTATAGGTTCATTGATCATAGGTATGATAGCAGCCTTTTTGATACAAACTAAGCTCTTTAATGAAGATATTTCGACATACGTTCGATCTCTTTTTGTTACTGGTTTTCTTGGAGGATTTACTACTTTTTCTAGCTTTAGTTTAGATATCCTCAATTTGTTACAGCGTGGCGAAGCATTATTGGCTATCAGTTATATACTAGTGAGTGTGATTGTATCCTTGATAGCTGTAATCTTAGGCTTTTATTTTATTATGGGAATTTACAGATGAAAAAAAAACTGATTGTATTGATTTTAGTATCTTTGTTTATTTCAAGTTGTATACCATTTCTTGGTGGTGATATGGTAGTACAAGATGATAGATTTGAATCTGATGGTGGCAGACATGGAATAGAAATGCAACAGGGCACTACAGTTAAACAGGTTTATCAAGCAATTAAAGAGGCTATAAAACAACATCCTGATCAATTTGAAATAAAAGGAGATGATTATAGTGATCAAAAATCTACAGTATGGACCTATTGTGATAAATATAAAGAGCCTGTTATATTTGAGGCAACTCAAAGAAATGGTAGAGTATACTTAGAAGTCAGTATCGGCGAACAGGGTCAGGCTAAACAAAATATGCAAGCTATCTACTATATCCAAGATTTAGTATTGAATAATTTACAACAATCTAATAATTAAAAACTATCATTTAATAATTTCTATTTCTTAAAATCTTTTTTAGGGATTGGATTCAACTATACCTTATATATCAGAAAAACTTATATGCCAAATAAGAAATATCAATTTGAAGTAAACTAAAGTTTGGTTTTTAATATGTCAAAATTTATGGCTATCTTGGGCTTTTACCAAGTTGATAAATATGGAGTGATAAGTTATGAAATTTATAAAAAAATTATTTGTATTAGTACTGACAGTAACTATCACGTCTTATATAACTATAAATAATGGCTCAAATGCCAAAAGTGGAGTCTTAGTAGGTGGTATCGTAGGAGCTATTTTAGGATTGATTTGGAGTGTTATAACCTTAAGTATAATAGTATATGCTCCATTATAGTTGTCAACATTTGTAGCGAAGTAGTAGTTGGTTAAGAATATAGGCGTTAAATTGCATTGTTATGGATCATAATAAATAAGGAGTATCATGAAGAAGTATTCGGTAATAGTTTTGTCAATATTGTTAATAGGGTGTTCAAGTAATCCAAAAATTACAGAAGTAGGGCCTGGAGTAATTGTTTCTGAGAAGCAGCTGTTGACGAAGGAAGAAATAAAAAAAGAAGATACTAAGGATGATGTTCTTACAGGTACAGGTGTTGGTGCTGGGTCTGGGGCCGTTGTTGGAGCTGGCGTTGGAGCTTTTGGTGGAGCAATGTTAGGAGGAATGCTTGGTATAATTGGTGGAGGTTTGTGTACTATTGTTACTCTTGGTCTCGGAGCAGCACCATGTTTTGCTGCAACTGTTGGTGGGGGGATTGCAGTAGGAGCAGCAGTAGGAGCTGGGTCTGGAGCTGTTATCGGAGCAGGAACAGGAGGATTGGTAGGTGCGGGTGGTAGCTATATTTATGCATCTACTAAAGATGTAGATAAAATAAAAGGTAAATATCAGTTTGAGGTTTTAGAGGATGGTAAATCTTCACCGATAACATTTGAGCAGTTTACAGATGTTGAATATGCTTCAGGGGAAAAGGTAGACATCTATCAAAGTGAATACAAAGATGTAAAGACATACTTTATCAAACAACTAGATAAAGATAACAAAGAAGATGCAAAGACAGAGAAAGATTGATTATTTTTCTACTTTAAAAACGGTGCCACAGTATGGACAAGTATTAGTCTTCTTATCTTTAAGATTAATATACACTCTTGGGTGTAAGTTCCAATTTTCATGATATTTAGTAGGGCAAGATACTCTCTCACCAGGATTTACTTTTATAACTTTTTGTTCTTTTTTCATTTTGGCAATTTAACAATGATTATAGTTACCTTGATTCTAGCAAAATATTATCAAATTTATAATACAAAAACAAAGCTAAATAGCATATACTAAAGGCGTTGTTGAAAAAAACCAAAGGGTTTTGACATATGAAAAGGTTATACAATTCTAATATGTCAGCAAAGGTTTCTCGCACTAAGTGGGATATTTTAGCTTTATCAATTATACTTTTAATATTAAGTATATTTGTATGGTCCACCTCAGGCTTGGGTGGGAGTATAGATTATACAAATCAAGCAAGTGTTCAACAGTACTCAGAAGTTTCTTTGAATCTTTGGCTTTTGCCGTATTATACAGCAGAAACAGTAATGCGAATGTTTATTGGTTTGGGTATCTCCTTACTAATTACATTTATATTCGGAGCATTAGCGGCTAAAAGCAAAAGAGCGGAAAGTATAATTATTCCAGCTGTTGATATTTTACAGTCTATTCCTATTTTAGGTTTCTTTGCTATCACAGTTACTGGATTTTTAGTTCTGTTTCCAAGCTCCTTATGGGGTGCGCAATCAGCTGTAATATTCGGGATTATAACGGCTCAAGCATGGAATATGATACTAAGTTTTTATCAATCTTTAAAAACTGTGCCCAAAGAGCTAGTTGAAGCTGCTGATATGTATCAGCTTTCGGCATGGCAGAGATTCTGGAAAGTAGAAGTACCATTTTCTATGCCAGGACTTGTTTGGAATACTATGATGTCGATGTCTGCTTGTTGGTTTATGATAGTTGCATCAGAGACAATCATTGTTAACTTTAGTGCTTCGCAGTCGATACCAATTAACTTACCTGGTATTGGATCATTTATAGATGCAGCAAATAATGCTCAAGATTTTAGAGCAGTTGGTGCAGCAATAATGATGATGTTAGTTACTATTATCTTATATGATCAGCTACTCTTTAGACCTTTAGTTGTGTGGTCAGAAAAGTTCGTTTTGGGTGAGAATCAATCAGAGGTTTATAGTAAGTCTTGGTTTTTGAAGATATTACAAAAATCAGCAATAACCAAACTCTTTTCTAGCATCTTTGGAAGTATAAGCTCAGCTCTAGTTAATATAAGATTCTTTAAGAAAAATTTAAACAAAGTTTATAATCAACCACGCCATAGAAAACAAGAAAAGCAAGAAACACTATTGCAGAAAATATTATGGACAGTATTTACTTTGATGATAGTTGTTGGATTGTTTTACTTTGCTTACCAAGCAGTATATGGAGGTAACTCAGATATTGGTTTATCAGAAACTTTTAAAGTTTTTGGATATGGTTTATTAACAGGTTTTAGAGTGGTTGTGCTTATTTTTATAACTTCGATAATTTGGGTGCCAATAGGTGTTTGGGTTGGTATGCGACCTAGAATAGCTCAAAAAGTACAGCCTTACGCACAGATGGCAGCGGCATTCCCTGTTAACGTTTTATATGGCATTTTCGGAACATTAGTGATTACGTTGGGTCTTAATTTTAATATTTGGTGTATTTTATTGATGGCACTTGGAACACAGTGGTATATATTATTTAATGTGATTGCCGGTGCTTCAGCAATTCCAGACGAGCTGAAATTAGCGGCTAAGAATATGCAATTAAAAGGCTTTATGAAATGGCGTAAGTATTTGTTCCCAGCAGTTATGCCATATTATGTCACAGGAGCAATCACTGCTGCAGGTGGTGCATGGAATGCTAGTATTGTGTGTGAATATATCAATTGGGGAACAGGAGATCAGTCAATAATTCAAGCATCAGGTCTTGGAGATTATATTACATATTATACAAACCTTCAGGGCGATCATACGGCAAATGTACTGCTAGGTGTGATAGTAATGTGTGTATTGGTAGTAGCATCTAATAAACTATTCTGGCGCAGATTATATAACTATGCAGAAAATCGCTTTAGTATGAATATGTAAGCATAGGAGATTTTTAGAAAATGAGTTCAAAAAAAATTTTTACAGTAGAAAAAGTTAATAAGCAATTTAACATCAAAGGTGGTCATACACTTAAAGTACTAGATAATATAGACTTTACTTTACATGAAGGTGAGATTGTTGCATTGCTTGGTAAATCTGGCTCTGGTAAGTCAACTTTACTTAGAATTATCGCTGGTTTATTAAGCCCAAGTTCAGGTGAAGTAATGTATAGAGGTAAGAAAGTCTCTGCTCCTGTTCCAGATATTTCAATGGTCTTTCAAAGCTTTGCGCTTATGCCATGGCTTACAGTTCTACAAAATGTTGAACTAGGTCTTGAAGCACGTAATATTCCAGCAAAAGAGCGTAGAGAAAGAGCATTGAAAGCAATCGATATGGTAGGTCTTGATGGTTTCGAAAATGCTTATCCAAAAGAACTTTCTGGAGGTATGAAACAGCGAGTTGGTTTTGCTAGAGCTCTTGTACTAGAGCCAGATGTTTTGTTGATGGATGAACCTTTTTCTGCTCTTGATATTCTTACAGCTGAGAACCTTAGAGAAGACTTACTTGATCTTTGGGAAAATAATGAGGCAATGAAAGGTATTTTGTATGTTACTCATAGTATTGAAGAAGCTGTTTTGACGGCAGATAGAATTATTATATTTGGGAGTAATCCAGGGTTTATACGTGGCGAGTTGAAGATAAATATTCCTCATCCAAGAAGCTCACAAGATCCTAGCGTAGCCGATCTGGTAGATCAGGTCTATCGTATGATGACTACTGCTCAAACTAAAGAGCTATCTGAGCGTATGAATAAGAAGACCGCCATAACTATTGGTTATCGTTTACCAGATGTGGATATTTCAGAGATGAATGGTCTTTTAGATGAGATGGCTGAGATCAAGGATGTTGAAGCAGTAGATCTGCCACAGTTAGCAGATGATCTACATCTTGATATTGATGATTTATTCCCAATTATTGAGATTCTATCAATTTTAAGATTTGCAGAAGTATCAGATGGTGATATCAAGATGACTGCGATGGGACGTAAGTTTATTGATTCAAATATTGACGAAAGAAAGTTTATTTTTGGAAGATTATTCTTAAAGTATATTCCATTGGCTCGTCATGTTGTTAAAGTTTTAAGCGAGAGAGAAAGTCAATCAGCTCCTAAGAGTAGATTCTTAGCTGAGCTTGATGATTATTATCCAATGGAAGTTGCAGAGCGCGTCTTTGATACATTTATTGACTGGGCTCGTTATGCTGAGCTTGTTTACTATGATGCTAATACTGGCGTTATCTCATTGGATGATAATGCTGCTGAATATATCAAAAAAATGTAAATGTAACTTCTTTTTCCAATCAATAATTAATGTCTGCCATCAAATATTAATATTTAGCGTTTATCATAAATAAAGTAATCTATTTCAACTTTTATTCAAAGATTTGATTATGTGAAACTATTTTCTAAATCAATACTTATATTATTTTTTTTAATCACAATAAAAGTATATGCTAGTGAACCTAGTGAGAAATCAGGCTTGTCAAAGCAGGAAATGCAAATAATTTCTGATCTTCAGCAACAAATTTCTATACTTAAACAAGAAATTGGTAAAGTCCAGTCTCAAAATGTAGAAGCTAATAATAAGTCACAATTTAGTACTTATCGTCAGAAAATAGCTGATGATAGCTTTAATCAACTTGAGTTAGGAGGGATAACTCCTCAAGATATAGCTTCTAATATAGCTAGTGATGGCCAATCCTTAGGAGATAGTACAGGCTCTCAAGGAGTCTTTGTATCAAATGGCAGAATTGATGTTGGTGGGACACCTGCAATTACGACTCAAGGTCAAATAACTTATTTAGGATCATATTCGGGTAACAACAGTATACCTATAGGAATGATTTCAAGTAATCTTTTTGCATCGACAATATTAGGACAAAGAGATACTTTTGATGATTATTCAGTATTTTTTGGTGGCTATATAGAAGCGGATGCCCAAACATGGTTCGGGAGTCAGATAAGTAGAGCAGGAGGTGCTCCGAATTTTCCTGCTAATGGTCAAAATATTTACCTAACTAATTCGAAACTATATTTTTTATCTAATTTAGGTCATTATGTAACAGCTCAATTTGATTTTGATACCGATGAAACAGGAGGATTCGGTTTAGGGAATGCTTTTGTCATCTTTGGTAATTTAGATACATCTCCATTTTTTGTAACTGCTGGTAGGAATAAGCTTTCGGTAGGATCTTATGGTGGTGGTGGACCTTGGACTAGTGGTATTATCGATGAGTTTTTATCTCCTGATAAAGTTACTAACGTTTCGTTAAACTATAAGAATGATATTATAAACACTAATATTACAGTTTTTGGCTCAGATGATAAAAGAGCTAATTTTTCAGCTGGATTTTTCTATACAGATTCTTGGACAGAAGATTTATCAGTTGGTTTTAATGCTGGATATGTTTTTAATATTGCTGGTGCCGGTAATGGAAGTATTTCTCAATTCTTAGATAATATTGGAGAGAGTGAAAAGAACATTGGCGTGTTAAACTTTGATGGTACTATGGCATATTCAATGCTTGGAGGAATCTGGCAGCTGCAAGGTGGGTGGTCAGCTACAACAAATAAACAAGATTTTCACCAAAATGGGTCTAGTGTAAATACTGGTGCGTGGTATTTAGGTGTAGCTTATGCTCTTACCTTAGGTGGAAGAGATACTAACTTTAACATTACGTATGGTCAATCATATAATGCTGAGAATATACCTATGCCAACATCAAACGCATCTCCAACATTTGGTCTTACATCTTCCGGAATCAAAAATCAGATGATTGCATCGGCACAAAGGGCATATTTTGACAATAATGTTTTATTTGGTCCAGAATACTCATATCAGAGGTTATATAATGGTGAGCATATGAATACGTTAACGTTGGATTTATCGGTATATATATAGAAAAATATAGAAAAGGATATAACATAAATATGGTGCAAATATTTGAGTTTTATAGTATTAGAGTGGGTGATACTATGTTATGTCATTGATAAAAAAGCTAATAAGGCTATAATGTTTAAAATCCTATTATTAATAATTGATTAAGGGCTACTACTTTGGATAATAGTTTGCAACTATTTCAACACTCATCTAACTATATTCTATTAGCATCAGGTCTAATATTATTTTTCGCGATTGTATCGCAGTTTTTATCATGGAGGCTGAAGCTTCCATCGATATTATTTTTGATTCTTAGTGGGATTATTCTAGGACCTTTATCTGAGGTAATATTTCAAGAGGGATTTAAGCTCGTAGATGGTACTATTATTTTTGGTGAAGCATTGTCTCCATTTGTATCAATTTGTGTGGCTATTATTCTATTTGAAGGTAGTTTATCTCTTAACTTTAGTAAAATTAAGAGTGTTAGTAGTGTTGTGATACTTTTGACTACTGTAGGCTTGGGAATTACTGTAATACTAACGGCAATGTTCTGTTATTATGTCATTGGTTTAAATTTAGAATTGTCTATGCTTATAGGCGGTATTACATGCGTAAGTGGGCCAACTGTTGTACCACCACTAATGAGAACTGTCAGACCTAAAAGACATATTGCCAGTATTCTAAAATGGGAATCTATACTTGTAGATCCGATAGGTGCATTAGTAGTTGTTTTCATGTTGGCGTGGTTTGTTATTGGTGGTAACTATGCGAATCAGCCTAATGGAACAAGTATATTTATAGCATATATAATTTTTGTATGTATTTTAGGTATAACTTCAGGTTTTGTTTTTGGTTATCTTATAGGCTTGAGCTTCAGAAGACACTATATTCCTGAGTATCTAAAAAGCTTTTTTGTCTTAGCTGTAATAGTGGTAGGTTTTATAATAACGGATGCTATGATGCATGGTGCGGGACTGCTGATGGTAACAGTTGCTGGTCTTGTTATGGCTAATATGAAAGATATAAAGATGTCTGATATTTTGTCATTTAAAGAAAATCTAAGTATTGTTATTATCTCGGTTCTTTTCATTGTATTAGGAGCAGAGATAGACTTTAGTTTATTCAAAGATTATTGGTTAGACCTAATAGAAGTTTTCTTATTTTTGCAGTTTATATTACGTCCAATTGTAGTTCTATTATGCTCTATCAAATCTAAAACAACTTTCGCAGAAAGAATAGTTATGGGGATTATATATCCCCGTGGTATTGTTGCGGCATCTGTAGCAGCATTAGTTGCTGTCAGGATTACTAAATCACATCCTGAGCTATATAGTGAAGCAAATACTTTAGTATTCTTTGTCTTTATGATAATAGTTTTTACAGTAGTTTTTCAGAGTATATTCACTCCATATATTTCAAAACTACTCAAGGTTACAGAACCTGAAGGTAAAGGATTTTTGATAATAGGTGGAAATAGGTTTGCACGTGAATTAGCTGAGGTGTTTGTTAAGAATGATATTGAGGTTGTAATTACTGATTCATCATGGGCAAATGTCCAGAAGTGTCGTCAGCTGGGTTTAAATACTTATTATGGTAGTCCTGTATCAGCTCATGCTGATTGGAGTATTAATTTGGTAGGTATCGGGGCGATGCTAGGATTATCTACAAGCGAGTATGTGAATGCTGTGTCCGCAATGAAGTATAAATATGAGTTCGGATCAAATAATGTTTTTGTATTAAGAGCATCTCAGAAAGAAAGCTACAAAGGTATAGGATCGATAGAAACGAATCTAGCAAATTTGCTATTTGATGAAGGAGTCGATTTTAACACTTTGATAGATAGATTAAATCAAGGAGCTTCGATTAGAAGTACGAATATTACTCCTAACTATCCACTAGAGAAGTTTTTTAAAGATAATCCTAATGCTATAGCACTCTTTATTATTGATGATAATGGTTACGCTCAACCATTTGATAAAGATAAAAGACTAAGATTTGATAGCTATAGTTTGGTATCATTAAGGGATGATGTTAATAAGGCTAGAGATCAGTTATGTCTAGATGTATAAGAAGTTTTAATGGTAAAGTACCTAAGATTGATGAGTCTGCTTATGTTGATGAATCAGCAGCTGTAATTGGTGATGTTATTTTAAAAGAGAATGCATCAGTATGGCCACAAGTTAGTGTTAGAGGAGATCTTTTGACAATAACTATTGGAAAGGGTACTAATATTCAAGACTGTAGTACACTACACACTACAGAATATCCAAAAGATTCAGGTCAAGGATATCCACTAACCATTGGAGATGATGTAACAGTAGGTCATGGTGTGATATTGCATGGTTGTGAGATCAAAAATAATTGTCTAATAGGCATGGGATCTATAATTCTTGACGGAGCTGTTGTTGAGTCTTGGGTTTTTTTGGGAGCAGGAAGCTTGGTTCCTCCAGGTAAGATTCTAGAGTCAGGTTATATGTATTTAGGTTCGCCAGTCAAAAAAATTAGACCAATTAGTGATCATGAGAGACAAATTATCAAAGAAAATGCAGAGCATTATGTTAAAGTCAAAAATAGATATAAAGCTCAAGATTAGATTAATATTAGTTCTGATATTCTTATCTTTATTAGTATCATGCGCTAGTATGCAATCTAATGTTACTCCAATAGCTGATAATGTTACATTTGATCAAAAATTGACATCTGAAGAGCTTTTGCAATTAAATAAGTGGCAGGCAAAAGGAATTATTGGGATTATTTATAATAATCAGGCAGAGTCTGCTAATTATGTATATGCTCAAGATGGTGATAATTTCAGTATTAGCCTGTATGGTCCTTTTGGTATAGGAAGTGTTGAAATAAAAGGAGATGCTGATGAGGTATCGCTTGAAAATAGCAAAGGTCAGAAGATAACGGCTAAAGATGCTAAAACTTTAATGCTGGAGCAATTAGGCTGGTATGTTCCTGTTGATGGACTTAAGTACTGGATCAAAGCTATAGCTATACCAAATATTAAACATAATACAGAGCTAAATTCAAAAGGGTTGCTAAGTAAATTATCTCAAAATGGTTGGGATATTTCTTATCAAAACTATGAGTTAGTTGATTCTAAGTATCCGTTGCCGGCTAAAATTAGAATGACTAGAGAGAATCTAATATTAAAGATCATTATAAAATCATGGCAAATATAAAACTTAAGAATTATCAAAGTTATGCAAAAATTAATTTGTTTTTGCATATATTGAATAAGCGAGATGATGGCTATCATAATTTACAAACTTGGTTTACTTTTTTGGATCTAAAAGATCATATTAGCTTTAGATTTAATAACTCTAATAAAATTGAAATTACAAGTAATATACAAATAGCTTCAAAAGAAGATAATCTAATTTATAAAGCTGTTAAAGAGTTTCAAGAGGCTTATAATATTGAGAATATCGGAGTTGATATTGATATTATCAAAAATATACCAATGGGTGCTGGTCTTGGAGGGGGAAGCTCGAATGCTGCAACGACCTTAATAGCACTACGTGATTATTACTTGCCAGAACTATCAAACGAGCAGATGATACCATTAGCTACGAAGCTTGGTGCAGATGTACCTATATTTGTATATGGTAGGTCAGCATGGGCTGAAGGAATTGGAGATGTTTTGTACTCTAAGGATTTTGAGCAACAATATGTTTTGCTAGTTAAACCTAATATTCATGTTAGTACTAAAGAGTTTTTTGAGAGTGAAAGTTTAGTAAAGACAAAGAATATGCTACCGAGAGATTTAAGTTTTGATACTAGTGTTATGCATAATGACTTTGAAAATGTTTTTTTTGCAAAATATCCTGAGTTTAAAAGCCAGTTAGATGAGATTGATCAGGATTTTAGAATGACTGGTACAGGCTCATGCTTTTATCTACTTTCTAAAGATCTTAATAAACTACAACAACTTGCAAGAAAAGTTGATAAATCTCTTGACAAATGGGTAGTCAAAACATTAAACTATGCGTACTAACTTTCGTTAGTGTCTATGTTGGGCTATCGCCAAGCGGTAAGGCAACGGGTTTTGATCCCGTCATTCCCAGGTTCGAATCCTGGTAGCCCAGCCATAAAAATTCCTCATAAAAATAATTGCAAAAGCTTAAAATTTTTAAAGATGATAAAGTGTTTTTCTTTAATCTTCTAAATTAAGTCAGAACTTATAAGTTTTTGATAAATAATAAATAAAATTTTGCAGAGTCAGGCTATTAATCGTTATACTATTTGCATAAATGAATTTTATTATACGGAATTAATATGTCTACACAATATCATATAGGAACACCTGGTAAAAAGTGGGGCTCTGAAGAAAAGGTCCAATGGTTATCAGAGCAAAGCAAAAAAAGATCGTACAAAGAAGAAGCTGAAAAAAAGATTTTGGCACTATCAAAAGATTTTGATATCGATGTTTATGGAGAGCTTGATTATCCAGTAGGCAGTTATAAGTTGTATGCACTTAAAACTAAAAACTGGGATGCTAGTAAGCCCTATGTTTTAGTTACAGGTGGTGTACATGGTTATGAAACAAGTGGTGTTCAAGGAGCTATTAGTTTTGCTGCAACTAGAGCAAAAGAGTTTGCAAGTGATTATAATATCTTGATCCTGCCTTGCTTAAGTCCTTGGGGATATGAAACAATTAACCGTTGGAATCCTAATGCTATGGATCCTAATAGATCGTTCTATCTAGAGAGTGGTTGTGATGAGTCGGTTCTTGCAATGAATTATATTAGCTCATTAAATATTGAACTTCTGATGCATATAGATTTGCATGAGACAACAGATACTGATGACAGTGAATTTAGACCAGCATTAGCAGCTCGTGAGGGTATAACTATAGATAAATGGGGTATTCCAGATGGATTTTATTTAGTTGCTAACAATAGAAATCCACACTATGACTTCCAGAAATATATAATTGATGCAGTAGCAAAAGTTACTCATATTGCTCCTACTGATCCTAGCATAAATATATTAGGTGATGATATTATCAGGGATGGAATTATGGCATGTGATTCAGACAAAGAAAAATTATGCATGTCTTTATCAAATGCTGAGTATACAACTACGACGGAGGTTTATCCAGATAGTCCAAGAACAAATCCTCAAGAATGTATACTTGCTCAAGTAGCGGCGATAGTTGCAGGTTTGAACTTTATTAGCCAGCAAAAATAAAAGGAAAATATAAATGTTAAATGGTTTGATTAATGTAGCGACTTTTTTGATAGATATTGTCTTTGGCATTTATGCTTTTATACTACTGTTTAGATTTTTCTTACAGTGGGTAAAAGCAGATTTTTATAATCCAATTTGTCAGATGATTATGCGTGCGACAAATGCTGCTATATTACCTCTCAGAAAATTTATACCAGGATTTTTGAATCTAGATTGGTCATGTATAGTAGCTGTGTATATTGTGTTTGTGGTACAGGACTTACTTGTAGGCTTATTAAATGGGATAAGTCTTAGTTTGATGTTTATTTTCTTTAAACCGCTGATTGATATAGTTTTTGCAGTTATTAATATGTATGTATATTTGATAATAATAAGAGCAATATCTAGTTGGTTTGTTCAAGGAGGCTATAATCCAATTATTATGGTTATATATCAAGTTACGGAACCATTATTATCAAGAGCTAGAAATATAATCAAACCAACTAATTCAGGATTTGATTTTTCTCCAATTATTGTATTAATTGGTCTATTTTGTATTCAGATATTCATACAAAGCATTATTGCACAGTTTTTTCATTACTGATTAATAGCATGTAGAGTCGAGCTAATATCTTTAATAACTATTCTAGTTGAATCACATTCGAGATCACGAGGATAGTTAAGTTCTATAGTTTTTTCTGATGCTATACGTCCTGGATTACTATCGAGAATTATTACTCTATCTGCCATATTTACAGCTTCTTCAATATTGTGTGTAACAAGAACAATTGCTTTTGTCTTAGCTTGACCAGTATGCCATAGACGCATAATGTCATCTCTTAGAGTTTTAGCAGTGACTATATCAAGTGATGAGAAAGGCTCATCAAGAAATAGAATCTCTGGCTCAATCATTAGTGCTCTAGCAAATCCTACGCGTTGTTTCATGCCACCAGATAGTTCACTTACATAGGCATCCTCAAAACCATTTAAGCCAATCTTTTTGATAATCTCAAGAGCTTTAGGTTTGCTTTGTGATCTAGGTATGCCAAGAGAGTCTGCACCAAAAAGAACATTTTCTAAAACATTTAGCCATGGTAGAAGGGCAAAGTTTTGAAAAACCATACCGATGTTTTCTAAAGGACCATCAATAGCCGAACCCTTATAAAAAAGTTTTCCAGAAGTTGGTTTTAATAGTCCGCTTAGTATTCTTACAAGACTAGATTTTCCTGCTCCTGATTTACCAACTATAGCGATTATCTCATTTTCTCTTACTTTTAAAGTTAGATTTTCGATTACTCTTTTTATATTCTTTTTATCTTGCTTATAATCTAGGCAAATATCGTAGCAATTTATTAATGTGTTATTTTTAAATTCAGTCATGTTCATTCTCCTTTTAGATATTTATGGATTAGTTACATTTGTATTTTGTTTCAGCAAGTTTATATAATGGCTTCCAGATAAATATCACACACAAAGCCACTAATGAGCACAATGCAACTACCGCTAGAGCTGCTTCATGAAGTTGGTTATTGCCTGTTGTGGTAGATACCAGTGCGCCAATTCCATCTACCTTAATAGTATTTGAGCCCCATATTACTAATTCAGCTGCAATTGCCGAGTTCCAAGCGCCACCTGCAGCACTAATAATTCCGCAGACTATATATGGAAATACAGCAGGTATTGCAAACTTAAACCACCATTTCCAACCTTTTAGATGGAAAGATTTTGTCATTTCTATTATTTCTGTAGGCAAGCTAGAGACACCAGCAATTACATTAAATAGTACATACCAAGAGGTTCCTGTCATTATTAATGGAATACACCAAACATTTAGCGATCCACCACCGCCTAATATAAGTACAGCAACAATTGGGAAAAATATCGGTTGTGGTATTGCTGCGCCTATTTGTATTATTGGTTGAATAGCTTTTGTACGTTTGCTTGACATACCTATCCATATGCCTAATGGTGTGCATATAGCGACACTTATCATCATGGCGATAGTCACACGAACAGTCGTCTCTATCATTAGTGGTATCAAATAACTCATATCACCATCTGGGAAGAAGTGCCACAGAGCATTACCTGCCCATACACATGCTGAGATAATTACTATATACCAAGCAATACAGCTAAGCTTTTTCAATATCTTAATATCTCTAATCGGTGATTTGAGATTAATTTTTTTATTTAAAAAGCTAGCGCCATTAATTAACCAAAATACAATAGTGCTGAAAATAGGCTTTATAGCATTTACAAATTGAGATTTTTTATATGAGCGATAAAGCCAAGGGCTGTCTGTAGTTTTATTGTTGATAGATTCGTATTTGAACTTCTCTGACCATTTGACTAAAGGTCTAAAAAGTAGCTGATCAAATAGAGCTATATTAATGATAATGGCCACAAGAGCATATAAGATAGCTGTTATATTTGAGTCAGTTAATGCCAGTGCTATATACGAGCCTATACCAGGTAAGCTAACATCGCCTGTGATAGTCGGGATAGCTTCACTAGCTGTGATAGCGAACCAAGCAGCTGATTGAGAAACCATAATATTCCAAAGTAAACCAGGTACCGAATAAGGTAGTTCAATCTTCCAAAATCTTTGCCACGCATTGAGTTTGAAAGCAGTTGCAGCTTCTGTTAGCTCTGCAGGCACTATTCGTATAGTTTGGTATAAGATTAGTGCCATATTCCAAGCTTGAGATGTAAATATCCCAAAGATTGCTGCAGCTTCTAAACCCATAATTGAGTGTGGAAATAGAAAAAGAAAAAACGCGGTGGTAAATGTCAAAAATCCTAATAAAGGTGCAGATTCTAGGAAATTTATGATTGGCAAACATACTCTAGCGAAGTGTTTATTCTTAGCGCATGCATATCCAGCTATCAATGCAAAAGCAAATGAAAATATCATACCTATAATCAATCGCATAGTAGTACGCAACATATAGTATGGTAAGTGGCTTGGATCAAGTGATATTGCTGAAACTGATGAAGCATCAATAAATGATTGATGCATATCATTCCAAGCATAATAAGCTAGTGCGCTAACAACTAATATTAAAGCTACTATAATCACATCAGCTTTATTTGGTAGAAATCTCTTTTTTGTTATTGTATAACTTGCGAACATTATTATTCTCCTTAGTAATCGAATCAAGTTATCTTAGAGTTACTAATTTTGTGATTATATGAACTTATAGGGCTTATATATCTTAATGGCTATAAAAGTATTACAAGTCTATTTCTAATTCATTATCTTGAATTAAATAAATAGACTATTTTTAAGTAATTTAGCTTTAGATATAACTATCCCTATACAGGCAACCTAAGGATATATTTGGTTAAAAATAGCCCTTAAACTGATTACACAAAATTAGTTATATGAAGTTAGTTGTGACTAACAACTCGGAGGTTGTAGTGTGTGAGTTATAAACATTTGATGCCTCCTTGTGAGAGGTTGCTACTACAGTAGCGCTTATTTTGCGGAGATTCTAGCGCTATAAATCATGTTTTGCAATATGTTTTAGCAGATTTTATAGTAATTACCTTAGAAAGAGTCGATTAACTTGAGTTTTTTCTTATAAGAATCATTTTATAAGCAGAATCGCCATTCTCATAATAGCTATTAATCTGCTTATTTATAACAAATCCTAGCTTCTGATATAAAGAGATAGCTATTAGATTATTTGTATTTACTTCTAGTGCAATATTTTTGTCAGAGTTGTTTAAAATGTATTCTAATAGTTTTTTACCAATACCTTGACCTTGATAATTTTTACTAACAGCAAGAGAGTATACTCTAATAGTTTTTTTATACTCAAAGCATAAAATATATCCAGCAAGTTCATTGTTGATTTTAGCTACAAAAAAGTATTTTTGCTTATCAATATTGTAGACAAATTGCTTTTTTGAAATTTTATCAGACAAAAAAGTAGAGTTCTCAAGTTCTACAAGTGTTTGAAGATCAGTTAATTGAGGCTTAGATATTTGCATAAGGTAACTTCTTGTAGTTCATTCTATTTAGAAATTCTAGCATTATAGTCGTATAAAGTTGGTCGCCAATATAAGCATCTTCAATATCCGAATCTAAGGATGGGTTATCATTGATTTCTATGATAATAGGTTTATTGTCTACAACTTTTATATCAATACCATATAGTCCATTGCCGATAGTTTTTGCAGCTTTAAGGGCTATCCTTAGCACAGATTTATCAACCTGATGGATCGCAAATGCTTCAGAGTTTCCATGCTGAGTGGTTTTCTTATTATGATTAGTTATTTGCCAATGTCCTTTCGCCATAAAGTATTTACACGCATATATTGGCTTATTGTTCAATATACCAATACGCCAGTCAAAATCAGTATAGTAATATTTCTGAGCTATTATGATCGAAGATTGTTCAAACATGGTATCTAGAATTTGCTTGAGTTCCTCTGCCGAATTAGCTTTTTTAACACCTTTTGAAAATGAACCATCTGGGATTTTCAAAACTATAGGAAGACCTAACTCATTGATTAATTCTTCAGCTGCAAAGTTATCATTTTTAAAAATAAGTTTACCTTCTGGGGTTGGTATTTTATTTTTAATCATTAGGTTATGTAAATAAACCTTGTTAGTACAGCAAGTTATGGATTTTGTATCATCTATAACCACTAGGTTATTGTCCTCAGCTTTTTTAGCAAAACTGTAACTGTAGTGATTAATAGATGTTGTTGTTCTGATGAAAAGTCCATCATATTCAAGCAGACTCATATAATCATCTTTGGTAATGAGATCAGTATAAATACCTAAATCGTGAGCTGCTTTTTGGAAATTTTTAAGAGCTTTAGCATCACTTGGAGGTAATATTTCATTAGGATCATGTAATATGGCTAAATCATAGGAATAGTTTTTTTTGATTTTTCGCTTACGCCAAACTTTGCTACTAAAATTATTAAGGGCATTTGCGAATATAGTCTGTTCATTGTCATTTAGAGAAGAGATATGTCCAATCTTAATAGTTTTTATTTTCCATAATGAATTTTGCTTTTCTAAAGTTACTTCTAATATTGGTGCTGGATATTTTTCAAATATTCTTTTAGCAATTTTTTCTATACCTTTTAGGTTAGCTATTCCAAAGAAAATCTTGATAGCTAATAGGTTTGTATTTAAAGCGTTTAACGATTTATGCTCTCTACTATTAATTAAGTTAGATAACTGAGTTTCTTCAAAGTGGCTAATGCTGTTGAGTGTTTCAACAGTAGGTATAATAGTATCTTTATTTGAGTGTGCTAAAAGACAAGCGTAATAGCCTTGCTCAAGATAATTCATTTGCTCAGATAAGTTAATGATATAGTTAGGCTTGTTACTAATGTTTTGTAAATATTGATGTGTAGTTTCTAAGTTTGAATATGGATAGTATGGTGACCATGTGTCTTGATTATCAATAAGTATTTTTAAGGGTTTCATATAACCTTATGTTGAGATTAATGCGAGCGTATTATCTGCTTTTTTTTATAAAATGCAAGAATTTTTATTATGATTAAACTTAGTATTTTTTGAGCTATTAGTTATCGTTGAATTAAGCTAATATAAAAATAAGGGAAGAGTCGTTATTTGTCATATGTTATACAAAAAATGTTTGCTTATAATGCTTTTGTTTATGAGTGTTTGCTCTTGTTATTCATATGGTGAAATTGAAGATTTTAAATATAATCAGAATATTTTATTAGTGGGTGTAGTCGATAGTATTCCTAAGTTAGAAGATAACCAGTATGAATTTATTTTTCATAGTTATAAATATGGCGATATCTTATTAAAGGCTGATAAGTCATATCGACATTATCTAGTACCAGCAAATAAGCTAGAGTTAGAAGCAAAAGTATATAAGCCTCATGAGTATGATAATGTAGAAGCTTTTAACTATTCTGAATATTTAGATCATAATGATATCGTTGCCATAGGGCGGATGGTGGATAATACGGATATTATCTACAAAGGTACTGCAAGCTTATACTTGCCCGAAAGGATAAGGTATTACTTATTTAATAAACTAGAAAAAGATTTGCAAGGAAATGAACTTAAACCTTATATTCTAGCATTACTTATTGGCGATAAAGAATTTAGTCAATCTCAGCAAAATCTATTGATAAGCTCTGGTACATCACATCTAATGGTAATTTCAGGATTACACATAGGACTTTTGGCTTTTATTACTTTTGTTATTTTTAGAGGCTTATGGTCATTATCACCACGCTTATGTCGCAAGTTACCAGCACAATATACCGGTGTTATTGCCTCTGTGGTAGTAGCTTTTATATATAGTTTATTAGCGGGTTTTAGCTTACCAACACAACGAGCATTAATAATGCTTCTAGTGGTAGTATTATTTTGGCTTTTGGGTAAGCGTATTTCGATAGTTAAATCACTGATTATTGCTTTAAGCATTATAATATTGGTTGATTTTGAATCAATGTATAGTGTGAGCTTATGGTTGAGTTTTTCAGCTGTTATGCTATTGGTTATTATCTCTATAGTACTACAACAATATAAGTCAAAATTAGTAAAAACATTACTTGCACAAATTTATCTAGCAATCTTTTTAGTACCAATTTCAGTTTATTATTTTGGCGGATTCTCAGTTATTTCGATTTTAGCAAATACCGTTGCAATTCCATTGGTTAGTTTTGTTATAGTGCCATTACTGTTAGTGTGTTTGCTGCTCTCTTATGTTGGGCTAAGCTTTTGGATAATTCCTAGTTTAGTTATTAAACTATTAATTGCTTATTTAAGCTTTTTGACAAGCTATGCTGGTTTTATTGAGTATTGGAGTTATTTTTCATTTTTTAGTCTTATAATTATTATTTTTGGGATTATTTTAGTGATTTTTCCATTTAGTAATTCAATTAGAGTACTTGGGTTAGCTTTATGCTTAGTATTTTTGCAATCTTCAGAAAACACTTCACAAAAGAATCAATATTTTCGAGTCCATATTTTTGATACTAAAAATCAAATAGTACTAGTTGAAGAAAATGGTCAAAATATTTTATATATTTCATCTAAAAACTTAGCGAATGATTATGTTTTATCAAATACTTTAGGTAGTTATTTGAGTTTGGTAGGGGTTAAACAGATTAGCTATATGATTGTGGTTGATGCTGATGATGATAGCTTTAACTCAGATTTTATTAGACAGATAGTTCCTATTAAAACTATTATTACAAATTTAAAGACAGAGAAGCCATTTCAAAAGTGTAGCTATAAGAATAGCTTCAACTTAAGTCAAAATACAAAAGTTAAACTCCTTTCAAATGGTACAAGTTGTTTTATCTCAATTAAATATAATAACGAGGAATTTTTACTTATAGATAATTCAAATGCTAAGAATCAGCAGCAAATTTACATTTTGTATAATAGAATTATTAATCCAAGTATAGTGATTAGCCCTTTAGTGATTGATACTAAGTTTTTTAAACCTAGTAGTGAGTACCTTATATATACCTCAGATCAGCTATTGAATCCACAGACTTATAAAAACACTAACATAAGAGTATTTGATACATATGCTAATGGAGCTATAACTATTAGTGTCGATAAAGATGGTACCTTAAAAATAAGATCTTTGTTTAAAAAATATTAGTTAAAAATGATTAATATTTTTTATAGTCTTTCAAAAAAGTTTTTATTAATGGTAAGATTTAAGTTAACAGTCAATAATTTAAACGATCCTCAATGATAAATGTTATTAAGTACGCTTACTATGGAATATTTTCGCTGGTATGTTTGATGTCTACAGCTATAATTGCTTTTATACCAGTATTTATTTTTTCGTTAGTTAAGCTTTTGATACCTATAAAGAGTATAAGGTATTTCTGTACATCGGCTGTTCAATACTCTGTGAGCTTATGGGTAAGTTTTGTTATTCTAATTGCTAAGTTTTTTTCACCTACTAAAATTGAGGTTGAACAAAATAAAGAGTTAGATAAAAATGGTTCATATCTTATTATATGTAATCATAAAAGTTGGCTTGATACTTTTGTGTTGATGATGATTTTTCACAAAAAAATAGCCTTTCCTAAATTCTTTATGAAGTTTCAGGTTTTTTTCATACCTGTATTAGGTTTGATTGCCTGGGCTTTAGAGTTTCCTGCGATGAAGCGTTATAAAAAAGAATATCTTAAAAAGCATCCAGAGAAGAAAGGCGAAGATCTTAAGAAAACAGTTGAGTATTGTAAAAAATTATCCTCTAGACCAACAACTATCGTTAATTTTGTTGAGGGTACTAGATATACTTCTCACAAAGCTCTTAAAAGCGCTTACAAAAACTTGCTTAATCCTAAAGCAGGTGGAATAGCAGTTATTTTAAAAAGCCTCTCAGATAGGATGGTAGGAGTTTTAAATACCACTATAGTGTATGATAATCCTAAGCAAACTTTATGGGATTATATGATTAGAAAGACAAAAAAAATTAAAGTTAAAATAGATCTCATTCCAATATCAGAAGTGCCTATGGGCGATTATTTTACTAGTGAAACAGATAAGGAATATTTTCAAGTTTGGTTGAATAAGCTTTGGCAAACTAATGATGAGTATATTTCTAAAGAGGCAAAGAAAATCACTCACTAATTATAAACAACCTTTTCTACTAAATTCTATATAACCATAGGAGTAAAATATCACGCTCAATTTATTTTAGTAACATATATATTCAGCACTAGTTCTAAGCTGTTTTGTTACCTATGATATTTCGGCTATAAAATATAGTTAGCTCACTAAACTAAGCGATAGGCAATCTAGTAAAATAGTTTATTTTGAGATATGGTTATGAAAAGAAATTCTTAGAAATAAAAATTAGTTTAATGTATGTGGAAGCCAGTTAAGCTCAACAAATAAGAACAAAGCTGAATAAATACCCATAAAGATAAAAGGCATGTATATCTCAAGAATTCTAATCGGCTTGAAAGATCCTTTTTGTTCAGCAATATGCTCTTCAGTTAACCATACCTTTGAAGGAAGACGCTTCTCAAGAGACGGTACAATACTATTTTTTATTTGTATGTGATGTCTGAAAAATCTAATAATTTTCCACCATGCATAACAGAATACTAGCCCTGCGAAATAAGGTATAGTAACAAGAATACCAGATGGTGGATTTTCAACATTGATATTATTACTAATTGCTAGAGCAACTATACCTACAAGAACAAGGTTGAAAACCAAAAAGAATAAGTTAATTACGATTCTTCTGTAGCTAGTTCTATCTGTTAATTCAACATATATTCTATATTGCTCGATCAGCAGTTGATTATACTGCTCGTTAGATAAATTACTTTCGTCATCATTGCTCCATAATTTATCTTGTATATCTTTATGATTAATTTTTTCCATTTTGTTCCTTTTTTATCTATTAGTTCGAAAGAATTTTACAACCTTAATCCTATTATATTTTAAGACGATTATCAAACTTTTAATACTTTATAATCATCTATATCTATCTCCAGTGATTATATCAATAATTCTAGATGGTTGTGAAGACTTAACTTCTGTTTCTAGTATGTAGATACTATTAAATATTTCATTAATTGAATGAGGGTCATTGATAAAATCACGTCCTGATATATTTGCGCTAGTTGAGATAATTGCATCATCCATTTTAGAACAGATATCGGTTATTATCTCAGTGGTAACTAAGCGTACAGCAATAGTTGGCTTACCTCCGGTTAACCATTGTATAGATACTTTACCTGGCACAATCCATGTTGTAGGCTGTTCCTGTACTGTACATATTTTTTTGATTTGCTCTTCTGATAACTTCGTAGTATCTACGTACTTTAGTAAATGCTTGTAGTTATGGGAGATTATTATAAACCCTTTGCTTGAGTCTCTTTTTTTTAGATTAATAATTTTTTCGACAGCATGTTCAGATATGTTGCAACTTAAACCGTACACTGTATCGGTTGGAAGACTAACAACTTGATCATTTGTAATCTCAGATATGATCTTATTCAAATCTTTTGTAAGCATATGTTAGATATTATTGGCTTATAAACTAGACATATTTTATTACATTTTATAAATAAAAAAACCTATAAGCTATAAATAGATTATAGGTTTTGTAGATTTAGATTCTTAAAGATCGAAGTTGAATTACTTCTTATTTAATTGCTCTTTGATTAGGTCACCAAGAGTTGTAGGAGTCATTTGTTCTACTTTGTAGTTAGACTTACCTGCAGCAGTATTATCTTCATCAACAGCTTTGATAGAAAGAGCTATACTTCTCTTCTTAGCGTCAATATTGATGATTCTAGCTTCAACTTCTTGTCCTTCACTTAGCTCATCACGAACATCTTTTGTGTGCTCAGCAGAAATTTCAGAAATTCTGATGAAACCGTCAATGTTGTTATCAGCGTCAAGCATAACTACAGCACCGTTGTCTTGTACTTTAGTAACGTTACCTTTTACTAAAGAACCTTTAGGGTGAATGTTTATGAAGTTCTTGAAAGGATCTTCAGAAAGTTGCTTCATGCTAAGAGCGATTCTCTCAAGATCAGTGTTTACAGAAACTAATACAGCTTCTACATCATCACCTTTCTTAAGCTCTTTGATTGCTTTAGCTGGGTTATCCCATGCAACATCTGAAATATGTACAAGACCATCAATACCACCTTCTAAACCGATGAATACACCAAACTCAGTGATTGATCTAATCTTACCAGTAACTTTATCACCAGGCTTGTAGTTTTTCTCAAACTCATTCCAAGGGTTAGCTCTACATTGCTTGATACCTAGAGAGATTCTGTGATTATCAGCATCTAACTCAAGTACGATAACTTCAACTTCTTGACCGATTGATACAGCTTTATGAGGGTTAACGTTCTTATTAGTCCAATCCATTTCAGATGTATGAACAAGACCTTCGATACCTTCTTTTAACTTAACAAAACAACCATAGTCAGTAATGTTAGTTACTGTACCCATAAGCTTAGCACCTACAGGAAGCTCATTAGCAATATTTAACCATGGATCTTCACCAAGTTGTTTGATACCTAGAGATATTCTTTGTTTCTCTTTGTCGAACTTGATTACTTTAACATCGATTTCTTGGCCGATAGATAGTACATCTGTAGGGTGGCTGATTCTGCTCCAAGAGATATCTGTGATGTGTAATAAACCATCAACTCCACCAAGATCAATAAACGCACCGAAATCAGTGATGTTTTTAACGATACCTTGAAGAACACTACCTTCAGAGATTTTCTCTAACATAGCATCTCTATCGCCAGAATTGTTTTCTTCGATAACTGCCTTTCTAGAAACAACGATATTGTTTCTCTTAGTATCGATTTTAACAACTTTTAATTCGATATCTTTGTCTTCTAAATGAGCTACATCTTTAATAGGTCTTGTATCAACTAGTGAACCAGGTAAGAATGCTCTTAAGCCTTCAACATCCATAGTGTAACCACCACGAACATGATTAGTGATTTTACCAAGAACAGTTTCATTGTTTTCGAATGCTTTTTCGATTCTATCCCAAAGCTCGATTTTCTTAGCCTTATCTCTTGATAATCTAGTTTCACCGCAGCTGTTGTCTAGAGCTTCTAAAACAACGTTGATTTTGTCACCAGCAGCTACTTCTAGTTCGCCATTACTGTTTTTTAGAGAAGAAACCGGAATAAAAGATTCTGACTTAAGACCAGCATCAATCATTGCAAATTCTTTGTCTATGCTTACTACAGTTGCTTCGATGATTTTACCTATTCTCATCTCTGTTTGTTTTAGAGATTGCTCAAATAGTTCTTTGAAATTTTCTGACATTTTTTTGATTTCCATTTCCAGTGTGGTTGGTTATACATAGTTTGACAAGTACCCACTGGTTCAATATAAAAAGTACTAGCAAACAATTATGTAATGTATTATCTTATCTAAGAGACTTAAATTCTTCAAGATAAAATTACTAAAACTTATGTCTAATTATCCACAAGATGATATTTTTTTTATGCAGAAAGCTTATGAGCAAGCATTGTTGGCTTATAAGGCTGGAGAAGTTCCGATAGGCGCTGTTCTTGTCAAAGATAATCAAATAGTAGTCCAAGATTTTAACAAAACTATAATGCTTAACGACCCAACAGCTCATGCGGAAATTTTAGTTTTACGACAAGCGGCCAAGGAGCTTGAAAACTATAGATTAGTTAATACAAAATTGTATGTTACTTTGGAGCCATGTATAATGTGTTTGGGTGGTTTAATTCAGGCTAGAGTGTCTGAGTTGATTTATGCTTGTGATGATACTCGTGTTGGAATTTTCTCTCGGGAGAAGTTGCATCGAAATAAGAATATTAATCATAACCTTAAAGTAACATCTGGCGTGATGACTGAGGAGTGTAGTAAGCTCTTGAGAGATTTTTTTAAATTAAGAAGAAGTTAGGTATTTATGCAAAAAGAAAAAATTGTCGTTTTATATGGTGGGGACTCTCCAGAGCGTGAGGTGTCTCTAAAATCTGGTAAAGCAGTTTTAGATTCTTTACTAAACCAAGGTTATGATGCTGTTGGTTTAGATGCAAGCTCAAAAGATTTGGTTGTTAAACTTTTGGAGTTAAATCCTGACAAATGCTTTATTGCACTACATGGTGAAGATGGAGAGAATGGTAGAGTTGCAGCGCTACTTGAATTGCTGGGGATTAAGCATACAGGTTCAACTATGAAATCATGTGTTGTAACAATGGATAAGATGATTTCCAAGGAAATTCTAATGCATCATCGTATGCCTACACCCATGGCAAAATTTCTTACAGATAGATTGGTTGAGGCTGACGAGATCAGTTTCCCAGTTGCTGTTAAACCAAGTAGTGGTGGATCTAGTATAGCTACTTTTAAAGTAAAAAGTTTTGAAGAGCTTGAAAATGCTTATCAACAAGCATCAAAGCATGGTGAAGTGATGATTGAACAGTGGGTTACTGGGAAAGAGATAACAGTGGCTATTGTTAATAATGATGTTTATTCATCTGTTTGGATAGAGCCATTAAATGAGTTTTATGACTATGAGTCAAAATATAGCGGCAAGTCTATATATCACGCACCAAGTGGATTATGTGAGCAAAAAGAGCTAGAGGTTCGACAGTTAGCTAAAAAAGCTTATGATCTATTAGGCTGCAAAGGTCATGCTCGAGTAGATTTTATATATGATGATAAGGGAGATTTCTACATTATGGAGATTAATTCATCTCCAGGAATGACAGAGAATAGTCTATCTCCTAAGTCTGCGGCGGCTGAGGGTATTGACTTTGACAGCTTTGTTAAATCAATACTAGAACAGGCACAATGCTAAAGATTTTTAAGAAATTTTTTATACTAGGTTTTATTTTTGTAATAGTCTTAGGCGCTACGGTTTTTATTGTTAGCAAAACGGATAAGAAAATTTCAAGAGTAGATGTGGTTTCTAATGATGGTCTAGTCTATATTTCAAAACAAGATTTGATCGACAAAATAATAAGCTTAAACAACAAACAATGGTTTGATCTAGATATCGATACTGTTGAGAAGTATTTCTATAATATGCAGGGGGTTGATTATACTTTAGTAAAAAAGGTATGGCCATCAACTCTAGTTGTTTATATTTATGATCATAAGCCTGTGGCGTATTGGAATAATAACCAAATTTTGCTTGATAATATGGATATTATTACTCCTGTTGTTTTTGATTACGATAAAAATTTACCATATATAGATAGTAATGATGACACAAGTAAAGACTATATTTATGAAACTTTGCTAGAGTTAAATAAGCTTGCTAAAAATAACAAAATGCAAATAGTCAAAATATCATATAGAGGCAATCAATTTAGTGTTTTACTTTCTGATGATATTGAAGTGGTCTTAGGTTCGGTAAAACTAAAAAAAAGATTAGAGCTATTTTTTAAGTCATATAGGGATGTCAAAAACTATAAATCCGCGAAGTATTTTGATATGAGATATAGTGATGGTTTTGCAGTAAAGTATAACTAGAAAAAGATTTATTTTATTGGTTTTCTATGATAATAAGCTTATAATGTAATATAAGTGTATGAAAGTAAAAAAATATCTGTCTTAGATTGGGGCTTTATATAATGGGTTTTGGGAATAGTAATTTTTGTGCGGTAGATTTGGGCTCTCATAAAATCACCGTTGCAATTGGACAACTTGCTGAAAATAACAGTATAAAAATATTAGGAGTTAGCCAAAAACAATCAAGAGGTATAAAACAAGGTTCTGTAATTAACCTTGAAATGGCTATGGAAACACTAAATGCAGCTTTAGATGAAGCAAAGAGCATTGCAGGAGTAGATATTAAAGAAGTTACTCTTGGAGTAAGTGCTCCTAGTATCAGTGGTTTTAACTCTTATGGTTTAGCAGCTGTCGAGAATGGAGAAGTAAGTTTAGAAGATTTGGCGATGGCTATTAAGACAGCAAAAGCTGTACCAATGTCTGCTGATACTGAAATGCTTCATGTTCTTCAAAGAGATTACATAGTTGATGGTCAGTCTGGAGTTACTGAGCCAATCGGTATGTTTGCGGTTAGGCTTGAGTCTAATGTCCACATTATTGTGGCATCTTCTAGAATGTTGCAAAACGTCCGCAAATGTGTTTCAAGTTGTGGCTATGCCATAGAAAACTTGGTTGTAGAACATTTAGCTGCGAGTAGTGCGACTCTGACTGATAATGAAAGAGAAATGGGCGTTTGTCTTGTAAATATTGGCGCTGATTCAACGAGTTTTTCTGTGTTCGCAGATGGAGGTATTTGTTATACTTCGAGTATTAAGACTGGTGGAGCAAGTATTTCTTCAGATATATCTAAAGTATTTAGGCTTCCTATTGAAGCAGCTGAAAGTTTGAAACTACAATTTGGCTATTCAGCGAGTAAGTATCTTAAAAATCCAGATGAGAAAATAGATATACCAAATTCATTAGGTAATGCTAAAAAAAGAATATCATTACAGGACTTGTCTTTGGTTATAGAGGCTAGAGTTGAAGAGATATTTGAATCTTTATATCGCGAATTAGATCAAAACCGTTTGTTGGAAGTAATTTCTTCTGGTATTGTTTTCACTGGTGGTGGTGCTAAGTTAAAAGGATTAGCAAGGCTTGCCGAAGATATGTTTAAACTTCCTGTAAGAGTAGGTGGCCCTATCGAGGTTTCTGGTGCAAGTGAGGTTGTACACAATCCATCATATTCAACAGTTGTGGGATTGTTGAAGTATGCTGCAGAAAATAGTGATGCAACTAATGATCAAAAAATTGATGATGATGTTATGGAGATAGATGAAAGTACAACTAAGTCTAAGAAAAAGATAATATCATCTGTTAAAGGTTGGTTTTCAAATAATTTTTAAGTTAAGTAGTAAGTGAATCTAAAAGTAAAGGAGTAATTATATGTTTGATTTTAATGATTCAATGGTTTCAAATGCCATAATTAAAGTTGTTGGTGTTGGTGGCGGCGGCGGTAATGCTGTACAACATATGTGTGAAGATGTTACTGATGTTGAGTTTTTTGCACTGAACACTGATGGTCAAGCATTATCTAAGTCAAAAGTACAAAATATATTGCAAATAGGTACTAATCTTACAAAAGGTCTAGGTGCTGGTGCAAATCCTGAGATTGGTAAAAGAGCAGCAACTGAAGATAGAGCAAAGATTGAGCAACTTCTTGAAGGTGCAGATATGGTTTTCATCACAGCTGGTATGGGTGGTGGAACAGGTACTGGTGGTGCGCCTGTAGTTGCTGAAGTAGCAAAAGAAATGGGTATACTAACTGTAGCTGTGGTCACTAAGCCTTTCCCATTTGAAGGACCAAGAAGAATGAAAGCTGCTGAGTATGGTATTGATGAGCTAACTCAACATGTTGACTCTATAATTACTGTACCAAATGAGAAGTTACTAAGTGTACTTGGCAAAGGAGCATCGCTAATCGATGCTTTCAATGCTGCTAATGATGTATTAGGTAATGCTGTTAAAGGTGTTTCTGAGCTTATCACTAAGCCAGGTCTTATCAACGTTGACTTCGCTGACGTTAGAGCTGTAATGACTGATATGGGTCTAGCTATGATGGGTATGGGTGAAGCTACTGGTGAAAATAGAGCAAGAGAAGCTGCTGAAGCTGCGATTTCTAGTCCATTACTTGAAGATATAAATCTTGATGGTGCTAAAGGTGTAATCGTAAATATTACAGCTGGTATGGATATGTCTATTGGTGAGTTTGAAGAAGTTGGTGAAGTGATTAGATCATTTATTTCTGATGAAGCTATCGTAATTGCAGGTACAGTTATTGATCCTGATATGACTGACTCTATGAAAGTAACTGTTGTAGTTACTGGTATAGAAAAAGTAGCTATGAAAAGAGGCTTTGGTGTAGAGAAGACAACATCTAATCCGTCACAAGGTTACTCCTCAAGCAAGCCTTCACCATCTTTTTCAAGAAGTGAAGATGTTTCTAGCTCTGCTAGTGCTCCGAAAACAGAATCTGAAGATGTTAATAAATCAGATATTCCAAGTTTCCTTAGAAGAAGATAATTTCTTATAGATTTTTCTTATTGTCAAAATAATTTAAATATATTGCTATAGCTCTAAAATCTTATTGATTCTATATCAATATAGTTCTTTGACATATATAATTTAGATATTGATGTTTTGCATATACGTTTTGTTTGTGGATTGTCATGTCGAAATATATTGAGTATTTCCGACTGTGCTTTCTATGATAACTTGATTGTATATATTTAGAGAGGTTAAGAATGAAGCAAAAAACTATTTCAAAAGAATTTTCGGTTACGGGTATTGGCCTACATTCTGGTGTAGATGTTTCTATGACTGTTAAGCCAGCTAGTACTAATACTGGTATAGTATTTCGTCGAGCTGACCTTAGTCCTATAGTAGATATTAAGGTTACACCATCTAATATCAAAGAAGCTATAATGTGTACATTATTGACAAAAGATGGTGATCAAAGTTTGTCAGTATCAACTATTGAGCATCTAATGTCTGCATTTGCAATGTTTGAAGTTGATAATGTTCTAATCGAAGTTAATGCTCCAGAGTTACCTGTAATGGATGGTAGTTCTTATGAGTTCACACAATTATTAAAAGATGTTGGTGTAGTTGAGCAAGAAGCTGACCGTAAAGGGATCAAAATTCTAAAGTCTGTAAAAGTTGAACATGAAGGTAAATTCGCAGAAGTTTTACCTAGTGATACTCTTAAGTATGAATTTAAGATTGAGTGGGATCATCCAGTTATCGCTGCAACAAACGATCATATCGTATTTGAGTATAGTCTTGATGAATATATCAAAATGGTTTCAAAAGCGAGAACATTTGGTTTTTATGAACAGCTTGCATATTTGCATCAAAATAATTTGGCAAAAGGTGCCTCATTAGATAATGCGGTAGGAATTACTAATGATGGTGTTCTTAACGAAGGTGGCTTACGTTACGAAGATGAATTTGTAAGACATAAACTATTAGACGCAATTGGTGACTTTTATGTTGGTGGTTACATATTGGGACATTTCAATTGCTTTAAATCTGGTCATACTCTTAATAATAAACTTTTACATGCTGTTTTTGCAGATAAAGATGCATGGGAGTATATTTAGTCTGTTAGAACTATATCTTCATCGTTGATTTGTATAGCTAAAGATTCTTTTATTAGCTTCACATTTTGATCATTATGGATTTTCTTAACTGCATTTTCACGCTTAATTTCAGCGGGAGATTTGTGATTAGAGTTAGTAGATGTTGGTAGATTTTTAATATCTAGTCTAAAGTCTGAGCTATCTAAATGCTGACTAATAGCTGATTGCAGCTTTGCTATACTTTGAGGTTCAAGCTCAAGAATTTTCTTAGCATCTTCATTAAGTTGAATTTCAAATGTGTCATTAGTTTCATTTATTAGGTGGCTGTTAAATGCTAAGGTCTTTGTAAAACCCTTTAGTTTGATTGCATTTAGCAGATTGAACCATTTTTTATCCAAAGATTCTTCTGAAGTATTGTTTTGTCTGTTAGATTCGCTAAACTGCCTTTGT
>NZ_DS999311.1:276166-285458 GCF_000156715.1 Francisella philomiragia subsp. philomiragia ATCC 25015 | reverse complement strand
AAAGCATTCTTTAGGGCTTTGATGTCATTTTTTGTCTCTGAAGAGATCTTTGGGGTAGTATTTAATGAATGATTACTTGTTAAGTTTTTTTTTTGGAAGGCTATCAGTCTAAGTACAGCCATTGTTACACCAGTTTCAAAGCTAGGAGCTAGGGATATATCTTTTTTAGCAGTAATTGTAAGTTGATATAAAAAGTGTGCTTGTTCAACAGAAATTTTATCAAGAACCTTATTGATAATATCTATATCAATATCATTAATAGCATCTAGAGACTGTGTAAAACTATAAATACAACAAGCAAACCATATCTCAGCGATTCTATCTAGCACTGCATCAGCATTGCTTTCTGTAAGAGTTAAATTTTTTACAGCAGGTAATACCGCACTTGGGTTATTTCCGATAATAGCTTCGATAATGTTATAGACCTCTTCACTATCTATAATTCCAAGCATTTGTTTGATTTGTGCTTGCTTAAGTTCACCACTACAAAAGCTTATAGCTTGATCAAGTAAACTTAGAGCATCTCTTAGACTACCTTTTGCATGATAAGCAATGTAGTCTAGTGATTGTTCATCTGAGTTTATATTTTCTTTATTAAGAACTACTTTTAGCTGATCCTTGATATCTGATTGTGAGATATGCTTTAGGTGTAGTTGAATACAACGTGAAAGTATTGTGACGGGTATTTTATGATAATCTGTAGTTGCCAATATAAATTTGACATATTCAGGTGGCTCTTCTAATGTTTTTAGTAGAGCGTTAAAGCTCTGTTTGGATAACATGTGAACTTCATCTATTAGATAGACTTTGTAGCGACCTTGAGATGGCATATATTGGATATTATCTAAAATCTCTTTTGTCTCTTCGACTCCTGTACGTGATGCAGCATCAATCTCAATCAAATCTATAAAACTATTATTATTAATCGCCAGACAGTTTTCACATTTATTACATGGCTCTGCTGTAACACCAGTTTTACAGTTTAGACATTTTGCTAGTAATCTACCAAGTGTTGTTTTACCTACACCACGAGTGCCTGTAAATAAATAGGCATGATGGACTTTTTGTGTTTCTAGAGCATGTACTAGACTATTAAGCGCATGCTGTTGTCCTGCAACTTCTGAGAATGATTGTGGTCTATATTTACGAGCTAATGCTTGATATGACATCTGTAAATTTTTTATTAGAAATCTTATAATAAATGATAACAAACTTAAGCCAAAAGAATAAGAGAGTATTTAAATAACTTTCAATACTCTTTGTTTGTAAAATTCAGCACAAAAATATAAAATCTATACACAAATTCTAATCAATAAAAATCAATAAAATGGAATCTATAAATTACAAGATTGTATTAAAAGATCTAACGGCCCGTATTGAATCTTTACGGGACTATCTTTGACTATGATGTCAAAAAAGAAAAGCTAACAGAAGTCTTAATGGAGCTAGAAGATGGCTCTATTTGGGATAATCCAGAGTATGCACAAAACTTGGGCAGACAAAAAGTAGAGCTTGAGAATGTTGTACATAATTGTGAGTATATTTCAGAAACCCTAGAAACCTTAACAGAGCTACTTGAGCTTGCTGAAGAAGATGAATCTTTGATGCAAGAGATTGCTAAAGATACTCAAGATGTCACAGCTGAAATTGAAAAGCTAGAGTTTCGTAGAATGTTTTCTGGTCAGATGGATCCTAATAATGCCTTTTTGGATATTCAATCAGGTTCAGGTGGTACAGAAGCACAGGATTGGGCAGAGATGCTAATGCGTATGTATATGCGTTGGGCAGATAGTCACGGCTTCAAGGTAACTGTTGATGATGTATCAGATGGTGATGTTGCAGGTATCAAAGGATGTACGCTCAAAGTTGAGGGTGAATATGCTTATGGCTGGCTTAGAACTGAGACAGGGATTCATCGATTAGTGAGAAAATCACCATTTGACTCAAATAGCAAGCGTCATACATCTTTTGCATCAGTGTTTATATCGCCTGAAGTTGATGATGATATTGATATAGAAATTAATCCAGCAGATCTGCGTGTTGACACATATAGAGCATCAGGAGCCGGTGGACAGCATGTCAACAAAACTGATTCTGCAGTGAGAATAACTCACATTCCTACAAACATAGTTGTACAAAGTCAAAGCGATAGATCACAACATAAAAACCGTGATAGTGCAATGAAACAGCTTAAGTCAAAATTGTATGAGATGGAGCTACAAAAGCGTAATGCTGAAAAGAATGCTCTTGAAGACTCAAAAGCCGATATTGGCTGGGGTAGTCAGATTCGCTCTTATGTGTTAGATCAGTCTCGAATCAAAGATTTAAGAACGGGTGTTGAGAATACAAATACTCAAGCAGTTTTAGATGGTGATTTAGATAAGTTTATTGAGGCTAGCTTAAAAAGTGGGTTATAATAATTAGTTATTGTAAATAAAATTCGCTACTTAACTGCGTAAGTTTTAGCGATATGTTTTTTATGGCAGAAAAGTATGCACAACTACCTAGCACTTGCTACTGCTTATTTGCATTATCATTAGCAAAAGCTAACCATAAAAGTGTAAAAAATATAGGGTGAAAAGATGAGTAGTAAATTAAAAGATTTAATAAAAAATTCGATTAAAGAATATTTGGATGCAAATGAGATAACAGTAAAAGATGCTGTTAGAGGTAAGATTAGAGAACAGATTAGCGAATCTCTTGATCAAGTGAGTGAAATAAATGATGATGTTGTAGAGCAAATAAAAACTCTTGTTAAAAAGTATATAACGGATATGCAAGAAAACTCACAAATAACATTAAGAAAAGAAAAACTACAGGCACTAGCTGAACAAAATAATGGTATTAGCCATCCAAATAGCTTTAGAAGAAATGTTGTTGCTCATGCTTTACAAAACCAATATGCACAATATTCAAAACAAGAACTTGAGGAGCTTGAGGATAAAAAGCAATACAATATCACAGGTAGGGTGGTTCTTCGTCGAGTGATGGGTAAGGCTTCTTTTATTACGTTACAGGATTACTCAGGTAGAATACAGGTTTATCTAAAAAAGAGTGATTTACCAGAAGGGCAATATGAAACTTTTAAAAATCTATGTGATTTAGGTGATATAGTTGGTATTACGGGGACTATGTTTAAGACTAATACAGGTGAGCTTTCTGTAGAGGCTAGTCACTTTGAAATTTTGACAAAAGCTATCAGACCTTTACCAGATAAGTTCCACGGTTTAGCAGATCAAGAGATGAGATATCGTCAAAGATATGTTGATCTAATTACAAATGAAAAAGCTCGAGAAGTTTTTAAGGTCCGTTCAAAAGTCGTCAGCTTTATCCGTAACTATTTTGATAAATTGGATTTTATGGAAGTAGAGACTCCTATGATGCATGTTTTACAAGGTGGGGCAGCGGCTAAGCCATTTAAAACACATCATAACGCTTTGGATATGCCATTATACTTGCGTATAGCTCCGGAACTTTATCTAAAAAGACTAGTTGTTGGTGGCTTTGAGAGAGTATATGAGATAAACCGTAACTTCAGAAATGAGGGTGTATCTTCACGTCATAATCCAGAATTTACAATGCTGGAGTTCTATATGGCGTATGCTGACTATAATGATCTTATGGATCTAACAGAGGATATGCTATCTAAGCTTGTACAAGAGGTTATAGGTAGTGAAATACTTGAGTATGGTGAATATAAGATTAACTTTGGTGGTAAGTATGAGCGTATTTCAATGGTTGATTCAATCGTCAAATATAATGATGATATTACCAAAGAAGATTTAGCAACATTTGAATCTGCAAAAGCACTTGCTGAGAAGCTGAAGATAAAAGTAGAAGCTTATCACGAGCTTGGTCACCTAATAAATGAAATATTTGAAGAAACTGTTGAGCATCAACTAATTCAACCAACATTTATCACAGATTATCCAGCTGTAGTTTCACCTTTAGCGCGTAGACAAGATGGTAATCCTGAGTTTACTGATAGATTTGAATTCTTTGTAGGTGCACGTGAGATTGCTAATGGTTTCTCTGAGCTAAATGATGCTGAAGATCAGGCAGAACGTTTCAGAAAGCAGGTTGAAGCAGCAGCATCTGGTGATGATGAAGCTATGCCTTATGACAAAGACTATATCCGAGCATTAGAGTATGGTATGCCTCCTACAGCAGGTCAAGGTATCGGTATTGATAGATTAGTAATGTATCTGACAAATTCGCAGTCTATCAGAGATGTAATATTGTTCCCACACATGAAGCCTGAGTAAGAAGTGTCGAAAAAAAGCTTATTAAAATCTTTATTTGAAAATATCTATAATCCAGATATTGATCCCGAAAAGTTTATTCAAAAATTTGTACGCTTGGACTATAAACAAGTTGTTGATGGTCATAAGATTGATTACGATGGCTTTATTGAGCATATCAAAAAAACAACGTGAGGTTGTTGAGAGTGTTAGATTTGAGTTTATTTATCTAGTAGAGGAGGGTGATATGGTAGCCTCTTTACATAGAGTATATGCCAATATGAAGCTGGATAATCGTAAACTAATAGCTGAAGTTCATGCTTTCTTTAAATTTGATGAAGATATGTTAGTTTCTTGTGATGAGCGTACTAGAATTATCCAAGGCAAGCCCGAGGATGAAGATCTAGGGCGTAGAAAATAATATTTAGGATAGTAAAGTTACTAGTGATCATCATCGTAGCTAGCTTTATGAGATTTACCTTCTATATATGAAGTAAATGCGATTAGTAATGCTGATACCACAAATACTAAGTGGATAGCTGCTGACCACGCCAAGTCTCTGTCAGATGAATGAGATACTTCTAGAAACTTCTTCAAAAGAGAAATAGAAGATATACCTATGATAGAACCAGCAATCTTTAATTTAACTGCATTTGGAGATAACTTTTTAATCCAAACAGGTTGTCCCCCACCTTTTTTATCAAGGTTCATTTTACTTACGAAGTTCTCATAACCACTTATGACTACAATGACTACAAGGTTTGCTACTAGTACAACATCACATAGTGTCAGAGCTAATATAATAAGTTGATCTTCATCAATGCTGCTATAAGCAGTGAATAAATGGTGAAGTTCATGATATATCTCATAGATAAACCCAAATAAAACTAGTGATAAAAGCAAATAGATTGGGGCTTGAAGCCAACGAATCCCAAATATAAACATTTCTATTACTGATAGTATTTTATTAATGAATCTACTCATGAACTGAATCCTTATTTAGCGGTTTTAAATTAACTATTCCGTAAGTAAAGATATATTAGACGAAACTTAAAAGCAACTAGTAACTATCAAATAATATGATAAGTGATATAAGTAAATATGATATGAAAAATTAAGTATCTCTTTACGAAGAGACTTTTTCTAATAATCTAACTATATGAGAATGGTTGTTGGCTTTAGCATCTTCAAGAGGAGTTCTACCCCATCTATCTTTTGCATCAGGATTTGCACCTTTGCGTATAAGATATTTGACTACTTCTTCATGACCTTCTGCTGAAGCTAGGTGTAGAGCAGTTCTTTTGTCGTAGTCTCCTTTGCTAATATCTACTCCCAACGCTACAGCTCTTTTGATTTCTGATAAGTCGCCATTACTCGCTGCCCAAATTAGTTCAAGAGTTAGGTTTGAATCTATAGTTCCTCTACCTTCAACTGGATTGATTTTATCGCAATGAGCAATATGATCATAGTTATGAAAACTAAATTTTTCTACTAATCTTTTACTAAATTCAACCCCTCTAACAGAGTTGTGATTATTGTCTAAACGTGGAGAAAAAATTGCGAATCCGCCAACATTAGGTATAGCTATAGCTAGTGCTCCTGATACACCGGATTTAGCCGGTAACCCAACGGAGAATGCATATTCACCAGAAAAATCATACATTCCACAAGAATACATCATTGATAAGCAGTTACGAATTGTTGTTGGAGAGAATATTTTTTTGTGTGTGAAAGGACATATGCCTCCATTAGCAATAGAGCTCATAATCTTGGACATTTTTTTAGCATTTACTTGTATAGAACATGTTTGGAAATAAAAGTCTAAAGAAGTGTCAATATTTGTATTCTGTGGAAATGCTCCAACCTCTTTCATAAAGTATGCTAATGCATAGTTTCTGTTAGCTGTTTCTTTTTCGGAATGATATACAGCGTTATCAAAACCTATAGGATCACCACCAGCTAGATTCTCCCAAATATTAGTTATATATTCAAACCTATCAGCAAGGTTCCACTCTGGTTTAATCAATGAGCACATCATTATTGCACCAGAGTTTATCATCGGATTGTGAGGACGGTCATATTTATTTAGTGCTATTGCATTAAACGTAATACCACTAGGCTCTCTACCAACATGCTTATGAACCTTCTCTTCACCATTCTCTTCTGTTGCGATACAATATGTTATAGGCTTAGCTGTTGATTGAACGCAATATGGATGTTCAAAGTCGCCAAGTGTAATCATCTGACCATCTACACTACAAAAAGCAACAGCAAAAAGTTCGGAGTCTACCCTGGCTAATTGAGGGATGTATGTAGCATTTTTCCCAGAATTATTTTTTTTAGTTTCTTCAAATATTTGTTCAATCTCTTTACGGAAATCTTTAAAATTTGGAATTGTAAATCCTTTGTTGACAGATTTCTCAATTATACCAGTACTATCAGAAGTTATTTCTTTGAATTTTTTAAAATCAATTTTGTCTATGACAGTTAATTTATTTAGCTCAGCTCTTAACTTTTTGGTACGTGGATCATCATTAGTTATTCCTGCATCATCTAGTATTGCGATGATGTCGAATTTGGTTAAAAAACCATCGTTATTACAGATGGCATTGAAAATATTTTTATAATACTCATCGCCAGAAGATCTAGTTCTAATTGGTTTATTTTTCATTTAGATGATTTAGTCTAGAATTACGTAGATTGTATTTTACCGAAAAAAGGAAAGATTTGATATATAGATTAATATTAGTTAATAGCGGCATTTGCTAGAGCCATAGCAACTACGTAAGGATCAGCATTTGCGCCAGGTCTTCTATCTTCAAGGTAACCATAACCTTTAAGTGCAACAGGTCTAGGAATTCTAATAGAACATCCTCTATCAGCGTCGCCGACACTGAAAGTGTTCATGTCAGAAGTCTCTAACTTGCCTGTTAATCTCTCATGAAGATTATAACCATAGTTTAAGATATCTTTTTTATGATTTTTTTCTAATGATGCACATATTTTCTTAATAGCGTCTCTTCCTGTCTCAGGGTTTCTTGTTTTGCTTGTAGAGAAGTTAGTGTGAAGACCTGCACCATTCCAATCACCTTTGATAGGTTTGTTATCAAAAGATATATCTATACCGTACTCTTCACCTAGTCTTTCTAGAAGCCATCTTGCTAAGTGTGTATGATCAGATATGTTTAGTATCCCAGCATCTTCACCTTCAACACCTCTGTAGCCGATTTGGAATTCCCACTGTCCAGGCATAACCTCTGCATTTATACCATAAAATAGTATTCCAGCATCTAAACAAGCTTGCATATGAGCTTCTACTAAATCACGACCGTAGGTTTTGCTATTTCCAGCACTACAATAATAAGGGCCTTGTGGACCTGGGAATCCTGTAGTAGGCCATCCAAGTGGTCTACCATCTTTGAACATCGTATACTCCTGTTCAAATCCAGCCCACATATCTTGGCAGTCAGCACTCGCCAATAGAGCTCTTAATTTAGCTCTATTGTTTGTTGCATGTGGAGTCTCTCCGTCTGGGTTATAAACTTCACACATAACAAGATATCCACACTCTCTTAATGGATCGATTACAAAATTGATAGGTTTTAGAATACAGTCTGAATTATCACCTGTAGCTTGATTCGTAGAAGAACCATCAAAGCTCCATTCAGGAAAGTCATCAGCAGTCTCAAAATCTTTAAATGGTAAAACTCTTCCTTTAGATCTAAGTCCAGGTACAGGATCTGAACCATCAATCCATATATATTCAGCGGTCACTACTTTCATATCTTTACTATATTCCTTAACGTTGATTGATTAATCCTGATTAATGATATCAATTGTCTAAAAAAAGTAAATAATACTTATAGCCTCGTAACAAAAAAACTCAAAACCATAACTAGAAAACTTCAAAAATTATTTCATTAAGTTTGAGTTTAATATTGCCTTTTTTAGCACCTTTAATATACAAATCAGTTTGTAGACATTTTTCAAAACCTATAGATATTTTTTCAGTACTAGTCTTATTTGCTAAGCTAATATAGAATTTCTGTTTTAAAGGCCAGATATTATTATCTTTGAATATCTTTTGGTGATATGTTGGTTGTGTATTTTTAAGTTGTGAGATTATTCTTAATTCTCTTTTGATAGCCCATAGCACTAGAGGCGGTTTGTCATTTTCAGTTAGAATACTATTGAGAATTTTTAGTGCTTTAGTTTTCTGTTGAGAGAGAAGGGCTTCAGAAAGATCAAATACATCAAAGTTCGCATGTTCGTGTATAAATGGACGAATTGTGTTTTCATCATAGGTCTGAGTACTTTGGCGTGATAGTAGCTTGATAATTTGTTTAGAAGCAATCAGGTTACCTTCTGTTTTTTGAACTAGTAATTGAATGGCAGGTTGCGTGAGACTTAATCCTAATTGTTTTGCTTCATAATCTATTATATTTATAGCGTTATGTATATTGGGGTTAAATATGCTTATATGTATAGCTCGATGCTCCAAGCTTTGGAACCATTTAGCTGAGGTGTTTTGTTTTTTCATACCACTGAAAACTAGCAAGTAAACATTATCATCTTCACTTATTAATTTATCAGCTAATGCTTGCTGTAGTTTTTTCTGAGGAGGCTTATCGAAGTTGAACTGGATAAGTTTATCCATAGAAAATAGGCTTAAGCTATCAACTTCACCATACAATACATCTAAGTTCTGCTCATTTAAATCATGGTATGAAATCTCATAGCTTTTTGCTTTAAATTGATCTGTTATTTTTTCTATAATATTATGTTTCTGTAAAGGCTCATCACCTGTAATCATAAAAAGTTTATATTCAGTTAAATCATTTTTTTTGAGCAGATCAAAATAACTTAGTTGCATAATATTAAAAAAGTTTAATTATAGTTAGATATCATAGTTAGTTTACTATACTGATTAATGGATAAAAAACTAAAAGCGTACAATATGAAAAAAATATTATCAATAACTCTGGTTTTGCTTGCAGTGTTATTAACAGGCTGTGTAACAAAACCGGATAATATTAAGCCGGTTGAGAATT
>NZ_DS999311.1:0-276146 GCF_000156715.1 Francisella philomiragia subsp. philomiragia ATCC 25015 | reverse complement strand
TTCAAGCACAAAAATATCTAGGTAAATGGTATGAGATAGCTAGATTTGATAATAGTTTTGAGAAAGGCATGACAGAAGTGTATGCTGAGTATAGCCTAAATCCTGATGGTTCGATAAAAGTTGTAAATAGTGGCATTACTCCAGAAACTGGTAAGAGAAGTTATGCAACAGGTATTGCTAAATTTGTAGATGGAGATGATCAAGGGTATCTTAAAGTGTCATTCTTTAGACCATTTTATGGAGCTTATGTAGTATTTAAACTTGATGATAATTATAAGTACGCGTATGTCGCAGGAGCAAATGAAAATTACTTATGGCTACTATCTAGAACCAAAACTGTACCTCAAAGTGTCAAAGATGATTTTATCAAAAAAGCTAAATCACTAGGTTTTGATACTAATAATCTAGTATGGGTTAAGCAATAATTGCTCTCAAAACAAAATAATCTTCATAAAGCTTCTATTCCCTCATTTTTAATCTAACAGAAAAAGGCTAAAATATGTCTATTCTTATTAGAGCTTTTTAAAAGATGAAAGGATTGGCAGATTTCAATAGATTTGATTTTGGTTGGTTAGTCGTTAGTATTGGCATGGCTGTTGGTGCAGGGATTGTATTAGTGCCTGTGAGTGTTGGTGTTGTTGGTTTTGCAGTTTTTGTAGTGTCAATACTGATAGCTTATCCTGGTATTTATCTTTTTCAAAAGTTATATATAGAAACTTTATTTGCTGCAAAACAACCTAAGCCATATAAGGAGACTGTAGCTGAATTATTAGGTAATGGTTGGGCTGTTTTTTTAGGGGCAGTATATTTACTGATGATGTTAACATGGACTATTATATATGCTGAGGTTGTAGCAAAGTCTCTAGCAGCATATCTATATATGTTTCATCTCAGCTCAAATCCACATTTAGAACAAAATGCGTTATATAGTGCTATATTGATGATTGTTTTAATCTTTACTGGGATGAAAAGCCAAAAGTTATTTGTAAGAGTATCAACTTTTTTAGTGTTTATATTAATCATAGCGATTATATTGGTATCTATATCTTTAATTCCGCTATGGTCATTTAAGAATGTTGTAGAAATACCTGCGAGTAGTAGTGAGTTTGTTGCTAAGAGTATCATTATGTTGCCATTTTCTTTGACATCAATATTATTTATACAGTCCCTAAGTCCGATGGTTATTGGTTACCGTAAGTATTATCACAATAAGGGTAAGGAATTTGTTTTATCTAAAACTCTAAAAACTATGACTTTAGCATTTGTGATCTTAGTTGTTATTATTGGTTTTTATGTTCTATCATTTTCGTTAGTTATCCCTAGAGCCGATGCATTAGAAGCAACACAAAATAATCAATCAGCATTTATACTTTTAGAGAAACAGCACATATCAAATATGCTAATATATGGATGCGGAATTGTTATTAGCTTATGTGCTATTTTGACATCTTTTTTGAGTGTATTAGCAGGTATGGAGGAATCCCTAAAAGGCTTGCTGCGAAATAGTGCTATCAAATTAGGGCTTAAAGAGGACTCGAAGGGTGTTTTTAGTTTAAATACGCTTGTGATAGGAATAATTTTTTTAATGACATGGCTTTCAATAGTTTTTGATGCTCCTGTGTATAAGTTAGTACCTTTATCTGGACCTGTCTTTGGTATATTGGGTTGCTTAGTGCCTGCGTATATTGTTTTTAAGATACCTAGTCTTGAGAAATATCGAACAAAAAGTATTTATTTTATTATTTTTGTTGGAATAATATTAGTGATATCACCACTGTTGACATCGGCATTATCTTAAAAATAGTGACTATACAGTTAGAAGATATAAATCCATAGATATAAATAAGATATATGTTTTTTTAAAAGATTAATGTCTAAAATGTCTCATACCTGTGAAGACCATAGTTATGCCAGCTTTGTTAGCAGCATCAATAACTTCTTGGTCATTCTTTGAGCCACCTGGTTGGATTACAGCAGTTGCCCCAGCTTTGATACACTCCTCTAAACCATCAGCAAATGGGAAAAAGGCATCAGAAGCTACAGCAGAACCTTTAGCACCCTCATGAATTTGTGCTTTTTCTGCTCCAATTCGAGCAGAATCAACTCGTGACATTTGCCCAGCACCAATACCGACTGTTTGAGTATCTCTAGCATAGACAATAGCATTAGATTTGACATATTTAACAGCTTTCCAAGCAAACATCATATCAGCCCATTCTCTGTCAGTTGGAGCTCTGTCAGTTACAACTTTACAGTCGTTTATTTCAACACCACCGTTGTCATAAGATTGAGATAAAATACCACCATGAATATTTTTGCTAATCATACGCGATGATTTTGTATCAAAAACTTTGCCAGTCTCTAGTACTCTAAGGTTCTTTTTAGCAGCTAAGATATCAAGTGCTTCTTGAGTATAGCTTGGAGCAATTATTACTTCTAAGAACATCTTGCCTAGAGATTCTGCAAATTCTTTATCAACCTCGCAGTTAAAAGCAACAATGCCACCAAATGCGGAAATTGGATCACAAGCTAGGGCTTTTGTCCAAGCTTCATAAGCATTTTTACCAGATGCGATACCACAAGGATTTGCATGTTTGATAATCGCACATGAGGGTTCTGAGTATTCACAAACCATTTCAAATGCACCATCAGCATCGTTTAGGTTGTTGTATGATAGTTCTTTACCTTGTAGTTGCTTAGCATTTGTAATGCTTATACAGTCAGTATCAGTAGAGTATAAGGCTGCTTTTTGATGAGGATTTTCACCATATCTTAGTACTTGCTTTAGAGTTCCTACTGAAAATAATTTTTCTGGGTACTCTTCATCAAGTTCCTTGCTAAACCAATTTGCAATATGGCTATCATACTCAGCAGTATGGGCAAATGCTTCTTTGGCAAATTTAAGACGAGTAGCTGGAGTCGTTTGACCGCCATTATCTGCCATTTCCTTTGCAACTATTTCATATTGGTTAGGGTTGGTTACGATAGTTGTGTGCTTATGGTTTTTTGCGCATGAACGTACCATTGACGGCCCACCTATATCGATATTTTCGATACAAGTGTCAAAGTCAGCGCCTGATTTAACAGTATTAACAAAAGGGTATAAGTTAACTACAACCATGTCTATTGCACCGATATGATTATCTGTCATAGCTTGTAGATGCTCTGAGTTATCTCTATCTGCTAAGATGCCACCATGAATTAGTGGGTGAAGAGTTTTTACGCGACCATTCATGATTTCTGGGAATTGGGTGTGATCAGATACATCTTTTACATTTAGCCCAGCTTCTTTAAGGGTTTTTGATGTTCCACCTGTTGAAAGTATTTCGACATTATATTTACTTAACTCTTTGGCAAATTCAACAATACCTGTCTTGTCAGATACAGATATAAGAACCCTCTTTATTTTTGACATGATTTTTCCTTGTTAATGATATGTTAAAGCTTAAAATTAAAATCTTATTATAACAATTTTAATCACAAAATCTTAGTCAAAACGCTTTTGTTTATGGGATATTTTACTAGTAAAATAGTGACTAATATATTAGTATATTTAATATCAGAACTTTAATCTTTAGATATTCAATTTAATATGTCAAATATTGTAATCGTTGGTGCTCAGTGGGGCGATGAGGGCAAAGGTAAGATTGCCGATACATTAGCCGAAAAATCAGATTTAGTTGTTCGTTATCAAGGTGGTAACAATGCTGGACATACTCTAGTGGTAAATGGTAAAAAAACATTTCTTCATTTGATTCCATCAGGTGTTTTGCATAAGCATACAAAATGCGTAATAGGTCATGGTGTAGTTGTTGATCCTATAGCTCTTGATACAGAAATTACACGTCTACAAGATACAGGTATTGAGATATCTGCAGATAATCTGTTTGTTTCAGAATCTTGTACAGTTATTACTTCATATCACAAGCTTTTAGATGCTGTTAGAGAGAATAGCACTACTGAGAAGATTGGTACAACTGGTAAGGGTATCGGCCCAGCGTATGAGGATAAGGTATCACGTAAAGGTATCAAATTTAAGCATTTGTTTGACAAAGATGTCTTAAGATCAAGATTGGCACTTTCTTTGGCTGAGAAAGAGACTCTATTTAAAGATTTATATAAAGTAGAGTATCCATCTTTAGAAGAAGAGTTTGAGAGATTGTATACACTAGGGCAAAAGCTCAAACAATATTCAGCTGATACTTTCTCTATCATCGATCAAGCTGTTTCTACTGGTAAAAATGTTGTATATGAGGGTGCTCAGGGAGTACTTTTAGATATTGATTATGGTACATATCCATTTGTGACATCTTCGAACACATCTGTAGCGGGTGTGTACTCAGGTGCAACAACAGCAGGACATAATCTTGATCATGTAATAGGTATTACAAAAGCTTATACTACTAGAGTTGGTGAAGGTCCTTTCCCAACAGAATTATTTGATGATACGGGATTATTTATACAGAAAAAAGGTGGTGAAATTGGTGTAACTACAGGTCGTATCCGTAGATGTGGTTGGCTAGATTTACCATTGCTTAAGTATTCTGCTAAGTGTTCAAATTTGACATCTATAGCATTGACAAAAGTTGATGTTCTTTCTGATTTAGATACCCTAAAGATATGTATTGGCTATAAGTATGAAGGTAAAGAAATATTCTGTGCTTATCCAGGCATAGATCTATGTAAAGTAGAGCCTATACTGGTAGATATGGAACCATTCTCTCTTGATGAAGTTGTAACAAAAGAAAATATGCCAACTGCTCTTAAAACGTATTTAAGAACTATAGAAAATCATATTGGTATTCCAATATCTTCATTGGCTTATGGCCCATCTAGAGAGCAGATTTTATTCTTTGAAGATTATTTCAAAAAGGGTTAGTTATGAGTTTTGCTAAAGATAATACAGAAGTATATATAAGTGCCGAGCAGCTAGAAACTGAGATTACAAAGCTAGCTGATAAGATAAATAAAGATTATGCAGGTCAAGAGATTGTATTGATTTGTGTATTGAAGGGCTCGTTTATGTTTTTTGCGGATCTAACTAGGAAGCTAGAAGTTGATCTTAGAACTCACTTTGTGACGGCTTCATCTTATGGTTCTGGTACAGTTAGTTCGGGTAAGGTAATCTCCACTATTGGCTCTTTGAAAAAAGAGTATATTCAGGGTAAAAACGTAATTATAGTCGAAGATATTGTTGATACTGGACATACTTATCATAAGCTTATGGATGGTATAAATGAGCTAGAACCAAAGAGCTTGAAATTTGCAACTTTACTATTCAAACCAGCTAGGCTAGAAAGAGAAGTAGACCTAGATTATATATGCTTTGAAATTGAAGATAAGTTTATAGTTGGTTATGGTCTAGACTATAATGATAGATATCGCCAGTTGCCATATATTGGTATCATGAAAGATACTAAGTAAAATTTTCTTAAAAGATATATCCACGAAACGTCATTATTAGTTATTTTATAACTTTGAAGTACTCAATAGACAGTCTTTAATACTCTGTACTTTATAGAGTATGTTAGTAACTAGATGAAGCGGATGTTTCTGATTTTTTATGATGATGACAGCTAGTTACAAGTGTAGTCATAATTATTAGCATAATAGGTATTATTAGTAGCTTTTATATGTATTTTCCTTCTTAATTCTTTATAAGTACATATAATGTATGACCTTTAATTAATATTAATTTGGTAGACCATAAAATGATAATAATTAATTACTTATAGATATACAAGTTATTCAGGAGTAAGAGGACTTTTTTTAAAGAGTTTGAATTTGCTAAGATGGTTATTAAAAATAACTACTGACAAAAGTCTCTCTCAAGAAATCTTCAGCAAGCTTCAAAGCTCTTTTGTTTGATTCTTTGCTAAATACAGTACCAAACTCAGGATCATTAGCATTAGGGTTAGTAAAAGCATGATATGTATTACCAAAAGTATGTAGTTGCCAGTCAGCTTTACGCATATTCATCTCTTGTTGAAATCTATTGACTTGCTCTGGTGGTACCATAGGGTCATTATAACCATGTAGCACAAGTATTTTTGTGTCTATGTTTTGTTCTTTTATAATATTAGACTCTAGTAAGCCATGGAAACTAATAGCTGCTTTTAATTCAAAGTTCGATCTAGCCATGTCTAATACACACTTACCGCCAAAACAAAAGCCTATAGCAGAAACACTTGACTTATCTACGCGAGGCATCTTTCTAACAATATTGTATGCAGACCTAAGTCTAGTCATAAGAGCGTGTTTGTCTTCAAGTAGACTATTCATAAGATTGGCATTTTCTTCTTTAGAACTACCTACCTTACCTTCTCCATAGATATCTATGGCAAAACCTAAATAGCCTTTTTTTGCCATAGCGATTGCTTTTTCACAAGCAAAGTTGTCTCTACCTGCCCATGTTGGAGCAACTAATACTGCCGGTAAGTGCGCACCTCTATCAGGGTATGCACAAAAACCTTTCAATAAAACACCGTCTCCACGATACTCAACTTCTTTTGTTATTATCATTTTTTATATTAAATATACTAAAACTAGCATAATTATAATCGTAAATAATGTTTCGGTATAGTGACAACTTGCTAGATTAGCAAAAATTAATAGAATTTATTTTTTATGATACTTATTAGATATAAAATACAGATAATAGTAGTGATAAAAAAGCTAATAGGAACATCGATATAATAGGCAGCTACAATCCCAGACCAAACCGTCAAGATGGATATAACTGTACTTAGAAATATAGGTTTATAAAAGCCATCTACCCATTGAGTAGCGATCGCAGCCGGACCTATAAGTAGTGAGAACACTAATAGTATACCAACAACTTGACAAGCCATAGATACTGTAATCGCAATACAGATGAAAAGTAAGATGGACAGAAATTTATTAGGGATTTTTTTTGATTCAGCAAATACAGGATCTATCGATGATATAAATAATGGTCTAGCAATCATAGCTAAAAGAGCTATAGTAAATATAGCAAGAGTAAGTAGTATATATATCTGCTCTAGTGTCACAGTGAGGATATCACCAACAAGGATGGACATCACAGAGCCTGAATAGCCACTTTGATATAAAAACAGGAAGTAAGTACCAAGACCCAAAAAGAAAGTCAAAACGATGCCTATCGCGATATCATTTTTTTTGATTTTGTCACCAAAGGCACCCATAAGAAGACCCGCGACTAGGTTTATGACAAGCTGTCCAGTCATGGCTGATAAATTTAGTAGAACTGCTCCAGAAGCTCCGGTAAGACTAATATGACCTAAAGCATGAGATGCAAATGATAATCTTCTGATAATCACAAAAAAACTAATAATACCGCATATAAGAGCGATTATAGTTCCAGCTATAAAAGCATAGAGCATGAAAGTATAATTAAACACAGATATCCTCCTGTAGACATGGCATCTCATTACAATAGTGACATTGACCATCCTTAAAGTGAATAAAAGCATCTAGTTGTGAGCTAATCTCTTTCATATCATGAGAGATTAGAAGTAATGTAATACTTTCTTTTTTATGAATTGCTTTTAAGCATGCTAGGAATCTTTGCTTTGCATCTGGATCAAGATCTGATAGAGGTTCATCTAACAAAAGAACCTTAGGATTATTTATAAGAGCTTGAACTAGATATATACGCTTTTTTTGACCTCCTGAGAGATTCTTAAAAGGCTTGTGTATATAGTCTTGAGTCTGGGTCAACATAATAAGATATTCCAACTTTTCTCTGAAATTCTTATCAAATAAAGGTAATCCCCATGAGTTTGGTTTATAACTGTATTTTACCAGAGTATAGCCAGATGTTTTTTCTTCAAAATTGATTTCTCTTTCTTGTGGTATATAGCTAATGCTATTGATATCAACTTTTGCATTATTGATAGTAATAGAACCAGAGATACTTGGTATCTTACCCAAAAGAGTTTTGAAAAAGGTTGATTTACCAACACCATTTTTACCTACTATACCTACCCAAGCATTTGTTGGGATTTCAAGATTAAGAGGTTGTGTGATTGGCTTGTTATAGCCAATTATCAGATTAGAACATTTGATCATTTTATTGGTTAGATTTGTCTAGTGCTTCAGCAGTTTTTTGTAATGTTTTTACCATCCATGTAATAGCATCTTCATTTGTAGGCATCGTTTCTGTAATACCAACTACGGGTATATCGTTTTCTTCTGCTAGCTCTAACATTTTATTAGTGACATTATCAGTAACTTGCTTATTATAGAAAAGAGCTTTAACTTCTTTATCCTTGAAAAGTTTTTGATAATCAATCATCATTTTAGGACTAGGTTCAGACTCATTCATAATAACCCATTGGAATGCTAGACCTTTCATGTCTAAGCCTAGAGCACTTGCCATATAACCAAATAGAGGTTCTGTAGCTGTAACTGGAGTGCCTGCGCTAGATTGTTTGATTTGTTTAACAAGATCGTAGACTTGTTGATACTTATGTTCAAAATTAACATAGTTTTTCTCAAATAAATTACTATCAATAGAGTCTTCTTTAGAGAATACTTCCTTTAATTTTTTCGCGAGAGCAGGGAATGTGTCTGGATCATACCAAAGATGAGGATTGATACCAAATTTTGGAGTTTCAGGATAATCTACAAGATCTTGTACTTTAATGATTGTAGCATGTGTATTACTCTTAAGAATAGGTATAATCCATGAGTCATAATCTGCACCGTTGTATATAATTACATCAGCTGATGCTAAAAGCTTAGCATTTTTGACCGAGGATATAAAAGTATGCGGATCGCCATCAGCATTGTTTATGATATTAGTAACTTTGACATTACTACCGCCTATAAGCTGAGCTATACTTCCATATTGGTTTTCAGCAGCAACTACAGTTATATCATGAGATCCTTTTGTTGTTTGTGGTTTAGTTGTCTCTTTTGTTAGAAAGTTAACAGCTACAAAAGCTATAATGATTATTGCCATCGCAGCAGCGATTATTAATTTTTTCATATTTTATATAGGTTCAAAATTTTATAACAAATAATAGATTAAAAAAAAGTTAGAGTAAAGCAGTATATATTTTAGTTATTTGAATCTTTGATGAATAAAGCTATTACAAAAGAAAGAATCATTAATATAGGAATAATTATTAATGTGCTTTGGAAAGCATATAATGTCTCATGTGACTGCTTAAGATGAGTTATTAATGCTCCTGTAGCTGGTTGTAAGATTCCTCCACTTAGTGGTAAGAACATATTTACTACTGCTAATCCAGTTGCAATTTGTGTCGCAGAAACAGTATTTCTTAGTGCAGAATAATTAAGAACATGAACTGCTTGGACAGCACCAAATAGGATACATAAGATTACAGCTACAGGAAAACTTGTATTGAAAAATAATAAGTATGTAACAATAAAGAATCCAAAGATAGGTGTAATTAATAAGAATTTCTTCTCGCCGTCAAATATTGAGGCAATAGCTCCCCATATTGGACTAGATATAGCTACACCAATAAAGATTAGTGAGGTACAGTAACCAGCATTGGCTTGAGAGAAACCGGTCAGTTGTAGATATTTTATTCCCCATAAATCAGCAAAAAGAACAGTGGTTCCATAGATAGTAAAGCAATACAAACCATTAAACCAAATTTGTTTATTTTTGAATACAGTAATAATATCTTTTAGACTACTTGTCTTTTGTTCATTTTGCATATTCTGTTTAGAGTAGTCAGGATGTACTCTTATTATAAATATACTAACAAGTAGTAAAATTACAGAAATTATGAATATTAAAGCCATAATTTGTGAAATGCTTAAATGTCTAGCTAAGAACACTAGAGGTGCGGCTGAAAGCGTAGCCCCAACGTATAGTACAAATTGAGTTAGGCCTGTAAATGCAGGGAACAATCTATTTGGTAACCATATCGCAATCGCTTTTATAGCACATAAAATGGCAAATCCTCCGCCAAAGCCTGCTAATATTCTATAGGTCAAAAGCATTGATTCATTATGAGCTAGAGTGGCAATTAGCATCGCTACTGAAAATATTGCAGAACTTACTATCATTACTCTCTTGATACCAAATTTGTCTACAAGAATACCTGCTGGGATCTGTGAAATTATATAACTCCAGTAGAAAGATGAGCTAAACATTGCAGTTGCTGCAAGGGTAAGGTTATATGGCTCTTCTGTAAAGCCATCAAGCAGAGCTCCTGTTGATGATCTTACAAAATACTCAAGAGCATAAAAAAATGCACAGGCGAACCATATACTTAACCCTAAAGCGGTAACTTTTTTCTTATACATTTTATTAGATTCCTCTTTTATCAAAAAAATTGCTTAGCAAAGATGAATAAAGGCTAAGCATTATAAGGGATGACAAAAATGATATACTAAACGATAACTTTTGTGAAAGCAAATTTTACTTATTTTTAATATTGGTTTTTAGTTTTTTGCAGGAACAATTCTAGTATTGTTGCCAGACATATATATAGTCACTTCATCGCCAATATTTAAGCCATGTTTATCTTCTTGTAATATGGCAAGTGTTTCACCATTACTTAACTGTATTGTAAATTGATATCCTTTTGAAGATGTTATGGCATCTTCTGTAGCACCACCTGCAATACCACCAACTACAGCACCACCAATAGAACCAGCAATACTAGTAAGCATATTACCACTACCTGCTAGAGCTCCACCAAGCCCACCAGCAAGACCACCTACACGAGCACCTACATTGTCAGAACCTTTGATATGAACTTGCTGAATATCTATGATTTTACCTTGTTTGACTTGAGATACTTGACCTACAGAGCTAGCCGAATAGCTTGGCTCTGATGTACTACAACCACTCAATATCAAGAGTGATAAAAATATTAAAGTATAAAAAATATTTTTCATATAATATTCTCCTAACAACAAAGTTTATTTGCAATATCAGCTACTCTTTTACCCAGTGTTTTACATATTTTTATTTCATCGTCAGACATGGTTTTGTTTGGTGAAAATGTATTTAGGTGAGATGCTCCATATGGAGTGCCACCTGTACGAGTATGTTCTAATGCTTGCTCGCTATATGGTATACCAACAATTAAACAACCATGATGTATAAAAGGGATCATCATTGATAGTAGTGTACTTTCATGGCCAGAGTGCATTCCTGAAGCTGCGGTAAAAAAGCCAACTGGTTTGCCAATTAGGCTACCTTTGAACCATATATCACTATGAATTTCTAAAAAGTATTTCAAAGGTGATGCCATATTGCCAAAGTATGCGGGACTTCCAACTATCAAACCATCACAATTGGCAAGATCTTCTTTTGTAGCATATAGATCGCCATTATCTGGAATTTTAGAGTCAATTTGCTCAGTTTTTGCTGAGATATTTGGTACCGTACGGACTATGGCTGTAGCACCTGTAGCTTCTACACCTAGGGCTATAGTATGAGCCATTTTCTTTGTACTTCCACCTTGGCTGTAGTATAGTATTAGTATGTTTTTCATTGTTGTTTTTCTATGTTTGATATCAAATTATACAAAAAATATTTGTCAATATTTAAAAACTATTGGATCTGGGTCTTCAAAGAATATCTTCGTAAAGATTGTCCAACAGTAGCTGCGGCTATAACTCTTACGAGTTTGTTTGCTATCGTACCAGCTTTTTTCATTATAATAAATATTTTGAATGCTTTTAACGCATTTAGTTCTCTTTCTGAGAATTTACAGAATTTTCTTTTTCAGAATATGCTTCCCGAGACTGCAGCGACAGTCCAGCAGTACATCACAAGTATTTCTGAAAAGATGACCTCTTTGCCTATTACATCAGTTATAGTTTTATTGGTTGTTATTTTTCTAATGATTAAAAGATTAGAAATTACCCTAAATAAAGTTTTTTATGTTAATAAACAACGACCGCTGGTTCAGAGTCTATTGGTTTATTGGGCTTTGATGACAATGGGGCCTATACTTATGGGTTTTGTATTTATTTCTAGTACATATCTTATTTCTATGGCTTGGTTTGTAAAAGATATTGGTATTGAGCAATATCTTTTAAATGGATTATCTTTAATTTTTTTAATAGCAGGATTTTTTGTTTTTTATAAAATATTACCTAATACAAGGATTAACTCAAAAACGGCATTAATTGTAGCGTTTTTGGTGGCTATTGTTTTCTCTATTGCAAAAAAACTTTTTGCTCTATATATGTTCTATGTACCTACTTATTCAGTGATTTATGGTTCATTATCTTTGATACCTATCTTTATACTATGGGTCTTTGTTGCTTGGCAGATTACACTTCTAGGAGCTGTAATGATCAAAGCTATACAGTATATGGAGGTGACACTAGACTTTAAGAAAGAAGTAAAAAGAGATGATCTAAGTATTAGTGTGTGTATGCTTAAAGAATTACATGTGGCTCAAAGAGAGTCGAGAAATGGAATAAGTATAGACCAGATGTATCAAAAAATGGCGGTTGCTGATTACGATAAAGTTAAGAAAATCTTATATGACTTAGAAACCGCCGGAGTTATTAGAATAACTGCTCAAGATATTTGTTATTTAAATTGTGATGTATTTAGTACAGACTTGTATGAGATATATTTGGCGTGTAATCCTACAATTAATTTTAAAACAAGTTCTATAAGAAAAATTAATGTAATAAAATCTGACTTATACAAAGATCTTGATATAAAATTATACGAGTGTTTTTAGGCGTATAAGGATTTATGTAATGTTATTTGAGACTCTTGATTATTCAGCATTGATTATAAATGTGTTGTATACAATATACTTAGCAAGGCTTAAAGTGTGGTCTTGGTCATTAGGTATAGTAGGTGCGATACTTTTGTTATTTTTGTTTGCAATGAAAGGTACATATTCACTGGTATTACTCCAATTTGTTTATGTAATATTCTTCAGCTATGGTTGGTATAAGTGGTATACACAGGGTATAGATGGTGAGCATAAGACTGTTAAGTGGATGAAGAGAGCTGACTATTTTCGTTATATTGTCTATCTAGTGATACTATGTATTTTTAGTATTGTATTTAACTATATCACTAGTTCAGCAGCTATATTTTCAACAGGTATTCTGACAGGTATTACATTTACAGCAATTATCATGACTATAGAGAAGTTTATGGAAAATTGGATTGTATGGATTATTTCGGATTTATATTTCGTTGTAGTCATGTATCAACAAGAACTGTATGGTCAAGTGCTACAGAACTTCATATTTTTCATTACAGCTGTTTATGGCTTTTATTACTGGTATAAAAATACAAAAACTGCAGAAGTTAGATAATGATTGTTAAGGTTGCTCTAGCAGTACCTCCAAGTTACTTGCTTGATTACTCTATTAAAGATACTAATGTCGAGCTATTTAGCAGAGTTTTGGTACAGGTGGGTAAGCGTCAACTTATAGGCTTTATTGTAGCTAAAGATATAAAGATTGATTATGAGCTTACAAGAGTAAAACCTATCCTAAAGATTATAGACCAACCTATTAGCGATGTTGTACAAAGACTTATTTTGTGGTTGTCGCAGTATTATTGTTGTGATTTATATAATGCTATACGTTTGGCTTTACCAAATGATTTTTTGAAAATTGAGAAAGTTTCTCCTCAGAAAGATACCTATGTATATTTAGATCAAATAGAGCTACAGCAACATAAACTGACTTCAAAGCAACAAGATGTTCTAAAAATTTTTGCTAATAATGAAGCGCTTCGTTTTGAGGATCTAAAAGAACTAGCCTCTAGCTATGTTATTAATAAACTGCTTGATAAAAACATCCTCAAAAAAACTTACAAGTTAAGACAGTCTAATAATACTATAGAATCAGACTTACCTAAGTTGCTTAATCCAGAACAGCAATACGCTTTTGAGCAAATTACATCACAATCGGGTTTCAAGGTATCTTTAATTTATGGAGTAACTGGAAGTGGCAAAACAGAGGTTTACTTACATACCATCCAGAGTTTTTTAGCTAAGTCTCAACAAGTTCTTGTCTTAGTGCCAGAAATAAATCTGACACCACAGACAATCAAAAGATTTGAGAAGAGGTTTATAGATAAGAATGTTGTTGCACTACATTCTAAACTAAGTGATAAAACTAGGTTAACTAACTGGTTAAAAATAAAAAATGGCGAAGCTGATATTGTAATTGCTACTCGAAGTGGAGTCTTAGCTGACTTTAAGAATCTTGGGATTATCATCGTTGATGAAGAACATGATAGTTCATATAAGCAACAAACAACAACTATTCGTTATAATGCTCGTGATGTTGCTATATTTCGAGCTAGTCAGTTTAATGTTCCAGTCGTTCTGGGTAGTGCTACACCATCTATTCAAAGTTACTATAATTATCTTATTGGAAAGTATAATTTGCTCAAGCTTAATAAAAGGGCGCTAAACTCACACCAGAATACGATTGAGCTATTAGATCTAAAATCAAGTATTGTTGATAATAGTATTAGTAATACTCTTTTTTCATTGATTGAACAGAATATCAACGATCATCAGCAGTCATTAATATTTATCAATAAATTAGGTTTTGCTAAGGCTTTGGTCTGTAAGAGTTGCGGAGAGGCTGTTGAGTGTAAGAGATGTGATAAGCCATATACATTACATACACATCCATATCAGTACTTAGAATGTCATTTTTGTGGTTCTCGTAAACCAATAGTTACAGCTTGTCCAAGTTGTAATGCTGAAGAACTGTTTGCTTATGGTAGTGGTACTGAGAAAGTTCAATCAAGAATAGAAGCCAGATTTCCATATAATAAGATAGTGCGCTTTGATAGATCAAATATCAAAACTATGAATGACCTACATAGCATTAATCAAATGATAAATGATAAGCAAGTTGATGTTATAGTTGGTACTCAGATGATAGCAAAAGGGCATCATTTCGAGAATATTACCTTAGCGGGATTAATTAATATTGATGCTGGTTTATATAGTACTGATTTTCATGCAATAGAGCGAACTGCGCAAATGATAGTTCAAGTCTCTGGAAGAGCTGGAAGAGCAGATAAACCTGGAAGGATAATACTTCAGACATATCAGCCTGATAATAAACTTTTACAGTTATTAGTAAATAGCGATTACCTTGATTTTTTAGACTATCTTTTAGAGCAAAGAAAGTACGCGAGTTATCCGCCATATACCTATCAAGCACAAATCATAGCTGAATCAAAAGATGAGAATAAAGTCTTAAATATATTGGAGCAAATATATTTAAGTTTGAAAGATAGCTCCGGTGTACAAGTATCTAAACCTCTACCAGCTCTTCATCTGAAAAAAAATAATGTATATCGCTATAGTATACTTTTAACCTCAAACTCTCGTAGTCAGATAAATTCAATAATTAAATGGGTAGCTAATACTCAAATAATGTCTAGTTTAAAAAACTCAGTTAAGATGTATTTTGATATTGACCCGATAGAGTTAGGTTGATTCAGAGAACTTTTATTTTTCTGAATTTAAATATTGATGAAGAATTTTAGGATTATCTTTTATCCAGTCATTAAACTTATTAGCGAGATTTTTCCCTGCTGGAGTGTTATTAAACATAAAAGCCTTATATGAAATACTATCATCAACTTTAATTGGTACTTGGCAAATATTTGGATTTATAGAGTGCTGGTACGCAATTTCAGGCGAATCGGTAAACATTATATCTGGATATATACCATCTATGCCATCGGTGATAGATTTAACCGCAAGCTTATTATCAGCGATAATTAATAATTGAGCATTTTTGATTTTCTGTAAAGCAAAGTTCTCATTTGTTCCACCTCTATTTTCGATGATTAGAGTGTTTGGGTTATCTATATCTGCAAAGCTTTTGAACTTAGGTAAGTTTTTGCAGTTAGTCATGGCAGCTTTACTAAAAGAGCCTAATGGAGTAGAGAATATAAATTTTGCTTGACGAGTAGAAGTTATTGTCATACCTCCTACAAAGACATCAAATTTACTGTCTTTTAGATCACCTTCAGCAGTTGCCCAAGTGGTTTTAACAAATTTAATATCTTCATTATTTGCTTTAGCAAAAGTTTTTATGAGATCAATATCCTTCCCAGAGAATTTATTATCGTTTTTATCATAAATTGAAAAAGGAGCATAATCTCCAGTTGTTCCAACAATAATATCTGCATAACAATTAGATGTTATAACAAAAAATAGAGCGATAGTTAGATATATTATTTTTTTCATTTTTTTAAAAAAATAAAATTTGAATGAAAAAATTTTATATCAAAGAGAAGAAATAAAATACAAGAAAATAGCAGATAGAAAATTAGTCTTCTTTTTTGTCGATTCTACTAGCTACGAAACAACCAGCACCAACAGCTACAAATGCAGATGTAATCCATAATAAATAAAACATACTAGTCTCCTCTTAGTATAACTCGTGAGAGTTTGCTTTAACTTCTTCAGCAGATACTCTACGACCATTTGCCCACATTTTCTTATACACAAAGAATGTATAAGAGAAGATGATTGGAAGTATAATAACAGCTGCACATAATATACCTATTAGAGAAGTTTGGCTACTACTTGCGTTAAATACTGTTAAGCTATATTGGAAGTTACCTACATTAGACACCATAATGAATGGGAATAATGCAAAGCCAACTGTTAATACAGCGCCTAGTAGAGAAGCCATACTAGCTATGAAGGCAGCACCATCTTTATCTTTGTTGTTAAACTTGATAACAAGTAATGCACCAACAAAAGCTAGGATAGGAGCAAACCACATCCAAATAGTTTTAGCTTGTGTGAAGTTGTAATACCAAGAGTGATCACTAGTAATAACTCCAGCACTAAATGGGTGTTGTAATGCTTCTGATGCGTATGTACAACTTGCACCAGTAGAATACTGATATCCTGGTATTAGAGCAATCCAAATAGCTGCGACTACAAATAAAACTAAGTAGATAGTCGCTGTAACATTTGTGATTTTTCTAAATCTATCTCTTAGGACACCATCAGTTCTAAGCTTAGCATAAGCTGAACCATGCATTAGTGACATATTTAGAGCAAATATACCAAATAATAGTGCAAATGGAGTCAATAAGTGTATTAAAGTAACCCACATAGACTGATATTGACCATCAGTAACTGTGCCGTATATTAATCTTGCAGTATCATCATAAGATATTGGGAAACCTAAGTATAAGTTACCAACAGCTACACCCATAACAACTATAGGGATAACACTTCCTAATAAAAGCATCCAGTCCCAGAAGTTTTTCCATGTAGGATTGTCTATCTTCTTTCTGTACTCAAAAGCAGGCGGTCTTAAGAAAAGTCCCCATAGCACTAGTAAGATAGCAATATATAAACCTGAGAAGCTTGTAGCATAAACTTGCGGCCAAATAGCAAATATGGCACCACCAGCTGTAATAAACCAAACTTGGCTACCATCCCAAGTAGGGCCAACTGTATTTATGATAGCTCTTTTTTCGTAGTCATCTTTACCAACAAATTTGGCAAGAATACCTACACCAAAGTCAAAACCAACAGTAGCAGCTACTAAGAATATTAGAACTCCTACAACTAGCCAAGAGATAATTTGTAAAACATCTAATAACATTTATCTCTCCTTATTTATCATTTTTGTTTTGTTCAAAATGGTATTTACCAGTGCCTAACGAGCTAGGTCCTAGTCTTGCATATTTGAACATTAAGAAAACTAATACAGCAAATAAACTCAAGTCTATTAGACAGAAGATTGCCATAGAAGTACCAACATCTGCTGCAGTAAGAGCTGAAGAACTTATACTAGTAGGAAGTTCTCCATATACTGTCCAAGGCTGACGGCCATGCTCTGTTACGAACCAACCAGCTGAACAAGCAATAAATGGTAATGGAATTGACCATAACATTACTTTTAGTACGAATCTGCTGAATTTAGTACCACCTAATGAGTTCTTAGCAAGTAGTATTAGCCCAACAAACATTAGAGCAAATAATAGTAAACCAATAGCAACCATTATTCTAAATGCCCAGAATATGCTAACAACTTCAGGAACCATATTAGTAGCAGCTGCTTTTACTAATTCAGGATCGTTAGCAACATTTGCTATAGTTTCAGAGTCAGCTTTACCATATTTCTCTTGAGCCACTTGTACAAGTAACTTACCGAAGCCCATGTATCTTTGGTATTCAGGATTGTTATAGTTAGCATAACTACCATCTGGAGTATCGCCTTCGTGACCAGTTTCTCTCCATTTTAGAAGATCTGCATACGCTAAACCACCATCTCTAATCATAACTACCGCAGCAGGTACTTTTTCGTACTTAGCAGGGTTAGCAGCAGCTACTTCTGGAGATACATCAGCAGTTTCACCTGTTGCGATATCTCTGTAGTATGCAAGATTAGGATCTCTAGTGCCATTAGCATCTGCTTTTCCATAAAGGATAGCTTTGATACCAGGGACTTCTACATCTGTAGAGTGAGTAGCGATTAGACCAAGTACAGCAGGGATCTCTACTGCATAATGGTTTTCTTGATCAGCATTGCTCGGGATAGCTACAGCATTGAAAGCAGCAGGAGCTTTAGAAGTATCCCATTCAGCTTCTATTGAAGCCATTTTTAATGGTTGTACTTTAAATGCATCTACACCGTTTGCATCACCAAAGAACATTGCCATAGTACAAGCAACGATACCAAAACCTAGGCCAACACCTAAAGATCTTTTAGCGAATCCATTATCACGATTTTTTAGTAGATAGAAAGCACTGATACCGATTACAAAAGTCGCACCAGTTGTATATCCAGCTGTTATCACGTGACCAAAGTTTGTTTGTGCTGTTTCATTTAGGAATACTTGAAGTAAGCTTACAGTTTCCATTCTCATTGTAGAGGCAACGAACTCAGAACCTACCGGGTGCTGCATATAACCGTTAGCAACTAAGATTAGTAGAGCAGAGAAGCTTGAACCTATTGCTAAACAGAATGTAGACAGTAAGTGTTGTTTCTTTGATAATTTATCCCAACCAAAGAAGAATAAACCAGCAAAAGTAGACTCAAGCATAAATGCTGCTAAGCCCTCAATAGCTAGAGGTGTACCAAAGATATCACCTACTGATTGAGAGTAGTATGACCAGTTAGTACCGAATTCAAACTCCATAGTTAGACCAGTAATAATCCCTAGAGCGAAGTTTATACCGAGTAATTTACCCCAAAACTTCACCATATCTTTATATACTTGCTTACCTGTTCTTACGTACATTACTTCCATTGTGAATAAAATCCACGTTAGACCTAATGTTAAAGGAACAAATAAGAAGTGAAATGATGCTGTTAAACCAAACTGCAATCTTGCTAAGTCAACAGACATGAGCGTTGGTAACATGTTGCTTCTCCTTATAGTTCTAGTATTTTAGTGTTATTTCCTTTTTGTAAAAGAAGTGGAAAGAAAAAATCTTATAAATTAATGATTTAGAGGTCTTTTCTTACCTTTAATTATACAGTTCAAATTGTAGCATATTAATAGTCTAAATCAAAAATTAAATTCGTGTCAAAATATTGAAAATAAAGGCTTTGAGTATACTGAAATGGTATAGTATCTATTTAAAACTAAAGATGTTAAATAGATAAAATTAATATATCTATTAGCTTTTAGAGTGGTTTTGTAGGAAATAAATAATTCATCATAATTAAAATGGATATCAGAAATTCTTATTTATGATATTAGAAATTTAAATGAGTAAAAAATTAGATAATAATCTTTATAGATCGATTTTTAGACTTTTTGCTAGCGCTTTGAGTTTTTTCATGGTTTCTGGAAGTTTTCTGATAGCAATCCATTGCTTTGCTAACTCAGTATCTTTGTAAGCTGGGTATCCCATATGACTCTCGCCAGCAGGGACATCCCACATTACACCAGCTTTACCACCGATACGAGCACCACTACCAATCTTAGTATGGTCTTTGACACCAGCATTACCAGCAATAACTACTCCATCGCCAACCACTACAGAACCACTGATACCAGCTTGTCCACATATCATACAGCCTTTACCAATAATGACATTGTGACCTATCTGGACTAAGTTATCAATTTTTGTATAATCACCAATTATTGTTGATCCATATTTAGCGTTGTCAATACAAGTGTTTGAACCGATATCTACAAAACTACCAATCACAACATTACCGATATGCGGAATTCTGACAATGCTTCTACCATCTTCAGAAGGTCTGTAGCCAAACCCATCTGTACCTATAGAGCAGTTAGAATATAGTCTACAGAAGTGTCCTATGACTGTTCTATCTCGAATTGTAACACTAGGCCATATAATACAGTTAGTACCAATCTTTGTATCGTTATAAATACATACATTAGCGTAGATTATTGTATTATCTCCAATCTCAACATTCTTACCAATATATGCTCCCGGACCGATCGAGACGTTTTTGCCGATTTTTGCTGTTGGGTCAATAACAGCCCTTTCGTGAATGCCATTCTGTTCTGGAGATGGTACAGAAAAAAGTTCTAATACTTTAGCCATAGCTAAATCAGCATTATTTACCACTAACAACGGTTTATTATTAATTTGTGCTAACTCATCGCTAATCTTATCACTGACTATAGCAGCAGCAGCTTTTGAGTTTTTCCAAAGTTTGATATGTTCATGCTGATCTATAAGAGTTAAATCATTTTCATTTGCTAAATCTGCGTAATCAAGTCCTGAAATAGTGATTTCATCAGAAGGTGCGTTGATTATTTTTGCTTTCAGAGTATCTGAGATTTGTTTTAAAGTGTGCTGCAACATCTTCCCCAAATGTATATTTATACTACAAAGATATCATATTTGAGCGTATTTTGATATCAACTAAAGCCGCATCAGTCACCAACCCCAAAATCAGTATTACTAACAAGTATTTCAAATTGAGGATCGTTGAAAAGATCTTTGTATTCTTCTAGGAACCATTTTTTGAGCTCTTCATCTGCTTTTATTGATGTTGTGTTGTTTACATATAGATTCAAAGTTGTGTGATTGAAGTGTTTTTTAGCAATTTCAATATCTTTTTTTATTATTTCTTTTGATTGACCTTTGACACCAATTAAAAGACAAACAGAATCAAACAATTCACTTAATTGTTTTGGAGAGCTATGAAAGAAGCCTTTATTTAATACTTTTTCTCTAAATTGATTGTCAAAACTTTCTAGACCTGTTTTGATAAAGATATCAGTCTCAAAAAGATCTTTGATTTTGTGTAGATGGTCTTTGTACATCCAGTGCGCTTCAACAAATAATAATCTGATATTTTTCTCTTTGACTATTTCTTTGATACGCTGTTTAGTTGCCTGAGGAAGTTCAAATATACTGCCAGAATTTATTATTTCTAGAATACCAAATTCTCCGGTAATATTGTTTAAAATATCAAGGTTAATAGTGTTGATTTCATCGATATTTTTTGAATTATCTAATATATAATCGCAAAATGTACATTTTCCATAAGCACAAGGGCGACTTTTTAGTAGTACGATTTCTCTTTTGTAGCGATGAACATCTGTGATTTTGCTATAACGATCCATTATTTGATGTACTCCTGTGCTTGTATTAAGGCTAGTTCATCAGTGTTTAATTCGTGTGTAACCCTGAAGATACCATCTAAGCACTTGGTAACTAAGTTTAGAGCTTCATCTAGTGTTTTGCCTTTTAGAAGATAGCTTAAAAACATCGCTGCTGTGATATCACCTGAGCCACTAACTTTAGGTTGGACCTTATATTTAGCGGATTCTATATATGAGAAGTTGTCGTTTTGATATATCGCTATACCAGTTTTATTTTTATCAAAAGAAACACTAGTGGTAATTATTATTTGTTTTTTATTTTTGGTTTTTGAAATTAGTTTTTGGCATGCTTTGATTATATCATTATAACTGTTTATTGTCGTATCACTTAGTACACTTAGCTCAAATAGGTTTGGTGTGACTATATCAGCTAGTGGTAATAGGTGTTTTAAGAAGATTTTAGGATGGTCATTTGATGCAAAAATATGCCCTGTTTCATCTTCATCATATTTGTCACCAAATACAGGGTCGCAGCAGTATAGACTAGCTTGTTTTTTTTCTTTAAGTAAAGTGACTGTATTTGCTATAACTTTAGCAATATCAACATTACCAATGTAGCCAGATAATATGGCATCTTGCTTTTCTAGAAAACCATTGGAAATCATTCCATCAATAATATTTTGGATATCTTCAGCACTAAAAAAAGATCCTTTAAAAAAATCATATTGAGTATGGTTTGAGAGCTGTACTGTATATATTGGAGAGACTTCTATACCAAGTCTTTGCATAGGAAATACAGCAGCTTTGTTACCCGCATAGCCGTATGCTACATGAGACTGTATAGACAATACTTTAGGGATGTTCGCATTCATATTATAATCCTAGATTGCTTCTGATATTTGCTAATAAGTTAACTGAAGTTTGCTGATCTCCAAATTTACCCATCTTAATAAATAAACTTACAGTATCATCTTTGGTCTTGAGTAGCTTGATATCAAAATTATCTATACCTGCTTTATTAAAAAAGCCTTTGTCTACAGTATATGTGCCTGTGATTTCAGCAGAATTATTGTCCATATTGCTAGTTTTTATTTTATCACTATTATTATTTAAAGCTAAAAGAGTGGCGTTGTAGACACTCTGTAGGCTGGTGTTATTTATTTCTGCACTAAGCGTACCGTTAGCAAGTCTTACAATTGAGTCTCCTGTTGCACTTAGGTCCTTAGATAAATCAGTGTTGTTAGAGCAACTAGTAAGAGCTAGATTTACTAGTATAAAAAGAGTCAATAATTTAAGAGTTTTCATGAGGATTATACTAATTTATAGATTAATAGCTTAAATTTTATAGCAGTATTAAGTCTTTGTAAATTAGCTATATCGAGCCTAGGCTCTTGAAAAACTAATAACAACCCCTATACTCTACAAAAGAAGGTAAGAGGTTTTGGAGAGACTGTGTCTGTATATAATCAGTTTGAAGAATTATTAGAATTCTTAAACAATCGTGTTGTTGGTCAAGAAAATTTAAATAAGCGCTTGTTGATAGCATTGCTAGCTGGAGGACACTTACTCGTAGAAGGAGCTCCAGGATTGGCTAAGACAACCGCGATCAAAACATTGTCTGAAAGTATAGATTGCTCTTATCATAGAGTGCAGTTTACACCGGATCTTTTACCGGCAGATTTGACAGGTACAGAGATATACATACCTCAGCAACAGAGCTTTGAGTTTCAGTCAGGGCCATTATTTCATAACCTATTACTTGCTGATGAGATAAATAGGGCGCCTGCAAAGGTTCAGTCGGCATTGCTTGAGGCTATGGGAGAGAAGCAAATCACAGTGGGTAAGAAGACTTATCCTTTGTCTAATCTTTTTATGGTGATGGCTACGCAAAACCCAATTGAGCAAGAAGGTACTTATCCACTTCCTGAAGCACAGTTAGATAGATTTATGCTTTTTGTGAAGATTGAGTATCCGGATCCAAAAACGGAAGCAAAGATTCTGGCTATAAGTAGAGGTGAGGCATTAGGGCATAAATTACGCTACCCAAATATTTCTCAAGAAGCAATTTTTGCAGCACAAAAAGAAGTTTTGAATGTTCAGATGTCAGCAGCTCTTGAGCAATATATTATTGAATTGATTCTAGCTACTAGAGACCCATCAAAATATAGTCCAAGTATCAAAAAATGGATTGCCTTTGGTGCAAGTCCTAGAGGAACTATAGCATTAGATAGAGCAGCTCGAGCACATGCTTGGTTATCTGGCAATGACTATGTATCTCCAGGAGATGTTCATGCAGTTATATATGAAGTCCTACGTCACAGAATATTATTAACATTTGAAGCAGATGTTGATGGTATTAAAAGTGATGATGTGATTACTGAATTGCTAAAGGCTGTGCCAATCCCTTAGAGTATCCTCAATGAAAAGTTATAAAGGTGTTAAGGCTGATATTCAAGAGCTTTTGAATCATCGCTATCAGGCAAAGTCACTAAAATTATTTGCTAATCAGAAAGTTAATACGACTAATGCTGGTACAAATATTTCTAATGCAAAAGGTCGTGGTATGGACTTTGATGAGGTTAGACATTATCAAGCAGGCGATGATATTAGATTGATGCACTGGTCACTTACGGCAAGACTTGGTAAACCATACACTAAAGTTTATCATGAAGAGCGTGAACGTAGTCTGTATTTTATTGTTGATCAAAATAGTACAATGAATTTTGGTACAAGGGAATGCTTTAAATGCGTTAAGGCTGCTAATACATTAGCGTTATTAGGGTTTGGGGCGTTAGAAGCACATGATAAGGTTGGTGGCATTATTTTTGATGATCATGGCTATAATTTCTATCCTGCAAAACAAGATAAATCAGCGTTGATCAAAATGTTTAATTTTATAACGACTGATCACAAAGATTATCAGCTTAAGTCTCAAAAGAAATTAGCAGATGTTATAAAGTTTCTTTATGCGAAAGTTCGTAGTAATAGTGTGATAATCATTATTAGTGATTTTAGTAGTTTTGATGAGCAAGCAAAACAGTATCTTAAATTATTGAGAGCTAAAAATGAGGTTATAAATATCTTTAGTTATGATCTTATAGAAAAGGAGTTGCCTGCTTTAGATACATATTATTTTAGTGATGGTGAGCATCGTATAGTATTAGATGCTGCAAGTAAGAAACAAAGAAGTGTTTATAAAAATCTTTATCAAGAAAGATACACTGCGATAAAGGATTTTTCACGTAAGAATAAAACAGGATTTATTGAGATAGCAACGAATGATGATTTGGTTAAAGCAATAAACTACGGGATAGCTAATTATGCAAACTAATGATCTTTTGGCTCAATTAAAAGATATTTATTTGCCTGCAAGGGTCTCTCAATGGTGGCCTTTGGCTTATGGTTGGTGGTTACTTTTAGGTTTGATTGTACTAACTTTTATTATCTTCTTGATTATTCTACATTTTAGGAAAAAGAGAAATAGTTACAAGGATTCTATTGTTAATGATTTTAGAAGGACAATAGAAGAGACTCAACAAAATAAACCTAAAGAAGCTTTGCAGAATATCTCGGTATATCTAAAAAGAGTAGCATTACAAAAATTTCCAAACCAAGAAATCAAAACTCTACATGGTGAGCAATGGCTTGAGTTTCTTGACTCTAAAATGAAAAAGCAAAATTTTAAAAATACCAAAGCTAATATGCTGGTAAATAGTTATAGAGCTATCGAATTAGATAGACAAACGTTAAATGAAATTTTGACTGTGGCAGAGCAGTGGCTAAGGAGAGTATTGTGATTAATATAGAATATCCTTGGTTTTTGGCTTTGGTTATTTTACCTGTTATTAGCTATTGGATATTTCCAAGGGTAAAACATGATAAGCAGCTAGCACTAAAAACTCCATTTTTTGATCAGTTAGAATCTCAGTTGAGAGGTAATAAAAATGGAGACTTTACCAAAGCGAATTATCTTAAATATATTCTAAGTACTATTTGGATATTATTGATTATTTCAGGTTCTGGTATTCAGTGGTTAGGCAAACCAGTTAGCTTGCCGCAAAGTGGTAGGGATCTGATGATGGCTATTGACCTATCTGGTAGTATGGCTATCCAAGATATGCAGAAGTCTAATGGTAAGATGGAGTCAAGATTTGATCTTGTAATGCGTGTTGCTAATGAGTTTTTAGATACACGTCAAGGAGATAGGGTCGGTTTGATACTTTTTGGTACTTGGGCATATTTGCAGACCCCGTTGACTTTTGATATTCCAACTGTCAAAAAAATGCTTGATGATGCGAGTATAGCTCTACCAGGTCCACAAACTGCTATAGGCGATGCTATAGGTTTGGCAGTTAAGAAGCTCAAAAGATATCCAGGTGACTCTAAAGCTCTTGTTTTGCTAACAGATGGTGAAAACAACTCTGGAGCGCTACAGCCTTTGCAGGCAGCAGAACTTGCAAAACAGTATCACATAAAGATATACACCATAGGTTTGGGTGGCGGGCAAATGATGGTTAAGACTACTTTTGGTGAAAGATTAGTTAATACATCAGAGGATCTAGATACAGAAGTATTACAAAAAATTGCCACAATGACCGGAGGGAAGTTTTTTAGAGCGCAAAATAGTACTGATTTGAAACAAGTATACGAGTCGATAGATCAGCTAGAGCCGATAGAGTCAGACAAAACAGTAGTTAGACCAGTTACATATCTATATCCATGGAGTCTTGGTCTTGCATTGCTGTTAAGTTTTGTAATGACTATGGTATGGTTGAAGCGTAGGAGAGGATATTAGTATGGATTTTCATTTTCTGCGTCCGTGGTGGCTGTTAGCATTAATACCTATTGTAGTTTTTGTTATTTTACTTTTTAAAAGTTCTTCACAAGCAAATAGTTGGGCTAAGTATTGTGATAGTCATTTGTTAGAACATGTAGTTGTAGGTAAGCAGTCAAAAACTAAAAAGTCATTGGTGCCTTTTTTATTTTTGTGCTTGTGGATTGTATCTGTGGTAGCATTAGCAGGTCCTACATGGAAGTATAAAGATGTGCCTGTATATCAAGAAAATGTTTCGAGGGTTATAGCTTTAGATGTTTCACAGTCTATGGACACTACAGATGTTTCTCCAACTAGGCTTGAGAGAGCCAAGTATAAGACTTTGGATATTTTGCGTAGAATAAAAGAAGGTCAGGTTGGGATGATAGTATTCTCAAGTGAGCCATTTGTTGTTTCGCCATTAACATCTGATGCGAATACTGTTGAGAACCTTGTCCCTGTTATTAATTCAGATATTGTGCCTGTGCAGGGCAATAATATCTATAAAGCTATAGAAAAATCTGCTCAGTTAATTACTCAGGCAGGTGCAAAAAAAGGTCAGATAATTTTGATAACAGATTCAACACCATCAGCGGATGCTATCGCTAAAGCAAAACAGTTAGCAGAGCAAGGTATAGATACTGATGTATATGCAATAGGAACCCCAAAAGGAGGTATTGCTAAAGATGACAAGGGTAATTATATAAAAGATGATGGAGGTAATATCCAGTATTTTGGTATAGATCTGAATCAACTTGAAGCATTAGCAAAAGCTGGATCTGGAAAATTAGTGACTTTAACTGCTAATAATACAGATGTTAAAAAGTTATTATCAGATACACAAGGCAATGGTAAAAAGAAATCAGATAAAAAGTCGGTAAATATCTTTTGGCAAGATGAGGGGATTTATTTTATTTGGTTACTGGCGGCTATGAGTTTACTGTTTTTTAGAAGAGGTATTTTGGAGAGAATATGTCGCTAAGAAAATTAATATTTATCTTGTTACTATTGCCATGTTTTTGTTTTGCGAATAAGTGGAATGATTTATGGCAAACAAGAGATCAACAAGGCATGGGATATTATGATAGTGGTAATGCAAAAAAGGCGGTTGAAGCTTTTCAAAATAGTAATTGGAAAGGTTCTTCATACTATAAGGCTGGAGACTATCAAAATGCATATCAAGAGTTTAAAAAAGATGATTCAGCTAAAGGGTTGTATAATCAGGGTAATGCTTTAACGCATATGGGCGAATACAAAAAAGCTATAGAAGCATATACAAAAGCTATACAAAAAAGACCAGATTTTGCAGATGCAAAAAATAACTTAGAAGTAGCAAAAGAGCTAGATAAACAAAAAGATAATCAGCAGAATTCTCAAGACAACAAAGACAACAAAGACAACAAAGACAACAAAGACAACAAAGACAACAAAGACAACAAAGACAACAAAGACAACAAAGACAACAAAGACAACAAAGACAACAAAGACAATAAAGACAATAAAGACAATAAAGACAATAAAGACAATAAAGACAATAAAGACAATAAAGATAATAAAGATAATAAAGATAATAAAGATAATAAAGATAATAAAGATAATAAAGATAATAAAGATAATAAAGATAATAAAGATAATAAAGATAATCCTGAGCAATCAGATGCAGCAGATCAGCGCCAACAAGAACTAAATGACAAAGAGGCGAATAAGCTTCTAGCTGCGATAAATGATAATCCAGGGGGACTTCTTAGAAATAAATTTGCACGTGACTACCAGAGGATGATAGGAGATAAGCGTGAGAACTAAATTATTAAAATTAGTAAGTATACTTTTGCTGTTAATCGCTGGATTGAATATTAGTTATGCTAATGTCACAGCTAGTGTCGATAATACTCATCTTGAGTATGGAGAAACTTTTGAGCTAATACTCCATCTAGATGATTTTGACACCCAGCCTGACTTAGATGTTTTAGATAAAGATTTTACAGTTTATAACACTAGTACCAGTAGTAAGACTACTGTTATAAATGGTAAATCAAGCTCACAATTTGAGATGATTGTCACGCTTATGCCAAATAGATCGGGTAATTTGACAATACCTGCAATTGATGTTGGTAACCAGTCAACAAAGCCAATCTCTATAAAAGTAGATAAAAAACTCTCAAATGAAGAAGCAAGTAATTATCAGGATATATTTGCTATAGGAACATTAGCTACAAACGAAACTTATGTTAATGTGCCTGTGTTATATACTTTGAAGCTGTATTATTCGACACCTATTTTGAGTCTAAATCCTAGAAATTTTGATATAAGAAACTCTGAAATTAAACAAACAAATCATAGAAGAACTTATCAAAAGCGCATTAATGGTAAAATGTATGATGTTGTGGAAGAAAGTTTTCTGATAATTCCACATAGAACAGGGACTATTGCTATTCCACCTATCGCAATGCAAGCGACTATTCCTAATACATTTGGTCAGTTAGGAACTAGGGTCAAAAGCTTCTCTACGGATGCTAAATTCTTAAGAGTTAAACCAATTCCTCAAAAAATTGCTATTAAAGACTGGTTCCCTGCATCAGATGTTAAGATTAGTGATAACTGGTCAGCAGGAGATACCATAAAAGAGGGTGAACTACTAACTAGGACCGTAACTATTAAGGCAAAAGGTGTCCTAAGTGAAGATATTCCAAAATTAGAATTTAAATCTTCGGATGCTTTTAATGTTTATCCTGAAAAGCCAGTACTTGAGGATATCGAGCAAGGCGGCCAGCTAATAAGTACAGCGACTTACAAGATTGGTTATATGCCTATTAAGCAAGGTAAAACGACAGTCCCTGCTGTTATATTAAAATGGTTCGATATTGATAATAGTAAATCACAGCTTGCGACAATAGCCGCAAAAACGTTTGATGTCAAAAAAGGCACTATACCTAGTACAAGTTTTAATGTAGGTAGTCAAACTGCACCACAAGTTATTAAAAAGGTTATTGAAGATACTTTTTGGCGAAATGTGGCTATAGGGATTTTTGTATTATGGCTGATTACATTTATGCTACTCATAAAGTGTAAACTAACTCGAAAAGCTAAAAATATAACTGAAGAAAAGTTTGTTACAGATGATAAAAATCCTGCAAGCATAAAAGATATTAAAAAAGCATGTGCAAATAAAGATAATATACAGCTTCAAAAAGCAATTATTGGTTGGGCAAATACTAAGAGTGATAAGCGACTCTTTTCATTATTAGAGGTTGCTGAGATATTCCCGCAATTAAAAGAGCAATTAAAATCTTTAAATGCGAGCATATATGCCGGAAAAAGTTTTAGTAATTACCAAGAACTGTTAAGTTTAATTAAAAGTACAACAAAAAATACTAAATCTAAATCTGATACACTAATTAAAGGTTTGTATGAATAGGTAGGGATCATGAAAAAATTTTTATTAAATATATTTATATTTTTGACTTTTGCTGTTTCAGCGAATTCACAAACTGTTCTTATAACTGGTTTTACTCCTTTTGGTGGAGAAAAGATAAATCCATCTTGGCAAGCAGTTAAACAGCTTCCAGACTCTATTGATGGAGCTAAGGTTATTAAAAGACAAATTCCAGTTACATTCAAAGGCTCTGCTAATGAGTTAGATAAATTAATCAAAGAATATAATCCTGATGTGATTATTGCAATTGGCGAAGCTGGAGGTAGAGCAGCAATCTCTATCGAAAGAGTAGCAATAAATGTCGATGATGCTAGGATTGCGGATAATGATGGCTATCAGCCTAGGGATGTCAAAATATCAACAAATGGTGATAATGCTTATTTCTCTAAGTTACCAATTTATCAAATCCAAGATGCAATACAAGCGCAGGGTATTCCAGCATATATATCTAATAGTGCAGGAACATATGTTTGTAATCATGTAATGTATCATTTACTAGAGACATATCCTAATAAGATAGTTGGATTTATACATGTGCCATATGCACCACAGCAAGTTGTAAATAAAGCTGATATACCTAGTATGAGCACTAATGATGCTACTAAAGCATTAAAGATTGCTATACAAGAGTCATTGATTAAGCAGGGTAGTTAACATGACAAAAGATTGGAAATATTATTTAGGATTGTTGTTATTTATCTTATCATTTGTGCCTTATATTGTGGTTTTTTGCATAATGCCTTTTTTGGGGTTATCTACATCTAGCTATTTGGCGATTTCATCAATTTTGCTTGTTAGTGCGGAGGGAATTTTTCTAATATCAGTTATGCTACTGGGTAAAGTAATAATTGATACGATAAAGTCAGCGATTAAGACAATATTTAAATCAGCTTTTACAACACAGAAGCCGATTAGTCGTACAAGGCATAGCATTGGTTTAGTGATGTTCTTTGCTAGTTTGGTATACCCAACATTATTGCTTGAGATGATACTTATTTTTGACAAGATTAGCCAAGTTGGACAGCTAAATATGATGTTTGTCTTGTTTAGTGGGGATATTATTTTTGTGGCTAGTTTTTTTGTCTTAGGTGGTGACTTTATCAATAAGTTAAAATCAGTATTTAGGTACAGTAATTAAGCATAACTCAAATAGAGGGTATAAGAAGATATGTTTCATAGATTTAAGTTAATAGTTTGTTTAACTCTAGTACTACTGCCTTTTAGTCTTTATGCAAAAGATAAAAAGTTAGATTATTCTAATTTTCTCGGGACTTGGACTAATGTGGATAAAAATACTCGATCTATAGTTAAGTTTGAAATAACTGCCGATGCTAAAGGTAACCCTTTGATTAGTCTAAAGGGAAATTGTTCACCAACATTTTGTGATATTGGGCCGTATAAACTAGTGCTATATGGAGATAGTGTAGCATCTAAAAAAGCGGTATCTGCTATTGCTAATTATGATATTGATTGGTCGAAAGGATATTATGTATTAAGACTAGAATCAGCTGATAAAGTGGAGCTTTCTTCGTATACTAGTTATGATGATTTTAGGACTAATAGCTATACTTCAGGGGTCTTTATAAAATCAGACTCAGTAGATAAATAGTATCTAGCCATTTGTCTATAGATTCTATTTGTATTATTATGGTTGTGTATTTTGGTAGATAGCTAATTTGTAATTTTTGGAGTGGTAATATTTGTGATGAAAGTAGAGTTTAGAGTTTTACAAACGCCAGATATTAACCAAATGCTAGAAGTGTTGATTGCTACAGTTATCAAAGAATATGATGAATGCAAAACAATAGCGATTCTTGCTCCTACAGGTATTGCAAAACAACTTGATGATGATTTGTGGCAAGATGGTCAGGATTCTTTTATACCGCATCATTGTGCTATAGCTGCTAGAGAATATAACCAATATAAAAATATTCCGATTCTTATCACAGATAATTTATTTATCACTTCAGGTTATGATGTTTTGATTAATATCATGGAAGTAGCAGTTGATCCTCAACGAGTTAAAATCAAAGAGTTAAAAGAGTTTGTTTATCAGGAAGATAGAGCTTTGCAGGCTTCGCGTAAGAAGTATGTTTACTATAAGAACTCAAATTTAGAAATAACTACTACCAAAGATAGTTAGTGTTGCTATTGGACGTGGTTAGCTTATTGATGATAAACCTTAGTATTATTTAACTAGTGACTAATAGTACTTTCTAAAGAACTTTGTTAAAATTATCAGCATTAATTTTTTCTATAAACTTATATATTTAGGCATTATAAATGACTCAAGAAATGAATAAAAACTATAACCCAAAAGAAATAGAGCAGTCTAATTATCAAAATTGGGAAGCTTCAGGTAAGTTTGCATGCGGTAATACTGACTCAAAAGATACTTATACAATCATGCTACCACCACCAAATGTAACAGGTACTTTGCATATGGGACATGGTTTCCAGATGTCGTTAATGGATATTTTGATCCGTTATAATCGTATGTCTGGCAAAGATACACTTTGGCAACCTGGTACCGATCATGCGGGTATCGCTACGCAAATGGTAGTTGAAAGACAGCTTAACGCTCAAGGTATCTCAAGACATGATTTAGGGCGTGAGAATTTTGTAAGCAAAATTTGGGAATGGAAAGAGCTATCAGGTGGCACTATTACATCACAGATGCGTAGAATAGGAGCTTCTCCAGATTGGGATCGTGAGAGATTTACAATGGATGATGGTTTATCTGATGCGGTTAAGAAGTGCTTTATTAAGTTATATGAAGATGGCTTAGCATATCGTGGTGAGAGGTTAGTAAACTGGGACCCTAAGTTAAAAACAGCAGTTTCAGATCTTGAGGTGGCTCAAGTAGATAAGCAGGGTTCTCTTTGGCATTTCGTATATCCGGTAGCTGATAGTGATGAGAAGATTATAATTGCAACGACTCGTCCTGAGACAATGCTTGGTGATATGGCTGTTGCAGTCCATCCAGAAGATGAAAGATATACTCACTTAGTTGGTAAGATGATAACTCTACCACTTACAGATAGACAAATTCCAATTATCGCTGATGATTATGTCGAAAAAGACTTTGGAACAGGTTGTGTCAAGATCACTCCAGCTCATGATTTTAATGACTATGAAATGGGTAAAAGACATGATTTGCCAATGCTAAATATTTTAACTGATGATGCGACATTAAATACAAATGTGCCATCAAAATATCAAGGTTTAGATAGATTTGAAGCTCGTAAGCAAATAGTCGCTGATATGGAGGTTTTGGGTCTTTTAGATAAGATAGAACCACATGCGCTAAAAGTGCCAACTGGAGATAGAACAGGAGAAATTCTTGAGCCATATCTAACTAAACAATGGTTTGTAAAAGCTGATGTGCTAGCAAAACCAGCTATAGAAGCAGTTGAAAAGGGCGATGTAAGATTTGTTCCAGATAACTGGAAAAATACCTATTTTGCGTGGATGAGAGATATTCAAGACTGGTGTGTATCACGCCAATTATGGTGGGGTCATAGAATTCCAGCTTGGTATGATGAAGCAGGTAATGCTTATGTCGGCGAAGATGAGGCTGATGTTAGAGCTAAATATAATTTGGCTGAAGATGTCACTATCAAGCAGGATGAAGATGTATTTGATACTTGGTTCTCTTCTGCATTATGGCCATTTAGTACATTAGGTTGGCCTGAGAAAACTCCTGAGTTAGCAAAATACTATCCAACAAGCGTACTTGTAACTGGTTTTGATATTATCTTCTTCTGGGTTGCTAGAATGATGATGTTTGGCATGTATTTTATGAATGATGTGCCATTTAGAGATATTTATATCACTGGTCTTATCCGCGATAGCGAAGGTCAGAAAATGTCAAAATCTAAGGGTAACGTTTTAGATCCTGTAGATTTGATAGATGGTATTTCATTAGATGAGCTTCTGAAAAAGAGAACTACTGGTCTAATGCAACCACAAATGAAAGCTAAAATTGAGAAAGCTACTAAAAAAGAATTCCCTGAAGGTATCAGCGCGTATGGCGCTGATGCAGTGAGATTTACTTATGCTGCATTGGCATCTACATCTCGTGATATTAGTTTTGATACTGCGAGAGTTGAGGGGTATCGTAACTTCTGTAATAAGCTATGGAATGCTTCAAGATTTGTGATGATGAACCTTGATGATTATAAAGTTTGTGATAACTATGAGTTAGGTGTGGCTGATAAGTGGATTTGGAGTGTGCTAAATACTGCTACCGCTGATGTACATAGACATATTGCAAATTATCGTTTTGATTTAGTAGCAAACACTATTTATGATCTTGTATGGAATAACTATTGTGACTGGTATGTTGAGTTTGCAAAAGTTACCTTAAAAGACGAATCACTTTCAGAGCAACAAAAAAATGGTGTTAAATATACTCTTACTAAAGTTTTAGAAAATATCTTAGCTTTAGCGCATCCGCTTATACCATTTATTACAGAGAGCATTTATCAGCAGTTAAAAGCACATTTAAATGATGCTAAAGATACAATTATGGATGTATCTTATCCTGTGGATACCCAAGATTTAGAAGCTCCAGAAGCTGAAAAAGCTATCGTATGGTTACAAAATGTTGTTACAACTCTGCGTAATATGCGTAGTGAGGTGGGTATTAAGCCATCTTTAGAGATTTCTCTAATAGTCAAAGATGTTGCTGCTAAGGACAGAGAATACTTAGCTCAAACAGAAGGCTTTATCAAAGCGTTAGCTAGAATAAGTAATATTGAGTTTAATGATAATCCGCCAACATCTTTATCACAGATTGTTGAAGGGCTTGAGTTAAATATTCCATTAGCAGGTTTGGTTGATATTGATGCTGAAAAGGCAAGATTGGATAAAGAGCTAGACAAACTAAAAGGCGAAGTTGATAGGGTACAGAAGAAACTTTCTAATGAAAGATTTGTCTCAAATGCACCTGAGGCAGTTGTTGCTGCAGAGCAAGAAAAGCTTGCTAAGTATCAAGAGTTATATGATAAGACTTTAGAGAAGAAGCAAGCATTAGCATAGCTACTCATAAATCACCTTATTTCTACCATTTTCTGAATAAAATTAATTTATATAGAATTCTGATTAGCATTTATATTAGCTGCTAGAGATTTTTTGATTATAGTTTTCAAAAGCTTCTTATGTTTATGATTAGGGTTTTTTCTTAGGCAGTCTAACGCATATTGTTGCAATATAACCAAAGGTAGAGTTATATCATCTCTCATTTTGATAGATCTTTCTTTGACAGGATTTGCATGCAAGAAGCTCTCATCTTTTTCAGTTACAGCTAACAGATATTTTTTAGCTAATTGATGCTCATCGAATAATTGTTGCCAAAAGGCACTGTATTTAGGATCTTTACTTATATGCTTTGTAATATTGAAATTTGTTTGAGCAATACTTTGTAGAGCATTATCAAATATTCCTTTGATTATAAGTGAGCGTTTATATATTTTTTGTAGTGCGGTTAGATTGTTGTTATCTTTTGTCACTACGGTACTTATAGCTGTTCCTAAGCCATAAAATGCCAAGATATTCTGTCTCATTTGAGTCCAAGCAGCACCATAAGGTATAGCTCGAAGGTCATCTAGTTTAAATTTATCGCTAGAGTTTCTTTTAGCGGGGCGAGATCCGACATTCATTTCACTAATATATTTCAAAGGAGTGATTTCGGTAATATAGTCAATAAATTGCGGATGATTTTTTAGATTTATATAGGTATCGAAAGATAGTTTTCCTAGCTCATTTATAAGAGAAGTCTCTGTAGGATTAAGTCTATGTGCATTGTGTAAGTTTAGTTTGCCATATAAGCCAGATGTTAAAATTTGCTCAAGATTATATTGAGCACTATTGGTATTACCAAATTTTGAAGAGATACTTTGTCCTTGGATAGTTATCTGTACATCGTGGTTTGAGACAACATTAGATAGTCCTTTGTAGAATAGGAACATATCTCCACCTCCACGTGAAGGAGGGCCGCCACGGCCATCAAAAAATATTGGTTTGATACCTTTTGAGCTAAGATATTTGCTTAGAGCTCTTTTTGCCTCAAGGATAGACCAGTTAGCCATGAAATAACCACCATCTTTGGTACCATCAGAGAATCCAAGCATAATGGTTTGAGTATTTTGCCATGCTTTGAGATTGTCTGTGTAGAGCTGTATTTTGAGTAGTTCATCAAGGATTTTTGTCGAATTTTTGAGGTCCTCCATAGTCTCAAATAAAGGCACTACTTCAATTTTTATTTTATTATTAGTATCGATATCTTTGTTGAAGAGTTTAAATATTGTCAAAACCTCTAAGATACTTACAGTAGAGTCAGCATTACTTATGATATATCTTTGAATAGCATCGTAACCACTGTGTTGCTGAATATATTGTATAACTTCAATAGTTTCTAGAAGTTCTCTAGCTAGATCGCTGTTGACTTCTAGTTCTTTAAAAGATTTTTGTTTAGCAAGTTCGATAAGGTGTTTAATTTTCTCAGACTCGTTGAGTGCTTGATAGTCAAGGTTATAGTTATCACTAAAAAGTTCATTAAAAAACTGATTATGTATTTTGGCATTTTGACGAATATCCAATTTAGCAAAATGAAAGCCGAAAATTTTGACCTTTAGGATGAGATTATCTAGTTTATCGACAAACAAAGAGTCATATTCGCTATCTACGACATTTTTTACTTTGACTAAATTATCCAAGAATGTTTGTGCGTTAGGATATTTGTTAGTTTTTAGTCTTTTGCGTATTTTTGTAAGCTCTTCATGGACATTTTCAAAAGTAAGTTTTTTGATTAATCTTTTTAGATCTTTATTGTAGCTATTTAATATATTTGTTCTTAAGTGTTTAGAAACTTTTTTGGTAACATTTGCTGTCACAAAAGGGTTGCCATCACGATCTCCACCTGGCCAAAATCCAATTTCAATATTAGTACTATCATTGGTTAGTTTATGTTGGATTTCTGGAATCACATTATAAAAAATATTATTTAGATACCATATTATCGAAACAGCCTCATCCTCAGGTGTTGGCTTAGTTTTATTACTGAATTTAGTTTTTCCCATTTGCAGGAAAATATCCTGAATTTTATTTATGTCATTAGCGATAATGGCTTTTTTTAGATCATGGATAATCGGTAGCACTAATTTTGCATAAAACTGTGTAGGATGAGCTGTGAGTACAAGTCTTGTTTTGTACTCTTGTAAGGCTCTACTTAGAGCGTTTTGTTTATCGTGTCGTTCGACTCTTCTAGCTAGCCTTGTGATACTATACTCACCATTTAAATCATGTGTTTTGGCATAAGCAGCTTCTTCAAGAGCATCTATCAAGACTGTTTGTCGTTCAATATAGCGTATGAATTTGACAAAGATTTGAAGCTTTTGCTCTTCTGACATTTCAGGATATAGATTTTCAATAGTCTCTATTGGGTCTTTAGCATTTTCAATGAGATCTTTACAGATATTAGCAAATGTAGCTAACATTGCATTTGCATTGTGTTCTTTATCAAGAGGAGTACTCAAAAAAAGGCCATTTAGCATCTTATACTTAAGCTCAACTTCAGATTTATAGCTCTCTACTAGTTCATTTTGGATCGAATAAAATGACATTGGCAACTCCTCAAATTTATAAAAACATATAAATAAACATTTAAAACTATTTGGTATGCAGAGTATATATTTATACGCTTATTTTGATGATTTTATATAATTATTACTTTAGTTTTGTGCTAATGAATAAGAGCTTATTAAATAACTGTCTTGAAACCATCAAATTTCTAGTTTAATCTTAAAACAATTTTATTTGCATGATATTTTAAATTGGGAATTTGTAGATATGAAAAAATCTTTTGTATTGCTTGACTATATTTTGAAAAACTTGTTTACAGCAATATTTTGGTTTGTTGCTGGTCTTTTTGTTGGTTATTTAGCAGTAAGCTTTGCAGCATCAGAACATGTTTATAGTGTTCTAAAGTCTTATGGTTTTGTTTGGATGTCAATATATGGGGCTATTAAGATTTCGGGAGTGCTTAGTATTATTTTTGCTATTATTTTTGCTGTATTTGATGAAAATAAAAAGTTTTTGATAATACCGATGATAATTACCGTCGCTGTTTTATATTTTATTCAATATTTTTTGACTCATTTCATATTTAACTGTTTAGCATAAAATCATGTTGAATCAACTTGCTGAAAATATCTGGGTTGTAGATGGCGGAGCAGTTCCTTTTTTTGGTCTTCCGTATACGACAAGAATGACGATTATAAGGCTTGAGAATAATGATTTATTTATTCACTCACCAATTAAGCCAAATAACGAGCTAATTCAAGAAGTATCAAAGCTTGGTAATATTAAGTATCTAATTTCTCCAAATAAAATTCATCATCTATTTTTACAAGATTGGATAGAGCTTTATCCTAATGCCGAAGTATATGCTTCACCAGGCCTTAGAGAAAAAAGAAAAGATATTAATTTTACTGCTGATCTAAAAGATTTTCCTAAAGCTCAATGGCAGAATGAAATTGATCAGCTAATATTTAAAGGTAGTAGAGTAATGCAAGAGGTTGTGTTCTTTCACAAGCCATCTAAAACTTTGATACTTACAGATCTTATAGAGAATTTTGATGAGAACTACTTTACAGGATTTAAAGGCTTGATAGCTAAGTTATCAGGTATAGTTGCCCCAAATGGCAAAACTCCTATAGATTGGAGGATGTCATTCTTTTTTGGTAAAAAACAGGCTAGAGAGTGTTTTGAGAGAATCTTGGCTTGGCAGCCTGAGAGAATAATTGTTGCTCATGGTAAAAATATTGAAACAAATGCTGTAGACTTTCTTAAAAAATCATTTAAATGGGTAGGGAAGTAAATTAATGATCCATGCAGCAGCTTTTGTCGCTATCAAAGATAATAAGATTCTTTTGACTAGAACTAGAGATAATACTATTTGGTATCAAGCAGGTGGCAAAATTGAGCAAAATGAAACACCTATCCAAACTATTGTAAGAGAGCTAAAAGAAGAGTTAAGTCTGGAGCTTACAATAGATGATATGCGTTACTTAGGGAACATAACTACGGATAATCATGATAGAACCACGACGGTATCTTTAGAGTGTTTTACAGCCGATATTAATCAAGAGATTAAACCATGTGCTGAAATTTCGGCAATCAAATGGTTTGACTTTGATGATACTGAGTTCGTTGCACCAGCTGTATTAGAGGTTATTGCGAAATACAAAAGTGGTGAATGGCAAATATAGATATTCTAGGTATTCTTTTAGACTTTAAATCATAATTTTTTCAAATACATATTTAAATGATTAAATAAACTTATAAGCTAGTATAAACTTGTTTCAAATTGCTAATGAATTATCAAAAAATATGCAAAGAAAAGAGCTACTAAATGCGGTTAAGAGGATAGTTGTAAAAGTTGGGACTAGTACTCTAACTCATCAAACAGGTCTACTAAATATTTATCGAATAGAAAAGCTAGTTAGACAGTTATCGGACCTTCATAATCAAGGCTATGAAGTAATACTTGTAACATCAGGAGCTGTTGGTGCAGGCATGGGTAAGTTGGGGCTGCAACAAAAGCCAAAAACTCTACCCGAGAAGCAAGCTGTAGCTGCAGTAGGGCAAGTGGCTTTGACTCATTTATATCAAAAGCTTTTCTCTGAATATGGTAAGAATATTGCTCAGTTGCTTCTGACAAAAGATGATGTTGCTAATAGAGAAAGATACCTAAATGCGCGAAATGCTTTTTCAGCTTTATTGGCAAAGGGAGTTATCCCAATCGTTAATGAAAATGATGCGGTAGTAGTTGATGAGATTAAGGTTGGTGATAATGATACATTATCGGCATTAGTTGCAAATTTAATAGATGCTGACTTGTTGATTATTCTCTCGGATATTGATGGTCTGTATACAGCAAATCCACGTATAGATAGTTCAGCAAAACTTTTAAATATTATCCCAGAAATTTCAGATGATATTCGAGCTATGGCTGGTGACGTGGGTTCTAAATTTGGGACAGGAGGCATGGCTACTAAGATTAAGGCGGCTGAGATTGCTGTGGCTGGTGGTATTAATATGGTTATTGCTAGTGGAGAAGATCCTAAAATTCTTTTGGAGATAATATTGGGAGATGATATCGGGACATTATTTGCAAAAAATAACAAAAAAGAAATTACAGCTAAAAAGCATTGGATAACATACAGTAGTCACAAACGTGGAGAAATTATAATCGATAAAGGAGCTGTTACGGCGCTAAAACAAAACAAGAGCCTTTTACCATGTGGAATTATTTCAATTAATGGAGATTTTCAAAAGGGCGCTACGGTTGTTGTTTGTAGTGAAGATACTCAAGAAATAGCTACTGGATTGGTTAATTATTCATCACAGGATTTAGCAAAAATCAAAGGACATAAAAGTTATGATATTGCTAATATTTTAGGGCATTGTGATTATAATGAAGTTGTCCATGTTGATAATATGTTTTTAAAGGAGTGTTAGATGAGCTTGTCTATCGTAGAAATGGGTAAAAATGCTAAACAAGCTGCCAAAGAGTTAGCTAAAGTAAATACAGAGCTTAAGAATAATGTGTTACAACAGTTAGAAAAATCATTGTTAGACAATGCTGAGTATATTTTGCAACAGAATCAAAAAGATCTAGATAATGCTAAAAAAAATAATTTATCAAAAGCATTCATTGATAGATTAACACTAACCTCAGCACGAATAGAATCTATGGCTCAAGGGGTTAGACAAATTGCTGACTTTGCAGATCCTATAGGCAAGGTTGAGAAAGGCTTTAAGCACCCTAGAGGAATGACAATCTCTCAAGTTAGAGTGCCATTAGGTGTAATTGCGATGATTTTTGAATCACGCCCAAATGTAACTATAGATGCTGGAGCATTAGCATTAAAATCAGGTAATGCTATTATCCTTAGAGGAGGTTCCGATGCTTTACATACAAATATTGCTTTGAAAAATATTTTCCAAGAGGTATGTGAAAGGCATGGGTTATCAAAAAATATAGTACAGTTAGTCGAGGATATCGCCAGAGAGCGTGTAACAGAATTAGTAACATTAGATAAATATATTGATGTGATAATTCCAAGAGGTGGCAAAAGTCTTAAAAAAGCTATCCAACAGCAGGCTACTATTCCAATGATAGAAACAGGGGCTGGTATTTGTCACACTTATATTGATGAGTTTGCAGATTTAGATAAAGCTATAAAGATAGTTATAAATGCAAAAACCCAGCGTCCTGGAGTTTGTAATGCTTTAGAGAGTCTTTTGGTTCATCAAAATATAGCGGAGAAATTTTTACCTAAGTTAGAAATAGAGCTCGCTAAATACAACGTTGAACTAAGAGCCGATAATGAGAGTCTAAAATATCTAGGAAATGCTATACTAGTGACCCCTGAGGATTGGGATACAGAATATTTAGATCTAGTACTTTCTATTAAAACAGTGACAAATATTAATGAAGCTATAGAGCATATTAATACCCATGGTAGTATGCATTCAGAGTGTATAGTCACTGAAAGTTATACAAATACAGAGATTTTCTTAAATGAAGTAGATGCCGCAGCTGTATATGCTAATGCTTCAACTAGATTTACAGATGGTTCTGAATTTGGTTTTGGCGGTGAGATTGGTATTAGTACGCAGAAGCTTCATGCTAGAGGACCAATGGGTATCAATGAGCTTACAACTCTAAAATATATTATTAGAGGAAATGGGCAGGTTAGGGGATAGTCTTATTTTACTAGTATAGATTTATCTACATTATTGATATCTGTGAAACCACAAAATGCCATAGTTTTATCCATTTCTTGATGGAAAATTTCAAGTACTCTGTAAGCACCTTGTTCGCCATAAGCACCAAGACCGTAAACCATTGGTCTACCAATTAGTCCAGCTTTAGCTCCGAGAGCTTTTGCTTTGAGTAAATCTTGACCGCTACGAATACCACTATCAATTAGAACTTCAAGTTTTGGATCTACTGCATCAACTATCTCTTCAAGCATAGATATGCTAGACGGCGCTCCATCTAACTGGCGACCGCCATGATTTGAGACTACTATTGCATCAGCACCAGTATTTTGCGCCATAATAGCATCTTGTGTATCCATAATCCCTTTGATAATCATTGGACCATTCCATTGCTTTTGTACCCACTCGACATCATGCCAATTTAGGCTTAAATCAAATTGTTCATTTGTCCATTTACCAAGAGATGCGAAGCCACCTTTATTTTCAGCGTGATTTGCAATATTACCAAAGGTTCTATTTTTGGTTTTTAACATATTCAAGCACCAGTATGTTTTAGTACTTAGGTTAATTAGATTTTTAAGAGTAGGTTTTGGAGGTACTGTTAAGCCATTTTTTATATCGGCATGGCGGTTACCTAGCATTTGTAGGTCAGCAGTTAGTACTAGGGCACTACAATCAGCATGCTTCGCGCTTGCTATAAGATTTGCCATAAACTTTCTATCTTTCATCATATACAACTGAAACCAAAATGGTTTGGTTGTATGCTTAGCTACTTCTTCTGTAGAGCAGATAGACATTGTCGATAGTGTAAAAGGAATACCAAATTCTTCGGCTGCTTTGGCAGCATGAATCTCGCCATCTGCATGCTGCATTCCAAGTAGACCAACTGGAGCAAATGCTAAAGGCATACTGTATTCTTGTCCAAGAATTTTGGTTTTTAACGATCGATGTTGGATATCAGTTAGCACTTTTTGCCTAAAAAAGTATTTATCAAAATCTTTTTGATTATGCTCTAGAGTATTTTGTTGCCATGAGCCTGATTCACAGTAATCAACAAACATTTTAGGAACTCTGCGATGATAAATTTTACGCATATCATCGAGAGATATGATTTTTAGTAGATTTTTTTTCATAAAAGCTTTCTCAACCATAATGATTTTTTTATCAAAACTGTAGTGGTGATGTAATAAGTTAAATTTCTGTAAATATTTTATCTTCAGGTAGTCTAGATTTTGGTAATTTAGCATTAAAATCTTCTTCTGAAGCATAACCAACAGTTACAACCACGGATGTTTTATAACCTTTTTCTCTTAGATTAAATTCTTCATCTATTATATGAGCTTCGATGCCTTCCATTGGTGTAGCATTTATCTTCAGTGCTGATAATCCTAATAGAATATTACCAAGGGCAATATAAAGCTGCTTTTCTGTCCAAATTTGTAATTCTTGTGGTTTGTCTTTGTATGCTAGAGCAAATTTTTTGCGTACATCTCTTTGCATATTTTCAAAATCTGAAGTAGGGAATCTACCATCTTTACGCTCTTGATCAAGAAGTAGCTGTAGATATTTATCATCGATATCAGTTTTTAGGCAAAATACTATGGCCAAAGCACAATCTTTAATATTTGTTACATTTTTTGGGTGTATATTTTCAGCAGCTTTTGAAATTTTGGTTTTTGCCTCATCAGATGTTGCTAGGATAAAATGCCATGGCTGTGAGTTTACACTTGATGGTGTGAATCTTAGCAAGTCTTTTATTTGTTGGATTTGTTCAGAGGTTAACTTTTTTGTTGGATCATAAGCTTTTGTAGTGTAGCGAGTTTTGGCATATTCGACGATATTCATAATTAAAAAGTAAAATTTTATCAAAAGATTAACTCAGTATATTTGATTCAAAAATATACAACAATGTTTTTTAATCTAGAGATATTTATATTTTTTTGTAATCATATTGTTTTGTAAGGATTAATTTTTAAGGATATATAAATGAGAAAAAAGATTTTAGTAACGATGCTTGGTGTTTTTGCGGGATTATCGTTTGCAAATGCAGAGAATATAGAGCAGATGAGAGATAGTTCGCAAAAGATTGTTAGCGTAAACCCTAATTTTGTTGAAATTGATGTTTCAGCATATAAGCATAATCTAAAAGTGGTGAAGAGCATTATTGGAGATGATGTTAAATTATGTGCAGTAATGAAGTCGGATGCTTATGGACATGGATTAGATAATTTGATTGATGCTACAGTCAGCTCGTCTGCTGTTGATTGTATTGCTGCAGTTGACAATAAAGAGTTTGCGATTATCTCTCCCAAAATTCAGCAAAGTGGAAGAGATATTACAGCTCTAAGAATTGCTCCTGTTACTAAATCTGAACTAATTCAGGCCATTAATAATGGGTGGGATATCGAAGAGATCATAGGCTCTTATGAGCAAGCAAAGATTATTTCTGACACAGCTCAGCAGATGAGTGAAATTCTTGGTAAGAAAGTGATAATAAAAGTTTCTATAAATATAGAGACTGCGATGGGAAGAATGGCTTTTAGGAAGGTTGAAGATATAAAAAAAGCTATGAAATTACCAAACATTAAAGTAGTGGGAGTTATGACACATTTTGCTAAAGATTATGAGAGTGAGAGTGTGGCAGAGCCTGCAACAAAACAGCAATTAGCAAAGTTTGATGAGATAGTCTCTCAACTAGATTTACCAGAAGGAACTATACAGCATGTTGCTAACTCAGGTGCAGCTGCAAAATATCCTTGGGCAAGAAGAGATATGGTTAGAGCTGGTTCTCTTATTTATGGTGAAGATCTTGATGATTTGCAAGATCCTAAACATGAGCTTCGACCAGTGATGAAATCATTTAGATCAGAAGTTGCGATTATTGAGAGAGACATTCCACCACATTCACCAATTAACTATGATGCTGAGCAATATACTCGTTCGGATAGAAAATCAACAACGGCAACATTAAGAACTGGCTATAACTATGGTTTCCCTCAAAGAGCTTATAAAAGTAAAATGCAAGTTATTATCGATGGTGTCAAATATCCTGTTATTGGTAAAACATCTATGAATATGCTTGTTGTGGATATTACAGATGAACCGAAAGATAAGAGGGTTAAAGTAGGCGACCAAGCATTATTAGTAGGTAAGTACGGAGATAACTATATTTCTTGGCAACAGTTTGCACAACAAAATAATATGGGAACTACAGAGGAGGTTCTGGTGGTTGGTAGTCTTAACAAAAAGATTAATACTACAGCTGATTAAGAATTATTTTTGATTGGACATTTCCAATTAAAATTTTCTGGTAACTTCGCTGTTATTTTTGGGAAATCTTTTTTTAGAAATATTATTAGTGAAATTGATCTTAAAGTTTTTATATACATCAGTAACATAAATATTGAGATCATAGTTTCATAGAAATATCTCATTATTTTTATACTGCCTTTTATTTCAAAGTTTAGATAGATGATTTTATCAAAGACTATTAACACTAAAAATGCTAGCAGTGTTAAAAGTATAAATGTAATAAAACTAGTAATTACTTTCCTTAGGATTTTTGAACTTGAAGTAATATAAAAAGTATTGTTTTTATTATCAAAAATAATGGCTTTTAGTTTGTTTAACTTTTTTATCTCTTGAAAAGAAAGATACTCAGTAAGTTTATTTAGTAAATAAATATCTCTAAATCTCGGTGGAACTATCGCAAATTCTCGTTTGAGAAAGTTTTTATGATCTATCTTGAATTGTAAATACAAAGCTGCTCTAGCGATAGGGTCTGTAGTAGAATTTATTTTCTCTATTATTTCAGCCATATCTTTTATCTTATGATGACTAAAGACATTTACTTTCTCAGTTTCGCCAAATAAAAAATTAAGTGCATAATAGAGTATTGCTACAGGGATAACTAATAATAACTTGTAGTTAGGATCAATCAAAAACTCAAATAATTCCATGGTAACTGATATCCATAGTTAGCTTATAAGTAATATTTAATATTCTTTAGTTACTAAATTCAATAGTGATCTATTTATGCTATTTGTTAAGTTTGTTTTTAGTGTTATTGATGTTATCTTAGATTTATCAAGATATTCATTGTGGGTTATGGCTTTGTATAGAATAGAAACTGATAGTATGGGGGAAGTCAAAGTTGATGACAGATATTATTGGGGTGCTCAAACTCAGCGATCTATAGAGCATTTTTCTATAGGTAAGGATTTGATGCCTATTGAAGTTATTAAGGCTTTAGCCATTATCAAAAAAGCAGCGGCAATTACCAATAATGAGCTAGGTATTTTGCCTACAAATAAGCGAGATATCATTGTTACAGTTTCTGATGAGATAATTTCCGGCCAGCTTGATAATCACTTTCCACTACATGTTTGGATGACCGGCAGTGGTACGCAGTCAAATATGAATGTCAATGAGGTTATTTCAAACAGAGCGATTGAGCTACTAGGTGGCAAAAAGGGTAGTAAATCTCCTATTCATCCAAATGACGATGTCAACATGTCACAATCATCAAATGATGCCTTTCCAAGTGCGATGTATATTGCTACTGTTTTTGAGATAAATAAACAATTATTACCAGCTCTCGAATACATGTTTGAGGATCTAAAAACAAAGAGCAACGACTGGCAAGCTATCGCTAAGATTGGCAGAACTCATATGCAAGATGCTGTGCCGCTAACTCTCGGACAAGAATTTTTAGGCTATGCAGCTTTACTTGAGAAAAATATTCAAAGAATCAAAGAATCTTTAAAAGGTGTATATGAGATAGCTCTGGGAGGAACAGCTGTTGGTACTGGCTTAAATGCGCCTGATAGTTTTGCTGAAATTGTAGCGAAACATATTGCTTCTATTACTGGGTTACCATTTGTTACAGCTACAAATAAATTCGAGGTGCAAGGTTCGCATGATGCATTAGTTGCGATTATGGGGCAACTCAAAACTTTAGCAAATTCATTATTTAAAATTGCTAATGATATTCGCCTATTAAGCTGTGGTCCTAGAGCAGGGTTTCATGAGTTGTTAATCCCTGAGAATGAGCCTGGATCATCAATTATGCCAGGAAAGGTTAATCCTACACAATGTGAAGCTATGGCAATGGTTGCTGCTCAAGTAATGGGTTATGATGTTTCTGTTGGTATCGGTGGTTCTGCAGGATACCTTGAAATGAATGTCTATAAGCCCTTGATTATTTTTAATATTATTCAATCGATTAAGATTATTTCAGACAGTTGTGTAAACTTTACAAAATATCTTTTGGAAGGAATGACGCCAAATCATGACAAAATAGATTTTTATCTCAAAAATTCATTGATGCTTGTTACAGCTCTTAGTCCGGTGATAGGCTATGATAAAGCTTCTAAAATGGCGCATTATGCAGATAGTAACAACTTATCGTTAGCTGAGGCAAATAATGCTCTTGGTTTTTTATCTGAAGAAGAGTTTAATAAAGTAGTTGATCCATACAAAATGACAAAAGGTGGTATCTTGTAGTGAGTAATTCTTTTCAAGAAATAGCATCTTGATTAGATATGCTAACACTTATTAATCGTTTGCTTTAACCCTTGCAAGAAGCCCGTTTCTAGTTTAATCTTTAAGCAATTTTATATTCAAGGTATTTTGTTATGATTACAACAAGATTTGCACCAAGTCCAACAGGCTTTTTACATGTTGGTGGGGTACGTACAGCACTTTTTAGTTGGCTTTATGCTAGACACAATAACGGTAAGTTTTTATTAAGAATCGAAGACACAGATCTTGAGAGATCTACTCAAGCTGCTGTAGATGCTATTTTAGATGGTATGAGCTGGCTTGGTCTAAAAAATGATGAAGAGATCTATTATCAAACGAAAAGATTTGATAGATATCATGAAGTTATTAAGCAATTAATAGCAGAGGGTAAGGCATATTATTGTAACTGTTCTAAGGAAAGATTAGATGAGTTAAGAGAGCATCAGCAGGCAAATAATCTTAAAACTGGCTATGATGGTAAATGCCGTGATGCAAGCTATATTCCTCAAGAAGGAGATAGTTTTGTAGTACGTTTTAAAAATCCGCAAGATGGTCTTGTCAGCTGGAATGATGCTGTAAAAGGTAGGATTTCAATTTCAAATCATGAGCTTGATGACATGATTATCCAAAGAACAGATGGCTCGCCGACATATAATTTTTGTGTGGTTGTTGATGATATTGATATGGCTATCACGCATATTATTCGTGGTGATGATCATGTTAATAATACTCCTAAACAAATCAATATTTATAAAGCCTTAAATGCTCATATTCCGGTATTTGCACATGTTCCAATGATTCTTGGTCCAGATGGGGCAAAGTTGTCTAAACGACATGGTGCGGTCAATGTTATGCAGTATCGTGAAGATGGTTATTTACCTCAGGCTATACTTAACTATTTGGTTAGACTTGGGTGGTCGCATGGAGATCAAGAGATTTTCTCTATAGATGAGATGATAAAATCTTTTAATTTAGAGCATATCAATGCTTCGCCTTCACGTTTTGACTTTGATAAGCTTAAGTGGTTGAACAAACACTACATCAAAGAATCTAAATTTGAGGATATTAGGACAGAAGTTGAATATCATTTTGCAAAATCTCGTTTGGATATTGCTAATGGTCCTGATCTTCAAGACCTTGTAGCTGTGATGGCAGAAAAAGTTGATACACTAGTAGAGCTTACGGAGAAATCGAGCTACTTTTATAGTGATGATATCGTCTATGATGAAAAAGCAGTCAAAAAGCATGTTAAAACGACAACAGGCGAGATATTTATTAAGCTTTTAGGAAATTTTGAAGCTCTAGAAACTCAGCAATGGCAAGATCCAGATACTTTGCACAACGTAGTCGCATCAACAGCAGAGCAGTGTGAAGTTGGTATGGGTAAAGTAGGTATGCCCTTGCGTATAGCTATCACAGGTTCAGGGCAATCTCCTGATATTGGTATTACTTTGAAGCTTTTGGGGAAAGAAAAAGTACTATCTAGATTACAAAGAGCAATAAAAGAACTATGTAATTCATAAAAAAACAAAAATATTAACAAAAGGGCTTGACTAAGCCATAAAAGTCATTATAATACACATCATATCGCTGAAGACAGTGATTAAAAGTCTTAAGTCCCGTTCGTCTAGAGGCCTAGGACACCGCCCTTTCACGGCGGCAACAGGGGTTCGAATCCCCTACGGGATGCCAAATTAAAAAGCCACCTTAAGTGGCTTTTTTATGTCATTAAGAGATGTTTGTTCTATTTATTTCACATGGCTGAATTAATTTTTTTTGAGTTGATTGGTGAACTATCTTTGTTTGTATAGGTAATGCAGTAGTATATGCTTCCATGCTTTCTGTTATTACACTATTTGGTGATATTCTGCAGTGTTTGCCAATAGTTATATTACCTAAGATTTTAGCACCGGCTCCAATTATTACTTCATCTTCAACTGTTGGATGACGTTTTGTGTATCTCAACTTTGGATTTCCAGATGAACCAAGAGTTACACCATGGTATAGTGATACATAATTTCCAACTATTGCTGTTTCACCAATTACAATGCCCATACCATGATCAATGAAACAATATGAGCCGATAGTTGCCCCAGGATGTATTTCGATTCCTGTCAGGAATCTAGATATATGAGATAAGAGTCTACCTAAAAATTTTAATTTACAACGCCATAGTAGATTTGCGGGTCTGTGAAGTAATATTGCATGTAATCCAGGGTAAGCAAATATCGTTTCAAGAATGCTTGGAGCAGCAGGATCTTGTTGTTGATAGTATCGTAATAGTTTGATCATAAGACTCCAAAGTGTTGTTTTGATTTTAATATACTATTATAAAACCAATGTTTTAGCCATCTAAATAAGATAGAATGGCGGTAGATTATTGTATGAATATAAAAGGTTATAGCTATGAATATATGTAACAATTTTACTGAAACTATTGGTAAGACTCCTATGGTTAGGCTTTGTAAAATAGAGCAGCTGTTTGGCTTAAAAGTTAAGTTGGTTGCTAAACTAGAATTCTTTAATCCATTATCCTCTGTCAAGGATAGGGTGGCTCTAAATCTTATTAAAAGTGCAGAGAAGGCTGGTAATATCAAGCCAGGTGTTACAACGTTGATAGAACCAACATCGGGCAATACTGGGATAGGGCTTTCATTTATTGCTGCTGCAAAAGGTTATGACCTAATTATTACTATGCCAGAGAGTGTATCCGTTGAAAGACGTAAGTTGATACAGCACTTTGGTGCTAAGCTTATTTTAACACCTGCAGCTGAGGGTATGGCTGGAGCAATTGCCAAAGCTAATGATTTATTAAAAGAGCTTAATGATGGTGTTATATTGGGTCAATTTACTAATCCAGCCAATCCACAAGCACATAGAAATACAACGGCTTTAGAGGTTTGGCAAGATACTGATGGTGAAGTAGATATTCTAGTGGCGGGTGTCGGTACCGGAGGTACTATTACAGGCATTGCTGAAGTTCTCAAACAGAAAAAACCTACTATCAAAATTGTAGCTGTAGAGCCTAAGTCTAGTCCCGTTTTGTCAGGTGGTAAGCCAGGCTCTCATAAAATTCAAGGGATAGGCGCTGGCTTTATTCCAGAGATTCTAAATACATCTATAATTGATGATATTGTTACAGTTAGTGACGTAGATGCTTTAGAGTATGCACGTTTAGTAGCACATAAGGAAGGTGTGCCTGCTGGTATTTCATCAGGAGCAGCATTAAAAGCGGCGATTGAGATAGCTCAACGTACTGAGAGTGAGAATAAGATGATAGTGGTTGTTTTTGCTTCTAGTGCTGAGAGATACTTATCTACAGCTTTATTTGCGGAAGATTAAGTAGAGGATTTTTCATATACGGCAAACGTGAAGTCAAACTCGTTTTTATCATCTTTTTTGAATTGTTTATGGCCTATGCGTTTGTATTTAGATTTGTCCCACTTAGGAAAGAAAGCATCAAGATCACTCATTTCTGTATCGACTTCAGTTATGTATAGTCTATCGGCATATTGCAAAAATTCTTTATAAATCTGAGCACCACCAATTATAAAAATCTCATAATGAGGTTTTGATTGCGCGAAGTTTAGAATTTCTTGAACACTGTTAATTATTAAACACTTATCCTGCTTGTAATCTTTATCTCTAGTTAAGATAATGTTTTTGCGGTTTGGCAGAGGGCGACCGATTGACTCAAAAGTTTTTCTACCCATTACAATATAATTATTCTCGGTTATCTTTTTGAAGTTTTTCAGGTCTTCAGAAAGTTTCCATGCTAGAGTATTTTCTTTACCTATACCTAGATTTTTGTCATAAGCAACTATTAATGAAATCATTTTTGATCTCTATTTTTTTAATTTATTTTGTGACATTTTAGCATTTTAAATAAATATAAAATACCTTTTGTAATTTATAAATTAAGTATGATAAAATTTCACGGCTTGTATTATATATGAGCTAATGTTTAACTAATAAATCATGTATCTTCAAAATTAGAAGTTGTGCCAAAGGGTGTCTCATATGATATTTGGCATAACTAAGATACTAGATATAACCCAAATAAGGAAAATCAAAATGTCTTTAATGAAAGAAATGTTATCTGCGGGTGTTCACTTTGGACACAAAAAAGCTTTCTGGAATCCTCAAATGAAAGAATACATCTTTGGCATTAACCATGGTGTACACATTATCAATCTTGAGAAAACAGTTCCTCTTTTCCAAGATGCAGTTAACTTTGTTGGTAAGACTGTAGCAAATGGTGGAAAAGTTCTTTTTGTTGGTACAAAAAGACAAGCTCAAGATATCATAGAAGCAGAAGCTAAAAGATGTGGTATGCCGTTTGTTAGCCACAGATGGTTAGGTGGTATGCTTACTAACTACAAAACTGTTAGACAATCTATCAAGAGACTTGCTCAGTTAGAGAAGATGAAAGAAGACGGTACTTTTGGATCGTTAACTAAAAAAGAGATGCTTCAAAATATCAGAACTATAGAGAAGTTAGAAAAAGTTCTTGGCGGAATCAAAGAAATGGGTGGTTTACCTGATGCTATCGTTGTTATTGATAGTAACAAAGAGCACATTGCTATTCAAGAAGCTCAAAAGCTAGGTATTAAAGTTGTATCAATTGTTGATACTAACTCAAACCCTGAAGGTATCGATTATATTATTCCTGGTAATGACGATGCTGTTAAGTCAATATCTTTCTATATGAAGAAATTTGCTGATGCTGTTATTGATGCTCAAGGCTTAGATAGAGCAGTAGAAGCAAAAGCTGAAGAAACTACAGAAGCATAATAAACAAACAAGGATAGAACAATGTCAAATATTTCTGCTAAATTAGTAAAAGAACTTAGAGAAAGAACTGGTGCTGGAATGATGGAGTGTAAAAAAGCTCTAGTTGAAGCTGCTGGTGATATTGAAAAAGCTGCTGAAGAAATGAGAATTTCTGGACAAGCAAAAGCTGACAAAAAAGCTTCACGTATTGCAGCTGAAGGTGTTATCGAAGTTTATGCTGCTGATGGTAGAGCTGTTTTACTTGAAATCAACTCAGAGACAGACTTTGTCGCTAGAGATGATACTTTCAAGAAGTTTGCTCAAGAAGCTGTAAAAGCAGCTCATGCGGCAAAAGCAGAGACTATCGAAGAAGTTTTAGCTGCTAAGACTTCAACTGGTGAAACTGTTGAAGAAGCTCGTAAATCACTAATTGCTAAAATCGGTGAGAATATTCAAGTTCGTAGAGTTAAGACTGTAGCAGCTAGTACTTTAGGTGCTTACATACATGGTGGTAAGATCGGTGTTGTTGCTGCTCTAGAAGGTGGTGATGAAGAGCTTGCTAAAGATGTTGCTATGCACGTAGCAGCTGTTAATCCTATGGTTGTATCTGGTGATGAAGTTCCTGCTGATGTAGTAGCAAAAGAGAAAGAAATTTTCACAGCTCAAGCAAAAGAAAGTGGTAAGCCTGCTGAAATCATCGAGAAAATGATTGTTGGTAGAATTCGTAAGTTCTTAGATGAAGTTGCTCTTTTAGGTCAAGATTTCGTTAAAGATCCTAGCATCAAAGTTGAAAAACTTGTTAAAGACAAAGGCGCTAAAGTTGTTAGCTTTATCCGCCTAGATGTTGGTGAAGGTATCGAGAAGAAAGAAGAAGATTTCGCAGCAGAGGTGATGAGCCAAATCAAAGGTTAATATATGTCTAATGATTCGTTAGAATGTTCTCATAATACTCCAAAGCTTAAGAGGGTTCTTCTTAAGTTAAGTGGAGAGTCTTTATCGGCAGATCAAGGTTTTGGTATAAATGTTGAATCTGCTGCTCCTATCATAAATCAAATCAAAACACTTGTTAACTTAGGTGTTGAGCTTGCGATAGTCGTTGGTGGTGGTAATATCTTACGCGGAGGTAGGGCTGATTTTGGAGACAAAATTAGAAGATTTACAGCTGACTCTATGGGTATGATTGCTACTATGATTAATGCTTTAGCTCTTCGTGATATGCTTATCAGTGAAGATGTTGATGCTGAGATTTTTTCAGCAAAAGGTGTTGATGGTTTGTTAAGAGTTGCTAGTGCGCATGAGTTTAATCGAGAGCTTGCAAAAGGCACGGTTTTGATATTTGCGGCAGGTACAGGCAATCCGTTTGTAACAACTGATACTACAGCTAGCCTTAGAGCGGTTGAGATTGGTGCGGATGCTTTGTTGAAGGCTACGACTGTTGATGGTGTGTATGATAAAGACCCAAATAAATATTCAGATGCTAAGCGTTTTGCTAAGGTTACTTTTTCCGAAGTTGTTAGTAAGGAGCTAAATGTGATGGATTTGGGAGCATTTACTCAGTGCAGAGATTTTGGTATACCAATATATGTGTTTGATTTGACTCAGCCAAATGCTTTGGTTGATGCTGTAGTTGATTCAAAGCATGGTACTTGGGTCACTTTAGACTAATTAATTTTCAAAAAAAAGGATTGTTTTTATGATAAACGATATTCTAAAAGATGCTGAAAATAGAATGAGTAAAACTTTAGAAGTTTTAGCTGATGATTTAGCTAAGATTAGAACTGGGAGGGCTCATCCTGATATTTTAGCTCATGTAACTATAGATTATTACGGTTCTGCTACGCCGATTACTCAGGTGGCTAATGTTACAGTTCTTGACGCTAGGACTCTAGGTATTACTCCTTGGGAGAAAGGGCTTGCAGGTAAGATTGAGAAGGCTATTATAACTTCTGATTTGGGGCTTAATCCAACTAACTTAGGTGATAGTTTGAGAGTTCCTATGCCAGCACTTAATGAAGAGCGTAGAAAAGAGCTTGTTAAACTTGTTAAATCTGAGACTGAGAGTGGTAGAGTTTCTATCAGAAATATACGCCGTGATGCTAATGGCGATATCAAAGAACTTCTCAAAGAGAAAGAGATAACAGAAGATGAAGCTAAAAGAGCAGAGGATAATATTCAAAAAATTACTGATAAGATGATTGCACAGGCAGATGCTCTTGCTGTTAAAAAAGAACAAGATTTAATGGTGGTCTAATTATTAGATTTCTTAATAAAACTTGTATTTCTCTTTATTCTTTCTTATTATTTATCTAGTTTAAACTTTATATTTTACTCATTATGAGCTTGGCTAACGAAAATGCTCTTAAGCATGTTGCTATAATTATGGATGGTAATGGGCGCTGGGCCAAGAGTAGATTGAAGCCAAGGATATTTGGTCATAGAAATTCGATATCTAGTGTAGATGCTGCTATAGAGTATTGTGTTGAGCGTAATATTCAGATGTTAACTCTCTTTGCATTTGGTAGAGATAATTGGCTTAGACCAGCTAAAGAAGTTTCTGATCTAATGGATCTTTTTTATAAAACTCTCAAAGATAAAACTCCAAAATTACATAGTAATAATATTGTCCTTAAAGTTATTGGAGATAGGTCTAGATTATCAGATAAGCTTATACAAATGATTGATTATAGCGAGTCTGTTACTAAAGATAATACAGGACTTCAGCTTAGGCTAGCAGTTGACTATGGTGGGCGATGGGATATTATTAGTGCTATGAAATCTATCATTGACGATATTGGCAATGGTAAGATAGCGCTGGATAATATATCGGAGGATAATTTCGGAAGTTATACGGTCGCTGGTCAAATGCCGGTTGACTTACTTATTAGGACTAGTGGTGAGATTAGATTAAGTGATTTTATGTTATGGCAGTTGTCTTATGCTGAGATGTATTTTACTGATCTTATGTGGCCTGAGTTTACAAAGTCAGAATTTCAGAAAGCAGAAGAGTATTTTTACTCGCGCCAGAGAAGGTTTGGTAAGAGTGGTGAACAACTTGAAATGAGGGATGTATGAAAGAGAGGATAATAACTGGTTTATTGTTGGTAGTTTTTGTTTTTGCAGGACTTGTGTATGCAAATGACTATCTTTTTGGTGTTGGTGTTTTTTTGGTTGCGATGCTTTCAGCATATGAATGGCTTAAGTTTACAAAGATTAGTCAACAAGAAACAATAAATTATCTTGTGATATTCATGATAGTGTTGTTTGTTGTGTCAGAGTTCTTTGTTTACATTCAGTATATTTTCCCAGTATTTTGGCTGTATGCGATTTATAGACTTAGTGGATATGAGCGCCAAAAGTTTGATACATTATCTGTTAATGAAATGTTGATACTCGGCTTATTTGCAATCTCACCATTTGCAGCATCGTTGTACGTACTTCATAGTAATTCTGTTGCGTGGATATTCATGTTTATATTGGTTGTTGCAGGTGCTGATAGTGGAGCCTATTTTACAGGTAAAGCAATGGGTAAGCGTAAGATGCTTCCGCGATTGAGTCCAAATAAAACTATCGAAGGTTTGTTGGGTGGGATGGTTTGTGCTGTAATTATCGCTATAGTATTTTTGCTATTTATGAATTTAAGTATTTTTGAGTACTTATCAATGGTTATTATTTCAGCTTTAATAGCAGTTTTATCTGTTGTTGGCGATGTTTTTGAGAGTATGATGAAGCGTATCGCTGGAGTTAAAGATAGTGGCAATATCTTACCAGGTCATGGTGGAGTACTTGATAGGTTGGATGGTTATATGCCTGCATTACCTATTTTTGTGACACTTGGTTATTTGGCTGGTGTGTTTGTTGTATAAGCGGGGGATTTGTTTTGAATATAGAGTTGAAGCTGTTGAATAAAGAAATTATTAAAGAAGTACCTGAGTATGGTACAGAAGGGTCGGCAGCGGTTGATTTAAGAGCTTGCTTATCTGAAGCAGAGTTCTTGAGTCCTGGTGAGTGTAAGTTGATAGGTACTGGAATTGCTATCAATATAGCAAATCCAAATTATGCGGCAATGATTCTGCCAAGATCTGGTTTGGGTCATAAAAAAGGCTTAGTGCTAGGCAATGGTACTGGTCTTATTGATTCTGATTATCAAGGAGAATTAATGGTGTCTTGCTTTAATCGTTCTCAAGAAGTTATCGAAATTGAGCCTATGATGAGATTTGCGCAGCTTGTGGTTGTTCCAGTGGTTCAAGCAAAATTCGATATTGTAGAGGAGTTCTCTCAGCGGACTATTAGATCTGCTGGAGGATTTGGACATACTGGGGTTTAATATATGTTTTTCAATATCCCTAATATTTTAACTTTTGGTCGCTTGGCGTTAATTCCTTTTATAGTTATATGTTATTATTTTGAGTTTCCACACCATCATGGTATTACGGCTACATTATTTTTATTGGGCGCAGCTACTGACTGGTTGGATGGCTATTTGGCACGCAAATGGGAGCAGACAAGCAAGTTAGGAGCATTTTTAGATCCTGTTGCTGATAAGTTGATTGTTGCTACTGCTCTTTGTTTGTTTATTGAAATGTACCCATATTGGTGGGCTACTATTCCAGCGATTGTGATGATTTGCAGAGAAATTGTTGTTTCTGCATTGCGAGAGTGGATGGCTGAGCTTGGGCAGCGTAGTGTTGTCAAGGTTGGTGTATGGGGTAAGATCAAAACTACGGCTCAGATGGCCGCACTTTTTATATTCTTAATTAAGCCCGCAATAGATTTTAGACATTCGTTAGACTACGCTAGTTTTAATACATGGTTTATTCTTTTGGGGTTTTTGATGCTCTATGTGGCTGTAATACTTACTGTTTATTCTATGTGTAATTATCTTTATGTTGCTTTTAAATCTGTTTTTGGCAATTCTCATAAATAATACTTTTTCTTTTCTTTTTTTTGCTTTTTTGTTATTATGTCTGTCTAATGCTATTTTTGCATAGGTGCTTCCTCTGCTTGGCATTTGAAATTATTTAAATCAAAAAAACTGATAAAAAACGGAGAATAATAACTAATGGCAACTATAAATCAGTTGGTGAACAGCCCTCGCAAGAGATCGGTTGTTAAGTCTAAGGTTCCTGCGTTAAAGGCGTGTCCTCAAAGAAGAGGTGTATGTACAAGGGTATATACTACTACTCCTAAGAAGCCTAACTCAGCACTTAGAAAAGTAGCTCGTGTAAGATTAACGAGTGGATTTGAGGTTACAAGCTACATTGGTGGTGAAGGTCATAACCTACAAGAGCACAGTGTTGTGCTTATCAGAGGTGGTAGGGTTAAAGATTTGCCAGGTGTGCGTTACCACATTGTTAGGGGTGCTTTAGATACTTCAGGTGTTAATAATCGTAAGCACGGTCGTTCAAAGTATGGTACTAAGCGTCCTAAGTCTTAATTTGTGTTTAAAGTTTAACATTTGAAGAAGGTGTAAAAATGTCTAGAAGAAATAGAGCTCCTAAAAGAGATATTCTACCTGATCCTAAGTTTAAGAGTCAGGTTGTTGCTAAGTTTGTAAACCATATTATGCTAGATGGTAAGAAGTCTATTGCAGAGAAAATTGTATATGGTGCGTTTGATAAGATTAAAGCTAAAGATGCTTCTGCTAATGAAGTTGAAGTTTTTGAAAAGGCTTTAGATAGTGTTAGTCCTATGGTAGAAGTTAAGTCACGCCGTGTTGGTGGTGCTACATATCAAGTTCCTGTAGAAGTTAGACCAGAGCGTCGTCAAACTTTAGGTATGAGATGGATTATAGATGCTGCGCGTAAGAGAAAAGAGAGTACTATGGGTGATAGAGTTGCTGCGGAGATTCTAGAAGCTATAGAGGGTAGAGGCGCTGCTGTCAAGAAAAGAGAAGATACTCATAAGATGGCTGAAGCTAACAAAGCATTTGCTCACTTTAGATGGTAATAGGAGATTAGAAAATGCCTCGTAATACAGCTTTAGAAAAATATAGAAATATTGGTATCTGTGCTCACGTTGATGCTGGTAAAACAACAACTACAGAGCGTATCCTTTTCTATACAGGGTTATCTCATAAGATCGGTGAGGTACATGATGGTGCTGCTACTATGGACTGGATGGAGCAAGAGCAAGAAAGAGGTATTACAATTACTTCTGCTGCGACAACTACTTTCTGGTCTGGTATGGATCAGCAGTTTGATAAGCATCGTATAAATATTATTGATACTCCGGGTCACGTTGACTTCACTATTGAAGTAGAACGTTCTCTTCGTGTACTAGATGGCGCGGTTGTTGTGTTCTGTGGTTCATCAGGTGTTGAGCCTCAGTCAGAAACTGTATGGCGCCAAGCTAACAAGTACGGTGTTCCAAGAATTGTATTTGTAAACAAGATGGATAGATCAGGTGCTGACTTTGAAAGAGTTTGTGGCCAAATCAGAACTCGTCTTAAGGCTAATGTTGTCCCTGTTCAGTTGAATATTGGTGCAGAAGAAGACTTTAAGGGTGTTGTAGATCTTATCAGAATGAAAGCGATCATGTGGAATGAAGCAGACCAAGGTCTTACTTATGATCTTGTTGATATTCCAGCTGAGCTTCAAGATAGAGCAGAAGAGCTTCGCATGGAGATGATGGAGGCTGCAGCTGAAGCTTCTGAGGAGCTTATGGATAAGTATCTTGAAGAAGGCGAGCTTTCTAATGAAGAGATTAAGCAGGGTCTTCGTGCTAGAGTGTTGGCAAATGAGATTGTTCTAGCATTCTGTGGTTCTGCGTTTAAGAACAAGGGCGTTCAAGCGGTTCTTGATGGTGTTGTTGAATACTTACCAGCTCCAAACCAAGTTCCTGCTATTAAGTGTGAGACTGAAGATGGTGAACCAGCTTCTAGATCTTCATCTGATGATGAGCCATTTGCAGCTTTAGCATTTAAACTTGCTACAGACCCGTTTGTAGGTAACTTAACGTTTATTCGTGTTTACTCTGGCGTGCTTAAGTCTGGTGATGCTGTATATAATCCTGTTAAAGGTAAAAAAGAGCGTGTAGGTCGTATCGTACAGATGCACGCGAATAAGCGTGAAGAGATTAAAGAGGTTCGTGCTGGCGATATTGCTGCTTGTATAGGTCTTAAAGATGTAACTACTGGTGATACTCTTTGTGATCTTGATAAGCCGGTAATTCTTGAGAGAATGGATTTCCCAGAGCCAGTAATTTCTGTTGCTGTTGAGCCTAAGACAAAAGCAGACCAAGAAAAAATGTCTATAGCTCTAGGCAAGTTGGCTGCAGAGGATCCATCTTTCAGAGTTAAGACTGATGAAGAGTCAGGTCAAACAATTATTTCTGGTATGGGTGAGCTTCACTTGGATATTATTGTTGATCGTATGAGACGTGAATTTAAGGTCGAGGCTAATGTGGGTAACCCTCAGGTTGCTTATAGAGAGACTATTCGTGGAACTGTTGAGCAAAATAGTAAGTTTGTTCGTCAGTCAGGTGGTCGTGGTCAGTATGGTCACGTTGTGGTTAAGTTTGAGCCTTTAGAAGTCTCTACTAACGATGCTGGTGAAGAAAAGATATTTGAGTTCGTTGACGAAATTGTTGGTGGTGTGATTCCTAAGGAATTCATTGGTCCTGTTGCTAAAGGTATAGAAGAGCAAATGACTAATGGTGTGTTAGCTGGATATCCTATGATTGGTGTTAAGGCTACTCTATTTGATGGTTCATACCATGATGTTGACTCGTCTGAGATGGCATTTAAGATTGCTGGTTCTATGGCTCTTAAAGAAGGTGCAAAGAAAGCTAATGCTTGTATACTTGAGCCAATTATGAAAGTTGAGGTTGTAACTCCTGAAGATTATCTTGGTGATGTTATGGGTGACCTTAACAGAAGAAGAGGTATCATTGAGGGTATGGATGAGAATCCAAGTGGTAGAGTGGTTAGTGCTCTAGTTCCTCTTGCTGAAATGTTTGGTTATGCTACTAACGTTCGTTCTATGAGCCAAGGTAGAGCATCTTTCTCAATGGAATTTAAGAAGTATGCAGAAGTGCCAAACAATATTGCAGATGAAATCATAAAATCACGTAACTCATAATTAAAAGGATAAATTTAAAATGGCTATAAATAATCAGCGTATTAGAATTAGATTGAAAGCCTTTGATCATAAGCTTATCGATATTTCTACTCAAGAAATTGTTGATACAGCTAAGAAGACAGGGGCGCAAGTTAAAGGGCCAATCCCTTTACCAGTTCGTAAAGAGAAATTTACAATACTTATTTCTCCACACGTAAACAAAAAGGCAAGAGATCAATATGAAATCAGAACTCACAAGAGATTGATTGATATTGTAGAGCCTACAGATAAAACTGTAGATGCTCTAATGAAGCTAGATTTAGCATCAGGTGTTGATGTTCAGATCAGTTTAAGCTAATATATACGTTACTTTTTTGAAAATCTTTCAAAAACGGTATCAATTAGGTCTTCACGGTCAATCGTAATCGTGAAGTTAATATAATAATAATAGAGGATATAATAATGTCTTTAGGATTAGTTGGTCGCAAATGTGGTATGACTCGTATATTTACTGAAGATGGTGTTTCTATTCCTGTAACAGTTGTTCAGGTTGAGTCAAATAAAGTAACTCAAATAAAGACTACTGAAACAGATGGTTATAATGCTATTCAAGTAACTACTGGTTTTAAAAAGCGTTCTAATGTAAACAAGCCTATGGCGGGTCACTATGCAAAAGCTAGTGTTGAGCCTGGTAGAGGTTTGTGGGAGTTTGCTATTGATAATGCTTCTGATTATGAAGTAGGTGCATCTATTGATGCTACTATTTTTGAAGCGGGTCAGAAGGTTGATGTCAGAGGTGTATCTAAAGGTAAAGGTTTTCAAGGTGGTGTTAAGCGTCACAACTTTGCAACTCAAGATGCTACTCATGGTAACTCTCTTTCACATAGGGTTCATGGTTCTACGGGTCAAAACCAGACTCCAGGTAGAGTGTTTAAGAACAAGAAGATGGCTGGTCACTTAGGTAGCGAGAATGTTACTATTCAGTCACTTGAAGTTGTGAGAGTAGACGCGGAAAATGGTTTATTGCTTCTAAAAGGCGGTATTCCAGGTTCAGTTGGTGGAGATGTTATTGTTACTCCAGCTGTTAAAAGTTAGTAGATAAGTATTAATTATACCGGAGAGTTGTTGTGGACTTAAATATAAAATCTTTAGCTGGTGCAGAGGCTGGTGTAGTAGGTGTTGCAGAAGGAGTTTTTGCAGCAGACTATAATGAATCTCTAATTCATCAGGTTGTTGTTGCTTATATGGCAGGCGCTCGTCAAGGTACTAAAGCTCAAAAAACTAGATCAGAAGTGTCTGGTGGTGGAGCTAAGCCTTGGAGACAAAAAGGTACAGGTAGAGCAAGAGCGGGTACTATCCGTTCACCTATCTTCAGAAAGGGTGGTGTTACATTTGCAGCTAAGCCTAAAAGCTATAAGCAAAAAGTGAATCGTAAGATGTACTCAGGTGCAGTTAAATCTATATTATCTGAGCTTGTAAGATCAGATAGAATGACTGTGGTTGAGTCATTGAGATTAGAAACTCCAAAAACAAAAGAATTCAAAGCAATTGTGGATTCTTTAGGTGTTAAGGATGTTCTTTTTGTTGTTGGTGTGGAAGAGTTTAATGAAAATTTATACTTATCTTCTAGAAACCTTAAGAATGTAGCAGTATGTGATTCTGTGGAAATTAATCCAGTTTCTTTAGTTTGTTTTGAAAATGTGGTTTTCACTAAGCAAGCTATTAAAGAAATAGAGGAGAAGCTAGTATGAATTCTCAAGAAAAATTATTAAAGACAGTTGTGAGACCTCATGTTTCTGATAAGACTTATGGTTTATCAGATGCTAATTCAACTATAGTGTTCGAAGTAGCTAGAACTGCAACTAAGCAGGATGTAAAAAGTGCTGTAGAGAAGCTTTTTGAGGTAAAAGTTGAGTCTGTGAATATCCTTAACGTTAAGGGTAAAGCGCGTAGATTTGGTCGTGTTGAGGGTAGAACAAAAGCATGGAAGAAGGCTTATGTAAAACTTGCTGAAGGACATGACATCAATTTTGTTGGTGCAGAGTAACTTAAAGAAGGTTTATAATCATGATTGAAATAAAAAAAGCTAAACCTACTTCACCTGGCCGTCGCCACGTAGTGAGCGTAAAGAATACAGAATTACATACAGGTAAGCCATTCAAAGGTTTGGTAGAAGTTAAGAAAAGTAAAGCTGGTAGAAATAATACTGGTAGAATTACAGTTCGTCATCAAGGTGGCGGACATAAGCAGCATTATCGTATTGTTGACTTTAAGAGAAATAAAGATGATATCGTAGCTAAGGTTGAGAGAATCGAGTACGATCCTAACCGTAGTGCAAACATTGCATTAGTATTGTATGCTGATGGCGAGAGAAGATATATCATTGCTCCTAAGGGTCTAAAGAAAGATATGTCTGTTGTTTCAGGTGAAAAAGTAGATGTTGCGGTTGGTAACTGTATGCCTCTGAGAAATATTCCTCTAGGTACTGTTATTCACAACATTGAAATGAAGCCTAAAAAAGGTGCGCAAATGATTAGAAGTGCTGGAACTTTTGCTCAGTTGGTCGGTAAGGATAATGCTTACGCAATTATTCGTCTAAGATCGGGTGAGATGAGAAGGGTGCTTTTAGATTGTAGAGCGGTTATTGGTGTTGTTTCTAATTCTGAGCACAACTTGAAGTCTTTAGGTAAAGCTGGTGCGAAGCGCTGGAGAGGTATAAGACCTACTGTTAGAGGTGTGGCTATGAACCCAGTAGATCACCCACATGGTGGTGGTGAGGGTCGTACATCTGGTGGTAGACATCCAGTTACACCATGGGGTATCCCAACTAAAGGTTATAAGACGCGTAAAAATAAGCGTTCTAATAAGTTGATTGTTCAAAAACGTAAGTAATTAGGGAGAAAGTTGTGCCTCGTTCATTAAAAAAAGGACCTTTTGTAGATCATCATCTTTTAAAGAAGGTTTTTGAAGCGCAAGAAAGTAATTCTAAAAAGCCAATCAAAACATGGTCAAGAAGATCATTGATTGTGCCGGATATGATAGGTTTAACTATAGCTGTACATAACGGTCAGCAGCATGTGCCTGTTCTCATGACTGAAGAAATGGTAGGTCATAAGTTAGGTGAGTTCGCTGTTACTCGTAACTACCGTGGTCATGCAGCTGATAAAAAAGCTAAGAAGAAATAGTTGAGGTTAGGATACATGGAAGTACAAGCTAAATTAAAATTTGCAAAAATCTCAGCTCAAAAATGTAGATTGGTTGCTGATCAGATCAGAGGTCTACCTGTAGAGAAAGCTATTAATCTTTTGACTTTTAGCAATAAGAAAGCAGCAGTGTTGATTAAAGATGTTTTAAATTCAGCAATTGCTAACGCAGAACACAATGACGGTATGGATGTTGATTCTTTATTTGTTTCAACTGTATTTGTTGATGAGGGTCCTACTATGAAGCGTTTTGAAGCTAGAGCAAAAGGTCGTGGTAATCGTATTTTAAAGAGAACTTCACATATTACTGTGAAAGTTGCTGAGAAAAATTAAGAGGTGTAGTAAAAATGGGTCAAAAAGTAAATCCTAATGGAATTCGATTAGGCATAGTGAAAGAGCATAATTCAACTTGGTATGCTGACTCTTCTGACTACGCTACTAAGCTTAATGAAGATATTAAGGTTAGAGAGTTTTTACATAAGAAACTTGCTTCAGCTGCAGTTAGTAAAATCCAGATTGAGAGACCTGCTCAAAATGCTAAGATTACAATTCATACAGCAAGACCTGGAATTGTGATTGGTAAGAAAGGTGAAGATGTAGAGAAGCTTCGTGCTGATGTTAATAAGTTGATGGGTGTACCTGTACAGATTAATATCGAAGAAGTGCGTAAGCCAGAAATCGATGCTAAGTTGGTTGCTGATAGCGTAGCGCAGCAATTAGAAAAAAGAGTAATGTTCAGAAGAGCTATGAAAAAAGCTATGCAGGCTGCTATGAAATCTGGTGCTAAAGGTATCAAGATAATGGTTAGTGGTCGTTTAGGTGGTGCTGAGATTGCTCGTTCTGAGTGGGCTAGAGATGGTAGAGTTCCTCTACAAACTTTTAGAGCGGATGTGGATTATGCTACATCAAAAGCTTTGACTACTTATGGGATTATAGGTGTTAAAGTTTGGATCTATAAGGGTGAAGTTCTTCCTGGTCAAATGAATCAGAAAAATAATAAAAAAGGAGCTAAATAATGCTACAGCCTAAGCGTACAAAGTTTCGTAAACAACAAAAGATGCGTAATAGGGGCTTGGCTCACAGAGGTAACAAGGTAAGCTTTGGTGAGTTTGGTCTTCAAGCAACATCTAGAGGTAGAGTAACTGCTAGACAAATTGAGGCGGGAAGAAGAGCGATAAGTCGTCACATTAAGCGTGGTGGTAAGATCTGGATAAGAATTTTCCCTGATAAACCAATTACACAAAAGCCTCTTGAAGTTCGTATGGGTAAAGGTAAAGGTTCAGTTGAATATTGGGTAGCTCAAATTCAGCCGGGTCGTGTACTATATGAAATTACTGGTGTAAAAGAAGAATTAGCGCGTGAGGCTTTTGCTAGAGCAGCGGCTAAGATGCCAGTACAGACAACTTTTGTTGAAAAGCAGGTGATGTAATGAAAAGAAAAGATACTTTAAAAGATTTTAGAGGTAAAAGTATTGACCAATTGCAAGAAGCGAAAATAGAGTTATTGCAACAGTTATTTTCTCTTCGTATGCAGAAGGGTACAGGGCAATTAAAGAAAAATCACTTGTTCAAAAGTGCTAAAAGAGATATTGCTCGTATAAATACAATAATATCAGAAAAGAATAAATAGGTGCCTTGAAGATGAGCGATAAAATTAGATTGTTAGAAGGTAAAGTTTCTAGCGTAGCTATGGATAAAACTGTAGTTGTAAGAGCTGAAAGATATGTTAAGCACCCTTTATATGGTAAGTTTGTTAAAAAAACTACAAAATACTATGTTCATGATGAAAAAAATGAATGTAAAGAAGGTGATGTTATCAAGTTCAAAGAGACTAGACCATATTCGAAAACTAAGAAGTGGTGTCTAGTTGATATTATCAATAGAGAAAAATAATAAATTTGATTTTATTATAGTTTATTGGTATATTTATCGGACTGCAAAATACTCAGCAGTCCTGTATAATAATAATTAAGGGTTATTTGTATGATTCAAATGCAAACAGAACTTCAAGTTGCTGATAATAGTGGCGCTAAGAGAGTTGAATGTATTAAAGTTTTGGGTGGTTCGCACCGTAGATATGCATCTGTAGGAGATGTTATAAAAGTTACTGTGAAAGAAGCTGCTCCAAGAGGTAAAGCTAAAAAAGGATCTGTATATAATGCTGTTGTTGTGAGAACTGCTAAAGGTGTGCGTAGAAAAGATGGTTCTAAGGTCAGATTTGATGATAATGCAGCTGTGCTTCTAAACAATAATGGTCAGCCTATCGGAACTCGTATCTTTGGTCCTGTTACTAGAGAATTGCGTACAGAAAAGTTCATGAAGATCGTATCTTTAGCACCAGAAGTACTATAGTCATATTTATTGAGGTGTAGATAATGAATAGATTAAAAAAAGGCGATGATGTAATAGTTATTGCTGGTAAAGACAAGGGTCGTAGAGGCGTTGTTAAGTCATTCGCTAAAGGCGGTTCTTTAGTTTTAGTGGAAGGTATTAATATTGTTAAAAAACATGTTAAGCCTAATCCTAACAGAGGTGTAGAAGGTGGGGTTGTTGAAAAAGAACTTCCTGTTGATGCTTCTAACGTTGCTATCTTTAACCCTGCTACTGAGAAAGCAGATAGAGTGGGTTATAAGTTTGTTGATGAGAAAAAGGTTCGCTATTTTAAATCTAATGGCGAGCTTGTAGACTTATAGGACTAAGTTTTTATGGCAAGATTAAAAGATTATTATCAAAATGAGGTTGTAGCTAAGTTAAAGTCTGAGCTAAATCTAGATAATATAATGGAAGTGCCTGCTATTAAGAAAATAACTCTTAATATGGGTGTTGGTGATGCGGCAAAAGATAAAAAAATAATGACTTTTGCGTTAAATGATTTGACAGCTATTGCTGGTCAAAAACCAGTTGTTACTATGTCTAAGAAATCAATTGCTGGTTTCAAAATTCGTGACGGATGGCCTATAGGTGCTAAAGTTACACTGCGTGGTGAGCGTATGTATGAATTTTTAGATAGACTTATAACAATTGCTATTCCTAGAATTAGAGATTTTAGGGGTTTAAGTGCTAAATCTTTTGATGGAAGAGGTAATTATAGTCTAGGTATGAAAGAGCAGATCTCTTTTCCAGAAATTGATTATGACAAAATTGACTCTATCAGAGGTTTAGATATTTCGATAACTACTACAGCTAAAAATGATGATCAAGGAAGAGCTTTGCTTAAAGCATTTGGTTTTCCTTTTAAGTCTTAATTTAAATTGGGGTTTTAAATGGCAAAAAAATCAATGATTCAGAGAGAATTAAAGAGAGAGAAACTAGTAGCTAAATATGCTCAAAAAAGAGCTGAGCTTAAAGCTATTATTCTTGATATAAATTCTACTGAAGAACAAGTATGGGAAGCTCAAATTAAACTGCAAAAGTTACCGGTAAATTCTTCAGCTTCTAGAGTTCAAAGAAGATGTAAGGTTACAGGTAGACCACATGCTGTATACAGAAAGTTTGGCTTATGCCGTAATAAGCTTAGAGAGTATGCAATGGCAGGTGATGTTCCTGGTTTGAAAAAAGCTAGTTGGTAATAAGGAATTTAAGTTATGAGTATGCAAGATCCAATCGCGGATATGTTTACAAGAATTAGAAATGGTCTTTCTGCAGAGAAAGAAGTTGTTTCTGTACCATTCTCTAAAATGAAAATGGAAATCGCGAACTTTTTAGTTAACGAAGGTTATATTAAGGGTTGTTCTAAAGGTACAACTTTAGCTGGTCATCCTTCAATTGAGATTGAGCTTAAGTATCATGCTGGCGCTCCTGTGATTGAAATGATAAAAAGAGTTTCTAGACCAAGTTTGAGAATTTATAAATCTCATGAAGAGCTACCAAAAGTATATGGTGGTTTTGGCGTTGCTATCATTTCTACATCTAAGGGTTTAGTAAGTGATAGAAAAGCGAGAGATCTTGGTGTTGGTGGCGAAATTATCGGCTACGTAGCTTAAGTTAGCAAGGAGATTTGATATGTCAAGAATAGGTAAAAAACCTGTTGCTATCCCAAGTGGTGTTACGATAAATGTTGCTGCTGGAAATCAGGTTGAAGTTAAAAGCACTAAAGCAACTTTAAATAAGACTTTTTCTGCAGATGTAACTTTCAATATTGAAAATGGAGTTGCAACTGTATCACCTAAAAATAATAGCAAAAATGCTATTGCTCAATCTGGTACTGCAAGAGCAATACTTAACAATATGGTTGAGGGTGTAAGCAAAGGGTTTGAAAGAAAGCTTAAAATTATTGGTGTTGGTTACCGTGCTAAAGCTCAAGGTAGTGAACTAAATCTTACATTAGGTTTCTCACACCCAGTAGTTTACAAATTACCTCAGGGTATAACAGCTGAAACTCCAGCCCCTACAGAAATTATTCTAAAAGGAGCTGATAAAGAAGTTTTAGGTAAAGTAGCTTCTGAAATTAGAGAATATAGAAAACCTGAGCCATATAAGGGCAAAGGGGTTCGCTATGAAGATGAGTATGTAGCGAAAAAAGAAGCTAAGAAGAAGTAGTTAGGTAAGGGATAGTATTATTATGGATAAAAAAACTGCTCGTTTAAGTCGTAGTAAGCGTACTAGAATTAAACTAAAAGAGCTTGGTCATACTAGACTGTGTGTTTATAGAACGCCTAGACATGTATATGCTCAGGTTATATCTGGTGATGGCTCTACTGTATTAGCTGCTGCATCTACTGTAGAGAAAGATGTGAAAGCTAAATGTAAATATACAGGGAATGTTAATTCTGCTGCAATTGTTGGTGAGGTTATTGCTAACAGATGTAAGGAAAAGGGTATTTCACAGGTTGCTTTTGATAGATCTGGATATAAGTATCATGGACGTGTTAAAGCTTTAGCAGAAGCTGCTAGAGAGCATGGTCTTCAGTTTTAATAAATAAAATATGGATGATTATTCATTATGTCTAATGAAGTGAAAAAAAACGAAGAGCTGATTGAGAAGTTAGTTAGTGTTAAGAGACACTCAAAGACAGTTAAAGGTGGTAGAATTATGAGCTTTGCCGCTTTAACTGTTGTAGGTGATGGTAAAGGTAGAATTGGTGTTGGTAGAGGTAAGTCAAGAGAAGTGCCTGCTGCTATCCAAAAAGCTATGGAAAACGCTAAAAAGAACATGGTATCAGTTAACTTAAATAATGATACGTTATGGTACCCTGTAATGTCTAATCATGGTGCTTCTAAAGTATTTATGCAGCCAGCTTCTGCTGGTACTGGTATTATTGCTGGTGGTGCTATGCGTTCGGTTTTTGAAGCTGTTGGTGTACACAACGTTTTAGCAAAAACTTATGGCTCAACTAATCCAGCTAATGTTGTAAGAGCAACAATTGCAGGTTTGGCAAAAATTAAATCACCAGAAGAGATCGCTGAGAAAAGAGGTCTATCTGTTGAAGAGGTTCAGGGGTAATTAGAAATGACTCAAGCTAAAACTTTTAAAGTTACTTTAACAAAAAGCTTAATTGGTCGTAAAGAAAACCATATAGCATCAGCTAGAGGTTTAGGACTAAGAAAAATAAACCATACTGTTGAAGTATTAGATACTCCAGAGAATCGTGGTATGGCAAACAAAATATATTATATGGTTAAGATAGAGGGGTAGTATAAGATGAAATTAAATACAATTGCTCCTGCTGCTGGCTCTAAAAGTGCTCCTAAAAGACTAGGACGTGGTATTGGAAGTGGCTTAGGTAAAACTTCTGGTAAAGGTCATAAAGGTCAAAAAGCACGTTCAGGTGGCTATCATAAAGTAGGTTTTGAAGGCGGACAGATGCCTATACAAAGAAGATTACCAAAATTTGGTTTTACTTCTGCGTCAAAAAGATATGTTGCTGAAATCAGGTTGCATGAATTGAATAGTTTAGCTCTTGAAGAAGTAACAGTAGATACTTTAAAAGATTCTGGTCTTATAAGAAAAGATATCAAATCAGTAAAAATAATAGCTAGTGGAGAAATCCAAAAAGCTGTTAGCCTTAAGGGTATAGCTTGCACAAAAGGTGCTAAAGAAGCTATTGAAAAAGCTGGTGGTAAGGTAGAGTAAGATTTAAGATATGTCAAAGTATAATAGTGCTTCTGGTACAACAGGCGAATTAAAATCAAGACTAATCTTTGTAGTCATAGCTATATTGGTGTTTAGATTAGGAGTTTATATTCCTATACCAAATATTGATCCTACTAAATTAGTTGAGATTATATCAAATCAACACTCATCAACAGGTGGCTTGATGAGTATGTTTAATATGTTCTCTGGTGGCGCTCTTACTCAAATGAGTATCTTTGCATTGGGTGTGATGCCTTATATTTCGGCATCTATTATTTTTCAGATGCTTTCTGCTGTATATCCTAAGTTTATAGAGCTAAAAAAAGAAGGTGAGTCTGGTCAAAAGAAAATAACTCAATATACAAGATACTTAACACTTGCTTTGGCTATAGTACAATCATTTGGTATTGTTGCGTTTGTATTGCATCAGGATGGTTTAGTTACTACAAACAATATGGGGTTATTTTATTTGACCACAATTGTTTCTGTAACTACAGGTAGCATGTTCTTAATGTGGTTAGGTGAGCAAATTACAGAAAGAGGTGTAGGTAATGGTATATCACTACTAATCTTTTCTGGTATCGTTGCAAACTTGCCATTTGAGATCTCTAATACGCTATCACAAGCTAACCAGCATGTAATATCGTACTTATCTGTTTGGGTTCTATTGATACTTCTTTTGTTAGTAATCGCTTTTGTAGTATTTATGGAGAGTGCTCAAAGAAAAATTACAGTAAATTATGCAAAGAGACAGCAGGGTAGAAAAATGTTTGCTGCTCAAACTAGCCATTTGCCATTAAAGTTAAATATGGCGGGTGTGATCCCAGCGATCTTTGCATCATCAATACTTATGGTGCCTGGTGTATTGCTTGGTTGGTTGTCTAACTATAATTCACTTGGTTGGTTTGCTGATGTTGCAGAAATGTTGCAACCCGGTAGTATTGTATACACTGTAGTATTTGCTGCGACAATCATTTTCTTTTGTTTCTTCTATACTTCATTGGTTTTTAATCCAAAAGAAACAGCAGATAATCTTAAAAAATCTGGTGCTTACATTTCTGGTGTGAGACCTGGTGAGCAGACAGCTAAGTATATTGATGCAGTTATGACTAGACTAACTTTGGTTGGTTCGTTGTATATCACAGCTATATGTTTATTGCCAATTTTTGTGGTTAAGTTCTTTGCTCAAGGACTATCATTTACATTTGGTGGTACGTCTTTGCTAATTGTAGTGGTTGTGATGATGGACTTTATGGCTCAAGTTAGATCTCATATGATGTCAACACAATATGATTCTTTACTAAAGAAAGCAAATCTTAGTGGTAAGAGAAAATAGAGAAATATTTTTGGAGAAATATAATGAAAGTTAGAGCTTCAGTTAAAAAAATGTGTAGAAACTGTAAAGTTATCAAGCGTAACAGAGTCGTTCGTGTGATATGTACAGACCCTAGACATAAGCAAAGACAAGGTTAGTCAATCAAGCAAATTAAATAAAGCTTGATTATTTGTTTTTAAAAAGCTATCCTAGCAAGTTACAAAATGCAGCAGATAGCAACTAAATTAAGAATAATTATTAGGAGTGAAGTAGATGGCTCGTATAGCTGGTGTTAATATTCCTGTTCATAAACATACAGTGATAGGATTAACTTCAATTTATGGAATAGGTAAAACAAGAGCGCAACAAATTTGCCAATCTTGCAAAGTAGATCCAACTGTTAAGATTAAAGATTTGTCTGAAGAACAGATTGAAACTTTAAGAACAGAAGTTGCTAAGTTTACGGTAGAAGGTGATTTACGCCGTGAAGTTTCTATGGACATAAAAAGACTTATGGACTTAGGTTGCTTCAGAGGTAGAAGACATCGTCGTAGCCTTCCTGTAAGAGGACAGAGAACAAAGACTAATGCGCGTACTCGTAAAGGTCCAAGAAAGCCAATTAAGGCGTAATACAATTATAACTATAAAGATTAAAGGGTAGATTATATGGCTAAGTCTGTTAGATCATCAAAGAAAAAAGTAAAAAGAGTAGTGACTGATGCAGTTGCTCATATTTACTCATCTTTTAATAACACTATAGTAACTATTACTGATAGACAAGGTAATGCATTATCTTGGGCTACTTCTGGTGGTAGTGGCTTTAGAGGTTCAAGAAAAAGTACACCTTTTGCTGCTCAAGTAGCTGCTGAAAGAGCTGCTGATATCGCAGCTGAATATGGTGTTAAAAACGTAGATGTTTTAGTTAAAGGACCAGGTTCAGGTAGAGATTCTGCTGTTAGAGCTTTAAATGCTAAAAACTTAAAAGTAACAAGCATAACAGATGTGACTCCATTACCTCATAATGGTTGTCGTCCTCCTAAGAAACGTCGTGTTTAATATTTTAAAGGGAAATTAATAATGGCTAGATATCTAGGACCAAAATGTAAGCTTTCTAGAAGAGAAGGTACAGACTTATTTTTAAAAAGTGGCGTAAAAGCTAACGATGAAAAATGCAAAATGAATACTGCACCAGGTCAGCATGGAGCAAGAAGAGCGCGTCTATCTGACTATGGTTTACAGTTAAGAGAAAAGCAAAAAGTTCGTCGTATGTATGGTGTTTTAGAAGGTCAATTCAAAAAATACTATGTTGAAGCTAATAGAAGAAAAGGTAACACTGGTGCTACTTTACTAGAAATATTAGAATCAAGACTAGACAATGTTGTTTATAGAATGGGCTTTGCTGCTACACGTGCTGAAGCTAGACAGCTTGTTGTTCATAAAGGTATTATGCTTAATGGACATACTTGTAATGTGCCATCAGCTCAAGTTAAAGCTGGTGATGTAGTCGCAGTTAGAGAGAAATCTAAAAAACAGCTAAGAATTCAGAACGCTATTGAACTTGCTAAGCATAGAAAAGAACTTTCTTGGATTGATGTAAATACTGATTCTTTAGAAGGTACTATGAAGTCTTCACCAGACAGATCAGAATTATCTGCAGACATAAATGAACAATTAATCATCGAGCTTTACTCTAAGTAATAATTTATTATTTTTTAAAGACTCGTATATAGCCTTATTTCAAGGAGATTTTTTTAGTGAGTAATAATAATTCAAATCAGGAATTTGTACCTAATATACAGCTTAAAGAAGAGTTAGGGGCTTTTGGATATAAAATTCAAGTTTCTCCTGTAGAAAAAGGTATGGCTCATATCCTTGGTAACTCTATTAGAAGATTTTTGTTATCTTCATTATCAGGTGCTTCTATTATTAAAGTTAATATAGATGGTGTTCTTCATGAATATTCGACTTTAGAAGATGTTAAAGAGGATGTTGTTGAGATTGTTTCTAATTTAAAGAAGGTTGCAATAAAACTTGATAAAAATGTATCAAAAGTGGAATTAGAACTATCAGTAACTAAATCTGGCGTTGTGACTGCTGGTGATTTCAAAACTACTCAAGGTATTGAAATAATTAACAAGGATCAACCTATTGCTACTCTAACTAATGAGAGAAAGTTTAGTTTAACAGCTACTGTTAGCGTAGGTAGAAATGTTGGAATTCTTTCAGCATTACCAACTGAGCTTGAAAAAGTAGGAGATATAGCGGTAGATTCTGATTTTAATCCAATAAAAAGAGTTGCTTTTGAAATCTTTGATAATGGCACTAATGAAACTCTAGAAGTATTTGTGAAAACAAATGGTACTATCGAGCCACTAGTAGCTGTTACAAAAGCTCTTGAGTATTTCTGTGAACAGATATCTGTATTTGTATCTCTTAGAGTACCTAGTAATGGTAAAACAGGTGATGCATTGTTGGATTCTAATATTGATCCTATATTGCTTAAACCAATTGATGACCTAGAGTTAACGGTTAGATCATCTAATTGTTTGAGAGCTGAAAACATCAAGTATCTTGGTGACTTAGTACAGTATTCAGAATCACAACTTATGAAGATACCTAATTTAGGTAAAAAATCTTTAAATGAGATCAAGCAAATTTTAATAGACAATAACTTATCTCTAGGTGTTCAGATTGACAATTTTAGAGAACTAGTTGAAGGAAAATAACATATAGTAATCATATAATATTAACTATAAAGGAGTAATTACTATGAGACATCGTAAAAAAGGTAGTAAGTTTGGAAGAACTAGTAGTCATAGAAAAGCTATGTTTAAAAACATGTCAGCATCATTGATTAACCATGAGCTTATCAAAACTACTTTACCGAAAGCTAAAGAATTAAGAACAATAGTTGAGCCTTTAGTAACATTAGCTAAGAGAGAATTCAAACTAAGAAATGAATTAGATGTAAATTCTAATGAATTTAAAGCACAATCAGTTGCTCTTAGAAGACAAGCTTTTGATTTCTTAAGAAACAAAGCAGCTGTGACTAAGCTTTTTGAAGAGTTTGGTGCTCGTTATGCAGAAAGAGCAGGTGGTTATACTAGAATTCTTAAGTGTGGCTATAGATTCGGTGATAAAGCTCCTATGGCTTTCATTGAATTGGTTGATAGACCTCAAGTCGAAGAAGCTGTTGAAGCAGAATAATAATTTTTTCAATACTTTACATTCTCAATAAAATATTTCTATTTTAAATTTAACTAATAATTATAAAATTTTGTTAAACTCTTGATATAAGAGTTTTCGAAATGCTGTTATATGTTACAAAAAATTTACCAAAGTATAATTATTGTTTTTGTTGTTATAAATTCTTTCACTCTAATTGCTCAGATCGATTATGGAGATACTGATTATCTTAATTACATTAATATAACATTTTCGGCTATATTCTCTATTGAGTATATTATCAGATTAATTATTGCTCGTAGAAAGTTAGTTTTTATTTTTAGCTTTTATAATGTTATTGATTTCATAGCTATATTTCTACCATTAATATTATCGTTGTTTGGTATTAATTCTCATGAGTTAATAGTTTTGAGATTACTACGAGTATTCAAAATTTTCCAAAATACAGCGATAATGAATAGATTGATTAATGTTTTTAAGAAAATTTATTTAGAGCTATTGGTTTCATACTGCTTAATTTTTGTTATATTGATAATATCTTGTATCTTGATGTTCTATGCTGAGCATGAAGCTCAACCTCAGGTTTTTTCATCTATATCTAATACTTTGTGGTGGGGTGTTATTACTCTAACAACAGTAGGTTATGGAGATATGTATCCAATTACACTCTTAGGTAGGTTAATAGCAGCAATAGTTTCTATGTTGGGAATTGGAGTTTTTGCTATTCCAAGTGGTTTGATTGGAGGTGCTTTTATTGATGAAATACGTCAAGAAAGAGAATTAACTGCTAAAAATAAACAAAAAGTAGAATAATTATCTAAAAATGCATTTTTATATGCTAAAAAATCTTGAAAAAATAGTAATAACTCTCATATACATACTTGTCATAAAGTTATTTGAAAAAGTATAACAAAAGAGGGTTATATAAATGTCAGAGAAAAAATATACATTTGAAACAGAAGTTGATAAATTACTTCATCTTGTGATTCATTCATTATATTCAAATCGTGAGATATTCTTAAGAGAGCTTGTATCTAATAGTTCTGATGCTATAGAAAAGCTAAGATATGAGAGTATCTCAAATGCAGCTTTGAATGAAGATGATACTGATTATGCTATTAGAATTGATTTTGATAAAGATGCAAAAACAATTACTGTTAGTGATAATGGTATTGGTATGACTGAAGAAGAAGTTATTGAAAACCTTGGTACAATTGCAAAGTCTGGAACGAAGAAGTTTTTAGAAAGTCTAACTGGCGACAAGAGTAAAGATAACGAGTTGATAGGTCAGTTTGGTGTTGGTTTTTATTCATCATTTATTGTTGCTGATAAAGTTACAGTTAGAACTAGGAAAGCAGGGCAAGATAAATCTCAAGCTACTAAATGGGTTTCTGATGCTCAAAATGGTTTCACAGTTGAGACTATTACAAAAGAGAAGCGTGGTACAGAAATAACTCTTCATATTAAAGAAGATCAGTTAGATCTACTAGATTATCATTTATTAAAAGGTTTGGTTAATAAATACTCAGATTGTATCAATACGCAAATTCAAATGAAGAAAGTTGAGCATGATAAAGATGGTAAACAAATTATCAAAGATGAGTATGAAACAGTAAATAATACTAAGGCTATATGGCTAAGATCAAAAGATGAAGTGACTGATGAGGAATATCAAGAGTTCTATAAGTATATTTCCCATGATTTTGCCGATGCTTTAATGTGGATACATAATAAGGTTGAAGGTAATCTTGAATATAATAGCCTACTTTATATTCCACAAAATAAACCTTTTGATTTCTGGAACAGAGATAAAGACTATGGTCTATCACTGTATGTACGTAGAGTCTTTATTATGGAGAATAAGGAATTATTACCTCCATATTTAAGATTTGTTAAGGGTGTGATTGATTCTGCTGATTTACCACTTAATGTATCACGTGAGATATTACAGCATAATAAAGTTATTGATAAGATTAAAAAAGCAATAACGACTAAAATCCTAAGCGAACTTAAGAAGCTAGCTAGTAAAGATACAGAAAAATATCAAAAGTTCTGGGATAGTTTTGGTCAGGTGTTGAAAGAAGGTGTTTCTGATGATTACTCAAACAAAGAAAAGATCGCGGGCTTATTAAGATTTGCGACTACTGAAAGTGGTGATGCTAAGCAAACAGTTTCTTTAGCAGACTATATCTCTCGCATGAAAGAGGGGCAAGATACTATCTACTATATTACATCAGATAGTTATAAGGCTGCTGTAAATAATCCGCAACTTGAAGCATTCAAGAAGAAAGGTATTGAAGTTATCTTGATGACAGATAGAATCGATGAATGGATGATGTCTACTTTGACTGAGTTTGATGGTAAGCATATGAAGTCTATTATTAAAGGTGATATCGATCTTGATAAATTTGAGACTCCAGAGAACAAAGAGAAATTTGAGAAAGAAGCGAAAGACTTTGAGAAAGTTTTAAAAGAAATTAAAGAAGTTCTAAAAGATAAGGTTGAAGATGTACGCTTGTCTAAGCGTTTGACAGATTCTCCAAGCTGTGTGGTTGTAAATGACTATGGTATGAGTCTACACATGCAGAAGATGATGGAAGAAGCTGGTCAAGGATTTATGCCTGGTATGGGTATGAAGCCTATCTTAGAGCTTAATGCAGAACATAATTTAGTTCAAAAGCTTAAAAATGAAGCAGATACAGAAATATTTGCTGATTTATCTGAGCTTTTACTTCTTCAGGCGATGTTTGTTGAAGGTGCTAAGATAGAAGATCCAATGGCTTTTGTTAAGCTTGTGAATAAATATATAAAATAGTATTTCTTTTATTCTTTTTTCTAAATTGTCTTCTTTAGAAGTATATCTTTTTAATTCGTTTTAATATTTCCCAATATCATATATAAAAGTGCTTTTTGCACAAATTTTCTATTTAAACTTTGTTGGAAGATAGCAGAACATTTATCATCTGGGAGATCTTCGCTAACTTCTTTGCCTCTTTCCATAGGCATACAATGCATAAAGATAGCATTATCATTTGCATATGACATTAGCTCTTTATTTACCTGAAATCCTGCAAAAGCATCTTCTGCTGTTGGTTCAAAGCCCATGCTACACCAAACATCAGTATATACAGCATCACATCCTTTGACAGCTTCTTTAGGGTCATCAAAACATTTAACAATACTTAGATCTTGAAGTTGATCTAAAATCTTTTGATCTGGTTTATGACCTTTTGGACAAGCGTAGTGTACCTCTAAGCCGATAGTATTAGCTAATAATAACAAACTGTATAAGATATTGTTAGAATCACCTATATAAGCTATTTTTAGGGAGTCTAAACTACCAAAAACTTCTTTTAATGTTAGTAAGTCTGCTAATGTTTGACAAGGATGATATAAATCTGTCAAGGCATTTATAATTGGAACTTTAGAGTAAGAAACCATTTCCTCAACATCGCTATCAGCGAAAGTTCTAATAACAACGGCAGAACAATAGTTTTGTATAACTCTAATAAAATCTTTAGGCTGTTCATTTTTTCTAGAGGCAGAGACGCTCTCGATTAGATTACCACCCATCTCGATAATAGCAGCAGAAAAACTAAAACGAGTTCTAAGAGATGGTTTATCAAAAATCAGTGCAATTATCTTATCTTTTAAGGCATTGTTATATTTTTGAGGGTTAGTTTTCATATCTTGGGCTATTTGAATTATATTTTCAAAATCCTTAGTTGTTATTTCTGCCCCTGAAAGTAGATGATTAAAAGATAGGTTTTTCATATTCCTCCTCCAAATACACAAGTTGTTCCTAGTTCTTCTGCATTAAATAATATTTTTTTGGTTAAAATTTGCTCTTGATTACCATTTAGTATGCTGATGGTTTTCTTTGAGCAATTTAAAAAGTTTTTTATTGAGTCAAGCTTGATACTCATTCCACCAACAGCTGTTTTATTTTCAATTAGTTTTGAAATATCTTTTACAGATAGGCTTTTGATTAAATTACCATTATTATCAAGTACACCATTTTGATCAGTTATATAGATAAGCTCATCGACATCACAAATAATAGCTAGCTCTGATGCAACATTATCTGCATTGACATTTACTGACTCAAATTTATCAGTAAGACAAATCGTTGCAACTATAGGTATTAGCCCTTGAGGTAGAGCTTTTAGAATAACTGTAGGATCAACATCTTTGACTAAACCGACATAGCCATATTTATCTTTATCGATTAGGCTACAAGTAATTAAGTTACTATCCTCACCAGATATGCTAATACCATCTAAATTGATACTACTAAACATTTGCGAGAGCTTTTTGTTAACTCTGTATAGAGCCATCTGAATTATCTCCATATGTTCTTTTGGAGTAACTCTAAAACCATCTAGAAATTTTGTTTGAACATTGTGCTTTTCTAGACACTTGGTTATAAATTTACCACCACCGTGGACAATGATTATTTCTGCCCCAGCTTCTTTTAGGTTTTTTATATCAATACATAGGTTTTTCATCACTTTTTCATCTTCAAGTACTGAGCCACCTAGTTTTATTAAGATTCTTTTATTTGCTAATTCTTTCATGATAAATAATCCGCATTTATATTTACATATTGCTGAGTTAGATCACAGCCCCATGCTATTGCTTGTTGGTTTCCTTGAGAAAATGTAACATCAATGGTTACAGTATCTTCTTTCATGGCATTTTTAAGATTTGTTAAATCATCTGAAACAGGTAGACCATTTGCGAAGATTTTTTGTCCTTGCATAAATATCTGACAACTTTCTAGAGTTTGCTCATCTATATCAACTTCGCCAATTTTTGCTAAAACTCTTCCCCAATTTGGAGATTCGCCATATATGGCTGTTTTGACTAAAGAGCTAGAGATTATTTTCTTTGCTAACTCTTTGGAAAGTGTTTCATCGTTTAGACCTGTAACTTTTGCCTCGATAAGCTTGGTTGCTCCTTCGCCATCACGAGCTATGCTTTTAGCTAAAATCACAGCTATTTCATGTAATGCTTCTTTAAATATATTTATATCTTCATTAGATGAAACCTCAATACCACTTACGCCATTTGCCAGCATAAATACACAATCATTAGTAGACATATCACCATCTACTGAGATCATATTGAAACTGTTATCACTTGACTCTCTAAGGATTTCTTGAGCTAAACGAATATCTATATCAGCATCTGTGAGAAAATATCCAAGCATTGTTGCCATATTTGGGTTTATCATTCCAGAACCTTTGCAAATTCCAGTAATTGTGATTTCCCCTGTGGATAGCTGTATTTTCTTATAGACAGATTTAGGTAATAGGTCTGTTGTTAGTATTGAGATTGCAAATTTATCAGCAATATTCGATACGCTGTTTATTAGTTTTGGTATAGCAGATGTTATTTTATCAATAGATATTTGCTGACCAATAACACCTGTTGAAGCGATCAAGACTTGCTCAGATGAACAGTTTAGTTCTGTCGCTAAACTATCAACTACTTGCTGGTTGTGTTGATCGCCTATTTCTCCTGTAGCGGCATTGGCTTGACCACTATTTGTAATGATCGCTTTGATATTATCTGCTGGTAACAAATTCATGCAATATTTAACTGGTGCGGCTTTACATTTGTTTTTTGTAAAAACTCCTACAGCTTTACAGTTTTTTTCTGAAATTATAACTCCTAGATCTGGACGATAGAGCCTAACACCACAATTTACACCACCTGCTAAAAATCCTTTTGGTAATTTTGTTCTAAATAAGCTCTCCATATCTATCTCCTTTTTTATAATCCTGTGGTTATAGGAAGCCCGTAATAATTGTTTAAATTCTCAATTGCTTGAGTAACAGCGCCTTTAAATAAATTGTCTATAAAAGAAAAAACTATGATTTTATTATTTTTAATCGAAAATCCTAAATGAGTGTTGGGTGTGCCAACGATACCTTTAATTGATAAAAATGATGATACTTCTGTACTATCTGTCTCTGCTGCTATATCAATGAATTTAAATAAAGGGTACTCAGCATATTCTTTGTTATAAGCATCACTAACTAAATCACTAATATTCTCTTCTGAAGTTGTAGATTCTAAATTTAAATCAGCATAAATTGTCATCGCAATGCCAGAATGAATCGGTAACATACTTGTGTTGAAATAAAGCTCATCTTCTTTAATATCAAACTCTGTTAAAGCTTTTAGAATCTCAGGAATATGTTGATGTTTACCAATCTTATATGGAAAAAAGTTGTTAAGCATCTCTGAGAACATTAAATCTTGTCTTGGTTTTTTCCCTGCTCCAGAGACTCCTGATTTGGCATCTATAATTATATTGTTGGGTTTTATTAGATTATGCTTTAATAGGGGAAGTAGTGATAATAATGCGCATGTCGCATAGCATCCAGGGTTCGCTATTATAGTATCTTGCTGAGTAAATTTAACATATGGGGAAAGTCCATATTTTGCACCTTGTTCTATTCCTTCAATAGAGTGAGATAATCCATACCAAGATACTAATAAACCTTTATCTAGTCTAAAAGCTCCGCTTAAATCTAAGACCTTTGTTTTTATATTCTTCTCATAGAGTTTTTGTAGTATCTTTATAGAAATCTCTGCTGGTGTAGCTAATAATAAAAAATCCACATCGAAGTTTTCAGCACTTAATTCATCCAAAGAATATGTGTATTCTTTATTTTCTTGCTTAGATATTCCTAAGCTCCCAGCTAATTCAAAATTTGGGTGTTTACTTATTAATTCTTTAAGAAGCTGTCCGGTGTAACCATTTATTCCAGCTATGCATATTTTCGAAATCATTATTTATCCACAACTAATAATATTTGATGAACACTGTAACATTTTAAAAACTTGCTGTGAATAATTATTTACCAAAAAAGAATAAAAATTTACAATAAAGGTTAATTTGTGTTTATTTATTCATTTATTATGGGGGAGAAAGTTATGAAAGCAGTTATTGATATTACAAAGCAGTATGGTGCAAATATAGTAGCATCCATGCCTATAAATATAGTTAAAGGGGAAAATGCTTACGTATATGATGGTTTGGGTAAAAAATATATTGATATGGCAACAGGTATTTCATCTGTAAATTTTGGACATAATAACCCTAAAATTTTGTCAGCTCTGTTTGAGCAAGTGAATAAAATTTCAGTTGTGCCAAGACTTTTTCACAATGAGCCGTTGGCAAATTTATTAAAAAAAGCTTGTGAGCTAACAAATATGGATAAGGCTATAGTTATGAATAGCGGTGCTGAAGCCATAGAAACGGCAATAAAAGTAGCTAGAAAGTGGGGATATGTAAAAAAGCAGATTCCAGATGGTTTGGTAGAGATAATAACGTTTGATAATAGCTTTCATGGTAGAACAATAACGGCAATAGGGACATCATCGAATCATGTGTATAAAGATAAGTTTGGTCCAATGCCTCAAGGTTTTATCTCAATACCTTATAATGACTTAGATGCCCTTGAAAAAGCTATTACAAAAAATACAGCAGCAATAATTATTGAGCCTATCCAAGGTGAGGGTGGAGTGATTATTCCAGATGAGGAGTATTTGTATAAGTGCCAAGAAATTTGCAAAAAGAATAATGTGTTGTTTATTCTAGATGAGATACAAACAGGTATGGGGCGTACTGGCAAAAATTTTGCTAAAGAGCATTATGGTTTAGATCCTGATGGGATGACATTGGGGAAATCTTTGGGAGGAGGAGTTTTACCTATTTCACTATTTCTAGGCAAAGAAGATCTTATGGAAGTGTTACACCCTGGCGATCATGGTAGTACTTTTGGAGGGAATCCATTGGCTTCTGCGGTGGCGTATAAGGCTCTTAATATTTTGGATGAAGAGGCTTTAGCTGATAGAGCAGGAGTTTTAGGAAGCTTATTTGTAGATCAGTTAAAAAAAATAAATTCTAAATATATCCAAGAAATAAGAGCAAAAGGCTTATTTATTGCTTTGCAAATATATCCGCAATATTTTGAGAGCTTTTATCAAGAACTTTTAAATCTAGGAATACTTGCTGTAAAAACTAGAAATAATACTATTCGTTTATTGCCACCACTAACTATAGACAGAGAAACTCTTATTGAAACTATAAATATATTAAAAAATCTAAAACTTTGAAAATAAGAAGTTTTCTATGTTTGTTTTTAGTTTTTTAATATTTTTGATTGATGATGGAGCAACAAAAATTGTATCATCTCCAGCTACTATACCGATTATTTCAAAGCTATTTTTGTTGTAGTCTAAAGTTCTAGCAACTAATTGTGCAGCACCTGGAGCAGTATCTATTACTACAACAGCTTCATTTGCGTCAATTTTGATAACTAATGATGAAATATTATCAGTCATTATCGGAGGAGCTGGCTCATTAGGTATTCTATATACTAGAGTGCTTTTTTCATTTTTGACTTTAACGGCACCAATTTTTTTGAGCATTCTATTAACTTTTGACTGGCTAGCACTATAGCCTAAGCCCTCCAAAGTATCACAGATATCGTTCTGAGAAGAAAATTCTTTGCTAAGAATGAGCTGTCTTAAATCGTTATAAATATCAGATTTATCCATAAATTTTCCTTAAATAAACTAACTTCAGCTTTCGTTATTTTAACGATATTGAGATATCGCAATTATAAGCTTTTCAGAAGAATATATCTATTTTTTGCAAAAATACTAGAATTATTTATTTAGTTTAAGTTTGATAGCTACATAAGCATCACGGAAAGACAGACCTTGTTCTACTAATTTATATACTTCTTCGGTAGCATACAAGTCAGGGGTCATCGCTTGCTCTAGCTTATCTATATGAACATTCAAATCCTTGATTGTTGAGTTAAATAATAAAGCGGTATCTTCGATTAGAGTTATAGCTTCAAAGAATGGTAGTTTTGTTAGTTGGTAGTCACGATTATAACCACTAGGGACACTATCAATTATAGACGTGATTTGTTGGAGGTAACCTTGATACAGTTTTGCATTGCCTCTCATAATTTCAAATAAATCATAATTACGCTTTTGAGGCATAATTGATGACCCTGTCGTATATGAGTTGCTTAGACTAAAGTAATCAAATTCTGCCATTGTAAATAACATCATATCATTAGCAAATCTTGAGTAGATGCTTATAGGGTTTGAGAATGTTTGTAGTGCCAGCTTTTCAAAATATCCTCTAGAGAATGCACAATAAATAGGGTTGTCTTGTGTTCTATTAAAGCCAAGTAGTTCGGTAGTATATTCTTTATCATGTTTGAAGTTGCTGATACCAAATCCTGATGCTGATCCTAGGGGGTTTTGGTTAATAACTTTGCTAGTAGCTGATATTAATAATAGAGTGTCTGCTAGCGCATCAGCAAAAGAACCCAACCAAGTTGCAACCGTAGTTGGCATTGCTTTTTGCATGTGCGTATAGCCAGGCATGGGTATGTTTTTGAATTTACTAGCTTTAGAGCGAAGAGTGTAGATATTCTCTTGAATAGTTTTTTCTAAGAATTGAATCTTATCTATCATGAAAAGACGTAGCATCACTAATGACTGATCATTTCTACTTCTACCTGTGTGTATCTTTTTGCCAACTTCACCATAATGCGTACATAAATACTGTTCAATTGCAGTATGACCATCTTCTTGATCTTGAGTTATTCTAAATTCATTGTTAGATAGGAGCTCTTGTATTTCTTGTAATCCTTTTTTGAGAAGATTAAGTTCATCTTTAGTAATGACTTTCATCTTATAAAGCATTTTTGCATGAGCTAAACTAGCTTGTAGATCGTATTTTAATAGTTTCTGATCAAGTATATAGTCTTGACCTACAGTATATTTTTCAACTATAGGTAAGAGCTTATCTGTTTCTGTTTGCCAAAGTTTTTTGCTCATAATATTATTTCTTATTTTTCATTATTGAATATGCTGTACGTTGAGCTAAGCTATGAAGTTCTATAAATCCGGCAGAAGCATTATGATTAAATAAATCGCCACCAGCTTCAAAAGTTGCTAACTCAGGTTTTAGCATAGAAAATGGTGATTCGACGGCTACTACTTCTATATTACCTTTATATAAAGATACAGTCACTTTTCCTGTTACTTTTTTATTTTGCTCTTCGATAAATGCAAGAATATTATTCATAACAGGGTTATACCATTCAGCAGCGTAAGCAAGGTAAGCCCATTTGTTGTCCATAAATGTTTTTAGCTCATTTTCCTGACGGGTAGAAACAAGTTGCTCAAGCTTTTTGTGAGCAGCTATTATAATGCTAGCACCTGGGTTTTCATAAATACCTCTAACTTTTAGACCAATCAATCTATCTTCAATAAGGTTAAATACCCCAACACCATGTTCGCCACCTATTTTATTAGATTGCATTATTAGCTCTGCTAAAGGCATAGCTTTTCCATCTAGCTTGGTTGGTATACCTTCGACAAACTCTAGGGTAATATTTTGTGGTTTATCAAGGGCATTTTCGGGAGTCTTACACCATTGTAAGATAGCCTCTTTAGGAGCAATTAAATTTGAATGTTCTATTTCGCCACCTTCTGCGGTATTACCCCACATATTTTCATCATATGAGTATGGCTTGTCTTTTTGTTGCTTAACTGGAATACCATGTTTTTCGGCATATTCTAATTCTTGTTCTCTTCCCATTCCCCATTCTCTAACAGGGGCGATTGTTTTTATATTATCATCTAATGTTGTTAGATAGCTTTCAAAACGAATTTGATCATTGCCTTTGCCCGTACAGCCATGGGCAACCACTTGGCAATCATATTTCTTAGCTACTTCAACAGCTATTTCTGAAATAATAACTCTGCCAAGAGGAGTTGAAAGAGCATAACCACCTTGATAATCAGCATTTGCTTTAATAGCTTTGCTTATAACCTCATCTGCAAAACGATCTTTGGCATCATATACCACAGCATCTATCGCACCTAAGTTGATAGCTTTTTGTTTTATTTGTTCTAGATTATCAGCAACTTGACCAATATCTATAGTTAAAGCAACAACTTCAACACCATATTCCTCTTGAATCCATTTGAGCATGACTGATGTGTCAAGACCACCTGAGTATAATAGAAGACAACGTGTAAAATCACCTTTTTTTGCTTCATGACTTGCAACTTTTTGATATGAAATAGACATTTTAATTACCAATTATTTTGAATATTTATTCATTTTATCAAATTAATATTTGACATCAAGGATTTTATCGCGGCTATAGTGAATAAATATTTATATGGTTGTAGCTTTATTTGTACCCTATATACACAGCTATAATTATCATAATAGTACTTAAAGTCATTAGATAGAGATAGAATTTAAAGATGAATTTTAGCCATAGCCCATAAGGTATCCTAGCAACACCAAGCACAGCCATAAGTGTAGCTGATGTAGGCATTAAGCAATGTGTCCAGCCATCACCAAGTTGGAATGCTAAGACAGCAATTTGCCTACTTAGGCCCGTTAGGTCTGCTAATGGTGACATAATTGGCATGGTAAGAGCTGCTTGACCTGAGCCAGATGTGACAAAGAAATTAAATATCGATTGGAAGAAAAACATCCCTATAGCAGATACATATTCATTGGTGCCTGAGATGGCTTCTGAAGCATAGTGTAATATAGTGTTTAGCATTGTGTAATCTTGAGGATTAGAGCCTCCCATAAGATATATCAGACCATAAGCAAAACCAATGATTAAACAGACAGGCAAAAGATCTTTGGCACCATTTTTGAAAGCATCAATAGCAATGCTTAAGTTCATGCCATTTACTTTACCAACTATAGCAAACAGTCCAGTTAATAGTCCTAGTATTGTAAAAAGTGTCGCAATTTCTGGGATATAATAGCCTAGCTCTACTACGCCATACACTAGCCATATTATCGTAGCGATTAAACTCAAGAGTATTAACCATGAGTATATACACATTTTTTGTGTTTGCTCTAAACTATGTTCATCAGAATTTCTATAGAAATTATCATAAATATACATAGGTGAGGATTGAGGTTTCTTTTGTATTTTTAGTGCATAGATGATTGCAAAAATACTTATAGATAGAGTAAATATAAACCACATAATAATTCTAAAAAGGCTACCTGATAATATTGGAATTTCTGCAATTCCTTGAGCAATACTAACTGAGAAAGGGTTCATCCAAGAAGTTGCAAACCCAATTTGAGTTGCTAAGTAGATAACCACAGTGCAAGTCAGAGCGTCAAACCCAATAAGTACAAAAATTGGCACAAGCAACATTATAAAAGGAATCGTTTCCTCTCCCATACCAAATACAGCGCCACCTAAAGAAAAAATAAAACATAAAACGGGTAGTAGAATGATTTTGTTATTTTGGAATTTATTCACTACTCTGAGAATTGATTGATCAATAACTTTTGTTTTAAGAAGAACTCCGAAAGAGCCTCCTATAATTAATAAGAAAGCTATAATTGCAACAGCACCACCATCTTTTGAGCCTGAAGTTATACCATCATATATAAAATTAGTAAAACCTCGACTTTGACTATTTTCAGTTGCAAAGACTTTGACAGGAGATGTTTCTGGATTACCTTGAGAATCTAATTTATATTGAAAGCTATCAGCAACTAATACATTTCTAGAATATGTTTGACCATCTGAAGAGTATTGAATTTTTTTTACATCAAACTTGCCAACTGGTATGAAATAGCTTGTGATAGCTACGAGGATCGCGATACAGAATAGTATTACTAAAGTATCAGGCATTTGTATTTTTTTTTGACTTCTCATCTATGGAATAATTTTATTATGAGTGTTTATTTAGATTATCAGTATTTGATAAAAAGTAGGTATAAAAATTAACAAAGATTGTCATATTTTCAAATAGCAACATGCCTCTAAAAATGTTATTATTGTGTTCCATGATTTTTTATATTTTCATGTGTTCAAATGAATCCTAATACTAAAATTATTTTTGTGACTGGTGGTGTTGTATCATCATTGGGTAAAGGCGTAACCGCAGCCTCTTTGGCAACTCTTTTAGAAAGTCGTGGCTTAAATGTGACTATGATGAAGCTCGATCCGTATATAAATGTTGATCCAGGTACTATGAGTCCACTACAACATGGTGAAGTTTTTGTAACCGAAGATGGAGCAGAAACTGATCTTGACTTGGGTCACTATGAGCGTTTTATTCGTAATAAAATGACTCAAGCAAGCAACTTTACAACGGGTAAAGTTTATCAAAGTGTTCTAAGAAGAGAACGTAAGGGAGACTATCTTGGAGCTACTATACAGGTAATACCGCATATTACAGATGAGATAAAAAGACGAGTATGTGAAGGGATTGCTGAAGATGTTGATGTGGCAATTGTTGAGATTGGTGGAACTGTTGGAGATATAGAGTCTCAGCCATTTTTGGAGGCAATAAGACAACTAAGAATTGAGCTTGGTAGAAATAGAACATTATTTGTACATTTAACTTTGCTACCGTACATAAGAGTTGCTGGAGAATTAAAGACAAAGCCAACACAGCATTCTGTCAAAGAATTAAGAGGTATTGGAATTCAAGCGGATGTTTTGGTATGTCGTTGTGAGAAAAGATTTGATGATAGTGAGAAACGTAAAATTGCTCTTTTCACAAATGTTGATCAAGACTGTATATTCACAGCTGAAGATGTTGATACAATTTATGAGGTACCTCTTAGATATAATCAACAAGGTTTTGATGCAAAACTTGTAGAACTTTTGAATTTAAATACAAAAGAAGCTGATCTATCCGAATGGCAAAATGTTGTAAATACTATCAGAAGCACCAAGGGTGAAGTAACAATTGCAATGGTTGGTAAATATGTTTCTCTAACAGAGGCATATAAGTCTTTAAATGAAGCTCTTTATAATGCAGGGTATAAGAATGGTGTTAAGGTCAAAATAAAATTTGTTGACTCTGAAGAGGTTAATGACACTAATGTAGAGTCATTCTTTAATGATGCTGATGCCATTTTAGTTCCAGGTGGTTTTGGGAGTAGAGGAGTTGAGGGTAAAATAGCATCAATTAAATATGCTAGAGAAAATCAGATTCCTTTCTTAGGTATTTGTTTGGGAATGCAGTTAGCAGTTGTAGAATATGCTAGAAATGTATTAGGTATACAAGATGCGCACTCGAGTGAGCTAAATCCATCAACTACTAATCCAGTCATAGGCCTAATAACGGAGTGGCAAGCAGAGGATGGTACTATACATCAAAGAACACATGACTCAGACTTAGGTGGTACAATGCGTCTAGGTGGATATAAATGTGTATTAAAAGCAGGTTCTCGTGCTAGAGAAATTTATCAAGCAGATGAGGTAATTGAGAGACATCGTCATAGATATGAGGTTAATAATAACTATGTTGATCGTTTAGAAGATGCAGGTTTAATTTTCTCAGGAAGATCTGAAGATAATAAACTAATGGAGCTAATAGAAATTCCTGAACACAAATGGTTTATAGCTTGTCAAGCTCATCCAGAATTTACATCTACTCCTAGATATGGGCATAAATTATTTGAATCGTATATTCATGCAGCGGTCGAAAAATCTAATAAATAATCTCTAGTTTTGAAATTTTGTCAATAAAAGTGATATAATCTGAATTAACTAAGAATTGGAGAATTAATTAAAATGAATAAACAAAGAACTTTGTCTATTATCAAACCTGATGCTGTAGAAAAAAATATAATTGGTGAAATCTATAGACGTTTTGAGAAGTCTGGGTTAAAAGTTGTTGCTGCTAAAATGAAGCATTTGTCAAAAGCAGAAGCTGAAGGTTTTTATGCGGTACATAAGGATAGACCATTTTTTAGTGCTCTTGTGGAGTTTATGATCTCAGGTCCTGTGATGATACAGGTATTAGAAGGTGACAATGCTATAGCTAAAAATCGTGAGTTAATGGGTGCTACAAACCCTAAAGAAGCTGAAGCGGGAACTATTAGAGCTGATTTTGCTGACAGTATTGATGCTAATGCTGTCCATGGTTCAGATGCTCCAGAAACTGCAGCACAAGAAATTAAATATTTCTTTAGTGATATAGAGATCGTTGGCTAAGCCAGTCTATATCGAATAATATCTAGGAGGAGATTGATAATGAGTTGGTTAACTAGAGTAATTGGTAGAAGTCTTGGTTTAGAAGCACAGAAAAAAGATATGCCTACAGGAGTTTGGAGTCAATGCCCAAGCTGTGGAGTAACATTGTATTCTGAGGAGTTGCACAATAATAAGTCAGTATGTCCGAGCTGTAACTATCATTATAGAATATCTGCTAGACATAGATTGAATTTATTCTTTGATAGAGAGAGTACAAAAGAGCATTTTGCTAATATCTCTCCTGTTGATATGTTGAAATTTAAAGACACTAAATCTTATAAAGATAGGCTGTCACAAGCGCAGAAAAAAACTGAAGAGCAAGACGCACTAGTTGTGATGGAAGGGACTGTAAAAGGATTCCCAGTAGTTGCTGCAGCTTTTAACTTTATGTTCCTAGGTGGATCTATGGGTTCAGTTGTGGGTGAAAAATTTGTCAGAGGAGTCAAACTTGCTATTGAGAAGAAGGTTCCTTTTGTATGCTTCACAGCAAGTGGTGGAGCTAGAATGCAAGAGTCATTATTCTCATTGATGCAGATGGCAAAAACTAGTGCTGCTTTACAAAAATTGGCAGAAGCTAAGCTACCATACTTAGTTGTACTGACAGATCCTACTACAGGTGGTGTGTCTGCATCTCTAGCTATGCTTGGTGATGTACATCTTGCTGAGCCAAAAGCTCTGATAGGCTTTGCTGGACCTAGAGTAATTGAGCAAACAGTAAGAGAAAAACTACCTGAAGGATTCCAAAGAAGTGAGTTTTTAGTAGAAAAAGGCATGGTAGATATGATCGTTGATCGTAGAAACTTAAGAGAAGAAGTTGCGAAGTTAATAGACAAGCTTATGCCTAACCTGACTAAAATTAATTATAATCATTCTCTAGAATATAAAACTGAACAACAAGCATAGTTCTTAATAAAAAAAATGAGCATCGAAGTTAAAATAGCTAAAATAATGGCTAAGCCAGATGCTCGCAATTGCGATCTTTTAGATTTACTACTTATCCTCGATAGATTTAATTTTACCAAGAAGTTTAAAGTAATAACCATTGCTGGAACAAATGGTAAAGGTACTGCAGTAGCTATGTTAGAAGAGCTGTTAGTGTCGAATAATAAACAAGTGCTAAGTCATACATCTCCTCATGTTTTCAAATTTAATGAAAGAATTTCTTTAAACAAGCAGTCAATTGCCGATAATGTTCTTTTGGAGCTTTTGGAAAGATTAGATGAGATAACACCAGAGTATCGACTATCCTATTATCAGATAGCTTTCTTATGTGCTTGTATGTACTCACAAAGAGTTGCTATTGATTATCTGATTTTAGAAGTCGGTATAGGCGGGCGTTTAGATGCTGCAAATCTAATAGATGCTGATATAACAGCAATTACAAATATCGATTTCGATCATTGCGAGATTCTTGGTGATACTCTAGATAAAATAGGGCGTGAAAAGGTTGGTATAGCTAGAGCAGAAGTTCCTTTGTTTTTGGGTACAAGTATGCCTAGTAGTGTTTATGAGTATGCACAAGCATGTGGCGCAATAATTTGTGAAGAAACTCATGAGTATAGTTCTAAAGATTGTTTTGTTCATAGTTATAATATTGCGATGGGTATCGCTGATTATCTTTTCAATAGATTGTTAATATCATATATTCCAAATTTAGAAGGTATAAGAGCTAAAGCAAGGTTTGCGACTTTGAAAAGTGACTCTATAGATAATAGTTATATTGTCGTAGATGTTGCACATAACCCAGCTTCTGTAAGACATCTGTTTGAGCTTTTAGATTCAAAATTTGGCGATAAAAGTATCAGGTATGAAGCAGTCTTTGGAATTTTGGCAAGTAAGGATCTCCATGAAATATTAAATATTGCAAAATCTCATATATATAAGTGGGATATTGTTGATCTTGGATATCTAGATAATCGAGCAGCAGATTTGGATAAAATAAAGCAAGAGTTTAAGTTACAGCAAATTGTGAGAGTTGATTTTAACAAAGACTTAAGTAGTATATATCTGTCAAAAAAAGACACAGTAACAGTTGTGTTTGGATCATTTGTATTAGCTGGAGAGTTTATAAAGCAGTATGAAAAGCATAATAGTGAAAAGTGAAAAGCAGATGTTTGAGTTTGCTCAAGAGTATGCTAAGAAACTCCAAGCAGGTCAGATTATATATTTACATGGGGACTTAGGTGCTGGTAAAACTACTTTTGTAAAAGGCGTGCTTAAGTCTTTGGGTTATAAAGGTAATGTCAAAAGTCCAACTTATACCTTGGTTGAGAGTTATGAGTTTGATAATTTTAATATTTATCATTTTGACTTGTATAGATTAGCCGATCCAGAAGAGTTGGAGTGGATAGGTATTCGAGATTATTTAAATGATAACTCTATTTGTTTTGTGGAGTGGCCAGAAAAAGGTAGGGGATTTTTACCAAAAAATAGTATTGATATATATATAAAATACTTGTCGGAAGGCAGGCAAGTAGATTTTTGTTAAAAATCTCTACAAATATGGTACGAAAGTATATTATACTGTTAAAAATATTTGTATTTATATTACTTGTCTGTGGGAGAGAGGGATGAAAGTTAGATTTGTAATCACCTTTTTATCAGTTATGTTCTTTGGTTCATCGTATGCAACTCTAAAAGAGTGTTATAAAGATGGTGTTGATCAAGAGTATGAAAAAGTTTTGGAATCATGTAAGCCGTATCTTAAAACTGATGCTAGAGCTACAGGATTATTAGCTGAAGCTAATGTTCAGCTTGATATGAGCGATAAAGATGCGCTAGATTATGCGTTGTGGGCTTCAGATTTTTATGAAAAAAATGGTGCTCCAACTGATCCTGAAGGAATTAGATCTTATTCTTATTTGGTATATTTGATTGGTGAGTTATATTTCTTTGGTTCAGAAGATGTTGATGTTGATCAGCCAAAAGGCATTGAGTATATAACTAAATCAGCGGATCTGGGTTATGATGTTGCGCAGAATCAGCTAGGTAATTTATATGTAAGAAATGATAAAGTGCCTGGTATGAATGTGGCAAAGGCTTATAAGTGGTATAAGCTTGCTATAGCTAATGGTAGTTTAGAGGCTAGAGGAGCTTACTTGATTAATAATCAGCAAAAATTTATTCAGGAGTATCCTTACTGTATGTCTCTGGGTAGGGCTTTTATCGCTGATGCATATTTGAATGGTAAAGGAGGTCTTCCACAGAGTCCTGAGTATGCTATCAAATGGTACCAAAAAGCATATGACTTAGATCATTCGGCTGAGATAGAAGCTGGTTTGGCTGAAGGATATTATAATGAGTATAAGAATATTAATCATGGTAAGCATGCATTTAAGCATGCAGGAATGGCTCAAGCACTTATCGCGAAAAATGATAAGCAACGGGCATATAAGTATGCACGTGAAGCTATAACCCAACCATATGCCCCAGCATTTGCTATTATGGCAGAATTGACTGATAACAAAGTTGCTAAGTATGCTTATTTATCAGAGGCTATCAAGTTATATAATAATCCGTTGTTTGGCTTCTGGCGTCAGTTTAATCCTTACTGTATGCCAAATCTTTCTGATAAGCGAGGACTAAAGAAAGCAGAGCAGGAGTTAGCTAAAATAAAGCTTACATCAGAGGAAAAAGACTTGGCAATCAAAGAACAAGAGAGTCTAGAAATTTACTGGAATCCTAATGTTAAGCAAGAGCAACCAGTGCAAGAATCCTCTCAAATACAGCAACAAGCTAGTGAAAAAACACAAGTAGAGTCAAGTCAGCCTTAATGAATAAGTTTGCGATTTGAGAAAATGAAAAAGTTCTTCTCAAATAGTTTAATTGTATCTATATTTTTATTTTTATCGAAACTTTTAGGTTTTGTCAGAGATTTATTATTAGCTAGCTTTTTTGGTAGTGGATCTGCTTTACAAGCATTTTTGGTAGCTTTTAGATTTCCTGAGTTTATGCGTAAAGTGACTTCATCTGGAGTTTTGACACAAATAGTTAATCCATATCTTGACGGTAATGCTAACGATAAAAATAAAAAATTTATTATAACAGTGCTTTATTTTATAGCATTGTTGTTGTTGATTATAACTGTTGTAGCAATCGTATTTAGTAATATCTGGGTTGAGGTATATGCATATGGTTTGGTCGATGATAGTAATACTCTAAGCTTGGTTAGAAGTATGTTTGTCATCATGATCCCATACTTGCTGTTTAATGGTGTTATGGGAGTAATATCAGCAGTATTGAATAGTTATAGTAAATATCTTATATCATCAATATTACCGATAGTGTTAAATATTGTCATGATAATTGGTGTAATCATATCGCCTAGATTTAGTATTCCTATATTTGCTGTTGCTTATGCTGTGTTGTTAGCAGGAGTAATTCAAGTTGTTATTGGTGGGTATAGTCTTATAAAGCTAATAGGTAAATTTAAGCTTGATAAAGGTATAGTTCTAGTCAAAGATGTGCGAGCAAGGACTTTTCTCAAAAAGCTTCCTTCAGCATTTTTTGGAACAGCAATATTGCAAATAAATGGATTGATAGAAACTTTTTTTGCATCATTTTTGATATCTGGAAGTTTAGCTTGGTTGTATTATGCTGATAGAGTTAATCAGTTTTTATATGGTGTCTTTGGCACAGCAATTGCAACGGTTATGATTCCATACTTAATTAGTTGTAAAAAGGATAAGCAAAAATTTTTTCAAACATTGGGACTAATTATAAGATTTACTTTGATAGTTACAGTTCCTGCTGTAGTAGGTTTGCTCATATTAGCTAAGCCTGTGGTTATTTCACTATTTTTTTATGGTAGGTTTAGTCTTCAAGATGTTGATTTTACTTATTTAGCTATGCTTGGTTACCTTGTATCACTATTTTGTTTTGTGCTTGTTAGAGTGATTGTCTCAGCACTATATACACAGAATAAAACATCAATAGTTTTTTATATTGGTTTAATATGTCTGATAATTACTATAGTTGCTGATATGTTAATTGTGAATTTGTTTGCAGGCGATGATCATGCATTTTTATATTTAGCATTGGTAAGCTCGTTTGTGGCATTGTTGAATTTGTTTATTCAGCTGTGGGTTCTTTGCGACTTAAGCTTTAGACTATTTATCAAAAGCTATTTACATTTTATGACAATTTTAAGAATAACAGTTGCGAGTATATGTATGGTTTTAGTATTAAAATCATTTAATCTAAGTGATAGTTATTGGATTACTTTATCAATGTTTGATAGACTCAAAAGTATAGCTCTAATAGTTTGTGCTGGTGTGTTTGTTTATTCTGTGATTATGATGATACTAGGAGGCTTAGGGTCTTTTAAAGAATTGAAGCGATAATTTAGTTGAATAGTTTATTAAGTGATCAGAACAAATTTATTTAGGATAAAAATGTACGACTTTAAAAAAATAAATAATCTTAGAGGAATAGAAAGAGAAACTCTAAGGATTAGTCATAATGGAGCCCTTGCTAGCTCTAATCATCCGTATGCTCTCGGGCATAAACTAACTAATAGTAGTATAACAGTAGATTTCTCAGAGAATCTCCTTGAGTTAATCACAAAGCCTCACGACAGTATTGAAAGTGCTTTTTGTGAGTTATATGATCTTTCGGCTTTTACTTTAGCTAATATGGATAGTAATGAGATTATTCTCAACACTAGTATGCCATTATCAGCTAATGAAAGCGAAATACAAGAGGCTAACTTTGGCCGTTCAAACTCTGGGCAAATGAAAAGAGTTTATCGTAAGGGGTTATCTGCTAGATATGGTAAGATTATGCAGATAATATCAGGTATACACTATAATTTTTCTTTTGATAAGAAATTAATACAAAGTATTGCTGATGAAAAACAGATTTCAACCTCAGATGTTTATTTTGACGTTCTTAATAAATACTTTGAATTTATGTGGTTATTACCATATCTGTTTGGCGCGAGTCCAATATGTGCTAAAACTTCGGTTAAAAGTAAGCCTAGTTATTTATCAGATCTAGATGAAGAGTTCTATATTGGTAAATATGCTACAAGTTTAAGGATGAGTGATTTGGGATATACAAGTCCAGCACAAAAAGATTTGGCTATATCTTATAATGATGTTAAATCTTATGTTAAAGATTTAATACATGCTACAGATGACACTTTTAATGATTATAAAAAATTAGGTCTGTATGACACTAGCGGTCAAAGAATACAACTTAATGATAGTATTTTACAAATAGAAAATGAATACTACAGTGCGATTAGGCCTAAGCAAATTGCTAAAAGATGCGAAAGACCTGCGTGTGCTTTATATAATCGTGGTGTTGAATATATTGAAGTTAGAGTTCTAGATGTCGATCCTTTTGCACCTATTGGGATAAGTAAGAATACAGCTCTTTTTGTCGAAGCAATGCTGATGACATGTTTAGATGAAGGTAATATAAGATATGATAAAGAGCAAATTAAACAAGCTAAGCAGAATTTAACAGCTGTAGCAATAGCAGGGCGTAATCCGGATCTTAGGCTTAATAAACTTGGAGATTTTAGTGAAATTTCACTAAAAGATTATGCATTAGAGTTATTCAATAAAATTGAGATGGTAGCGAGTAACATGCCACTAGAGTATCTAGAAGCTGTAAAACTAGAGAAGCAGAAAGTTTTAGATGTTAGTAAAACTCCATCCGCTAAAATAGTTAGAATTGCACAAAAGCAAGGATATAAAGATTTTGCACTGGATGTATCTCAAAAAGTATCTCAAGAATTTAGAAGCTATAAACTATCTGCAGATGTTAAGTCTAAATTACAAAATCAAGTTTCTACATCAATAGTTACAGAAAAAGAATTGGTGACAAGTGATAATATATCTTTAGATGAATATATTAGTCGATATTATGAATCATCAAAAGGATGTTATTAATTATCTTAAACTACGATTGTCTTTATTATTTGTAAATCATTAGGTATAAAAAAACCAGCATAAAGCTGGTTTAGATATTTTGATATAAGTAAAGTACAATTATACTTTCTTAATACCACCGAATCTCTTCTTGAACTTATCAACACGACCAGCTGTATCAACGATTCTTTGCTTACCTGTATAGAATGGGTGACATTCTGAACAAATATCAATATTTAAATCATTTTTACCGATAGTTGATTTAGTAACAAAAGTGTTTCCACAACTACAAGTTACTGTCACTTCAGTATATTTAGGATGAATTTCTTGTCTCATTTTTATAGTTTCCTTATATTTATAATCTGACATCGCCACTTAGACTATCTCATCTAAGCACCATATCCCTTATTAGAATAGCTCAGAGATTGTAGCTTAAATTATCCACAGTATCAAGTTTAATTAGAAGAAATGTATTTCTCTCTACGTACGCTTTTAGGATTGAAACCAGCATTTGTCAGCATCTCATAAGATTGGTCGATCATATTAGGATTACCACAAACATAAACAACATCAGTCTCTGGATTTAGTCCTATAGTATCAAATTGATTTTGTACATATCCAGAGATTTCATAATCTTTAAGATCTTGTGTTTCTCTACTAAGGCAAAGTTTAAAATGAATATTGTGATGCTTCTTCGCAAACTCTACAAATTCATCTTGATAAAGAGCATCCTTACGATATTGAACACCTAGAAGAATATGAATTTCAGTGTTATCAGCTTTCTCTAGTAGTTCTGGGAACATCGATTTGTACGGGACGATACCAGTACCAGTACCAACCAGAACTAGTTTGTTTATTTGCTCATCCTTTAGGACAAGTCTACCAGCAGGCCCCATAGCTGGTGCTGTATCACCAACTTTCATATTGAAGAACGTATCAGTTGCAATACCACCTTTTACATAAGTGATACCTATTTCTAAAAGCATATTGTCAGTAGGTAGGGAGCCTAAGCTATAGCTTCTACGCTTAAGATTGCCTTCTTCATCAGTAAGTAAAAAGGTAATGAATTGTCCTGCGATAAAGTTAAGAGGTTTACCATCAGTTCTTTTAAATGCAAAGTGTCTAACATTATCAGTGATATCTTTAAAAGAAACTAATTCAAGTTCAAATTTTTCTAAAGCCATTTTATTTAAAACTATTATGATTTATAACAGCAGTAATTATATACCCAAAATACCTAGAAATATAGATATCTACAAAATCTAAGTCATTAGGATATAGCATATATACTGATTGATACAAAGTTATGCATTTAGTCAGCTTTTGTGTATATAATTACCTTATATGGGTCGTGATTTTATACTTTGAGAATGTATCGAATATTAGTGCTTTTGTTGTTTTTTCCATATTTTGGGCTGGCAGAGATGACTCAGGCTGAGATAGATAAGATATATACAAAACCTATTGTTCTAGATAGTAAACAATATACTTTTAATATCGAGTTGCCTGTGGATTCAATAGATGGATACAGATGGTTTCTTATCCCACCGGATTATGATTATGTAGATGATACTGGTTACTCTCATGAGAGTATTGATGTTGAAAATTCAAAATGGGGCGGTATGGATAATTTTAAACTTAAACTTACTAAGAAATTTAGAAAAGTGCCTCATAAGATTGTATTACATTTTGAGTGTTTTCGACCATTTGAGGAACGCCCTAAGATTTTAACAAAAGATGTGACAGTATTATCACTTTTAGACTAGGAGTATATATGAAGAAAATATTTATAATGATATCTACAATGTTGATTGCTTTGAGTGCAACTGCTATGGATTGTAGTGATAAAAGCTTTGATTCAATAAGAGCTAAAGCTAGGCAAATGGAGCAAGCTTGGGATTCTGCAGATCTTGAAAAAGTAGTTTCCTTTTATAGTGATGATTTTATGTATATGAGCGGAGGTAAACCTTATACAACTAAAGATGCTGTATTAAAGCATTACGTTGATGGATTTGCTGCAAATAAAACTGGTAAAAGAGATATGGGTAAGTTAAAACTTAACTATGAGTATTGTAGAAACCTTGATGAAAATAATCAGCTAGTCATATTAAAGTTTATTTGGACAAGTTCTGATGGCAAAGTTGCTTCAGGGCATGATTTACTTGTTTGGCAAAAAGATAGTGAGAATAACTATAATATAATAGTGGATTTTCCACAGTCATAATTTATGTAATATAGGGAGATGTTTATGTTTTTTTAATATTTTTGGTAATAATTTCTATATTTTTACTGGCTTTCTCAATAAGTATAGTTGAGACTCAGTCTGTAAATATAATAGAGAGATTTGGTAAGTTTGTGAGAATCCAACGAGCAGGACTTAACTTTAGAATACCTTTTATCGAGAGAATAGCTGGTAGAGTTAGTTTGAGAGTTCAGCAACTTGATATCGTTGCAGAGACAAAAACAAAAGATAACGTATTTGTGCATATGAAAGTATCGGTACAATTTTTAGTTGAAGAGTCGAAGGCTGTAGATGCTTTTTATAAACTAACGAATGCTAGAGCTCAAATGGAGTCATACGTTTTTGATGTGATTAGATCATCATTGCCGCGTATGAGCTTGGATGAGTCTTTTGAAAATAAAGATGCAATAGCACTAGATATTAAAAAAGAGTTATCAGAAGAGATGAGTACTTATGGATATACGATAATTAAGTCATTAGTTGTTGATATCAATCCTGAGGAAAATGTTAAACGTTCGATGAATGAGATCAATGCCGCGCAAAGACAGCTTGAGGCTACAAAAGCAAAAGCAGAAGCTGAGAAGCTTATCAAAATCAAAGAAGCAGAAGGGCAAAAAGAGTCAATGAAGCTACTTGGTGAAGGTATAGCAGAGCAGCGTAAGGCAATAGCAAGAGGTTTGCGTGTGTCTATAGAAGATGTTAAAGAAGGTACGGGTGGAAATATTTCTTCTGAATATATTTCATCTCTAGTAATGATGTATCAATATTTAGATACATTAGAGAATATGACGAAATCTGGCAAATCAAATGTGATCTTTACACCAAACTCACCAAAAGGCTTCAACAATCTAACTTCAGAAATGATAAGTGCCTTGTCTGCGGTTAAAGATATTTAATTTTTTTAAAATATAATTATTGCATATTAGTATTTCATGAATGAAAAATATATATAGAGAAGTAATATTACCATATCGGTATTGCTATTTTGCAAAGTTCAAATTGAATTTGTGATATTAGTGAATACTATTTTCTACTATAAAATTGTTTATGTAATTTAGTCCCATGTGAGTATATGGAGTTAACAAGTATTTAGTCTAGGGGAAAACTTGTGGTAGCTATGACTGGACTTGAACCAGTGACCCCAGCATTATGAATGCTGTGCTCTAACCAACTGAGCTACATAGCCACAAAAGATGAAACTTATTATATGTAATTTATAAAAATTGTCAATATTAATTCATATTGATGTTAAAAAAAATATTACTGATGTTTTATTGCTTGCTAAATATAATAGTTTTGTAGTACGATATAAACCAACTATACACAGGGTTTACCCTATATAACTATTAATAAAATAAAGAAATGTCTGAAGGTAGAAATAAATTAAACGATTTTTCATTGTTACAATCACTGTTAGGTGGGTCGTCTAAAATAGAAGAAAAGACTTCTAGAATGAGACAAGCTAGAGATAAGAATATTTCTAAAAGTAAAAATATTCCAAAAGCTCCTGCTAAAAAAGTTGAAGAAAGAGATACTTCTTTTATTCGTATTCCACAGTATGGTCATAGAATAAATAATAAAACAGTAGATGAATTGCAGAATCCTCAATTAGAAGATGCTCAAGAAATTGTGATAACTGTTGATGTTGAGAAAGAAAGACAAAAAGAAGAAGCAAAACTGTTCAAGTGGTTGTGTCTTCGTTTTCCTAAATGTTTCGATCCGATCAATAAGAAGCCACTTAAAATCGGTATAAGTGAAGAAATAGAAATAATTTATCAAAATGAGCATTTTGCTCCAGTAGATAAAATGGTTCTCAGAAATGTATTACGTCGTTATGTTGGTGATACGCGCTATCATAAGGCTGTTTTCGAACTCAAGCAAAGATTTAATCTACAGGGTCAACCAGTTGAAGATTACTCTCCTGAACACGTTGAGTATTCTAAAAAGCGTCTTGATGAAATCGCTGAGAAAGCCGAGTTTAGGGCAAAGGGCTTGACTATGAAAGACTATTACGAGTACAAAAAACAGCAGCAAGAAGAAAAAGTAGACACTGAAGAATAAGTTTTTAAAATCACTGTAAATTATTGCCTCTTTTGCCTTTTAGGTTTATTCTTTTATTCATGAATTATCAAATCTGATTATTTGACAGTATGATAAAAATATTTTTTTCTAGAAAGTTTTTGGTAGTGTTGCTTCTATCTGTATCATTTCTCTTGAGTGGCTGTTCTACTACCGGTGATGGCTATCAAGGGCAAGTACTTCCGATTATAAAGCATGGTCATTCAAAGAAAAAACAGACAGCTTATAATATATACGGTTTTAAGTTTGAAAATACTCCTAGTGGTATTTATAACATTCTTGATAAAAAGCCTACTGAGTTTTTGGTTAATGTATATATTGGTGATAATTATGGTTGTAAGTTTACTTATACTATGGATAAAGAAGGTAAAAAAGAAGAGATTACCAAAACTAGTTCTTTTGTATCATACTTATCAGGCAGTAATGAGTTACTGAAATTAGAGTGTAAAGGTGAAGACTCAAATATTGACTATAAGATTGTCGTTTATGCTAATAATGTTGAATATGATAAGGTAGGAAATCTATCTTACTTAGCTGCTTCAGGAGGTTTGTAGTAGTATTATTTTCTCCAAAAATCTGGCATGAATAGTACTAGGATTGTAAATATCTCAAGACGTCCTGCAATCATTGCGAAGTCACATATCCATAGAGCTTCCTTAGGTAAGCTTTTGAAGTTAGAACCAATTTCTCCTAATCCTGGACCGACATTCGATAGTGTTGTTGCGATAGTAGAGAATGCTGTGGTTACATCTAAGCCACAACCTAGTAGCGCTAACCAACCACCGGCAAAGATTATGATATAAACAGAAATAAATCCAGAAACTCTATTTAAAGCTTGTTCAGATATATGAATGTCTCCAAGTTTAACAGTGAAGACTCCTTGAGGGTGGATTACTCTTTTAGCCTCTAGGATAGCTTTTTCTTTAAAAAGAATGGCACGAATCATTTTCAAACCGCCGGCAGTTGAGCCACCACAACCACCAATTATTCCGATAAACATTAGCATTATTGGTAAGAAACTAGGCCATAAATAATAGTTTGTGTCAGAAACAAAGCCGGCACTTGAAGATATTGATATAACTTGAAAAACACTATTTGTAACTATACTAAAGACATTTGACAAGTCATCAGTATGAGCAATCATAGTTATACACACTATGAAAGAAGCAAAAAATACGAAGTAAAAGTATGCTTTAAATTCAATATTTTTGAAATAGTGGCTTATTTTGAATTTCGATAAAGCTATATAGTGAGCTTTGAAACTAGTAGCTCCCAAGAAAAGAAAGATTCCACAAACTAAAATCATTCCAAAAGGCTTGTCAGCCATGCTTGAATCAGAAGGTGCAAAACCACCTGTAGATACGGTAGAGAATGTATAGCATATGGCATTAAAAGGATCTACACCAACTAATAAATAAGAAATAAAGCATAAGAATGTTAGCAATAGATATACTAGCCATAGAGCTTTGGCAGTACTTGAAATTTTTGGAGCGATTTTGTCATCTTTCCATTGTCCAGATATTTCAGCTTTATAGAGCTGCATACCACCTACACCTAAAAGTGGTAAGATGGCAACTGATAAAACGATAATCCCCATACCGCCAAAAAATTCAGTTTGTTGACGATAAAATAGTATACTGTGTGGCAGTTTGTCTAGTCCTTCAATTACGGTACCGCCTGTAGTTGTAAAGCCAGAGACTGATTCAAATACAGCATCAGTGAATGAGAGGTTTAAGCCCGGAAAGGACATGTAGGGAATGGCACCAAATACGGTCACAAACATCCAAACTAATGTTACTATTAAAAAACCATCTCTGTTAGAAAGTTTCTTTTGCGTATTTCTAGAGATGAACCACAAAAAGAAGCCACAAGAAAAGGTCACAGCAAAGCTTAAAATATAAGGATAAGCATTTTTTTCGGCATATATGTAGTCAACTAATAATGGACTAAGCATAGTGATGCTTAAAAACATTAAGAATATACCAATTATCTTTGGTTTTTGACTCAACATAATCTGCTAATACTTAAAAGCTTAATGTTTTATATATGACTTTGATGTTTAGTTTAGTATAATTACACACAAGCTACAAGATAATTTATATTTAGTATTTTAGGAGAAGTCGTCGTATGATGAAGCTTATATTGCGTTTGGCTCACTTGTTCGATAACAAAAAAGATAGAGCTTATGTGAGTGAAATAGATCAGTTTTTACAGGAATTCGATAAAGCTAACCCACAGAAGTCAGAATCGCAAAAAAAAGAAATATTAAAGCATAGAAATATCTACAAAAGAGAAGCTAAGCCTAAAACAGATTTTCTTGATGGTTAGTTTTTTTGCAAAAGTAACTTTACACAATTAGTCAGTTCTACATTTACAATCAGCTTTTATTAGCATCTCAAATATAATACACTTAGAGTATATTTGTGTATCTTTTTGATTATTAGTAAGTTATGAAAAAGAAGTATTTTATTATCGCTATTATATCGGTTTTTATAGTTGCATTTTTTTTGCTTTTAAATTATCTGCAACCAATGAGGGCAGATGATTTTGGTAGAGCTAATACAGATACCCTAGCAAAAGGGTTAATAATTATGGTTCACTCTATTCAGGCTGATTATTTTACGTGGACAGGCAGAGTTTCTGCTCAGGCTTTAATCTACTTCTTGATGAGTAAAACATATATAACTTTGTCGCTATTTATAGTCAATGTGGTTAATTCGATAGCGTTTTATATATTTATGTTGCTGACTTTCAAAATAATCACTTATGATAGAGGCAGAATATTATCTAAAGATTTTGTTATATATAGTTTTTTCTTTGTTTTTGTCTTTTATCAGACAGGATTTATGGCAAATATCCTATGGAAAACAGGAGCTATTCAGTACTTTTGGGGATTAATATTACTTACTGTTTTATACTATTTCTCCATAGTCAAAAATAAAAATAGTATGTTGCTTGGCTTATTTATTGGATCGATTATTGGTTTATATAATGAGATATTTGTATGTGTCAGTATTTTACTTTGTCTAGCATACTTTTTTGAAAGAGTGCTTACAAAGAAAGTTATAAATGATACGATTGTTGCTTTTTTTGTAGCGTGTGGAATCGGAGGGATTGTATTAATAACAGCACCTGGAAACTATGCAAGGCTGGATCATTTATCATCAGGAGTTCAGTCGTCACTATTGCAAAATGTTACTCGCTTGATAAGTGAGCTAATATTTACGCCACAGTATACGCTTATACTGTTGATTATGATTGTGATCTTTTTAATATTAGCTTTCACTAATAAAAATTTCAAAAAACTATCAGTAGTTGTATATTCTGCAGCACTTGTATTATCACTGTTTGTATTAGTGCCAGTGGCAAAGTCATACGATCTAAATCAAAGAGTATTACTTATTTATTATGCGATATTTTTTATGGCTGCTTATATGCAAATTTATAGTCATAGTGGTTTATTTGTTATTAAACTATATGCAGCTCTCAAAAAGCTAAGTCCGATATTTGTGTTATTGTTGGTAGCACAATTATATTTAATATTTAGTATGAGTTTGTTTTTTTATAACTTCGAGCAAAAGCGTAATGTCTTAGTGGCTCAATACCAACACTCCGGAGTTACTGATCCAACATTACCGTGTATAGTTGATTATATATCACCAACTGTTTTTATTGATGATATTACACCTAATAAAGATCTTTATAATAATCAAGCGTATGCTGATTTTTATGGTTTTAAAAGTGTTGCTTGTAAGATTGTTGGTTAACTAAAAGCTAGGATATGAAATAATGTTAAATAAGAATTTTTTTATAAAAATATTGCTACTAATTGTTTTTGTTATAACTTTTTTTATTGTTATTGCAATTTATAGTTATGTGTTCGCTAGAGTGCAAAATTCGACAATATTTTTTAAATTTTTAGATGTTATCAGGGTGCATAGTTTAGCTCAGATACTATCTTTTGTGTGGATTACTTCCTTACCAGTATTATTAGCTATTTACTACTATCTTTTTTTCGGAGTGATATTTAAGAAGTATATAAAATAAAACTATCAATCTTTAGTTTCATCAATTACATCAGTATCTTTAGGAATGTCAAAATCAAATTTAGTATTATCTATGTCAATATCGGTTTTTAGATCTGAGAAAGAGATTTTAGTAAATTGATTTAAAGAAGTAGATATAGCTAGGTATTCAAGGTTTTCATTATCAGAGAATTTAATTTGTATACTATCAATCATTTGATCATTTTTTGGTTTTAGTAGGTATGTGTTCTTATCTAGTTCTCTAACAGTAAATAGTTTATTTATATTGTCAGTGTTTTTAGAAAGCAAAATAAGATAAGGGAACTGTGCGATATTGTTAGATACTTTTTTTATGATGACTTGTTCTAAGTCGCCATCATAGATCCAAAGCTTTGATCCATTTGAGATGATTTCTTGATTATTAGGAGAAGTAGTTATCCATCTAAAGAACTTAGGCTTTTTTAAACTCATATAGCCTTTTGAGCTAATATTATCACTAGCTCTTCCACCATTAATGAGTTTTTGATCAAAGCTTGCGCTCATTGAGTGAATGTTTTTGATTTTATTTATAAGATCATCACTAGCATTAGCAAAACTATAGTTGATGCTAAATACAAGAGTAACGAGTAAAACTATTTTTTTCATTTAAGAGTCTCTTTTAATTAAAACTTCACGCATGCCGTTTTGGTTCATTTCAGAAACAATACCGTTTTCTTCCATTTCTTCCATCAATCTTGCAGAGCGGTTATAGCCTATCTTTAATTTGCGCTGGACTGCCGATATAGATGCCTTTTGTGTTTTGATAACAATTTCAACAGCTTCGTTGTATAAAGGGTCTTCACTATCTCCACTACTACCAGAGCCCCCACTGCCATTATCAGCATCCTCAGAGGCTTCTAAAATATCTTGTACATAGTCAGGCTCGCCATACTCCTTCCATGACTCTACTACTCTATGTACTTCATTATCATCAACAAAGGCACCATGAATACGCATAGGAGCTCCAAAGCCGGGCTTTAAATAGAGCATATCGCCTTGTCCAAGAAGTTGCTCAGCACCTTGCTGGTCAAGGATTGTTCTAGAGTCAATTCTTGAAGATACCTGGAATGACATTCTTGTTGGAATATTTGCTTTGATTAGTCCTGTCACAACATCAACAGAAGGTCTTTGAGTTGCTAGAATGATATGAATCCCCGCAGCACGAGCTTTTTGAGCAAGTCTTGCAATTAGTTCCTCAACTTTTTTACCGACAACCATAATCATATCGGCAAACTCATCTGCAACAACTACAATGTATGGCATTTTTGTAAGAGTTGGAGCCTCGTGAGCTCTTTCTGGATTCATTTTGATAAACATTGTGTCTTTGAGAGGTCTGCCAGCTTTTTCTGCCTGCTCAATTTTGTCATTGAGTAATGCGATATTTCTAACTCCAGCAGCAGACATTAGCGCATAGCGACGCTCCATCTCTTTAACACACCAACGCAAAGAGTTAGCAGCTTCTGTCATATCTGTAACAACTGGTGTTAGTAGGTGAGGTATGCCATCATAGATAGAAAGCTCAAGCATCTTAGGATCAATCATAATAAACTTAAGCTCATCAGGACTACACTTGTATAGCATGCTAAGAATCATCGCATTTACACCAACAGATTTACCTGATCCGGTTGTACCAGCTACTAGTAAATGAGGCATTTTAGCAAGCTCAGCAAATGTTGGCTTACCGGATATATCAACACCTATCCCCATTAGGGTAGGGGCTTTTGATTTTATAAATTCAGGTGAGGCAAGTACTTCCTTGATGCGTACCATTTGTCTAGTTGGATTTGGTAATTCTAAACCTACATAAGGCTTACCAGGGATTACTTCTACAACTCTAACAGCTGTAGTTGATAAGGCTCTAGCTAAGTCTTGAGCAATATTGGTAAGTTTGCTAACTTTTGTACCTCTTGCTAAATCTATCTCGTATCTGGTAATTACAGGACCAGGATAAGCAGCAACAACCTTAGCATTTATATTAAAGTCATTTAGTGTTTGTTCAAGTAAAGATGATGTTTCATTAAGTTGTGTTTGAGAAATAACAGTTTGCTTAGGTTCAGGTTCAGTTAATAGATCTAATGATGGTAAATTTGCTTTTTTTAAAGGTTTAATAATAGGTTGAGTTTGGGTGATTGCTCTTAAATCTTCCTTGGTCATTTGTGGTGAAGTCGACTCTGAATCAAACAGATTGCTATCCTCGTTGTCATCAAAATCAATATCAAGTTCCGAGATAGTTTCTTCATGTATATCTGTGCTGGATTCTTTTTTAGGATCTTTAAATGATAGTTCATTATCAACTTTAGTACTTTCTAAAACATCACGGAAGATATCATCCTTTTTAGAGTTTTCATCTTTTCTTAAGCTAATAGAGGCTTCTTGAGAGTTGTTTTTTTCAAGATTCTTTGTTGTAGTCGTTTGTCCCTCAAAAGCATCAAAACCATTTATGTCTGGAATATCTTTATCATCTTTAGGTCTAGCTTTTGTTAAGTAGTTTAGAGCTCGACCTAAAAACATTATTATATTTTTGAAAATATATATCCATGTAGTGCCTGAATATAGTATTAAGCCGATAGACAATGTTATCAGTAGTGTGAAAGAGCCACCTACTGTGCCTAAGTATTTTATAATAAATTTTGCGGTTTCATATCCTAATATTCCTCCAGAGCGCTGAGGTACCCAGTAATTAAAAAAGTTTAGGTAAAGCTCAGATAATCCACAGCAAGAAAGTATAAAAGTAATAATACCAATTGTTTTGATTGTAAACATCAAGTAGCTTAGGCTTTCTTGTTTTCTTTTTAGAAGTAGGATTCTGACAAAATCGATAAGTAGAAAAGGCAGAATGAAGCCAATAATTCCAAAAATTGCGAGTATAAAACTGGATATGTATGCTCCAACTGGACCAGCGTAGTTTTTGATTGTAGTCTCAGAAGATATACTGCTCCAGCCTGGATCATTTATATTAAAGCTAAATAGTGCTATGAAAAGATAAATTATTATGGCAGTCAATATAACTATAAGAGTTATCTTTAGTCTACCTATCGCATGATTTGTTTTATTTATATTGTTGTCAGCCATAGTTTTATAAAATGTTTAAAATTTAATGATAAAAACCAATTCATAATTCTAACAAAAAAAACTCTAAAAATGTTAGACTATACTACTAATTTATTGAGCTTAAGGTTTAAAGGGGCAAGATTTGGCTAGATTTCATATTATTTTAGGATTTATAGTTTGTTTTTTTGCGTGGATATTTTTTCTAATATTTCCACATCTTGATATACAAATAGCGAGTCATTTCTATAACTTATCTGTGCACCAATTTATTGGTGGATATGATGGTTTTTTAGGCTTTTTGCATTGGTTTGCAAGGTTTTTTCCGATATTTTTCTCTATAGCTGTTATTTTGTTCCTATTAGGTTCACTTTTTATTGATAAATTCAAGATTAAGTATAGGAAAGCGATATTTTTTGTAGCTGTGTGTCTCTGGGTCGGTCCTGGTTTGGTTGTTAATTATGTATTCAAAGATCATTGGGGTAGGCCTAGACCTGTTATGGTACAAGAGTTTAATGGCGATAAAGTATTTCAGCCACCATTTGTAATATCATCACAATGTGATAAAAACTGCTCTTTTGTATGTGGAGATGCTTCAATGGGCTTTTGGATATTTGCCTTTATGCCATTAGTAGCTACACGTAGAAAAAAAGCTATAGTGTTTGCCGCTGCAATATTTGCTGGAGGTGGCTTAGGGTTGATGAGAATAGCTCAAGGAGGGCATTTCTTTAGTGATGTGGTGTTCTGTGGCATATTTGTCTATATATGCACATGGATCGTTTATGCGGTTATGTATCGGCAAAAATAACATTGATTTATAGGTCATAAACATACATAATTGAAAATTGAAGATATTGGTTGGAGTAGCATTATGGATTTAGGTTTTATTTTTATGGCTAAGATTTGGAATATTTAGAACGTAGACAAATACGTCTCTAATATTCTATTGATTTCATCGCTTTTAAAAAATCTTAAAACTCCTTAGATACCAACCGTAATAGTGAAGAGCAAGTTTTTACTTTTGATTCTTCGAATTTTTAACAATGCCTTTGGGGAGAGAAATAGTAGATGTCACAAAAGCTCAAACGTGGATTACATACTCGACATATGTCAATGATAGCCTTAGGTGGCTGTATAGGTACAGGCTTATTTGTAGCACTTGGTGGAGCCATAGCAGATGCAGGACCTGGTGGTACGGTTTTAGCATATATTATAATTGCTGTAATGGTTTATTTTTTGATGGCTAGTCTTGGTGAGATGGCTGCTCATAGTCCTGTTAGTGGAACATTTTGTGAATATGCAACTCGTTATGTTGATCCTGCTTTGGGTTTCAGTACAGGTTGGAGTTATTGGTTTAACTGGGCGATAACTGTAGCAACAGAAGTAATTGCGGCTGCGATAATTATGCAGTACTGGTTTCCAGGAAGCTCTATATTATTATGGAGTGCATTTTTCTTTGTACTGGTATTTGCTTTGAATATATTCTCAGTGAAAGTGTACGGTGAGGTTGAATATTGGTTATCATTTATCAAAGTTTCAACAGTTATTATATTTATTATTGTCGGTTTCTTATCGATTCTTGGTATGGTTGGAAATCATGGCAGTGTAGGTTTTGAAAATTGGCGTATAGGCGATGCACCATTTCATAATGGCTGGTGGGGATTTATCTCTGTATTTATGATTGCGGGATTTTCATTTCAAGGGAGTGAACTTATAGGTGTGACAGCTGGTGAAGCTAAAGATCCTGATACATCTATTCCTAAGGCTATTAAACAAACTTTTTGGCGTTTGTTTATATTTTATATATTAGCAGTAGTGATAATTAGTTTCTTGATTCCATATAATAATCCTTCTTTGATACAGTCTAGTGCTGGAGATGATATTTCGGTTAGTCCGTTTACGATTGTTTTTGAGAGCGTTGGCTTAAGCTCAGCAGCTACTATTATGAATGTGATTATTCTTACTGCGATAATATCGGCATGTAATGCTAGTATGTACAGTGCAACTAGAGTTTTATGGCATTTAGGTAGAATTAAGCAAGCACCACAATTTTTTGCTACTACTAATTCAAAAGGCACGCCAATGATTGCTCTTTTAATTACAGCTTTAATTGGTAGTTCATTTTTCTTTGTGTCATTTGTTGGTAGCGGACAGATCTTTACATGGTTAGTTAATGTATCAAGTTTGGCTGGATTTATAGCATGGTTTACAATTGCTCTGAGTCATTATCGTTTTAGAAGAGCATATATCAAGCAAGGAAAGAGTCTAAGTGATTTGCCTTTTGTCGCTAAGTTTTTTCCTTGGGCACCTATTATCGCATTAATTTTGGTTTCTGTTGTTATAGTTGGGCAAGGTGTAACTATGCTGACAATGGAAGGTAGAAGTTGGTCGAGTGTTATAATTGAGTTTCTATCAACTTATGTAGGTTTCTTTGCATTTGTGATACTATATTTTGCATATAAGTTTATTAAAAAAACGAAACTGATAAAATTAGAGGATTGTGATCTTTCAAGAGAGTCATAGTTTTAGTTATTATGAACACTTTTTTTATTCAAGGTAAGGCTGGCCGGATTGAAGCAGCCTATGATAAAGTCAAAGATGCTAGTCAAGAAGTCGTGGCTGTAGTATGCCACCCTCATCCACTATATCAAGGTAGTATGCACAATAAGGTTGTAACTACTATCTCTAGAGCTATGAAAACACTTAATATTGAGTCGTATAGATTTAACTATAGAGGAGTTGGGGATAGTCAAGGAGAGTACGGAGATGGGGCTGGTGAGTTAGAGGATCTGATTTCTGTCTGTGATTGGATTAGGGAAAATACTCACTTTAAAAAAATCATATTGTGTGGATTTTCATTTGGTGGAGCCATAGCATATATGAGTTTAAATAAGATGGATAATGTTGTGGGTTTAATAACTATAGCACCAGCAGTTGATAGATTTGATTTGACTAAATTTGATGAGCCTAAGAATCTTCCATGGTTAGTCATCCAAGGTATAGATGATGATACTGTAAACCCTAATTCTGTTTTTGATTTTACTCTTAAAACAGTTAAATCTGAGTTGACATTGGTTAAAATGAACGAGGTTGGGCATTTTTTTCATGGTAAGCTTATACAGTTAAAAGATGAAATAGAAAAATTTCTTATACCAATTGTAGATAAACTATAAAACAAAAAGGATCAAAGCAAATGAATAGAAATGTGGCACTAGAGGCAGTAAGAGTTACTGAGCTAGCAGCTCTAGCATCATGGAGTCAGATGGGTAGAGGTGATAAAATTGCTGCAGACCAAGCAGCAGTTGATGCAATGAGAAAAGCACTAAATGAAGTGGCAATCGATGGTACTGTTGTTATTGGTGAAGGTGAGTTAGATGAAGCGCCGATGTTATATATCGGTGAAAAGGTCGGCTCTGGTGGGTGTGAGGTTGATATAGCTTTAGATCCGTTAGAAGGTACGACTATAACATCTAAGGGTGGTCCAAATGCTCTTACAGTTTTAGCAGTAGCTGATAAAGGTGGATTCTTAAATGCACCTGATGTATATATGCAAAAAATTGCAGTTGGAGGTATTGGTGCTCCTAAAGGTATTGTCGATTTGGATGATTCTGTTACAGAAAATTTAAGAAGAATAGCTGAGTTTAAGGGTGTACACATGTCTGCACTAGTTGTTTGTACTATGGATAGACCTCGTCATGCACACATCATTAAAGAAGCACGTGAATGTGGTGCTAGAGTTGTTCTTATTGATGATGGTGATGTATCTGGAGTTATCTCTACAGCTACAGAAGGCTCCGGTATAGATGTTTTTATAGGTACCGGAGGAGCTCCTGAAGGAGTTCTTTCTGCAGCTGCTCTTAAGTGCCTTGGCGGTCAAATGCAGGCTAGATTAGAGTTTCATAGTGATGAAGAAGTCCAAAGAGCTCATAGGTTAGGTATAACAGATCTTAATAAAAAATATGATATTGATGATTTAGCATCTGGAGATATTGTTTTTGCAGCTACAGGTGTTACAGATGGTAATATGCTTAGAGGTGTTAAGAGAGTTAACAGTACTCGTAGAGGCTCATATGCTGTTACTCATAGTGTAGTTATGCGTTCAACAACCAAGACTGTTAGACATATTACCGCAGAGCATAGCTTTGATTTTAAAGATGGTGTCGAAAAATTCATGTCTTAATAATCATCTGAATATTTTAATTTTCTTTTATTTAACTTGCTAGTAAATATTATTAAATTAGTATTTTAAAATACTTTGTCAAGAGAATCTCTAATTTAAACTTCTGTTGTAAAACTTTCAAATAGCATTTGAAAATGTTAAGTTTATAGAATGTGTTTTTAAAATAGTCATTAGGTAATGAGTCAAAATAGCATACTTTGGGTTACATTTGTAATATATATTCTAATTGTATTTAGCATCGGAATATATTCGTATTTTCAAACGAAAAAAGTTTCGGATTATATGTTAGGAGGTCGATCCTTAAGTGCGCCAATAGCAGCATTAGGTGCCGGCGCTTCAGATATGGGATCATGGTTACTGTTAGCTCTACCAGGGGCTTTTATGGTTTCTGGTTTTAACCAAATATGGTTGCCATTAGGTTTATCCTTAGGAGCTTTTGTTAACTGGGGTGTTATCGCTAGAAGGTTACGTATTTATACGGAAATTGCTAAGGACTCCATAACAATCCCAGCATATTTTGAAAATAGATTTCATGATAATAAAGGTACAATAAGATCATTGACAGCAGTAGTAGTTGTTATTTTCTTCACTATTTATACAGGAGCGGGATTTGTTTCTGGAGGAGTGTTGTTTAGCTCAATGTTTGGTATCTCCTATCATGAGGCTTTATTACTAACAGCGACGATTATATTTGTCTATACATGTGTGGGTGGTTTTTTAGCAATATCATGGATAGATTTCTTTCAAGGAACTTTGATGCTTTTAGCTTTGTTGATTGTACCAGCAGTTGTTTATTTCAATTTAGGCAGTACAGATATTTCAGCTGCGTTATCAAATATAAAAGTGGATGGTTTCTTTGATGTAACCTCTGGAGTTCCTTTGATCACTATAGTGTCATTACTTGCGTGGGGATTAGGATACTTTGGTCAGCCTCATATTATTGTGCGATTTATGGCAATAAAAGATCCGAACAAGACTTCGCAAGCTATGTGGATTTGTATGACATGGATGATATTGGCATTAATAGGAGCCGCTTGTGTAGGTATACTTGGTGCTGCATACTATAGTGATAGTTTAGCTAATCCAGAATCTGTATTTTTGAAATTATCATCAGTGTTTTTTAACCCTTGGATGGAGGGTGTACTATTAGCAGCTGTACTATCAGCGGTGATGAGTACATCATCTGCACAATTGCTATCATTATCTAGTGCTTTTTCGGTAGATGTATATGCTAAGTTTATCAGAAAGAATGCCTCTCATAGAGAGCTTTTGAATGTAAGTCGTTTGATAGTATTATTAGTGGCAATATTTGCAATTATCTTGTCATATAATCCTGAGACGAGTATTTTGAATTTGGTAGGTTTTGCTTGGGCGGGTCTTGGTAGTTCATTTGGTTCAGTAGTGATATTTTCATTATTTTGGTCTAGGATGAATAAAAATGGTGCTATTGCCGGAATCCTTGTGGGTTCATTGACAGTTTTAGTTTGGCCACTATTTGGTCATTTAGGTGGCTGGTTTAAGGTTTATGCTATGGTTCCAGGATTCGCTTTGAGTAGTATATGTATAGTGGTATTTAGTTTATTAACCTCGAAGCCAGAAGAATCTGTGCAGTTAGAATATCAAAAATATAAACAATCATTATAATTACTTATTGTTAGTGGTACTTTTTTGGAGTAAAATTCTCATCATTTGGATTCTATGATTTTTTATGAAAAAACTGTTATCTCTTATAGCAGCTTTACTAGTTCTTTATGGTCTTTCACAAGTTGGTGAGACTCTTGCAAGTATAGCGCTACTATCTTTTTTGTGTTGTTTTGTTGTCTATCTATTCGTGACATCTAAGTCTCGCAAGTTAAATCTTATAACGATAATATATGTATTGTTAAGTTTTGTGTTTGTTGTATTTACTACATGCGCGATATTGAGTGTTGATTATAACTCTCATCCATTTGTATCAATGTTGATATTGTGTATATTGTTACCTACTTTCTTTTTACTTGGTTATAGAATTATTTTGAGCATTCATTGTTTCATTGATAGTCTTTTCGGTAAAAATAAAAAGTTTGAGGAAACTGATGAAGAACTAGGGTGCTCTGTCGTTATAACCACACGTAATGAACCTTTTGATGTTTGTAAATTAACTTTTGATTCGGCATATCAACTTGATTATCCTGCTGATAAAATCGAGATAATAATAGTTGATAACAGTGATTTAGATCATTCAGACTTCTTGAATTGGCAAGGTTATGTTAACAAGCATAATATGCAAGATGGTATAAGTTGTAAGTTTATCCATAGAAATGGTACAGAGGGTTTTAAACCACGCAATCTTGATATTGCAATGCAACATATTAATTTTGATTATGTATTGTTTTTGGATGCTGATTCGACTTTACCTCAAAGTGCATTAAAAGTAGGGTTACCAGAGTTTAAAAAAGATAATAGACTTGGTTTTGTTAGTTTCTTGATAGAAAGTACTAACTATAGTACTAATTTAGTTACTAAGGTCGCTAGTATTTTCCAAAATACAATTCGCTATTTTAATGAGTTTGTAGGTAAATATGGCTATTGTAATTATCAAGGGCACAATGGTATTTGGAGTAAACAAGCGTTACAAGCAACATCTAAATGGGAAGAATATTATAAATCTCAAGTTATGGTTACAGAAGATATTGCGGCTGGATTTAGGTGTTATGAAGCAGGATTTAATAGTAAGCCTATTTTTCTTAAAACAGGAGAGTGGGTTCCTACATCTCTCAAAGAGTTTGAGAAAATGTGGTTAAGATGGTCTTTTGGTGGTATGCAAGTAATGCATAAATATATGTCAAATATTATAAGCTCATCTAATCTAAATTTTAGAGTGAAGCTTGATATGTTATATTTACTATTTAAGGTTGTAGCTTCAGGTTTTCCAATATTTGCACTATTATTGGTTATTTTCCCAAGAAATAATATAGCTTTTGTGTCGATAGTAAATGTGACACTTATTCCATTGCTTATACTAAGTGTTTGGTATTATTTATACGGTGATATAAAAGGTAGTTTTATAAGTAAAGTTTCTCAAATTTATATTGCGATGTTTATGTTGTCTTCATTTGTATTTTGGTGTGGTATAAAAGCAGAAATAAATTATTATCTAAATAAGCCTCAGGGCTGGAAACCAACAAGTAAGGTCTTTGATAAAGTCGAAGGTTGGGCGCAAGTTATATATGATAATATTGGTAAGTTAAGCTTTTCTTTGGTTGGTTTGACTATAGCTATTTATTCTATTTTTACACTTTATTCTCAAACTGACTTTTATTTGTATATGTTATGTATGCTGCCGAGCATATTACTTTTTTTGAATACTATTTTATGTGTGCTAGTATTAGGTAGAGCGAAATACTAGAGAAATATTAATGATTGAATACGATAATGTTGTCTATCTAATTGTTGCTTTTGGCTTTGTTTTACTTAATGCTTTTTTTGTTATCGCTGAATTTTCACTAGTTAAAATAAGAAGCTCTCAGGTTGAGATTTTAAGTAAGAAAAAAGGGTTAAAAGGTAAGATACTCTATAAAGTTCATACTAATATTGATATTTATCTTTCAGCTTGTCAATTTGGTATCACACTAGCTTCATTAGGTTTGGGTTGGATTGGTGAGCCTGCTTTTTCTGAGCTTTTGGAACCTGTTTTTATGTTTTTTGGAGTGACAGGAAGTCTCTCAAAAATTATTGCTTTTGCAACTGGGTTCGCGATTATATCATTTTTGCATATAGTGATTGGTGAGCTTATGCCTAAATCGATGGCTATTAGACAAACAGAAAAACTATCCTTATTGACGTGTATACCATTGTATGCATTTTACTGGTTAATGTTTCCTTTTATATGGGTACTAAATATTACAGCGAATAAGCTTCTAAAGTTGTTTAAGTTAGATACGGTAGCAGAGGCTGAATATGGTTATACTACAGATGAAGTCAAAATTATCCTAAAGAGTAGTCATCTTAAGAAGCCACTTACAGAAGAGCATAGGGATATATTACTTAGGATGGTTGAGTTTTCGCATTTACAAGCAATTGACGCTATGAGACCTATCGAAGAGATGGTTGTGATTAATTATAGTCTATCAAATAGAGAAAAGCTTGAAGTAGTTAAAGAAAACTTGTACACAAGATATCCTGTTTATCAAGGCAATAAAAATAATATTATTGGAGTTATTCATACAAAAGATATTCTTTGTGCTTTAGATAATGACTTACAACAAGAGAATCTTAGACCAATATTGAAAGTATCTCATCATGATCAGTTGATTGATGTTTTACGTAAATTTCAACAAGGTAAACCACACTTTGCATTAGTTTACAAAAAGAACAAGCTTATAGGCTTTATTACATTAGATAATTTGTTAACAATAATGATTGGTAGAATTTCAGATGAGTTCCATCTTGTTAAAGAGCCATGGATAACCTTGGCAAATAATAAGTTTTTGATAAAAGCTAACGCACCTGTGTACGCAATAGAAAGATTAGCAGATGTTGACCTATCTGAATATCTGGTAGATACAGTTATTGACTTATTAACTAATTTATTCGGGCACTATCCATCTGTAGATGATATTTGGGAGCAACAAATGTTCATCGTTCGACCATATCGTTTTGAAAACGGTTCTTTAGAAGAAGTTATTTTAGAACTTAAATAGGATATTTAAAATTAAATCTCTGAAAAAGTGACTTAAAAAAATAGCTATGTTAGTATATGGCAGAAATTTTCTTAACAAAATGATTGAATGTTTAAGTATAAGCTTTATAAGGCGAATAAACAAAAAGGAGTATCTCTGGTCGAGAGTATAATCTCATCAGGATTGATTTTGTTTGTTTTATCATCATCATTCTTGATAATAAACTCATCAATAACGACTTCAGTAATAGCAGAAAAGAAAACACAGCTAATACAGCAGTTAGATAAAAAAATAGCTGTTTATATTTTAACAGGTAAATTTAATACAAAAGCTATTGGCGATGATTATTTCTCTCAGAAAAGAGTTAGTGATTCTAAAATGACTAAGTTTGTCGCTAAAAATAAAGATTTTAATATATGTGTTGCTAAGGAAATTATCAAATATGGCTCAAACTTATAGAAACCGAATTACTTGGGGTTTTACATTAGTTGAGCTTATGGTTGGTATTACTATTTCGATTATTGTAATTACAATGGCTGTTAATATATATATTTCTATCAAAAAAAGTTACAACAAAGCCAAGCTTAATACCGAGCAAAATATAAAAATCATTTCCGCTCAGAAAGTATTATCAGATGCTATCATCAATGCTGGACTATCATGTAAATATGGAGATAATCATCAGACCTACGTAAATCGAACTGGAGAAAATCCTCAAGAGTTTAAATTTTTGTATGATACTTCATCAGTTAGAGTGGGAAAGATATCGTCGATTGAAGGATTTCTTCAACAGTCTCTGTATACTAAACAAAGATTTTTGTATCAACCAAATACAAATTACTTAATGATTAAAACAGACAGCTCATCTAGCGAGCTTACTCAAAAACCATTAAATTTAAGCTTATATTTACAAGATTTTCAGCAGTGGCAAAAAGGGGATTATTTGGCACTATGTAATAATGATTATATTGATATTGTAAAAGTACTAAAAACTGATAATACTACAAAAACGATTAAGCTGGTTTCAGCACCAACTAACGAATTTAATAAAGGTGATTATGTAGGTAAGATAAATATCCAAATCTTTTATACAGCTGCGGTAGCTAATCTAAAGAATCCGGGTAAATATACTTACTCTTTATATATGTTTGTTAAAAGTGGTGATAACAATGCAGTTACATATCCCCTTGTGGAGGGTGTTTCTAATCTTAAGTTGGCTTATGCAATACTAGATAAAGATAAACTTAGTTGGAAAGAAATATTACAAGATACTAATATTGATCAAATAGATGCAAAAGCTCTAAAAATATCGTTTCAATCCAACAATCAATATTATGATAAAGTAGTGCTAATATGAGTTATTTTGGCTTAGTAAGTTTTACAAAAAAAACAGGATCATCATTGATGCCTGCGATGATATTTGCTTTTGTGGTATTAGTTACTGTATCAAGTCTTACCTATCTTGTTAGATATAATTTATTAAGTATAAAAAGTTTGCAATCACAAGAGATAGCATCGACAGTAGAGCAACAATATATCCAAGAAATATCTCAAAAAGGTGTTATTGCTATAGGGGATACTAGCTTTGGGAGCTACCATATAGAAAATACATTACAAGATAGTCAACCTATATTTTCTAATAGAAATGTCACGATAAACCTCTATGATTCACAACCTGCGGCTATAAGTGTGGATATAAAACATAAACTTTTCTATAGAGATGAATTAATGTTAAACAAGGAGATTTTGTATAAAAAATTACCGTATCACTCAATGATTAATTATGATTCATCATTAGTGCCGATCAATGTTCCGTATATTGACGTTGCCAGAATGAATAGTTTACAGAAGTTCTATAGGCTTAATTCAAGTGAGCAAATTAGTGATACAGAGCGAGGTTATATAGGTTTTATTAAGAAAGAATATGACTGGCTATTAATATCAGTGAACAAAAATGTTCAAATAATAAGTCTAAAAAACTTAGATCTTTCTGAAAACTATAGCTTAAAGATTGGTTGGCAACTTAGTAAGGGTAGTTGGCAAATGTTATTAGCAATATATGATAAACAACATTTGTATATATTCAAAACTAAGCTTAGTAATCTAATAAATAATTTACCTAAAGCAATCTTAGATTTATCAACACCAATCAAAATGACCGATACACCAAAAGATATAGTAACATTAGATTGGTATTATCAGTCAAATGAGTCAATGCCAAGTCTAGTAATTTTGTCTACGCGCAAAGATAATGCAGGCAATATAAATGTAATTGTCCAAGATGTTGAGTATGATCAATCTAACAGCAGGTATATCATTTCAATAAAAGATATCATAGATACTAGAGTGGAGATTAGTGATAATAATATTTATGTGCAAGTATTAGATCCAACAAGAACTCTCGCAAAAAGCTTTTTATATCTTTTTATCGGAAATAAACTTGTAGTATATGGTTTAGGCAACTCTTTTGATACTAGTAAAAAACAAGTGAACTTAGATAGAGTTGTAGAAAATGCTCCAATAATTGTTAGAAAGAATCAGTATAGCAACTATATTTTAGTCTATGAAGGAGATCATTATTATCAGTACTTATATACTACTAATACAAAGCTCATAAGCATATCAAATCCAGTAGTATATCCTAAACAAAAGATCCAGAATATAATAGTTAAATACGGTTTAAAATTCATAGTTACTGATAGCAAAATATATATAGAAAATTTTAATAATCAACGAATTGAAACGGTTCAAATATAGATAAATAATATGTTAAAACTAAAATCTGTCTTATTGATATCTATTTTTATTTTGGTTTCTAATTTAGTGTATGCTATTAATTGTCAACTTATTGATAGTCAGAGTGGTTATAAAGGATTTATAGACTTTAGTTGTGATACAGATATATCATTAGATGATAATAAAGCGATTTTTTATTTAATTGGTGATAATGTTGATATCAAGTCTATAGATGTTTCTGATGCAGATGTTAAATATAGTATTGATACTATTGCTGAGAATATCAAGAGAGTTAGTTTGAATCTTTCTAAGAAAACATTATTTGTTGATTTAGACTATACTGCATATAAAGATAAACCAATAAAGATAACAATAACTGCCAAAAAAGATACTAATCTAGAATATAAGATTCTTTGGGGAGGGGTTGTAAAAAACTCATACAAAATTCAAAAAAGTAGTGGTAATAATCTTCAATTTTATAGAACTACATCAAGAGAGCTTTTTGCTGTTAAAGACGGTTTGGGATGTACTATAAAAGCGGATTGTGATGATAAAATAAGTCTTTTAAATCAAGATGGTTTGCAAATGGATAAGCTGGCTAAAGATATTTCAGGTTATTTAAGTTTTGGAATTATTCATCAAGAATTAATTTAAGATTAGGATTAAGATGGTTTGGAGCTAAATAAATATTTTTATGTTAAAATACTATTTACTAATAACTGCTTATTTGATGTGATTATATATTTTGAGACGATGTAAAAAGAACATAAGTGTTAAAAATCCTAAAGGATTTACTTTTATTGAGGTATTAATAGCTTCAATATTAGGTATATTTGTTCTTATGGCGGCTTTCTATGCTATTGGAAATATATTATCAAATGCAGTTTTGACTGAGAAAAAAGTTGAGTTAGCAAATGAGCTAGAGTCTAGAGTAGATAACTATATGCTAACTGGAAGTTTTGATGATAGTTCATTAGGAGATTTGACTTTTAGTAGAGTTGATAGTGGTAGTGGTATACGTGAGTTTGTGGGAACGAACTCTAGCTTTTCATTACAAATTATCAAGAGAGCTTATGTACCTACAACAGTTGCTGAGATTATTGATCGTGAGCTTGGCCCCTATATGCGTCGTGCAAATGAGATATATATTGAGAAAAATGCAAGTGTAATTGATGATCCAGCAGTATTAGCGGATATAGAGATAGCGAGGAATCAATACTTGTCCGATAGTACGAGTAAGTGGTCATCAAGTACAGCAGTGCTATTGAATCTAGGTACCACTCAGATTGTGACAACAGTTCCATTAGCCGATGCGCCACTTGGTTCTGGAGCTTATATAACTGTAGCACCATTTACTAATGCTGATATTACCCCTGCTATTTTATGGCACTGTACTGCTTTTGGTTTTGATTCTGATTTGCTTCCTTCTTGGTGTGTTTTATAGTAGAGGATAGAGATGCTAGCATTTTTGAACAAAAGAAATAAAAAAGGCTTTACTTTAACAGAACTATTAGTTGCTACGGTGATTGCAGTAATTGTACTTTCTGCATTGATTAACACATATATGGGAGTTAAGCATAGCTACACAGAGTATAAGGATAAAACAACTACAGAAGCAAAGGAATTACTTGTTAAGAACTTTTTATATGATTTTATCAAAGATGTTGGTTTTGCTTGTAACTTCGGTAGTTTAAATCAAACATATTATGATAGTACTTCCGACTCTCTTGATAACTTTTTTTATAGTTCAGCAATGATTCAAGTAGGCCAGTTGCCACTACCAACTTCTGATCATCTATCAGGGGCTTTAGAAAATGGATGCTCAGGAGAGTGCTTTAAAAGTGGTACAGACTACATAATGATCAAGAAAGAAGAAAGTCGTGCTTATCTTACACAAATAAATTCTTCTAGTTCAGAATTACATACTACTTCAGTAGAAGATATATCTGCTGGAGATTATTTGTTTCTGTGTAATAAAAAGCATATTAATCTTGTGAAAGCGACTAGTATTAATAGTGGAAGTAGTATTGTTGATCTCTCAAGAGCCCCTCAGGGCGGTGATTATTATCCTGGAGACTATGTTGGTAAATATTCTTTACAAGTTTTGTATGTTAGAGATAGTGGTGTGATAGATGATAATGGCCAAAGCATCTATTCGTTATATGCTTTTATCAAAGATAGTAATTCTAATGGTGTATCTCATGAACTTGTAAGAGGCGTTGATAATCTAATAGTTGAATTAGCAACAGTTAGTAGTGGTAATGTAACATGGAATAGTGTTTCTACTGATATAGATGTCAGTGCCTCTAATTATCTATCACTTAAGGTATCTTTTGATTTAGATGGGCAAACATTTCGTAAGATTATTAACTTATAGGTTATTAAAATGACAAAAAAAATTAAAGGCTCTGCACTATTAGCATCTTTAATATTTGCCTTCGTAATACTAGTAGTAGTATCAGCACTTGCGTATAACTACAGGATGGATTCTTTAGCGGTTAGTACTATGCTTGATCAAAAGCAAAATATAGGTGTAGATGAAGGATATTTTGGTAGTATTATAGGTAATTTAGATACTTCACAAGATAAAGAAGAAACAATAGATAGTTATAAATTTCAGACAACTATTGACTCTTCAGGTATGAAATTTTTGTATGAAGATAGTAATGCTGGTTTATACGAATCAGAGCCGTATCTACTTAGTTATAAATATACTCATCGATTTTTTGAGGGAGAAATTAATAGGTATGTAAGAGAGTTTATCTATAATATATTGCCAGGTTCTTCTGTTATGACTCAGTATGACAGATCAGTTATTCCTCTAAATCTACCATATGTTAATGCTGAAGCTATGAGTCAAGCAGAATATAATTATAAAATTGGAAGTCAAAATGCAGCTCCCGTTGAAGGTGGTTATATTGGGTATTTACGAAAGCCAATAATAGATGGATATGATGGTACTGGCTCAGAGTCTGATTATATTGTTGAGCAAGGCAATGGTAATATAAAGTATATTTTATGTCATAAGCCAGAGGACGGTGGAAATAGAATAGTTGTATCAGAGAACTCTTGGGATGCTCACCATGATCATGGTGATTATAGGGGACCTTGTTTGGATAATGGTTCACGCAGTTTTACTATCAACATATATGGCAATACTCTTACTATGACTTTCCCTGATGTTTTGGCTTTGAGTTATTATCATTTTAGTATAGGTTGGGGTCTTGAGGGTGGTCAATGGACTCTGTATTTAGCTGTGTATGATTTGGATAGGGTTTATACTTCTTCAGCTACTCTCAATGATATCAAGAATAATCCATCAACAGCGGAAGTATCTTTATCAAACTGGAAAGAGGTCTCTGGATTAGAAGAGTTTGATGGTGGTGATATTGTTAATGTGACATGGTACTTTGATAATGTAGAAGATGTACCGAAGTTAATGATTTTGGAGAAATTTCTTAGAAGTGGTAGTTACAATATAGATGTCTATCGGACAATATATGTCTCAATTACTAAAACTTATGTGGCTACACTAACAGATAGCTTTGTCACCGGCTCAACCAATTTTAATGATAAAGAGGTTTTTACAGTCGTTCCGGATAGTTTATTTACACTATTTGGTGCAGTACCATTAATTTTTCAAGGTACTAATATTATAGATTTTAATTATGATGCTCCTTATACACTGGGTGATGGAGTAGGTTCAACTAAATCAATTTTAACAGCTAATGTTACCAATAAGCCAGTTATTATCAAGAAAAATGCAACACAATTCTATATATTTTATTACAGTGGTAATACTAGATATAAATATCTCTATAATTATGGAGTGGGAGCACCATCACTAGTGTTACCAAATAATAGTTTCTCTGGACAAACTATTCAAAAAATTATAGCTAAATATGGAGCATTATTTATTATCACTAATAGTAATATATATGTTGAAAATATCTCAAATTCAGCACTGATAAGCAGAGTGGCTATATATGGAGCAAATTATCAAATTGCTAGAGATAGTAGTGGTAGGATTTATGCAATGCCAGATGGTTTTACTTGTACTATCAATGGCAATTGTAATACTTCTTCTAGGGTTTATCTTGATAGTGGATGTGGAGCATATAGTGGTGGTTGTGATACAATGGCTGAGCTTAATAATGTTTCACCATATTTGAATATAGTTTATAAGAACTTCAGTTATTAAGATTTTTTCCAAAAATATTAAAATTTAGTTATACTGATAACTTATATTATAAGATTCTAGAGATGGACTTTTAGTTTATGATTTTTTATAACTCTTTATCTGGTAAAAAAGAAGAATTTAAGCCAATTGAACCTAACAAAATCAAGATGTATGTTTGTGGTATTACGGTTTATGATGATTGTCACATTGGACATGCTCGTACAAATATAGCCTTTGATGTTATCAATAGATATTTTAAATATCGTGGTTTTGATGTTACTTTTGTACGTAATATTACAGATATTGATGACAAGATTATCAAAAGAGCTAATGAAAATGGTGAAACAACAGATCAGCTAGTTGAGAGAACTATCAAATCAATGCACGATGCTTTTGATAAGTTAAATATCCTACGACCGACAAAAGAGCCAAGAGCAACACAAACTATCCCTGAAATGATAGCTATGATTGAAACTCTTGTTGAGAAAGGATTCGCCTATCAAGGTACTAATGGAGATGTGTTTTATCGAGTTGCTAAGTTTGCTGATTATGGTAAATTAAGTAAACAAAACCTTGAAGCACTTGAGCAGGGTTCGAGAGTTGATGTTGTTGAAGAAAAAGAAAATCCTATGGATTTTGTACTTTGGAAAATGGCAAAAGAGGGTGAGCCTGCTTGGGATTCACCGTGGGGAGCTGGTCGTCCAGGTTGGCATATTGAGTGTTCTGCAATGTCTAAGAAACTATTAGGGGATACTTTTGATATCCATGCGGGTGGTTCTGATTTAAGATTCCCTCATCATGAGAATGAAATAGCACAATCAGAAGCTTGTAATGAATGTACTTTTGCTAATTACTGGTTACATTCAGGTATGGTCAAAGTTAATGCTGAAAAAATGTCAAAATCTTTAAATAACTTCTTTACAATCAATGAAGTGATAGAAGAATATCATCCTGAGGTTATAAGATATTTCTTGGCATCTACTGTATATAGAAGTGAGATTAATTATTCAAAAGAAAATCTAGATAACGCTAGAGCATCGGTAGAGAGATTATTTAATGCTCTTCGAGATATAGAGCCAGTTGAGGTAAATCTACCAGATGATGCTAATGAGTATGAAGAGAAGTTTATCAAAGCTATGGATAATGATTTTAATACTCCAGAAGCTTTAGCTGTTTTGTTTAGCCTAGCTAAAGAAATAAATACTCTTAAGACAGTAAATAAATATAAAGCTAGTGGTTATGCGTTTTTGTTACGTAAGCTTTGTGATGTTTTAGGTATTCTATTTACGGATATAGAAGAGTATTTCAAACAGGGTGACGGTATTGATGTTAGTGAAATTGAGAAGCTCATAGCAGAACGTGCTCAAGCTAAAAAAGACAAAAATTATGCTAGAGCTGATGAGATTAGAAATGAGCTTCAAAATCAAGGCATAATATTAGAAGATAGTGCAACTGGTACTACGTGGAAGAAAGGTTAATAAATGTATTCAAATGAAAAACAACAAGATATTATAGATAATCTACATACAATTAGAGATTATATCCGTTGGACAATCTCCGAGATGACCGCAAATAATGTTTATTTTGGTCATGGTTCTGAGTCTATTTGGGATGAGGCAGTACACCTTGTACTTAGTGCAATAAATATATCTCATGATATTGATAGTAATATGGTTGCTGCAAGACTTTTAAAAGAAGAAAAGCAAAAAATCATAGAGTATGTATACCAAAGGACATGTCAGCGTAAACCATTGCCATATATCTTAAAGAAAGCATGGTTCGCAGGTATGGAGTTTGATATTGATGAGCGAGTTATTATTCCTCGTTCTCCAATAGCTGAGCTTATACGTAATGAGTTTTCACCATGGATTAATGATATTGATGATGTCACTAATGTATTAGATTTGTGTACTGGTAGTGGCTGTATTGGTATTGCTTGTAGTAATGTCTTCGAAGATGCGAATATAACTTTGGTGGATATATCCGATGATGCTTTAGCTGTAGCAAATCATAATATCAAGAAACATCAGTTAAGTGATAGGGTAAAAGCTGTTAAGTCTGATCTATTTGATAATCTTCAAGGTCAAAAATATGATTTGATTGTCTCGAATCCTCCGTATGTTGATAGAGAAGATTTAAATAGTATGCCACAAGAGTATCATTATGAACCTAAACTTGCTCTAGAAGCTGGAAATGATGGTTTAGACTTAGCAAAAAGAATAATTCTTGAAGCTGACCAGTATATGACAGAGAAAGGAGTATTAATAGTTGAGGTTGGCAATAGTCAGTATGCACTTATGGACTTATGTCCAGATATTCCATTTACATGGTTAAGCTTCGCAGATGGTGGGGATGGTGTGTTTTTACTTACTTATGAGGAGTTAGTTAAGTACAAAGATTCATTTAAAAAATATTTCCAAAACTAATACTTAGTCTATAATCTCTTAAAAATTTAATGTTTAAAAAAAACTTAGGATTAGCATATGTCTAATGATCCTTTTAAAAAAATATCATCTGATAAAACAGTTATTCTTATAATTTGCTTTTTTGGTTTGATGTCACAATTTGCTACTGACAGTTTTACACCATCGCTACCACATATCGCAGACTATTTTCACGCAGCTGCTAAAGATATTAAACTGACTGTTGGGATATACTTCTTTGGTATGACATGTTCAATGCTTGGTTTTGGTTATTTATCAGATAAGTATGGACGTAAGCAAGCATTACTAGCAGGATATTTGGTGTTTTGTGTTGCAAGTATTTTGTGCATGCTAGCTCAAAGTGAAAAGCAGTTATTATTTTTTCGCTTTTTACAGGGTATTGGAATGGGTAGTTCTTTTGTGTCTTTTCGTGCAATTATGAAAGATGTTTTTAAAGATAGTCAATCTCTTGCAAAAGCTAGCCTTGTAATCACTAGTATAGTCTCATTAACTCCACCTTTAGCACCAATAACTGGGGGTATTATTCAAGAGACTATAGGCTGGCGTGGTAACTTCGCTTTACATTCGATAATGGCACTTGCTATTACAGTTTTGATTGTGAAGTATTTACATCTAGAAGCTATACCAAAAAGTAGCTATAAACTTCTAGAATCATATAAGAAAATATTATCTCATAAAGTCTTTGTCCTTAATGCAATGTGTAGCGGTTTGGCGTTGTCGTTGGTTTTTGTATTTGCAACACTTTCACCATTTTTCTTTCAAGTAAAGTTAGGGTTTTCACCAGTAGAGTTTTCATTTTTATCAGCAGCAGTAATTATACCTTCAGCAATATTTTTAATAATCTTTAAAAATAAGATTAGTAAACTAGATATGGATAAGGTAATACTTTATTGTGGGTCTTTTTCTGCGCTAAGTGGTATATTACTTGCCTTATCCTATTTTATTTTTGGATTAGATGCTAAGGTAATTGTTGTATTATGTGCTTTAGCCTTTTGCGGAAATGTCTTTCAGTATACAGCTACTTACATTTGTGCTTATAAGGATATACACACAGAGATTGGCGTAGCATCGGCAATATTTGGATTTATACAAATAGCTGTGACAACTATTTCATCGTCACTTGTTTCTAGTATTAGCCTTAATAATCAATTTTTATTTGGATTATTGATGATGGTACCACCATTATTGATAGTGATTTTAAAAATAATTGATCTTAAAAAACTCTTGTAAATTAAATGTTATGAAGCTATAGGATTTGAGAAAACTATAGAAGAATATATTGATATTCCTAGTTTAAAAGAAAAATGGAAGATAATCTCAATGGAGATTGAGATTTAAGAAAAGATTATCCTTCTATAACAATATTTGGGAAGTGAGCTTTAACACATTTAGTATAGTCACCTTCCGTAAATGCTGAGTATGGTGTTTGATAACCAACCAATTTACAAGCAAATGCTTCGCCATTAGGATTGCTTGCTATCCAACTAGAATCCTTCTCCCAGTATATTTGTGTAGCACCTGCACCATTGGCATCAAATTGTTTCATACCTTTACAACCAAGAACTTCAGTACTTGGAATATTTAAGCCAAGATAGTTCATAAAGTTACCATAATAGTCTATACGATTCATAGATTGAGCAACTTCTACACTACCACCACACTCTACACCACCATTGATGATTTGTGTAGTTACCCCAAACCCTGGTGTTAGGTTATTTGCTTTATCAGCAGCATTTGGTTGCCAAGTACCATCGATAACATGAAGCATAGATGGCTTTGGTGGCTGTGGGTATACAAAAAAGAATACTGCAGATGCTAAATTTAACCATGTATCAGCAACCATATCAGGATTATCCAGTAACACTCTTACATCACCAAACATAGCTTGTGAGAATGGCCCATAGTTATAATTATAACTTAGCTGTTTTGCACCACGTCCGAAGTAAGATTTGAAATCACCATTTTCAAACTTGCCACATGGCCAAGTTTGACCTTGCCATACATCTGGATTACACTCACCATTATAACCACCACGCATATTTTCATCCCATCCCATTTCACGTACATGGACTAAGCCTTGACGCCATTCTGGTACATCCCACCAACTAGTATGTCCGCCTGTTTCTTGAGTAAAGTGAGCAAACATAGTAGCTAGAGACTTGCGACAAATGGCATCTGAATCTCTACCATCTGTGTAAGTACCACAGAATGCTGGGAATTTAGCCACTGCCTTTAGGAAGTTTTCATATGTATATTCTGGCGAACGTTCTGGGAACATATAATTCCATACACCTTCAGCAGATTTTGTTTCAATGGCATTATCTTTTATAGCTACTTCAGTGAATATTTTTTCAACTCTTTTAACATTATCAGGATTATTTGGGTTACCTGCAGTTACAGCTTCAACCACACTATTATCTCTTGTCTTAATAGACTCTTTCACTTGGCTTAAAACTGTTCCACTTGTTAATTCAGCTTCTTTTGCATCAAGTTTAGCTTGAGTCGTAACATATTCATCAGAAGTTGGCTCATCAGGATCTGTAGGATCTGTAGGATCAACTGGCTCATCAGGATTGCTAGGATCGTATAAATCCCAAGCAGTCTCCCAAGCAGTACCAGAGCCTGGAGCATAAGCCCACCCAGCAGCGCTCGAACACCAAGCAGCGACACCAGCTTTACATTTGTATAATTTACCATCAGCAGAGACTATAGTACCACTTTCATATTTTGTACCAGCAACATAGTTCTGATAATCTCCACTTGGAGGATCAATCGGATCTACTGGGTCAATAGGGTCGACTGGATCCTCTGGATCTGTAGGATCAACAGGGTCGTCACTACCACCATTACCAACTGAAAAGCTTTCAACATTAAATACAGGAGCGCTTGGAGAGAAACTGAAGCTTGCAGTACTACCCGCTGTAACAATAGTTGGCTGACCACTCCATTGCTTAGAAGTAATCGATATAACTCCTCCATTTGACTGAGTCATACTAGCATTGCCGATACCCCAAATACTACCAACTTCTACACCATTGCTCAATTTAAATGAGATAGGATTTTCCTCTAGATTCGTATTTTTATCGCAGCTAAAAGTTATTTTACCTGTCCAACCTTTTTGTACATCTTCTAGTTTGCAATTAGCAAAAGCTAAAGATCCCATTAAAGTTAAGGTAAATGCTGATAAGATTTTTATCTTATTATTCATTTTTAGTTTCCTTATAATTTTTAAGATTATTTAATAATTATTAAGTAATTGTTATTACTTATTTAGCTCAAATATTTTTTATTTGAGTTGTGATTAATTATATATTAAGCATCGTGTGTGCGGGTATATTAGAATTTGATAAGGCTTGTTAAAAATTGATAAATGAATTCTAATGATTTAATGATTCAAATCAAAAATCTACTGCTGTTTTCTGGTGTGAATTATCTATATTGCGCGAAATATTAAGCTTATTATTTGATGTTTCTTAAATATATAAAGCTTTGACTTTATATTTTCTTATTGTACTATTTTTCTTACTCTCAGAGCGTTAAGCTTAGTAAGTGCTTCATCTTTAGTTATATTGTACATATTGGCATGTTGTTCTAAGCTCAAGCTATTAGGTCCAAATAGTTCAATCATATCAAGCATTTTTAGTTGATGTTTAATCGCTGATATATCTACGTATAAATAATCCATATTTATTGATAGGATAGGGCACTTAGTAGCATTAATAAGTAGATATGAGTCATGATGAATTTCACAACCTAAACCATCGGCATAGCCAATATTTAAAATAGCTACAGTTGTATCTTTATTACAGAAATATTCATTACCATAACTTATATATTCTCCTTTGGGGATATCTCTGATAGAGATAATACAAGCCTTAAGAGATAAGCTAAACTTGATTTCTTTAGGCTCTTGGTCATAGCCTAATACTGCCGAGCTAGAACGGATATACTCTTGTAGAAAATCGGTATCAAAAAGAGAAACTGGTGAGTTAGAAAAAGTATATTTAAGTTTGGTTTCTTCAGCTAACAAAAGAATTTTATCAATATATTTTTTAGATCTATCATAGCCATTATAGCCAGTTGGAATATGTGAGAATAATATTATGTTTGAAAATCCGGAAATTTTTAGCATATCAAGATGTTTTATAAAGTCATCTCTATAAAAACCGAACCTTCCCATACCGCAATCAAAATCAAGCATAACTTGTTTCGACTTATCATCTTCATACTTTATATAGTCTTTGATTAGTAATACATTACTAAGTATAGGAATAACATTTTTAGGTATCTTAAAGTCAAAGCATTCTGCATATATACCACTTAGGAAAACTATATCTTTTGTACAGCCCAAATTCTTTAGAACATAATACTCATCTATACGAGCTATGCCATAAGCATCAACTAAATCATTAGTTACCTTATAGATGTTTTCTATACCTATGCCATAAGCATTAGCTTTGACGATAAACATTATTTTTGAGTGAGGATTTTTATTACGTAGATACTCAATATTTGACTTTACTAATTTGCTATTTATTTCTACTATAGGACTTAAATTCATAAAAAATCAATGTTGATGAAAAATAATCTATCTTTATTAATGTTAACAGGTTTGATAATTATATCAGTAGATTCTGTGAGAAATTTGCCTTCTTTAGCTGTATTTGGCGAATATTTACCATTATTTTTTATAATTGGTGTTGTATTTTTTCTTATACCTGTAGCATTTATTTCGGCTGAACTTAGTGCAAACTTTGCCGATCAGCATCAAAATGGAATCTTTCAGTGGTGTTCAAGAGGCATCAGTGATAATGCCGGTATGTTTGCAATTTGGGCGCAATGGAGTAGTAATGTAATCTGGTTTCCTGCTAGTTTGCTATTTATGTCATCAACTATATGCTCGGTGTTTGGTTTTGCCAGTCCTCTAGCTATCGCTAGTATTATGGTAACTTTGTATTTGTTGATAATGGTTGTTAATCATTTTGGTGTCAAAGAATCTGCAGTAGTATCGTTTATATGTATGATTCTTGGAGTAGTAATTCCTGTTTTGGTACTTTTTATATTTCTTGGTTTTTGGTTGCTTAAGGGATATCCTCTAGAGCTCAAAATATCTCAGATATCATTTAATCTATCAGCACTGAAAGACATATCCGCATTAACGGTAGTTATTATTTCTTTTTTGGGGATAGAGTTATGTTCAGTATATGTTCCAATGCTAAAAGATCCTCAGAAGACATTTACTAGAGCAATTTTTTTAGCTGTAATATTTATAGTATTAATGATGTTTTTGGGAGCTTTGACTATAGCTTTTCTAATTCCAGCTGGTTCTATAAGTTTATATAATGGTCTTTTTGAGACTTTTAAAATTGGTTTTGAAAGACTAGGCTTACCAGCAGCAATGCCTTTGATTAGTATCGGTTTAGTTTTAGGAGCATTTGGTTCAGCTATAAGTTGGGCTTTAAGTCCCGCTGTGAGTTTGCGCCAAGCTGCTGAAAGAGGCTACTTACCAAAGAGATTTTCTACAAATAATAATTATGGTGTTCCTAGTAATATTTTGTACATACAAGGGTTAATTGTTATTGGATTATCATTGACGATAACTATGGTGGATAATATGAACTCTTTTTATTGGGTGCTAATATCACTTAATACAGAAGTATATTTGACTATGTATATCTTGATGTTTTTAGCAGCTTTACGACTTAGAAGAACATCAAAAAAGACTATCATACACAATGAGCTAGTTTTTTATAGTTTATGTATTATGGGTATTTTAGGTATCTTAGTTGCCATGATAGCAGGATTTGTTATGCCGAAAAATTTGGTAAGTATAGATTCATTAACTTATGCAGGATTATATTTATGCGGATTTTTATTCGTTTGCTCATTATTTATGCTTTTTGTTTATTGGCGTAACAAGCATTTGAGAGATCTGTTATAGATTATTTACGAGTGTTTTTTGCAATTTCTTTGAGACTATCGTTAATTTTAAAAAGCACCATAAGTATTTCACAAAAAATTTTAACAAAAATTGCACCAAAAATAATCTCTAAAATACCTGATAAAATATAACCCGAAAATATAGCTGCTAAAGCGCTTAGGCACACTCCAATAATACTAAGCCAAAAAATAAAAACAATAATCGTTGGTGTAATAAAATTCTCAAAGCTTATAAATTTTTTTAGAAAATTAATAACAGGATTATTATTTGACTGTGCAGATTGATTCATTTTTATCTCCTAGTTTTTTTGTTTAAAGTTAAAATCTTATAATTTTTGAAATTTCCTTATTTAGCTCTGGTAGAAACATGTATTTTAATAATGAGCGTAAAAAGTTTAGTTTTCTATAGTCTTTAGAATATATATTAAGATTGTCATACATCTTTGAAATACAGGCTTTTATCGAGCTTGGTGTATAATTCATCAGTTTTGCTATTTGGTTATATTCTAGGTTGTGCTCAATTAGATATTTAAGAATCCGGTATTCTTTAGCTGTAAATTTAAGTGTTTCAAAATAATATTTAAACTCAACTATTGGTGCATCATTGAGCGTGTAAATTCTACATTTGGTTAAATCATTATTTTCTAGAATCTTAATTCTGACCAAAATATAGTTTTTATCATCCTCATCATAAAATGGTATTTTCTCTGTTAGAATTGTTATTGGTTCAATACTTGTTTGATTTGCTAATGACTCAGTTGAGAGATAGTACGATTTCGAATCAATTGATATTTTTTCTCCGATAGCATAATCATAGACATCATCTTTCCATAGTTCTATATCTTGATCTGATAGACCTTGCAATTCTTTTAAACTAGCTACTCCTGTCGACTCTAAGAACATCTGATTACAAGTTATTACTTGTCCTTTAGCATTCTTTATAGCGTAACCAAAAGAGCTATTTTTATTATCATTAACTATATTTGTAGCCGTTTTAAGGTTAATGAGTTTATCTACTAACATTTTTTAGCTATTCAAAATATCAATTTGATCTAGAGTTTAGCTAAAATATTTGCTTATAACAAGCTAGGGGAGAAAGAGATTTTGATTAAATTATCGAGATACTTTAATCTTCAACAATATTATCTTTATTAGCAGTTTCTTTACAATATGCCACATAGCGCTTATCAGTAACTACAATATAGAATATAGCTCCAGCAATGGCATTAATTATATAGTTCTCTACAGGAGCCGTAGCACATATAAATATTATAAAAGGAAGTACTAGTATCATTAGAGTTTTGATACCAACACGTTTATATTCAAAAAAGCAGAATATAATAACCAGTACAGCGAGAATCACACCGAGATAAATATTAGATAAGATATCAACTGTATTTAATAGGAGTGTTAAAAGTACAAATACAACTAGACCAAATATTCTTAATTTAGGAGCAATAGCACCCATACTAACAGGAGCCGCCATATAACCTATGATATTGAAACCTGTGACAAATAGCATCAAAGCAGCCCAGTTATCAGCAAACATCAAGAATATTGCACATAAAATAAAGTTAGCAATAAGTGATCTTCTCGAAATATTAACTTTTTGATTTATTTTGGCAAAAAATCTTGGCATTTGACCTTCAGCAGACATTGCGTATAACATTCTAGAAGAAGCACCAAGATAACTATAGCCAGTTGCAGAGGGGCTAACAATACTATCGATGATTAATAGTACTGCAATATATCCTAGTCCTATCATTGTCGCAACTTGTAATAAAGGAGACTCGAAATCTAGTCCTGCCCAACCACCTTTTTCTATAAGGTAGCTATGAGGTACAGCCTCCATAAAAGCATATTGTAAAGCAATATAGAGTATTAAAACTATTGTTAGTGATAATATTATTGCAATAGGAACATTTCTAGAAGGATTTTTGATTTCACTACTGTAAGCAACTACTATTTGGAAACCATTGAACGTATACACGAGTCCACCAGCTACAATTGCGGTAAGAGCATTATAAGCAGTAAAATTATTATTAGGTATCTCTGGAGATAATAAGCTATGATGTTCGCCACTATGAGTAAATGCGTAAATGATAAATATAACGACTATAAGCGCAGGCACAGTCATTTTGAATATAGTTATACCATTATTAACACTAGATAGGAGTTTTACACCATAAAAGTTAATAATAAGGTAAAGAAAAAGGATAAACAGAGATAGTATCATCCCATAAGTTGAGATAACACCACCATCCATTAACCAGCTAAAACTTTTTAATCCTGCTAAATATTGAGTAGTTGCTTGAGCCTCTGTGGAAATCATGACCACAACACCAAACCAGTTGGCAAATGCAAAAGGCATTGCGAATAAGCTGTTATGAGAAAGGGCACTAGATCTTGTAGTAGCTCCTCTTACCGGAAATACCGAAACAACTTTTGCTAGACATAGTCCAACCATCATAATCACAATTGATGCTAGTACCCATGCCAAAAATGCCCAGTTCCCAGCTGCTTTTGCTGTAAGCTGGGCACTAAATAGCCATCCTGAGCCAACCATGGATGTCACCCCAATAAGTACAGCACTCAGCAGAGATATTTTCTTCGAATTAATCGTCCCCATTATAAGTTTTCCTATTTTTAAAAAATACACAGGTAATTTAGAATATACACTTTAATCGAGCTATTTAGCAATAGAGTTATTTGTTAAACTGAAAAATTAGAAGGTAAAGTTTTTGCTAATACCAGTATAAAATCCTGCGGGACTATTTTGACCTTGAAGGTTGACTTGATAAGGAGAAAAGTTTGTTTTAATAGGTTGATATTGTTGATTATAGAGTGGACCATAGTTACTAACATAGGGGCTTAGATTTTTATCATACTTGAAGTCCGGTTGTTCTATGGATCCTGTGTAAGGGTAGGGTGATGGCACTGCAGTCGCTAGATTTATGCTAAGTAAGTATGAAAAGAATACAAGTAGTTTATATCCATGTATCATCTGCGACTATCCTTAAATCGAGTAAAATAGTAAATTTAATGGAGAGAAATGTAATGTTTCTCTGAAAGGGCTATCAACTTTCTTAATATATTTTTTTACCATTTTATAATGGATATTATTGATTTTCTCTAATGGTTTAAGCTTTTTGCTCAGGCTTATCTTTTTGTAATGTTGTAACCATTGATTAGCTATATTTCTAAAATCTTCATTAGAAATAGTAGGTGTGATCTTGTTATTAAATGAGATCTGATTATAAAAATGTTTAGGCATACAAAAAATATGTCTTATTATCTCATTATTAATATTAACTTGTTTAATCAAAGATTCATCAATTGTTGCAAAATCATTTAGATACATAGCCTTCAAAGTTTCTATACCCAAAAAATTATTAGATATATGGCACTCAAAATTTCTTTCTGTAGCACTACTATTATCTATAGATGTACTTATATCATCTGCTAAATGCTTGTATAGGGTTGTAGCATCAAAAACTTCAGCTAATTTTTTTAGTTGAGGAGATGAAATACTTTTATCATTATTTAAGCTATTTACTTCTTTTAGCCACCAATTCATTTTTTCATTGGCGATCTCAATATTATTGTATAGCTCGGTACATGAAATTATTTGAGATTTTATTTGGTCAAGAAGATAAAGAATCTCTTGTTTTTCTGTACTAAGTTTACGATATGCAAAGTAAACTACCGATCCATATGGAGGGAGCTTCTCATTGGGATAATTAAAATAGTTATACTGCATAATTTATACCTTCTTGAACGCCACAATATAGCTAACATCGGTATTCTTACCAAGCTTAAAGCTATCAGTGATTGGATTATAGTGTACGCCAGTTATTTCGATTGCACTAAAGCCATATTTTTCAGCTGTTTTTATAAGCTCATAAGGTTTAATAAATTTAGTGTATTGGTGCGTTCCCTGAGGTACCATTTTAAAGATGTGTTCAGCAGCAACTATAGATAATAAATATGACTTAAGATTTCTATTTAATGTTGATGCGAAAAATAGTCCATCTTTCTTAATAAGTTTTGAGATAGAAGCAATAATGCTTTCAGGATCTGGAACATGCTCTAACATTTCCATGCAAGTTACAATATTAAATTTGTTATCATTTTCTGTGACAAAATCTTCGATAGTAGAGCTTATATATTCTATCTTAAGATTGTTTAGTTTTGCATGCTCTTTAGCCACACTAATAGCTTGTGAAGAAGCATCTAATCCATAAGTATCATTAGTTTGTTTTTTTAATGATTCTGTTAGAATTCCACCACCACAACCTATATCAATAATTTTCTTATTATCTAAGTCTATATGTTTTTTGATAAATTCTAATCTTAAAGGGTTTACTTGGTGTAGGGTTTTTAATTTTCCATTTGGATTCCACCAGTCACTGGCTAAACGAGAAAACTTATCAACTTCATTATTGTCTATGTTGCTCATGCTTATTATTTTTTATTAGATATATATTTTTTAAATAATATCAAAGATATAGTATCTAAGAAAATTTTTATTAGAGTTTTTGATACTAATTTACTATAATGGGGTCTGTATATTTTTACCAACCTGAAATAAGAGACTAATTTTAATGAAATCAAGCTTTAAGAATATTTTAATGCTGTCAATTGTTGGGATGACTTTGGGTAGTTGTTCTGGCATGAAAGCAACTAAAGATAATCGAGATCCTTTTGAGAGTTATAACAGATCAATGTATGCTTTTAATGATAAAGCCTATGAAACATTGACTCCAGCAGCAAATGCTTATGATACGGCTGTTCCAGACTCGTTCAAAAGTGGTATATTTAATATATTCCAAAACTTAGCAGAACCTGCGAGAATTGTGAATGATTTATTCCAGGGTGAATTAGATTATGCTGGTGATGATAGCGTAAGGTTCTTGACAAATACGACTTTAGGTCTTGCAGGTTATTTTGATGTCGCGGATAGTTGGTTCAATAAGCCAATGAGATATCACCAAAGCTTTGCTGTTACTTTACATAAGTGGGGCGTGTATGATGATAATGAGGCATCTCCTTATGTTGTATGGCCTTTGATTGGACCAGGTACTTTAGAGGATGTTACAACAGGTGTAGATGCGTTATTTAATCCATTGACGTATATATTCTTCTTCGCGCCTGTAGCGCCAGCTATTTCTTGGGGTGTGAGTGTTGGTACTACCGGTACATATTATGTGAATCAGGGTGTATCATACTTGCCTTCTTACTCGAATTTGAAAGAGGTATCAGTAGATCCATATATAGCAATGAGAAATGCTTATCTACAAAGTTATGACTATGGTATAGCTAAAGTGCTTAAGCAAGATCTACGTAAAGATGATGCAGCACTTCAAACAGATATGGCGGTACTTGGTGTATTAGGAATGGATAATGATAACATAGAAGGTAAAATTGCTACGACTGGTTCAGCAGCTGCTAAGTCTTCAGAGCCACCAGTGATATTTAAGAGTAATATTGGTACTGTTAATAAAGCTACTCAAGTTCAAGAAGCATTTGATCAAAGTTATTCAAAAGACAGTAGTGTTCTTGACTTGGCTCACACTGATAAAGATGACACTATCGAAACAGAATCAGAAAAACTTCAAACTCAAATTAATGATGCTAAAGCTGACTTACCAGGAGATGCAGATTCTCCAGCAGCCACTTTACAGACTCTTGCTGAGCAAGGTTAATACCATCATTTATTTCCTTTTTGCATGCATGAGTTAATGTTTAGGCTTGTTGCTTAAAATTATATTAAGCAGCTAATTTATAGATATTCTCTGCTTGTTATAATTTCATATAACAAGAGAAATAATAGTAGAGCAACTAGTCCTATTTAATTTATATGAGTAGTCTTTATTTTTAGCTAAAAGAGTTTATATCATGAAATATATCCAGATAAGTATAAAAGTCATAAACATCTAAAGAGATACTATGATTTTTTTGTCTTATTATCTCATTTTGTATTTCCATTTGTTATGGTATCTAGTAAATACATTGCAGATGATTTATTATTAAGTTGTTAGGTTTATACACTTATTTTATATATAAGAAAGTAGCAGTACTAAAATATTTTTATTATTTGACCTAGATGCTTAGTATAAAAATATTAACCGCTCTAGTTGAGTATTTATTGAATAGTTATGGTTTACAATTAAGTTTTATATTTTATTTAAGGGATCTTATGAGTCGAAAAATCACACTCAAGCAGCTTAATGTTTTTGTTGAAACTGCGATAAATAAGTCTATAAGTATAGCTGCGCAAAAATGTTATATAACTCAGCCATCTGCTAGTAAGGCTATATCACAATTAGAAGAAGCTTTAGAAAAAGTTTTATTTGAGAGAGGGTCAGGTAAAGAGATTAGACTAACATATGAAGGAGAGCTTTTATTTGCTGAAGTTAAAAGTATACTTGATCAGGTCTCTGACTTGGTAAAAGATAAAGAGAATATCTCTGGAAAAATAGTTATTGGAGCTAGTGTAACAATATGTGATTATGTATTGCCGAAGATATTACCTGAATTTCAGAAATTATATCCAAAAATTAATGTAGATGTTAAGAGAGCTTTATCAGACAAGATTAGATATTATGTTGAAAATGCGGTATGTGATATGGGTTTAGTTGAAGGTAGGATAATATCTAGAGAGTTGGAACAAACATTATGGAAAGAAGATCGTATTGAAATAATTTGTGCTAAAAATCATGAGTTAGCAAAGAATGATAGTATTTCTCTAGAGACAGTTCTGACAGATCAAAATTGGGCATTATGGCATCATGATATGGGTAATAGAGATATTTATATAGAGACTAAAAGAAGGGATGAGTTAGAAAAGGCTTTTGGATTAGGCTCTCAGAATATTGGTAATGATCTTTTAAAATTTGAAAATGTTACATGGGATAATCAGTTAAGTCTAATTAGATATTGTAATAGACGTATTTCTAAGAGTATTGTTTTTGATAGTGCTGAAGCGATTAAGAATTATGTTGCTAATAGTGATTTTATTGCCAACTTATCTAGAATAATGTTAGATAATGCGGTTTGTGATGATATTAAGATCTTAAATGTAGAGGGTGGATATCAGACAAGAGATTTTTATATATTAAGACATAAGCAAAGATTTACCTCTCAGGCTTCAGAAGTGTTTTTAAATTGGATTTTAAACTATGAATTTTCTTGCTAAAGGATACATAATTTTATGCAAATCATTATTTTTATTGTCTACCCGATAACCTTTCGATATAACTGTACAAAATAAACTTATTGATCATTCAATCGATTAAGTTAAAGGTTTTTTTAGAAAACAATCAAGATCATTTAATATGGATTAGCATAGTTTTTATTACTAATTCTTTTTGTTCCAAAATAGATTTATTTAGGTTCTGTGCACAAAATAAATATTCATCGTAGCCAAATAAAAGTACAAGCTAATTTAATCATTCCTATATATTCTGAAATGGTTTTATCAAACCTAGAGAATACTCTTCTAAAATGCTTAATTTTAGAGAAAAAGTTCTCTATCAAATGTCTTTCTTTATATACATGACTATCAAAAGCTATATGGTTTAGAGTATTTGATTTACAAGGGATACAGCTTCAGAGGATATATTTTGAATATGCTCCCTGATTTCATTAGAATGATATGCTCTATCAGCGACAACTTTTGTATTATATACATTTTGTAGTAAATCTATAGCTACTTTACTATCATGAGTTTTACCTTCTGACAACAATACTTCTATTGGATTACCTAAAGCATCAGTCATAGCATGAATCTTGGTGCTTACTCCTCCAACTGATCTACCAATTGCTTGGTTATCATCTTTATCATATCCTGTAGCACAAGCATGTGCTCTTGCTATTGTTGAATCAAGCATGACTTCTTGTAAATCAGGGTTTTGTACTGATTTAAATAATCTAGAAAATATATCTTTATCACACCAATCTTTAAAACGCTTATGTATTGATCTATATTTACCATAATAAAATGGTAACATTCTCCATTGACAGCCTGTACGTAACACATAAAATACAGCTTCAATAAATAATCTTAATTTGGCTTCATTATTGGTATGTATACCTTTTTGTGATTTTAAGAATGATAAAATACTTGACCAGAATACTTCTTTTATATGATAATGCATTTGCTAAACCTCTGGTATTTATTGTCTTTCAACTTTTAAATAACAACGGTTTAGCTATTTTCAATATAATTTATATTTTTTTGTGCACAGAACCTAATTTAATTTTCCATTAGGTACTATGAGTTTATGATTGGATAATAGAATGATTTTACGAATTTTATTAGAATTTCGATATAGCTTTGCTAACTTTACTTTTATTTGTAGTTGTTAAATCTAAGTAAAAATACTTTAAAAATCTCCTACTTTAGCATCTGAAATATACAAAAAATTTTTGTATTTTTAAAATGTAGATAAAATATAAAACCATCAATCATTCTTGAAAATCAAAATGTATCTAGCCACTTGTTTTTAATTAATCATATGTGTGAGCTTTAAATTTATATTTTGCCTATCTAGTTAATATTGGTAATAAAGTTTTATACATTCGAAAAAAGAATATCACTATTCAAAAAAAGAATTTCCCAAACAGTAAGCTTATATTTATCATTAGTCAAAAGTTAAGTATAAATTTTTAAAATTAATCAAATATTCGTTGTTGTTGCTAATTTTATATAAGGGGTAAAATGAAAGTCAAAAAGCTAGTAAAAAATATATTTATTGCGAGTTGTGGCCTGGTGTTATTTTCAGCACCATTAACTATAGGATATGCTAAGGCCTCAAATGCCTCAGAGGTGAATAATGAATTAATCAATCAAAATAGCACCATAATAACAGGCAAAATTTTACCGAATGATACTTATATTATCAAAGATATTAAAGGAAATATTGTGCTTGAGGGTATTTCTGATAGTAATGGGATATTCCATAAGAAAGTTAGAGGTTTAGATGAAAACGATACTTTAGTTTTAAATTATCGAGGTCAATCTATAAAGACTGATAATCAAGGTTTTATGGCTATTTTTAAGTATAAGCCTTATGTTTTATTTGCATCTGGTCCTTTTGATCCTCCTGAATATGATGATCCTAGTTATTGGTGGGGGCAAGCTAAAAATTTTCAAGCATTATTTTTTCAGTCTACATTAGGCTTATACAATAGTAGACAAGCATATAAACAGGCTTTAATCAGCGGTAAAGGTATGAGTTGGTATCAAGCAATTAACTTTGAAAATATTTCTCTAGCTTTATTATCAATTGGGCAAGGATTTTATGATTCATATAAAAGTCAGCAAGCCACCAAAGAAACCTTAGAAAAATTGTCTAAGGATTTTAATGACAGCTATAGCAAAATCATGAAAAAACTTGATTGGTTTGTAGATAATATGGATGTTGAATTTTCATTTAATACACAAGTTGATATTGATGATAATAATGAAGCACAAGCAAAGTCAACTCGTAAGTTTGTAAAACTTTTGGATATGCTAAATACAATTCTTGAAGGAGATGAGTATGACTCATTTAAATCTGGATATGATGGTTATAAAATGTTGAATCCTAGTGAATTGAGTAATAAGACACCTGATGAAAAAAATGAAGAGATCTTTAGGTTGATGTCTAAGCTTGCTAAATATGAGAAATATGAAGGTATAGATGATGGTATTGATGCTGCTTTAGATAGTTTTTATGAACAACAAATAAAAAATCAAGGTGGATATATTGAGCTACAGTCATCACAATTAGCGGTAATGATAGAAGCTATCAATAATCTTAATAGCTTAGAAGATATAACTAAACAGAAGTTTGCATATAAGATATCTCAAATAGATAGTGAATTTGATGTGAATAATTACGATGGTGAAGCAAAGTATAGTCCAGCTGGAAAAGTCTGTGATGGCTCTATATCTACCTTATATATGCAAGCAATAGAAAGAGATGATAAATTCCTAGATTATATGGCGAGTGTCTACTATCTAATTATAGCTGATAATATTGTTACACAATATCCTAGTTCAAATATAAATCCTTCAGCAGTCGATACTAATTTACCTCCAGAGGATCAGCGTATCAGAATGTCAGCTTATAAGATGATATCTGCATATTACGATCAAAAGCAAAAGATAATTAATATCGCCGATAGTACTTTAAATAACTGTCAATATTTTGGTGATTTTAATGCTCCAAGAATACCTGGTATAAGTTACCAGACTCAAAATACTTGGGGTCTTCCTTTAGTTTTATATTTAGTTATAGATTTGCAGGATGATGGTGGTAGCTCAGATATACCACCAGCAGATGTGATTTTTAGCAATAAAGATCTAAGAAAGCAATATTTTAGTGAGTTACAAAATAAGTTTTTAGATGCGGTTTTTGAAGGCATATGGGATATACCGTCTGTTAAATATTTAGATGGTAATGTTAAACAAATCGGTGTCAAGTTAAACTTAAAAAGTGATGCTTTAGTTAACGCTAAAGAATTAGTTAGTTCAGTGTCTAAGCAGAATGCATATATTTCTTATGTCTTCCAAGATGTATCATCGTTGTTTGTACACTATCCTAATTTCACAGATATTGCATTTGATAATGCTATTACAGAAAAAATGCAGCAACAGCTTAGTGATCCAAATAATTACTATATAGGAATAGCTGAAACAACTCTTAAAGAACCTGCAAATATTGATGTTGAGAACCATATGTTGGTATACGATGCTAGCGGTATTAGCTATAAGGATTATATTGCGTCAATAGTAGGAGATCAAGCTGAAAATTTATGTGATCAGCAAGGTAAATGTTATTACCCAATAACAGCAGAATTACATTATATTGATCCTGATACCAAATTAGACCAAGTTATTGACAAAAAAGAGCTTGCTATTACTAGATATTCTAATAATGTTTAGCTTAAAAGGATTTTATTATGAGATTTTTAAATCAAAAAGGTAAGAAAATAATAGTTACCGCGACATTAGCATCATTGATGTTTTCACCATTGTATAGTTTTGCTTATACAAACCAGGCTACTTCTGATACTCAGTCACAAGTACAACAACAAGTAGTATCAACATTAGTAGGTGGCAAGATTCAGCCGTATACGCAGTACTCTATTCGTAATCAAAATGGCTATTTAGTGGCACAAGGTGAAACTAATGCAAAGGGATATTTTATAGAGGATGTGGCAGATGTAAGTATTGGTGATAGTATAACTCTAGAATATGGTTCAAGACGTATTTCTCAGGCTATTAGTTCTAGAGTAGTTTTATTCACAGAAACAAACAATAATACAATGTTACTTCAATCACCAATGCTTGGTAGTATGGATGCTGGTGATGCAGCATTTAGTATTGGTAGCATAGCTATTATGGCTGCTACGGGTGACTATCTTTTTGCAGCAATTGGATTTGTATCTTTCTTGATAGGTTTTTTTGGACCGAGCCAGGCAGATATTATTACGAAGTTTACAGAGCAATCTTTACAAGAACTTACCGAAGATGTCACAGCGCAAATAGATACAGATAATCAAAGGATGATAGCAAATTTTACTAATGCACAAAAGTATAGAGTTGACAAAGATTTTACTGATTTAACAGGTGTTTCTAAAAAGCTATCAAATTATACTAATCTGCTGGATAATGCTGTATTTATGATGGATGATTTTAAAAATAGTTCTGAGGGTAGTAAATATAAAAGCGCTTACCAACAATTACAGCAAGGTGGTAGACCAAATATTGATTATTGGGATTTATATGCCGATATTAGTAATTATGAAGATGCTAATGGAATCACTGCTGCAGATAAAAACTCTGTTAGAAAAGTAATGGTTAAATATCTAGCAAATAGCTTTGCCTATGAGGATGACTTTAATTTTGAAGATCTACTAGCACGATTTAGGAGTCTAAATAAGAAGCTAAGTGTGTTACAAAGTGATCTAAATCCATATAAACCTGATCTCTCTTCAATATTAACTGATATGGGGGTTACAGGCACGTATAATTATGATGTATGTGATGGTAGTGTTATGTCTTTGACAGAAGGAGCAGTCAAGCTAACTAAACTAAACTTAGATCAGCTATATATGCTAAAGAGAATTAGCTTAGCATATAATCATGCTTCTGCAAAACAAATAGCTAATTTAGATACAGAATATGCTAATGCACTAGTAGAACTTAGAAGTCTAGTTGCAGTGTCATCATCATGTAGATACTTCTTTAATCAAGATGCTACAGCTTGGGGTGGTGTATCATATATGACATTCTTAGGCAGTAGACCTGGAGTTGCATATAAGATTAAGATAGATAACCTTAATAGAGCTGAAGACTTTAATGGAAATGTTGATGATTTGGTTTTTGATCCTGAGGTAAGAAAAAAGTATCTAACACCCTCACAAAATGCTTTCTTTAAGAGGTTCTTGGAAGATACGGATACTGGACCAGCCATATATGCTCTTGATCAAGATGATAAAAATGTGCACTTAATAAACGAAGATACTGGTGGTGGTAATGCTGTTTATTTAGAGGGTTATTTTTATGTAAATCATGGTACTGACTTAGGTAGAGAAGACATAGTCCTAAAAGATGATAGAAAAGACACATCAATCAAATATATATCATATGATGGATTCTTTAAAGGAACTATCGATGTTGCTGTTAGTCTACCTAAAGGTGCACATGCTAGTAATTATTATATTAAAAACTCTCAAGATGGTCGCGCGTATCAGCTATCAGAAGCCCCGGATAGTATTGCTCATGTAACTATTGATGTTGATGCTTCAGCTAAGTCTTTTAATAAGTTTAATGATGTAGTATCTATTTCACTGAGAGATATGGATAATAATCAAATAGATTCAAAAGAGATTTTTATAAGTGTGCCTACTACAGCCAAAGATGAGACTGCATCAAATTTTGGAATTGGTGAGGTAGATAAAGATGAACTGGATTTTAAATGGGATCAAAATATAAGCGGTATTAATTTTACAGATAACTATCTATTTATGGCTTATAATGAAAATATCTTACAAACAAGAGAATTTCATTATTTTGACAATTATTCATATTTTTATAATGAAATTTCAGCTTATTCAATTGGTGGGCTAACAGCATATAATAGAGCTGGCGTTATTTTTAATTCGCCCTATATGCTTCAGAAAATAATATATGATTGCAGAGACTATCATACTTGTTATCATGTTGGTAGTTGGGAAATTCCTTCCATGAAATATAGCTTAGCGATGCCAGACTATAAGGTATTTGATTTAAAGGTTACCAGTAGCGGAGCAGATGTAGCTCAAGTTATCTTTAATCCAGGTCCTCAAATAGATCCTGAACAGGTAAATATAACAGTTAATGACGAGGCAAACCGTAACTGTTCTATAAAAGGATATGACAATGGTAAATTTATAGAATTAGGCAAGGGTAATACTACAGTTAGTTACATGCCAAATAGTATGGTGTGGAATGGTACGCATATGTTAATTGGCTATTATTGTAATAACTCTTTTGATGGTATTGAAGGTAATGTAACTTTCACGGTAGATGTCCCAAGTGTTGGTCAGAAGTCGATCACCGAAATGGTTAGGGATCAGAAAGCATTTTATGGTTTGAAAGTGACTAGTAGTGGAGGAGATGTGGCGCAGGTTGTTTTTAATCCAGGTCCTCAGGTATCTCCAGAAGAGGTAAGTATAACAGTTAATGATGAGGCAAACCGTAACTGTTCTATAAAAGCATATAACAGTAATCAATTCGTAGAGTTAGGTGAAGGTAACACTACAGTTAGTTATATACCAGATAGTATGGTGTGGAATGGTAAACACATGTTAGTTGGTTATTATTGTGATCAGTCTTTTGATGGTATTGATGGTATTGATGGTAATGTAACTTTCACAGTGGATGTCCCAGGTGTTGGTCAGAAGTCAATCACCGAAATGGTTATCGATCAAGAAGCATTTGGTTTAGATGTTAAAACTATTCCTTCTAAAGGAGGAATGTTTAGTGCGCAGGATATAGCTGAGGTTGTGTTTCATCCTAGTCCTAAAATGTCTGTCCAAGATGTAAATATAACAGTTAATGATGAGGCAAACCGTAACTGTTCTATAAGAGCATATAAAAATAATCAGTATATAGAGCTAGGTAGGGGTAATGCTACATTCAGTTATATGCCAGACACTATGATATGGAATGGACAAAGTGTATTAGTAGGATATTATTGTGATGATATATTAGATGCAACACAAGGAAATGTGACTTTTTCAGTAGGATTACCTAACAGTAATGTTGATCCAGTTACAATCTCAGCAATTGTAAAAACTGACGGATAAACACAACTATAATGTATATATTCCAAAAACGAATATAGTTATTCCAAAAAAGAATTTCAAATCAGTTTTTTATTTTAATATTATTAATAATTTCTTAGAAAAATATATAATTACTTTTTATGTTGCTTGAATTTTATATAAGGCATCTAAATGGTTTTTTATCAGAAGGTATGGCAAGCTGCTGCTGTTTTTAAGATTTATTTACGTTAATTAATATCTAAACTTATGGAGTAAAAATATGAAAAAAATAAAATTAATTTCAATCTTAACAATGTCATGCATGGGGGTTGTTAGTTATGCAAATGAATGTACTTTAGATAGTTTCAAGAGTGGTAAAAAAGGCAATCTAACTTTCCATTGTGATCAAGATATGGATTTAAATACTAATCCTATATATTTTGATTTGACTAATAATGTTTATGTAGTAGGAGTCAATGGTTCAGATGGACGAGCATTATTTAAGCTAGATGGTGATTTGGTTAAAGTCCAAGTTAATAAAAATACTTTTTCTAGTCAGGGTTATGTGTTACCAAAGGATACTAGCTATACATTATATTTTGATACATTATTCAGTTCAAAATATGAGCTTAAGAATTTCAGAGTTGGAGAGCAGTCAAAAGCTAAAGGTGTGATATCTATTAAATTACCTCCAAAACCTAGTTTTATTCATTCATCTGAATTGCCAACAATTGATATATATAAAAATAATGCTAAAGTTACGCAAATTACAGATACAGATTGGAATGGTATAAAGACTATAGATTTAGATATTGGCAGTAGTGCGGATATCGAGGTTAGAATTAAGACAATTGATGGTTCAGATGGTGTCGCTGAACCAGCTAAATTCACTCTAACACCAGGATACACTCAAAAAGTCAAAGTTAACTATGAGGCTCCTGCAGTTGTAACAGGATCTATTGATTTAGTAGCAGAAACTCCTGACACCACTAATATAGCTCCTAAGTTTGTTATAAAAAATAGTGATGGCAAAATTGTATCTGAAGGTAATCTAAACTTTACAAATCCAGTACATATCGCTAATTTACCAGCATCTGAAGATGGAGTTAAGTATACTTTAGAAGTAGATGGTTATATTGAGAATGGCTTTAAATATACTCCTAGCTTTACAAGTACAATATTGATTACAAATGCTGAACCTACGAATGTAACTATAGCTTTTGATAAAGAGTCTTTACCAGTACAGGTTGATAAGGTTACATTTGATATATCTGGTTTACCAGATGGCAAGACTACTACTTTGAAGTTAGCATCATCAGATGGAGATTATAAAGAGATACAGTTAGATGGAAATAAAACATACACTATTGAAATTCCTCAAGATAAAAGTGCATATACTATTACAGCTTCTGAGTTAGATGGCTATGAAGTACTTATAGCACCTAGTAATGTATTTGTTGCTGATAAAGAAAGTGAATCATTTAGCATTAATTACACTCAAAAATTTAAGCCACTTTTTGAATTAGGGCTTGTAAGTTATGACACAAGACCAAAATATGGCAAGATAATGTTTGTTAGTGAGCCTAATATTGAGAGAAAAGAAATAACAGTAAATGTAGATGATCCTGATAATAATAACTGTAAAGTTTATAGATTTAATGGATATGATACTACAGGTAAAGATACTTGGGAGGTGATGGGAGAAGGCAGTGGTGAATATAAATTCACACCAGATGAAGTTATTTGGAGAGGCGGATCCACACTTGTGAGCTATGACTGCTACCGTATTCCAGCATTTAAGAAGGATGTGACCGTTAGATTTGATGTCACTGTCAATGGCGTGACAAAGTCGATATCTGAAGATGTACTTGCCAACTAGCTTCACACTATTTATTTAATCTTATTTATATAAAATAAAATGGCTAAATTTTAGTCAAAGCCATATAGCTTGGGTAAATAAAAGCGTATTTCAATAGGCTCAGAATTCTAATTTGATTTATTAGTCAGGGCTCTAAATAACTAGAGTATATAGTACTACGGTTTACAGTAATATCAGGAAATTCATGTTTTCGAAATATTTTAGTTACCTTAGACTAGATTTAAGTTAATTGCTGATATAGTTAATGATTTGTGAATCTAGATTTACTTAGCTTCATTAGTGGCAATAGTTTTCATTGCTATAGCATGAAGTTCACCAGAAAGGATATACTCATTTATTTTAGAATAAACCAACTGCTGTCTTTTAACTTTGCTTTTCATATCGTTAAAATCATCAGCAATTATAGTAGCTGAAAAGTGTACATTATCATCGCTTTGAATATCTGCGTTACAGTTGGTTAGTGAATTTTCTAAAATATCTTTAAGTTGTTCTTTTGTCATATTTTCTCCCAATATTACTAAATCATGTATTCTTCTAGTATAGTGTTTGCACCGTGAACTTTCGCTAGAGAAAGTGTTTTTTGATCAATATTTTCTAGCTTTAGTTGTATATTATATTTTTTAGCGCATTTTATATATTCAATTATTAGTGATAAGCCTGAGCTATCGATTTTTTTACATTTTGAAAAATCAATAATCCATATATTGCCTAGCTTAGATAGTTCTTTTTTGTATGTCTTATAGAGTTGTGAAACTGTTTTTAGAGTCAATTCTGATTCTATAACCCATTTATTATTATTTATTGTTATCATTCTATACTTTGAAGATTATAGTTTTTGTCTAAAAGTTTTGGATATGTTTTTTCTTTGATTTTTTGAGTAACTTTTTGAGCAGCTTCTGTCATTTCTGGAACAGTTTTATAGGCTGCAAATTGTTGTTGATATGTTCTTAGAATACTTACACCTGCAACATCAAAGTCATATATATGCCATTGATTATCTTTCTGGAACATTTTCACTGCAAAGTCAGAGCTTTGATTGTTATCAATGTTAGTAATTTTACCATTTACTACAACTATAGGCTTTTTCTCCCAGCTATTGTCATCCTTGTTGAATGGGAATAGCGTCAATCTATATTTTCCTGCGTAGGCAACATTTTTAGCATACATAAACGCTAACATCTCAGTTGCTGAACGTATAAATTGTTTTTGTTCCTCTGGTGTTGCTTGTTTCCATTTTGGAGTGCCAACTACAAGTTGAGCAATCACTTTAGGTGCAACAATTGGAATAATTTCTGCATCAACAAGGCGAAGTAATTTATATGGGTCTTGTTTGTACTCATCAGCATTTTTGATTAGCTTATCTTGAGTTTTTACTATAGTTCTATTGAGCATATCAACAGGATTTTCTATAGCCCAAGCACTTGATATGGTTACCACCATAATTACAAACAAAATTGAAATTTTACGTAGCATAGTCAGTTTCCCTAGATTTAATTTACGAGCATAAATTTTAATACAAAAACAATATATTTAAAAGTAGCAAATTACATCACTTACCTTTGTCTTCATCCTTTCCTGCAACAAAAGTATTTATCAGTGACCCAAGATCTAGAGCAGATTGCGTGTTCTCTAGCTCTATTACACTACCTTGGTGTAAATACTTATCTTGCTCAGAGTTATTTTCAGTATCACCAATACCAGCTATAGACATTATATCTTCACTAGGAGGAGTTAAGGCAACATAGTTATCTCCTAATATACCTGACATTGCTATTGCAGCAGAGTAGTTAGCAGGAATTTTCTTGTCGCTATTTATTGCTATAGTGACTACAGCCATAAAGCCATTATAGGTTTTTTCTAACGAAATTTTTGTCACTCTACCTATTTCTACACCAGCAATTTTCACAGAAGCATTTGTGCGTAGAGATCCCACATTCTTAAAATCTGCTTCAATTGTGTATTCATTTGATCCAAAGGACTTAAAAGAGGTTCCACTTACTTTGAATGTTAAAAATATAAGACATAAAACGCCTATGATAATAAAAATTCCTACAGAGGTTTCAAAATGCTTGTTCCTCATTAAATTCCTCCAAACATAATTGATGTTAAAATTAGATCTGCACCTAACACACTCATGCAGCAATATACTACTGTTTTTGTTGTGGCTTTAGCTATGCCGTTTGAATCGGCAATACAATAATAACCTTGGTATAACGCTATCCATGCAGTTATGAATGCAAAAACCAAACTTTTAATAATACCATTTGTAATATCTGAGATTGTGACAGACGATTGAATATTGCTCCAGAACTCTCCATAACTTATCCCTAATCCAGCTTCTGCGAGTACAAATCCAGCAAGTATTGCAACTGTTGCAAAGATAAGTGCTAAGATTGGTCCACTAATTACACATGCCCAGAATCTTGTGGATAATATAAAGCTAATTGGATTAACATTCATAACCTTTAGGCTATTGATTTGATCAGTAGCCTTCATTAGTCCAATTTCAGATGTGATTGAGCTACAAGCCCGTCCAGCAAAAAGCATAGCAGTAACTACAGGACCAAGCTCTCTTAGAACACTTAAAGCAACCATTACGCCTAGTAGCGAGTGAGCCCCAAATTTTGACAATGTATAGTAACCTTGTAAGCTTAATACTAATCCTATAAAAATCCCAGATGTCACTATAATAATAATAGAGTTAACACCAACTGCTTTTATTTGAGTTATGCAGTCTCTTATGCTTAATTTACTAAAAACTATTCTTAATACAAGATCAATAGATTTTAAAAAACTATATATAAGTGAAATTGTAAGTTTATATATATTATTAAAAACTGACATAATTACCTCAAAATTTCTTTATAAAAGAAGTTTTTATCTACAGAATTTTTACTGTTATTCTCTAGAGGCCTACCAGCCAAAAAATCTTGTATTTGTTTATCTTTACTATTTTTTATATTTTCAGGAGTATCACTAGCTATGACTTTCTTGTTGCCAACTATGATAATATGATCAGAAATGTTCAATGACTCTTGTATGTCATGAGAGACAATTAAAGAAGTCATTCCCAATGATTCATTTAGTGTTGAAATAAGTTCTAATAATTTGTTAAAAGAAGCTGGATCTTGACCTGTGAATGGCTCATCATACATCATGATGTCAGGATCCATAGCTATTGATCTTGCAAGCGCGACTCTACGAGCCATTCCTCCAGATAGTTCACTAGGCATCATGTCAATAGTATGTGCTAATCTAACTGCCTGAAGCTTTAGTAAAACAATATTTCTAATTAAATTCTCATTTAAATTAGTATTTTTACGTAGGGGAAAGGCGATGTTGTCATATACACTCAGATGAGTAAATAAAGCTCCTGACTGGAATAGAAAACCCATTTTTTTACGCAGTTGTGCTAGATACTTTTCTTTGGTATTTTTTTTGATACTATAATCGTCAATATATATTTCACCACAATCAGGTTTAATCAGTCCGGCGATAAGTTGTAGAATTGTAGTTTTACCAGCGCCTGATGGACCTAAGACTGTTGTTATTTTATTTGTTGGGATCGAAAAAGTGACATCATCATAGATACAACGTTCACCCCTATAGAAAGATACATTTTTGAATTCAGTATTGCTCATTATTTAAATGAATAATTAATTGAAGGGAATATTAACTTCAATTATTGAATTTTTGCTACTATCTTCAACTTTTATATCAATATCACGAATATTATCTTCAGATAAAGCAACATATTTTTTGACAACTTCAATAATCTCATCTTTAAGTTCAGCAAGTAAATGACTACTTATTTTTGAAGATCTTGGATGTAGTTCATTTCTTTGATGAGCAACAATAATCTGAAGTCTCTCTTTTGCTAAAGATGCGCTTTGCTGTTTTTTACCCAATCCAAAAAGTTTAGCTAACATGGTTACTATTTACCTATTAATTTTTTGAAGAAACTTGTCTTCTGTTCTGTATATCTCATTGGTATATCTTTACCAAGAATTCTATCCACAGCATCAAAGTATGCTTTGGCAGCTATAGTATCATCAAGATGTGTTATAGGGTGCCCACTGTTTGAAGCCTCAAGAATATCTTTGGACTCAGGAATTATACCTACGATAGGTGTATATAATATTTCACTAACATCTTCAGCCTTTAGCATAGCGCCAGCCTTTGCTCTAGCTGAATCATATCTGTTTAGAAGAAGATGAATTTCTTTGAATTCGCCTTCTTTTTGAGCCTTTAGAGTCTTGCTCGATAACATGCCTAATATTCTGTCAGAGTCTCTAACTGATGAAACTTCAGGATTAGTTACTATGATTGCCGCATCGGCACATCTCATAGCCATTAGAGAACCCTTTTCAATACCAGCAGGTGAGTCACATATAACGATATCAAAGGCTTGCTTTAATTCTTCAATTACTCTATCTACTCCTTCCTCAGTTAGAGCGTCTTTGTCTCTAGTCTGAGATGCAGGAATAAGATATAAATTATCGATTCTTTTATCTTTAATAATAGCTTGATTTATAGTGGCTTCTTCTCTTACAACATTTATCAAATCATAAACGACTCTTCTTTCACAGCCCATAATAAGGTCGAGGTTTCTTAAACCAACGTCGAAATCAATAACAACTGTTTTAAGGTTTCTTTTTGCAAAAGCATATGCAATAGCTGCACTTGAAGTTGTTTTACCAACACCGCCTTTACCTGAAGTAACTACGAAAACCTTACCTTGCTTTTTTTCACTCATTTTAGCTTAAGCCTCTTATTAAAAATTTTAAAAACCTTCTATATGGATTTTGTCATCTTGTAAGTACACTATATATCCATCAGTTTTAGAACTGTCGACAGGTATACTTTCATTGTTAAGTGTAACATATTTACCTGCAATGGATACTAATTCCGCTTTTAAGTCCTTACATACTATTTTAGCATCTTTATTTCCTGAGCTACCAGCAATTACTCTACCACCAACTCTACCATATACAATTATGCTACCATCAGCAATGATTTCTGCGCCATTATTGACATTGGCAGTAATAATTACGTCAGCATCACGAGCATTGATTGATTGGCCAGTACGAACAGGAGAGGTGATTATTTTTGTTGAATAAGACTGTTTTTCATCCTCGGCGCTAGCATCTTTAGCTTTTCCGCCTTTGAGTATGTTGTGTCCAGCTTTAGCTAGTTGAGTTTTTATTTCCTTATTATCAACTACAAAACCTATAGGAACCATACCATTGGATTTGAATGATTCAATAACTTTCTCTAAGAAGTTGATAGTGCACTTTTCACTTTTGTCTATATCACGAATATCAATCGCAAAAGGAGTATTTTGGAAAAAGGATGGTGACTGCGAAAGCTTAGAGTTTAGTAAACTCTCAATCTGTGTAATTTCAGTTACATTAATATTAATGGCACTGATAGTATAGTTACCACCTTTAAAATGAAAAGCTTGCTTCATGTGTAAGGCCTTAAAAGTTTAAGAATGTATCTTATTTGATTTTAGCTTCTTTATACATTACATGCTTACGAACAACAGGATCAAACTTTTTGATTTCCATTTTATTTGGCATTTCTCTTTTGTTTTTAGTAGTAGTATAGAAGTGTCCAGTTTTAGCAGAAGAAACTAATCTAATTTTTTCTCTCATTTTTTTATTCCTTTTTATAAAAAACTTTGATTAAATTTTGTGACCTTGAGCTCTAAGATCACTAAGAACAGTATCGATACCTTTCTTATCGATGATTCTCATACCTTTTGAGCTAACTTTTAGCTTGATATATTTATTTTCACTTTCAACCCAAAATCTATGAGTATGAAGATTAGGTAAAAATCTTCTTCTTGTTTTGTTTTGTGCGTGAGAAACATTATTACCAGTAGCAGGTCTTTTACCTGTAACTATACAAACTTTAGACATCTAGAAACCCTCCCTGGGCAAATTTATTTATTATTTTTATACAATATCTCGAAGATTTTATTATTTTTTGTATAAAAAGTAAACCTGTAATATAAATAAGTTTTATTGTTTTGTCTGTGAATAATAACTTTTGAGTTTATATTATGGGAGTTCCGCCTGCTTGCTCTGAATCCAAAATATTGCTATTGTAATTAAAGTTGCCTTCTCCTTCATAGGCTTGAGCAGTAGTTGGGTTAACGTATCTTGATGGAGTGCTCGGATCGTAATCTATTTTCTCATTGGCATTGTTTGTTGATGAGTTTTGTTGTTTGGATTTATTCATCATGCTAGAGCCTGAGGTAGCAATAGTAGAACCGGAGCTTACACTTTTTTCATCTGGTAAGTATAAAGCTCCAGTCTGACCACATGCAGTTAATCCTAAAATTGATGCAATCGAAATCGCAATAAAAACTATTTGTTTCATAATATTTATGCTTTTTAGTTATAAATAGATTATTCAAATTTAACAATAAATGATTGTATTAGCAATTGAATTGTTAATTTGACTTTTGAGATGTTAAAATTCAACTCAGTCGACTTTCTGATTTAAAAGTTTATGAAATTTAATGAAGTCAAAGGTGTTGGTGAGGCAACTATTAAAGCGCTAGCTAAATATAATCTGTATAATCCGGATGACCTTTTGACAATCTTCCCTAAAGAGTACAAAGATACTCGTTTTGTCAGCACCATAAGTTCTTTGGTGACAGATAAGAAGTATCTCATTGAGGGTAGAATAACCAATTTAACATACAAGAAGTTTGGTAAGAAATTCTTACGCTTTATAGTAAATGATGAGACTGGAATTTGTACTATTGTAATGTTTAAATTTTACCCTAATCAAATATTCGCACTTGAAAATGCTGAATATGTGCGCTGTTATGGTAAAGTCGATTTATCGTTGAATCCACAAATGGTTCATCCAGAATGGGCAGTTATAAAAGATGGTGTGTGTGCTATCAAAAAAGAGTTTTCACCAGTTTATCGGTTAAAAAAGGTCTCTGATAAAGTGGTGTCTAGAATAATTTTATCTTGCCTTAAAAGTAAAAGTGTTGCAGATATTTTACCAAGACAGCTATTGCGTGGATTTGGTTTGATGAGTTTTAGTGATGCCTTGTATTATGTCCATGCTCTTACAGATTCTATAGATGACAAATTTATAAATATTGCTAGATCTTCTATAAAGTTTGAAGAAATGCTTGCCTACAAACTTGCTGAGGAGAGTATTCGTAAAAGCATAACAAATAGTAGTGCTCCAAGATTGTCTTTAGAAGAGTCTCAGCAAAATGAATTTTATAAAAAGCTACCTTATCAATTAACCCAAGCTCAGCAACGTACAATCACAGAGATTTTAGCGGATATAAGTCAATCAAGTGCAATGATAAGGCTTCTGCAAGGTGATGTTGGCGCGGGTAAAACAATTGTGGCAGCTATGGCTGTATATACTGCAGTTAAGTCAGGATATCAAGCAGTTGTGATGGCGCCTACAGAGATTTTGGCTGAGCAACATTATAGTTTTTTTGCATCATATATGCCAGATTTGGATATTGATGTTGTACCACTATTAGGTAAGTTAACTGCAAAGCAAACTAGAGAAAGTTTAGCAGTTATTAAGTCTAAAAAAGATTGTGTTATTGTCGGAACTCATGCTGTGTTTCAAGAGCGTGTTGAATATTGTAATTTGGGTCTGGTAGTTGTTGATGAGCAACATAGGTTTGGTGTTGAGCAGCGTTTAGCTTTAATTAATAAATCATCTCTAAACGATAGGCATCTGGTGCCTCATCAGCTCATAATTTCAGCTACACCTATTCCTAGAACTCTAGCGATGACTCTGTATGGAAATTTGCAATTATCAATACTTGATGAGTTACCGCCTAATCGTAAGCCTATAGTAACAACAGTCTTAAATAGAGCTAAAAAACAAAGTTTGATAGGTAAGGTTAAAGAAGCAGTATCTCGTGGCGAACAAGTATATTGGGTTTGTCCTTTGGTTGAAGAGTCTGAAAATATGGACTTTTTACAGGATGTCAAAACCTTACATAAAGAACTAGCAGAAGCTTTGGGCAAGGAAAATGTGGGTCTTGTATACGGTAGTATGAAATCAAAAGATAAAATACAAGAGATGAGTGATTTTAAAGCCAAAAAGTACAAGGTATTGGTTGCCACTACAGTGATTGAGGTTGGAGTAGATGTGCCAAATGCGAGTATTATGATTATTGATAATGCCGAAAGATTGGGCATATCTCAGCTTCATCAGCTAAGAGGAAGAGTTGGTAGAGGGGCAAAGGAGAGTTATTGTATACTGCTTTATAGTGATAGGATAAGTGAAGTTGGCAAGAAGAGACTATCGCTTGTAAGAGAGTCGCAAGATGGTTTTTATTTAGCTGAGAAAGATCTCGAGATACGCGGAGCGGGAGATATCTTAGGTAAAGAGCAGTCAGGAGTGTCAACATTTAAGACTTTTGATATAAATGAGTATTATGATAATTATGATAAAATATCTAGTGCTACAGCTATAGTAGAAAGTGAATATCCACATCTAAAAAAGAAATTGGTGGATAAGTGGTTTAAGCAAAGAGTAAATTACGTGGATGTGTGATTATTATGTTATTGGCTAGTGTGGTTGCAATTTTAATTGGTTTGATAGCTACGGTGGTAGTTGTTAGGACTTTGTATAAGCAAAGTGTTAGGAAAGGAACACTTAAATCTAAAAAAGATAAAGTCATTAATGGAGTTATCGTTGGCTTAGTGTTTTTTTGTGTAAGTAGTTTCTCATATGTGCTAATCATAAATATTTGAGGCTTACTTGGTTGCTTTAAGAACTATAGCAAATGGATATAATAAGATTATAAACTTAAAAAACATTCGCTAATATTGCTATAATAAAGGTGAATATTGTATTTAAAAACAAGAGGATTAGCTAATGGCTGTTATCAAGACAGAAGATCTAATAAATAGTGTTGCAGAAGCATTGCAATATATTTCATATTATCACCCGAAAGATTTTATTGATGCAATGTATGAAGCGTACCAACGTGAGGAATCAAAGCCAGCAAAAGACGCGATGGCACAGATTCTTATCAATTCAAGAATGTCTGCTATGGGTAAGCGTCCAATCTGTCAAGATACAGGTATGGTGTGTGCGTTTGTAAAAGTTGGTATGGATGCTAAGCTTGATAAAACTGATAGAACAATTACAGAGCTTGTTAATGAGGGAGTGCGTCGTGGCTATAATGATCCACATAACCCTTTGAGAGCATCTATGGTTTTCCCTCCTCATGGAGCTAGAAAAAACACAAAAGATAATACACCAGCAATTGTACATATTGATTTGGTTCATGGTGATAAAATCGAGATTGATATCGCCGCAAAAGGTGGCGGATCTGAGTTTAAGTCAAAATTTAAAGTTTTAAATCCTAGTGATAGCATTATCGACTGGGTAGAAGAGATGCTTCCACAGATGGGAGCAGGTTGGTGTCCACCAGGAATTATTGGTATCGGAATTGGTGGTACAGCTGAGAAAGCTATGCTTCTTGCAAAAGAATCTCTAGGTGAAGAGATTAATATGCAAGATATCATCAAAAATGGTCCTCAAAATGAGACTGAGCAACTAAGATTAGATATTTATAATCGTGTCAATGCTCTTGGTATAGGTGCTCAAGGTCTTGGTGGTTTGACAACTGTGCTTGATGTTAAGGTTAATGAATACCCAACTCATGCGGCATGTAAGCCTGTAGCTCTTATTCCTAACTGTGCGGCTACTCGTCATGTGCATTTCACATTAGATGGTTCTGGAGCTGTTGATTTGCCAGCACCTAAGATCGAAGGTTGGCCAGTAATCGAGCAAGCACAAAATGATGATGTTAAGAAAATCAATCTTGATACAGTTACTAAAGAAGAAATCGAAGCTCTTAGATCTGGTGATAATGTTTTATTGACAGGTAAGATCTTGACTGGTCGTGATGCAGCGCATAAGCGTTTACAGGATATGTATAATGCTGGCGAAGAATTCCCTGTAGATCTTAAAGGTAGATTTATCTATTATGTAGGTCCAGTTGATCCAGTTGGTGATGAAGTTGTTGGCCCTGCAGGTCCTACTACAGCTACGCGTATGGATAAATTTACACCATTTATGTTAGAGAAAGCTGGTATTGCTGGTATGATTGGTAAATCAGAAAGAGGTCAGGCTACTATTGACTCTATTGCAAAAAATAAGGCTGTTTATTTTATGGGAGTAGGTGGTGCTGCTTACCTAATCTCTAAATCAATCAAGAAAGCGGAAGTTGTCGCTTTTGAAGATCTTGGTATGGAAGCTATTTATGAGTTTGAAGTAGAAGATATGCCAGTAACTGTTGCTGTAGACTCTCTTGGTGTTTCAGCGCATCAGCAAGGTCCTAAGCTTTGGAAAGCTAAGATTGCTGAAATCAAAAAAGGTTAATTCTATTTGTATCATTCTGTATATTGTGTAAATTTTTATTATATATTTACATATTCAGTAGTTTAGTCATTTTTTATTTTTCTAAGGTATAGTAAGTAATCGATTTATGATCTCTTAATGTTCAATGAATTAGAATTTAGTGACAAGTATTATAGTGATAATACCAGTATATGTGTGGTATATTAAATCTATAATTCTTTTCATTTTTGATAGTTTAGGGAGCAAGATATGAAAAAAATGTTATTAATGTTGCTATTGGCTTCTCCAGTACTTATTTTTGCTGCAGATAGTGCAACAGATTCGAATACAAATGTAGATAATCAACAAGTAAAGCAACAAAAATTTGAGGCTAAAAAGCAACGAATTCTTAAAATGTTGCAAGAAAAACAAGCCTGTGTAGAAAAAGCTAACTCAAAAGATGATCTAAAGAAATGTAAAGTCCATGGTGGTAAAAAACATAAAAACAAAAAAGATTAATTTATAGTAGGTTTTGATTTTTTTGTATAACGATTTTTTGTTAGATTGTGATTTCTATTAAATTTTGTTCTGGGTCAAGTACACAGCTTTCATAATATCCATCGCCTGTGATTCTAGGTTCCCCTATAATTTTAAAACCATCATTTCTTAGTTGTTCTGTTAGTTGATCTACTTTTTCTTTAGATCTTACTGATATGGCAAGATGGATTAAACCAAATCTTTCTGTATTATCGAGATTTAAATTGTTCATGTTTTTTGAGTGCATAATTTCTAATCTTGCTCCAGATTCAAAAGATAAGAAATAAGAAGAAAAGCCTTTTATGGGGTTTATATATTTATCATTTGGTTTTGCATTAAAATATTTACAATAAAAATCTTTCATTAGTTCAATATCTTTAACCCAAATTGCAATATGTTCTATTCTCATATATTGTGACTGCTTTAATGCGTTGTAAATGATATTATAGCTAAGTTTAGCCATTAATCTTAAGTTGCATATGTGATATATTTTATTTTATTTGTTTTGAAAAAATAAATTGATGCATAAAGATAAAATATTTGAGTTTATAAAGAAAGTCCAAGCAATATCTCATACGGGTGTTGTTTATTCTAAATGTCCATATGCCTTGGATAATTACCATGAGCTATTAGAGCTGAGCTCAAAGATGTTACATGAGTATATCAAGTCTGATGTGCAACCTTATGATATATACAGGGATATGTATTATCCAACACCGCAGCCAGGTGTGCGAGTGGTTATTTTTCAAAATAATAAACTTCTAATGGCTGAAGATGCCGATACTCCAAATGAATGGACTATTCCAGGTGGTTGGTGTGATATTGATCTTTCGCCAGTTGAAACATGTATTAAAGAAGTTAAAGAAGAAACGGGTTATGATATTAAAGTGACTAAATTTTTAGCGCTTATGGATAGAAATAATTATACTCAAAGTGAAATTTATAATGTTTATAGTTTGGTATTTGTAGCAGAAATTGTGGGTGGTGAGAATAGCCCAAATTTTGAGGTTAATAAGGTAGATTTTTTTGATATTAATGAGTTGCCAAAATTATCTCATAAGCTTACAAAAGAAGAGCTGGATATTATATTGAAGACATATAAGGATAATACTGTTTATTTTGAATAAAAATTGTATATTGCGGGTTTACATTTAGTTTCTAGGTAAATAGTATTTGTGTAACGTTTTATAAATTGAATTTTTATATTGTGATTTTAGGAGTCAAAATAGCAATTATCTTAAAGTTTATTATTAGCTTATTTGCAATAATTAATCCATTTTCATTAGCTGGAATATATCTTGATACTGTAAAACAATCAGATCAAAAAGAGAAGAACACAATTGTCTTCACAATGATATTAGCATTTTTAGCTATACTTAGTCTAATGGTATGGTTTGGTAATGATATCTTATCTATTTTTGGTATTAACCAAGATGCTTTTCGTGCTGGTGGCGGGGTGATTGTTTTATTCTTTGGCTTGAGAATTTTGGGAGTATTAGCACAGCCAGTATCAGATACTACAGTAAAAAGTGTTTCTGCTAGAGATTTAGCAGTTGTACCCTTAGCTATACCTCTATTAGCTGGTCCAGGGACAATAGCTACTGTGATTACAGATTCACATGAATATTTTGCAACTATTGAGTCAAAGGTTATTGCAAATTTATGTTTATTATTCGTGGCAATTGTGTTGTGGTTGTTTTTTAGGTACTTGCCTAAGATATCAGCATTTCTTGGAGAGCATACTATAGATGTTATTTCAAAAATTATGGGGTTGATGCTAGTTGCTATTTCTGTAGAAATGATTTTTGATGGAATTAAAGGTTTCTTTTATTAGTTTAGGAAGGAGAATAATATGATAAAGGTATTTGGGATAAATAATTGTACAAGTGTAAGATCTGCTCTTAAGTTTTTTGAGGAAAAAGGCAAGAAAGTTGAATATATAAATCTCAGACAAAATAAACCTACTTGGCAAGAAATAAAAGAGATAAAACAAATTGGTAATTTTCAGGTAATAGATTTATTTAACTCTAAAGGTAAGCTTTTTACGGAAATGGGTCTTAAAGAAAAAATTGATGCTTTGTCAGAGCAAGAAGCATTTGAGCTTTTAGTCTCAGATGCCCTATTATTTAAAAGACCTTTAGTTGTAGATGGCAACTATGCTAGAACTGGCTGGAATAAAAAAGAATACGAAGAAAAATGGGGTTAGAATAGTTTAAAATTTGAGATGTTTTATTCTGTTGCGTCAGATTTTGCTTTCTCAATTTGTGCATCTAGACTAGCTGCTTTTGAGAGATTTTGTTGAGCTTCCGCATTTAGAACATTTGCCTGATCTTTGTCGTACTGAGACTTAGAAGTATCAGCTTTAGCTTCTTTATCAAGATTTCCAGCATCAGTTGTTAATGTATTAGCTTCTAATTGATCTTGTTTAGCTTGTTCATTTAATTGGCTTTGTTGTTGTTCTAGATCTTGCAAAGTACGTTCTTTTTTATTCGGACCACATGAAGCAAGTAAGCCTACACATATTACAGAAGTAAGTATTATTCCTGATAATTTTTTTATAGTCATTGGTTATTCTCCTAACAGTTATTAAAATTAAATTGACACAAATTAATTGCTATCATTTTAATTATGCTAAATGAATAATTATTAGTAAATACTAAATGGTTAATTTTTTATTAAAAATTGGCGGTTATTTCTTAGGTGAGTAATGAATAATTTCTGATGATGGTTCCTTTAGAATAAATTAACGGCATGAAGAAACATGATTGCACAGAAAATTGTAATAATGCCGGCAGTAATATTTAGCTCTTTTCTATTGCAAAAAACAGATATTAAAAACCAGACTAAGATACCTGTAGCAATACCTGTTGATATCGATGATGCGAGAGTCATCATTATTATGGTGAAAAATGCCGGTGTAGCTTGAACGAAGTCGCTCCAATTAACATTTGCTACTTGTTGCATCATCATTATACCTATTAGAACTAATGCTGGAGAAATCACTTCTATAGGGATAGAGCTAATTAATGGTGATAGGAATAAAAATGGTAAAAACATTAAACCCGCAAAGATAGCTGTAAGACCAGAGCGAGCTCCTTGAGCAATGCCTACACCAGATTCTACAACTACTGTAGATGGACTAGATCCTAGTATGCCAGATACTGTAGCGCTTGTAGCATCAGCAAGGAAGGTTTTCTTTAGTTCTTTATCTCTATGATTGTGCTCTTTTTGCATACTTCCATATAAGCTTGATATGGTTCCAGTACCATCAAAAAGACTTAAAAAGCAGAACGTGAATATTGTTGGCAAAATAGCGAATTTTAAGCCACTTATAAAATCTATTTGACCTATCAAAGAGAAATCAGGAGCACTTACTATAGTAGTTGGTAGAGCTATTATTTTTTCATGAGAAAAATGCTCTAAAGGTATAGAGAATATATAGCCTATTATGATTACTATAATAATTGGTGCAGGAATTTTTTTTATGAAAAGTATTACTAATAATATTAAACAGACCATAAATAATATGGTATGTGGATTGATGCTATTTAAAGTTAATAAGCCTTCATTAGAAGTAATAAAGCCACTATTTATAAAGCCGATATATGCAATAAAGAGTCCAATACCAGCTCCTAGGGATTGCTTGATTGACTTAGGGAGGCTTAGCATGATTTTTGTACGAATATTTAAAATTACTAATAAGCTAAATATTATTCCTGACCAAAATGTTGCGCCTAATACGGTTTGCCATGGTAAGTGATACACTGATACAGCAGTATATGAGAAGAAAATATTCATTCCCATACCAGGAGCTACTACAAAAGGATTGCGTGTAAATAATCCCATAATTATGCTACCAAAAGCAGATACTAAGATTGTGCTTGTTACCAAAGCATTGCTAGGCATACCAGCAGCAGCTAGTATTTTTGGATTTACTACGATGATATAAGAAATCGCTAGAAAGGAAGCTAATGCTGCTAGGAATTCTTTTTTTATTGAGGTGTTATTTGCTTTTAGATCAAAGAATGATTCTATTGTTTTCAACATATTTTACAGCTAAATCACTAAAAGCTATATTGTAGTAATTAGTATGATAAAAGTCTATTTGGTTTTGATGTTTAGCAAGATTTTTTATATTCAGAATATAGGTTGTCTAATTGTTGTCTAATATTGATTCCTATATTTCTATAATCACACTCGCGTAAGTTTGCTAAAGAAACTCTAGCAGAAGGATGTAGATCATCAAAGCCATTACCAGGTAGAAGTACAATCCCCGTTTCAGATGCTAAAGTTTTTAGCATATCATTAACACTATGATTTTGTATTAACCATTTAGAAAAAAGCTTATCATAAATTACAGTCGAGAGATGTTCTAAATCTAGAAGTGTATAATATCCAACATTATTTGAATTATAATGGTGCTGTATCTTAGGTGATATTGAATTAAATAACATATTATAGCGTCTTCTGATAAGCTTTTTTGCTTCTTTACGATAAATATCTTGATTATCTAATAAGCTAGAAAGTGCAAAAAGGCTCATTTGTAATTGTTGAGGTAGTGAGATACCAGCAGTATGATTTAGTGCAACAGAGCGACTATCAGCTACTAATCTATCAATAAACTTTAATGTTCTTGAATTTGTTGTAAGAGAGCTGTAATGCTTATCAAGCTCTTGCAGTTTTTTATCATCAAGTTCGCTAATTAGTTTATCAAAAATATTGTCTTTGTGTAGGGCAATCGTACCGATACGCCAACCAGTTGCTCCAAAGTACTTGGAGAATGAGTAAACGCAAAGGGTGTTGGAGGCGCATTTTGAGAATAATGATTCAAAGTCATCTGAAAAAGTTGCATAAACATCATCGGTAATAATCATTAGGTCAGATCGGTGATTTTCGATGATATTCGCTATTTTTTCTAAAACAGAGTCACTAATTTTGACAGATGGTGGATTACTTGGATTTACTAAGCAAAGAATCTTGATAGTAGGATCAAGTAGCTTTTCAAGTTCTTTGTCAGTAACTTGCCAATCTGCTTGTTCATCAGCATAGATGTGAACTATAGTATTGTTATATTCTGGAAGCTCTGGAATTTCAAGATATGGTGAAAAAATAGGGCTAATCATCGCTATTTTATCATTGGCATTAAGCAGACCATTTATTTTCGCAGATTGGAAAATATATGTCATAGCAGCAGTACCACCTTCTGTCGCAAAAATATCAAATTCTAGTGGAATATCCGTATTCTTATAGAGTTCTTCACGCAGATAGTACATTACTATTTTTTCGGTGATAGAAAGTATCCTTGGTGGCGAAGGATAGTTACATCCAAGATATGCATTAGTCATTTCATATAAGAAGTCTTCTTTATTGATGCCTAAATGATCATCAACGAAAGAGATTGCAGCTTTAAGAAAACTAATTCCATCTAGCTTATCATTAGCCATGCAGTAGAAATCAAATCTTTCTAATATGCCTTTTTTCTCAGGTAAGCCACCAAAGATGTTATCAAGATAGGAGTAAGATCTTTCAGATTCTTTAAGTGCAAAGTCTCCAAGGCGTAAGAAAGCATGTCTTGGAACTGTTGCCAAAAAATTAGGATTGCCACGACCAGCATTCAACATTAATCTATCGGCTTTACTTGTTGCTAATTTTATTAATTCATCTTTAAATTCAAATGGACTTAAATCTTGTTGACTCATGAAAATATCCTTTTATTTGGGTATGATTGTGACTAATGCAACTATAATAGGACCCCATAGTGTCAGCCATATATTTGCTAAAGCATAAGATGATGTGAATGGAATTACAGGGGTAGCGTTGCCAGCGCGTTCTAATAGAGCTGCAAAACCAGGATTTGCGCTTCTACCACCAGCAATAGTTGCTAATAATACAATAGGGTTTTTGATTTTAAGTAGATAATACGATATATAAAAAGAAATTACTTGAGGTATGATAGTTACACCAATACCCAAGAAAAATAGTGTAAGCCCGTGCTCTTTGATGGCGATAATGGCTTGAGGTCCAGCAGTAATTCCAACACTAGCTACAAATATTGCTAAACCGAAGTCTCTGATAAAATTAGAAGCCCCTAATGGTAGATTGCTAAATTGAGGTTTCACTGATCTGATCCAACCAAAAATCAAGCCTGATAGCAAGCAACCAACACCAGCGCCTAAAGTTATTGAAATACCAAAGATATTGAAACTTATTAAGCCCAAAATATAGCCTAAAACCATTCCTAAACCAAAGAAGATGAAATCAGTGATCGGAGCTTCAGAAATATAAGTCCCTATCTTGTTGCTAATTTTATCAAGATCTTCTGGTTTGCCTACTAATACAATTTCATCACCTCTTCTTAGCTTTAGTTCGTCAGAAATAGGAAGCTTTTGCCCGGAACGAATAATTTTTTGTAAAAATACTCCATAGTAGTTTTTGTCTTGAATTATGGTTTTGATTTCTTGGATAGTTTTGTTGAAAAGATTTTTGTTTGTTAATATCAAAGATCTTTTTTCTTCAATAAAGTTGAATTGCTCAGGTTTGGTAACTTCATCATCATTTGAAATGATAGATTGTATGTCTAAATCTTTGTAGAATGTTATGGCTACTATATCATCAGTATGGATGGTGGTTTTAGGGGTTATGGTTAGTAGCTTATCATTGCGAATGATATTTTCTATTACTACTTTATACTCATATGCTTTATATATTTCTATAACTGATTTGTTTAGTAGTTCTGAGTTGTGACTAATTCTATATGCTCGAGTAGTGTATTCGCTAAAAGCAGAGAATTGACCAGCTTCTAAATCCAAGCTACCATCTGATTGTTCAGTCGCTAGCTTAATAGCTTCTTTTCTGATATCCCATTTCATTATAAGGGGGAAGATTGTAGCTAATAGGATAATTGGCCCAAAAGATCCAAAGATATAACATACTGCATATCCAACGGCGACGTTAGCTTGCATTGTATGAATAATTGACTCTGGCAGTGAGCTTATAGCAGCTATTGCATTATTTGCTGAACCTATCATGGCTGATTGAGTTAATCCTCCAGCACCTAATCCAGCTGCAGTACCTTTATCTAATCCGAATATCCAAGCAAAAGTTAATACACATATTAACCCTAAGAGACATGTTATAGTCGAAGAAGCTAACAATAAAAGAGTACTTTTATTTAAGGATCTAAAAAATTGTGCTCCTCCTTGATAGCCAACGGCATATATAAATAAAGCAAAAAACAAAGAGCCTATCTCTGGCGGAATCATAATATTAAGTTGTCCTATGATCACTCCAATTATCAGAGATCCTGAAATACCACCTAATACAAAAGTCTTATATTTTATCTTTCCGAGTAGATAACCAATACTCACTGTTAAAAATAGTGCTATGAAGGGATTTTTGAGTATGTTAAGCACTAACTGTAGAACCATCTTGAGTCTCAGTATGACTGCATATATGAAGTATAGCAGACCTTAGTAGTTATGGTAATTGCTGAGTTGCGATTTATTGCGTATTTATATATCCACCTGGTACTGATTCGATCAGCGATTTGAGTTCGAGTTCAAATAGGATTGGAGTTATTTCCATATAAGGAAGTTTTGATTCAGTAACTATTTTGTCAATCGTTGTGAGTCCCTGACCTATAATATCTAGAATTACTTTTTCGGAGTTGCTTAGCTTTATATTATCGTCAGCTATTTTTGTAGAAGTTTCTTGTAAAGAGTTATTTGGGTCAATATTTATCTCTTCTAAAATATCATTAATATCACAAACAAGTTTCGCTCCTTGTTTGATTAACTCATTACAGCCTTGACTTGAGGTACTAAAAATACTTCCTGGTACTGCAAATACTTCTTTGTTTTGTTCAAGAGCATGTTGAGCAGTTATTAATGAGCCACTTTTACTAGCTGCTTCAATTACAACTACTCCTTTAGATAGTCCACTAATTATACGATTTCTCTGAGGGAAAGTATAACGTGAAGCTGTTGTTCCTAGAGGTAGTTCAGATATTATTAATCCATTATTGGAAATAATATTGCTATATAGTTCTCTATTTGAACTTGGGTATATAATATCAACTCCAGTACCTACTACCGCAATAGTACTTAAACTGTTTTCAAGAGCATATTTATGAGCTAACGTATCTATTCCATATGCTAGCCCACTCGTTATTGTGATATTTGAGTCTTTAAGTTCTTTGCAAAGTTTGTAGGTGGCATTCTTTCCATAAGTAGAGTTTTTTCTTGCACCAACAATTGCTAATTGAGCAGTCTCTAAAAGCTTTGTATTACCAGTACAATATAATACAAAAGGAGGATTGCTAATATGTTTGAGACTTTCTGGATAAGCTTGATCTGTGTATGTTATCAATTTATTATGACTATTTTCTAGCCAGTTATACAGCTTGTCAAGATAGCCTAGATACTTTCTGTCGTTGAGATATTCTATGCTTTCAGAACGTAGCGATAAGCTTTTAGTATATTTGTTTGGATTATCAATAATATCATTAAAGTTAATGTTAAGCTCTAATGCTTTTAGAAGACGACTGTTGCCAAAGTGTGGAGTGCATGAAAGAACTATGATAGACCGTATGGTATTATTCATTATAGTCGAGTCGTTGCCATTGAGTTGCTGGTAATTTCTTGTAGTGAATTTACGATTATTGCTATAGAGTAGTTGTTTGATTCTCTATATATAAAACCGTAACCTATATATTTAGGCGGTATAGGAAATCCATCAGTTCTACTCTCTGGTTCGTATAGTATAACTTCTGTTCCTAGTTTTAGACCATCAGAAGCCCCTTTGTTAAGCAAAATGCTATTGTAAGAAGAGGAGAATGTGTTTGTATTCATTACATCTTCGAGTACATTGGCTGTTACTTTACTATTCATTTTAAAGGTTTGACTTGGAAGTTTCTGATCTGCAATAGCGTCAGGTATAACATAGTTACCAACACTAGCCTCTCTAGTTAGATTGGTAATTGTCAGAGCTGTTATACCTTTGTAAGTATGATCATATTTTGCTGTTCCTAGCCTATAGTATTTTGTATCATCATTAAACGATGAGAGTGGCTTAGGTTCTGAAATAATAATAAAGTTTTTGTTATCGACATTTTGAGGATACTCTTTGTTTGCAAAAATCTTAAAGCCTATGCTAAGCACAGGTCTTTTTTCTCTGGAATCATATATTCTCGATACATTATCAACTTCATTACCATTTAGTAAGTAAACATTTGAAAAGAACTTAGTGTAATCCGCAGGCTTCACATGTTTTAGATTCTGTTCTATATTATCTATTTGTTCGATTAGCCTGCTTTTTAGAGTGATTTCAACTCTTTGGTTTATTGCTCTATTTGAACTTGTATCATTTGGAGCAATAGGGTCTTGATAACCTAGAGCCTTGATTATAATACCATTGTTTTTATCTAATCCTCTTCTTACAAGATACTCTTCCACACTTTCTGCACGATTTTTAGATAGTCTGATATTATATTCGGTTAGTATGTTTTTGTCAGTTAGAAGTTTTGACTCTACTTTCCCAGCATATCCTCTTATTGTAAATGTTGTAGTGTCTGTAAGCTTCAGGTATGCGTATAATTTATTCAGAATTTGTTTGGCTTGATCATTAAGGTTATAACTATCTGCATCAAATTTTATATTTGTTTGAATTAGATCTGGGCCTTGCTGTTCTTTTAGGCATATAAAAGACTGGTTAGATTCTATTAACTTTTTTGTACATGGTTCTAATGTTGGGAAGGAGAGGTTTTCATCACTAGGGTTTTCACTCCCTGTAAAAGTTTCACAACCTGCTATAGCAAGTACTAGTGGCAATACTATGGCAAAGTTAAATAGTTTTTTCATAAGTAGTAATAAAGCTTGTAATTTATTAATACGATTCTACTATAAAGTTTTTGTTGAGAATAGTATTTGTAGCTAAGGTTCTTAACATATATCCATAAAATCAAGTTGTTATGTAAACAAAAGATGAATAAAATCTCTAAATATGGTATCTTGAAGTTCAAAAAATATAATTAGAATTTGTATGAAAATAACTTCAGACAGCTTTGTGAAAATGCATTTTAAATTTAGATTAAAAGATGGTTCTATAGCTGAAGATACAGAAAACTATAACAGGCCTTTTATATTTCAAATGGGTCAAGGATGCTTTACTGATAAAGTTGAAAATGAGTTAGAGGGTGCATCCATTGGCGATAGTAAAAGAGTTGTTTTAATGCCAGAGGAGGCTTTTGGAGAAAAGCATCCTGCAAGTATATACTCTGTGCCTAAATATAGATTTCCAAAGGATATGGAGTTAGAAGAGGGCTTAATTGTATCATTTAGCCAAAAAGATGGCTCTAAGCTACCGGGTTTGATTACGGAAATCAATGAAAATGATGTTACGGTAGATTTTAATCATCCATTATCAGGTCAGATAATTGTATTCGAAGCTAAGATTTTAGATGTAGCTGAAAAAGAGGAAGATTTAGGTGAAGATATTATTAGCTAATCCAAGAGGCTTTTGTGCAGGTGTTAGTAGAGCTGTTGAGACTGTTGAAAAGGTTTTAGAAGTTGAAAAATCTCCTGTTTATGTACGTCATGAAGTTGTTCATAATAAGGTTGTTGTAGATTCTTTGAAGAAAAAAGGTGTAGTCTTTGTTAGAGAGGTTGATGAAGTTCCAGATGATGCTGTGTGTATATTTAGTGCTCATGGTGTCTCACTACAGGTTGAAGAAGCCGCAGCTAAAAAAAATCTTGTTCTATACGATGCTACATGTCCATTAGTTACTAAAGTCCATAGAGGTGTTCGCCTAGCAAGTAATAATGATGCTGAATGTGTTTTGATTGGTCATAAAGGACACCCTGAAGTTCAGGGTACTATGGGTCAGTATCGCAGTGAAAAAGGAGCTATATATTTAGTCGAAAGTGAACAAGATGTTGCTAAGCTAGATATAAAAAATCCTGATAATCTGTATTATGCGACACAAACCACTTTATCTGTAGACGAAACTCAGGGAATTATAGAGTCCTTAAAAAATAGGTTTCCAAATATCAAAGGGCCAAAAAAAGAAGATATTTGTTATGCAACACAGAATCGTCAAACAGCAATAAAGTCAATGCTTAAAGAAATAGATGTCTTAGTTGTTGTAGGCTCACAAAATAGTTCGAATTCTAATAGGCTTAAAGAGCTAGCGACACTAGAAGGGATTGATGCTTATTTGGTAGATAATCCTGCGGATATTAAAAGCACCTGGTTTGAGAATAAGAAAGTTTGTGGAGTCAGTGCTGGAGCGTCTGCACCTGAGTATCTTGTTCAGCAGGTGATTACAGAGATATCGAAAGTTTGTGAAGGTGATGTTGCTGTTGAGGAGTTTGATGGTATCAAAGAGGAGGTCTATTTTCCTCTTCCAAGACTTCTGAAGCAAAAAATTATTGGTACTAATTAAGGAAAGGTCTTATGCAGAGATCAGTTAGAGGTGCAACAACAATAGAAAAAGATACTAAAGAGAATGTTTTAAGTGCGACAAAAGAGCTTTTGCAGCAGATGATAAGCCGTAATAACATTAAGTCTGAAGATATCGTTAATATTATATTTACTGCAACTAGAGATATTGAATCCGAATTTCCTGCTGTTGCAGCTCGTGAGGTGGGTTTAGTTAATGTTCCTTTAATTGATTGCCAACAAATGGTACGTGAAGGAGCATTAGAGTTTTGTATTAGGATTATGTTGACATATAATACAACTAAGTCGCAGCTTGATATAAATCATGTATATTTGCATCGGGCACAGGTGTTGCGACCAGATTTGTTAATAAAGTAGTAGGATTATAGTTATGTGGTTATTAGAAAATATTGATATGAAAAAGTCAAAATATATACTTCCTAGTTTGTTTACTAGTGCAAGTTTGTTATTTGCCTTTTTAGCTATTATTGCTGCCTTTCAAGGCAACTTTATATCATCTGCAGTTTATATGTTATTGGCAGGTTTTGCTGATGCATTTGATGGTAGAGTTGCAAGATATACTCACACTCAAACAGAATTTGGCGCTGCATTAGATAGTCTTGCTGATGTGGTTTCTTTTGGAGCGACTCCTGCTTTAGTGATGTATTTTTGGAGCTTACATAATTTGGGAGCTTTAGGAGCAGCTATTGCATTTTTATATTTACTTGCTGTTGCTCTGAGATTAGCAAAATTTGATACTATGCCTGCTAGTGATAACTCAGAAGAAAGTATGCTTGAGCGTCGTTTATACTTTTATGGTATGCCTTGTCCAGCTGGAGCTGTAACTATCTCAGGATTGATTTGGATGGGGCAAAGATTTTTAGTTGGTGACTCTACATTCTTAAGTATTGTGGTTGTTGTTCTTACAGCATTTACTGCGCTATATTTAGCATTTATGATGGTTAGTGATATTAAATTTAGAAGTTTTAAAGATAGTGATGGTAAAGGTAACATTAGTAAGCTATATGTTATTTGTTTTATACTAATAATTTTGATGTTATTTACAATGCCTGATAAATTACTGTATTTTATAATGATTGGTTATGCGTTATCTGGTCCGGTATCTCATTACAGATATAAGCAGAAAATCAAAAATAGTGACTTTAATGAAGATTCTGTAGTAGATGGTAAAAAAATTATAGATGCTGATTAGTGTATAGAGTTATTCTTTAATTGTAACAAAAGCATCGTGGCTAGCATGGCCTTGTTCGCTTATGATGCCCGCAGATACTCCTCCAGGTTGTTGCATGTATCCTGGTTCATTAGAATCTAAGTTTTGGTCAGTTGGTGGAGGAGCTACATAGCCAAAAGAGTCTCCATTTGAGTTTGAACATGATATCAAAGCTGTAGCAACTAAAGCTAATACTAATAAAGTCGTTTTTTTCATTACATATCAATCTGAAATTTTATTATTTATAAATAATAACAGATTTATATTTAATTTAGATGCATTAAATGGTTTATAATTTACATTAGTTTACGTATAATTAGCGACAACACGCGCGAAAATATATGAAAATATAAATCTGTCAGGAATATTTATGGATAATTCTATTTCTCTAATTCAATTAATTTTACATGCTAACTTTATAGTTCAGCTTATTATGTTAGGCTTAGTGGCCATGTCTGTTTACTCTTGGGCTATTATGTTTGAAGTTAACAATCGTGTAAAAAAATATCGTAATGAACAGGTCCAGTTTGATAAGTTGTTCTGGGCAGGGCATCACATACAGAAACTATATGACTATTATCTTCAGCATAAAGAGAATATCTTTGGTAAATCAATAATATTTTGCTCAGGTTTGAGAGAGTTTAATAATCTTAAAGATACCGGGATACTAAGAGGTGATACCATTCTAGAAGGTATGGAAAGAACAGTAAGTATAGCTATAGCTCAAGAAGCTAAAGAGCTAGACAGAAAATTACCAGCCTTAGCTACTATAGGCGCTGTGTCTCCATATATTGGACTGGTTGGTACTGTTTGGGGTATTATGTCGTCATTTAATACTTTAGGCGGTGTAGAACAAGCTACTATTTCTGTGGTTGCTCCTCATATCGCAGAAGCATTGATTGCCACAGCATTAGGTCTTTTTGTGGCAATTCCGGCAGTTATTGGCCATAGTAGGTTGTCTAATCAGGTTGATGATGTTTTATCTGGTTACGAGTCGTTCCAAGATGATCTATGTATATTACTTTTGAAGGAAGCGCATAGAGATGAACTGCAACAGCAACATCAAGAAAGCTTTTAAATAAAGGCTTTTTAATATGAAAAAGAGAAACAAAAGATTTTTTAGAAAAAAAAGACCAATGGTACAAATCAATGTAGTACCTTACATTGATGTAATGTTGGTGCTTTTGGTTATTTTTATGATTACAACACCTATATTAACACAAGGTGTAAAGGTCGATTTACCTAAAGCTCAATCTGAGAAAATACCTTCTAACGATAGTAAGCCAATTGTTGTTACTGTCAACAGGGATGGAGAGTATTTTGTTAATCAAGGAGTTAGTGATCCAAAAGCACCACTAAGTGCTAGAGATCTTACGAATGCAGTTGTTAGTTTGTCTCAGCAATCTCCTGGTAAGCCCGTATATGTACGAGGTGATAGTAGTGCAAGTTATGGCGAGGTTGTAAAAGCTATGGCTCTGATACAAAGAGCGGGTGTAGATAAAGTGGGGTTAGTCACTGAAGATGGCAAATCTTAATTATCAAAAAATTATTCGTTTCTGTAAAAAAACAGTCGATGAAAATCCATTCTTGGTAAAGGCAATACTTGTACATATTGGTATTGTAATTTTGCTATATACGCTAGCCTTTATAAGTGATCTTAAGTTTGAAACTAGTCAAGCAGCTTTGAGTGCGCAGGTTGAGAATACACCTAAGAAACTTCAGATTATTCAAGCAACATCGATAAGTAGTAGTGAGTTAGATAAACAAATTTCTGCTTACGAAAATCACCAGCAAGAATTAAAACAGGCTAGAGAAGATATTAAGCAAGCAAAAAAACAAGCTATTATAAAGCATCAACAAAAATTAAAAGAACAAGCTGAGGCTGAGAAAAGAGCAAAGTTAGAAGCAAAGCGAAAGGCTATTTTAGAGGCTAAGAAAAAAGCTCAAGAAGAAGCAAAACGTCAAGCTGAGCAAGAGAAACAGGCTCAAGAGGAAGCTCAACGTAAGAAAGATCTAGAAGAGAAAAAGAAAGCCGAAGAAGAGGCAAAACGTAAAAAACAACAAGAGTTAAAAGCTAAACAAGAAGCCGAAGAAAAAGCTCGTCAAGAAAGGTTAGCTAAAGCAAAAGCCGAAGCTATCGCATCAGCTAAGCGCGAGGCGGCTAAAAATCAGGCAGATTTAGCAGTTAGTAAGTATGTTACGGAATATACTGATAGAGTTGGTTCAAACTGGATTAAAGATGATTGTAGAGGTATATATGATTTACCAAGAGCAATAATCAGAAATGGAGAGTTTATTAAGCTCACTGGAACTTCAGGTGATTATAGTTGTGATCAGTCACTTATAGATGCTATCAAAAACACAACGCCACCTGAGATTACAAATCCTATAGCTAGAAGAACTATACAAACAGAAAATATAAGCTTTATATTTAAACAAAGTTAATGAGGAATAATATGAGAAAAATCATTACCGGCTTCTCGATATTTGTTTTTTTGATTTCTAGTCTGTACGCAGACTTAGTTGCTGAGGTAACTACTGGAGTAATTCAAAAACCATTGGTAACTGTGATAAGTAATAATGTTGTAGATCAATTTCCTCAACAAGTAAATTCTATAATAGTTTCAGATCTTAATCATAATGGTAAGCTACAAGGTGATGACTCTATTAAGTATGAAATTAATCAAAGTCAGAATATACCTTGGAAGAGTTTGAAGTCTGATTATGTTGTTTTAACAAAATATACAAAAGATTCAAATAATAGCTACACTATTGAAGTACAGATATATAAAAGAAATGATACAAGCTATATCAGATCTATAACATATAAAAATATAAGTACAACTTTGGTAAGACCTTTAGCTCATAAGGTTGCTAATTATGTATACCAAAAACTTACTGGAGAGCAAGGCTTCTTCTTGACAAAGTTGGCATATGTGCAAGTAAGTAATCCTTATGCTAGATATGGCAGAATTTATGAGCTTGTGATATCTGATTATGATGGGTATAACAAACATACTGTTCTTAGACAGAGTGATAATCCAATAGCTACACCATCATGGTCGAATGATGGAAGATATATAGTTTATTCAAGCTATAGTGGCGGTAGCATGGGTGTGTACACTTTAGAGATAGCTACAGGAAAAGTTACAAGGATATCTAACTTCAAAGGAATCAATAGTTCGCCATCATTCTCTCCTAATGGCAAAGAAATTGCTTTAGCTTTATCTAAAGGTTATTCTGATCAAACTAATATCTATATATTAAATTTAGCTACTAAAGCTTTAAAGAGAATAACTATAAATGGTATAAATACAGCTCCAAAATTCTCACCAAATGGTCAAAGCATAGTATTTACATCTGATAGAGATGGTCGTCCAAATATCTATGTTGCACCGGTTAACTCAAGATACCCTCAATCATCTAAGCTAAGTAGTAGGATATATCAAGGCTATGAGCCAAATTATACTCCTGATGGTAAAGATATTGTATTTATGAATCAATCTAGATCAAGTGGTACTCAGATAGCAGATTTTAATTTAGCTAATGGAAGTGTAACAAATATTACAAATGGTAAATCAGATAGTTCACCTACAGTATCTCCATTTGGTAATATGATTGCGTATATATCTACAAACTCTAGAGGTTATAGTTCATTAGATATGGTATCATTAGATGGAGACAATCATTTTAATGTTGACACAGCTAATAATGGTAATATTTTAATTCAGTCCCCAAGCTGGTCACCCAAAAACTTTTAAGGAGCTTGTATGAGAGTTTTGGTTAAAAATTATTTTGTTTTAGCTTTAGCTTTATTAATTACAAGTTGTACGTGGTATAAAGGACCTCCTTTACAAGCTAATGCAAATGGTAGCTTAGATGGTTCATCTTTGAATGAAACAAGTGGTCCTGGTTTTATTAGTACGCTTAAAAGTGGTGAAAATTATGGATCAAGTTATACTGGCTATGCAGATGATGGTGGTAATTATGAGGTTTCAAGTTTTGAAAATAGCTAAAAATAGGAGTTAAATATGATGAAAAAAAGTATTGTGAGTATAGCGGTTGTAAGTTCTATGCTTATGTTGGCGAGTTGCTCAAGCACTAGACCAGATAATAGTGATTTAATCAAGGATAAGTATGCTGGTGTTGATAGTTCACAAGCTTTAGAGATGTCTTCGCAAATATATGGTTCTGATAATATGAGCTCAGATCAAGTTGAGCAAATGAAAAAAGAGCTAATGGATATTAACTGTAGATCAGTATACTTTGGTTTTGATAGTTATAATATTACTGATGATGCTAAAGAATGCTTAGATAAGACAGCAGACTATCTAATAGCGCATCCAGATCAACCAATCAAATTATCAGGTAATACTGACCCTAGAGGTAGCGAGAAATATAACTTTAACCTAGGACAAAAGCGTGCTGAAGCAGTATACAACTACTTATTAGGTAAAAATGTAAATAAAGATCAAATCTGTGTTGTAAGTTATGGTAAATTAAAACCAGCGGCAGAACCAACTCAGTTCTATGATGAGTTCTGTACAGATGGTGTTAATGATATGTGTTCATATAAAGCATCTGAAAAAGCTTTCTACTTAGATAGAAGAACGGAAATTGATTTCGGTGTGAAATGTGATGAGAGTAATTCTTCAAACTAATTAATAACCTTTCATCTCGATTTGTAATTTTATCTTTAACTATTTTTTTATCTCAAATTGTTCTACAATAGTCGCATAATTTTTTGTTTGAATTAAATATTATGATTAAAATTCCTAAAATTGGTTTTGTGAGTCTTGGTTGTCCAAAAAACCTTGTTGATTCTGAGCGTATAATAACTAAGTTAAAAGCTGAAGGTTATGATTTAGTTGATAGCTATGATAATGCTGATATGGTGATAGTTAATACTTGTGGTTTTCTAAACTCTGCTATTGATGAGTCTTTGGAAGTCATTGGTGAAGCAATAGCTGAGAATGGCAAGGTTTTAGTAACAGGATGTCTGGGAAATAAGGCAGATCTTATCAAAGAAAAACATCCAGAAGTTCTAAGTATTACAGGGCCTCAAGATTATGAGAACTTGATAGAAGCGGTGCATACTCATGCTCCGATATTTGCAAATGATTTTGTATCTTTAGTACCACCACAAGGTATTAAGCTTACACCAAGACATTATTCGTACTTGAAAATATCAGAAGGGTGTAACAATACTTGTACTTTTTGTATTATTCCAGATATTCGTGGTAAGCTAAAAAGTCGCTCAATTGACAATATCATGAAAGAAGCTGAAAAGCTTAAAAATGCTGGTGTTAAAGAGCTACTTGTAATATCACAAGATACTTCTGCGTATGGTGTCGATATTAAGTACAAATCAGGTATTTGGAATGATAAAGAATATCAAAGTAATATTTTAGATCTTGCTACTGCACTTGGCGATTTAGATATGTGGACAAGATTGCATTATGTGTATCCATATCCTCATGTTGATAAAATTGTGCCGCTTATGGCACAGGGTAAGATACTCCCTTATCTTGATGTACCTTTACAACATTCATCTCCTGAGGTTCTAAAAAGGATGAAGCGCCCAGCTCATACGCAAAAAACTCTTGATAGAATCAATAAGTGGCGTGATATATGTCCAGATATAACTATTCGTAGTACATTTATAGTAGGATTCCCAGGTGAGACAGAAGCTGACTTTGAGCACTTATTAGATTTTGCTGAAAAAGCTCAGCTTGATAGAGTCGGTTGCTTTAAGTATTCTGAAGTAGAGGGCGCAAAGGCTAACCAGTTTGATAATCTGATTTCTGAAGAGATCAAACAACAGCGTTTAGATGAATTTATGGGGTTACAAGCACAAATAAGCGCTGATAAATTACAACGATTTGTTGGAATAGAACAGCAAGTAATCATAGATGTCATAAATAAAGATGAAAACTATGCTATAGGACGGACTAAATATGATGCTCCAGAGGTGGATGGACAAGTAATTATCGGCGATGCGCTAGAAAGAAATCTAAAAGTAGGTGAATTTGCAACCGTCGAGATTACAGAGTCGACTGAGTATGATCTGATAGCTGATTAGTTTCTGTATATTAAACTTTCTTAATATTCATTTATCTGTATAAAAAATCCATAATCTTATTTGTATACTTGTAGTACTAGAGCATAATTTTGGGAGAGTGCTATGAGTGGTAATTTAGTTGTTATAGGTGGCTCTGGTGCTATAGGTCATGCTGTAATTAAAAGACTAAGGCAGTTATATCCTAATGCAAATATATATGCATTTTCACGTGCTAAAGTAGTTGATTGTGTAGAAGGTGTAGTTTATGAACATATTGATTATACTGATGAATCAACAATCGAAAAAGCAGCAAAATATGTTTATGATAAGTCAGGAGCCATTAATCTGGTTTTTGTAGCTACTGGTATACTACATACTTCCGAGATAAAACCAGAAAAATGCTTAAAAGAATTATCTGCGGACAAATTTATTGAGCTCTTTAAAGCAAATACAATATTTCCAGCTTTGGTCGCAAAGCATTTTATACCCAAGTTAGCTAAAGATACTAAGTCTGTATTTGCAGCTATTTCTGCAAGAGTTGGTAGTATCTCTGATAATCAGCTTGGTGGTTGGTATGCTTATAGAGCTTCAAAGGCGGCTTTAAATATGTTTATCAAAACAGCAAGTATCGAAACTAAGCGTGTAAATCCAAGTGCTATAATAGTTGGGTTGCATCCAGGGACTGTGGATAGTCATCTTTCTAAGCCTTTCCAAGCTAGAGTAGCTGAGGGTAAGCTTTTCACATCTGAGTATTCAGCTAGTAAACTAATTGAAGTTCTAGATGGCTTAAAAGCCGATGATAGTGGTAAATGTTACGCATGGGACGGTAAAGAGATTATTCCATAGTTAACATCTTGAGAGGTATTTTATGAGTGATAAGAGTATAACAACCAGTGAAATTATAGAAATGGCTTGGTGTGATAAAACATCATTTGATTCAATCAAAAATATAACTGGATTGTCAGAGCAACAAGTTATAAAAATCATGCGAAATAATCTTAGGCCGAGTAGCTTTAGACTTTGGCGTAAAAGAGTATCAGGAAGAGTTGCAAAACATCAAAAAAAGCTGAATTATATAAATGCAAGTAGTCTGGTTTAAGCGTGATTTACGCATAAATGATAACTTAGCTTTATCTTTAGCATCTGAAAAAGAAGATGTTTTACCATTATACATAATTGAGCCTAAGCTTTGGCAACAGCCTGATATGAGTCATAGGCAATATTTGTTCCTGTCAGAATGTTTAGAAGAGTTAAATACTGAGCTTACGAGATTAGGACAACCTTTAATCTTAATGATTGGTGATGCTGTAGAGGTTTTTGAGCAGCTAATACAGCAATACCCTATCAATAGTGTTTGGTCGCATCAAGAAACTTGGAATAATTGGACATATCAGCGTGATATTAAGCTTGAGAAGTTTTTTAAACAGAATAATATTGTATGGCATCAGCCATATCAAAACGGTGTAGTTCGTTGTTTAGCTGATAGAGATAAATGGGCTTTAGTATGGCATAAACGCATGAGCGAGAAGATCGTTGAAGCACCTAATAAACTTAAATTTATTTGTGAAAATCAAACTAAAATACCTACGGCTGAGAGTATTGGTCTAGAGTATGATAATTGCTATAAACGGCAAAAAGGTGGTCGAGTTCGTGCACTTAGAATCCTTGATAGTTTCTTGTATCAAAGAGGTTGTGGTTATACTAAAGAGATGTCTTCACCAGTTACTGCCTTTAAAAGTTGTTCGAGATTGTCGCCATATATGGCTTTTGGAGTTATCTCGATAAAAGAGGTATATCAGTTAGCTAATCAGCGTAAAAATGAAATCAAAGCTAGTAGTATAAAAAATAAAACAAAATGGTTAAGCGCAATGCGTTCATTTTTATCGCGTCTGCGCTGGCATTGTCATTTTATGCAGAAGTTAGAGGATCAACCAAATATTGAATATGAAAATTTGCATTCAGCCTATGATCAACTACGCACAGAGCCGCTAAATCAGCAATATTTTGAGGCATGGAAAACTGGTAACACTGGTTATCCAATGATAGATGCGTGTATGCGAGCCTTGATTGCAACAGGATGGTTAAATTTTCGTATGCGTGCAATGCTTATGAGTTTTGCAAGTTATCATTTGTGGTTAGATTGGCGTGTTACATCGCTATATTTAGCAAGATTATTTACTGATTATGAGCCAGGTATTCATTACTCACAAGTACAAATGCAATCTGGGACTACAGGTATTAATAGTATCCGTATTTATAACCCTATTAAGCAAAGTATTGACCAAGATCCTAATGGCGAGTTTATCCGAAGATGGCTACCTGAACTAGAAAATGTAAGTAATGAAAATATCCATACACCATGGTTAGAAAAACATAATGCTGTAGATTATCCAGATCCAATCATTGATGAGAAGCAAGCACGGAAATTTGCAGCAGATAATATTTATAAAATTAGAAAAAATTCAAAGAATAGTCAAGAAACTAAAAATATTGTCAAAAAACACGCTAGTAGGAAAATGCCCAGAAAAATCAAATCTAAACAACAAAAGGTAGAGAGCATACAAGGAGAATTATTCTAATGAGGACTTTACGATTAATTCTAGGAGATCAACTATCACAGAGTATCTCTAGCTTGAAAGATTGTGATAAAGCAGATGATGTTGTGATGATGTGTGAGGTCATGCAAGAGGCCAGCTATGTTAAGCATCATAAAAAGAAGCTAGTGTATATTTTCTCAGCGATGCGCCATTTTGCACTACAGTTGCATAAATTAGGCTATAAAGTTTGTTATACAAAATTAGATGATCCAAAGAATACTGGTTCATTTTATAGTGAAGTTCAGAAAGTTATTGAAAAGCTTGGAGTGCAAAAGCTTATTGTCACAGAACCAGGTGAATATCGTGTATTAAAAGATATTCAAAGCTGGCAAAAAGATTTTTCAATAAATGTTGAAATACGCACAGATGATAGATTCTTAGCTACAATAGATGAGTTTGCGAAGTGGTCAAAAAATTATAGGCAACTACGCATGGAATATTTCTATCGTTATATGCGTACTAAGCACGATATTTTGCTTGATAATGATGGTAAGCCAGAAGGCGGACAGTGGAATTATGATAGTCAAAACCGTAAAACACCAAGTTCTTGTATGCAAATCCCAAAATCATATAAAAGTAAAGCAGATGATATAACTAAGCGAGTAATTAAGCTTGTTGAGAAAACTTTTGGCAATAATTTTGGTGATATTGAGCCATTTAATTATGCTGTTACTAGGGAGCAAGCACTCGAAGCTTTAGATTTATTTATTAATGAGAGGCTTAGCAGTTTTGGAGATTATCAAGATGCTATGCTTGAAGGGCAGGCATGGATGTATCACTCTCATATTTCTATGTATATCAATAGTGGCTTACTGTTACCTATGGAGTGTATCAAGGCTGCTGAAAAAGCATATTATAAAGGTAATGCTCCTTTAAATGCTATTGAGGGTTTTATCCGTCAGGTTCTTGGTTGGCGAGAGTTCGTACGCGGTGTTTATTGGTTAAAAATGCCAGATTATCGCGATATGAACTATCTTGAAGCTACGCGTAAATTACCAAGCTTCTATTGGGACACTGAGACTAAGATGAATTGTTTACATCAGTGTGTCAAAGAAACTAAAGAGAATGCTTATGCGCACCATATACAAAGACTCATGGTGCTTGGTAATTTTGCATTATTAGCTGGGATTGATCCCAAGTATGTCAATGAGTGGTATTTGTTAGTATATGCAGATGCTTATGAGTGGGTTGAGTTACCAAATGTATCAGGAATGGTACTTTTTGCAGATGGTGGATATTTGGCAAGTAAACCCTATGCTGCTAGTGGGAGCTATATCAAAAAAATGTCAAACTATTGTGATAATTGTAGTTATAAAGTCAGTGAGAAAAATGGAGGTGGTGCTTGTCCATTTAATTACTTATATTGGGATTTCTTAGCTAGAAATAAATCAAAGCTCGCTAATAACCCACGCTTGGTAATGATTTATAAATCTTATGAAAAGATGACTAATGAGAAGAAAGAAGTAATTAGACAAGATAGTCAAAAATTTCTTGAGGAATTAGGTATATGAAAAAACAGCATTTGCCTACGAAGGTTTGTGTAGTATGTGGCTTACCATTTACTTGGCGTAAGAAATGGGCAAAAGTATGGGATGAAGTAAAATACTGCTCTGAAAGATGTCGGAGAGCAAAAAATAAAAAATAAATCTTATCTGAAAATATTCAATTAACGTTCTCCAAGCCTATTTCTTATTTTAATTGCTATAAAAGATAACAATCTATTCTTATATTTAATTTAGTATGTAAAATAATTTTAAATAATATAGTTAATAACCATGAAAATGAATTTTATCCAGAAATATTTTGCAATTATAGTAATACTAGGAGTTCTTTTAGCTATATCGGTATCTTACATATTTATACCATTAAAGCCATATATTACTTATTTGTTAGCTACTATTATGTTGGTGATTGGACTTCATCTACAACCAAAAGATTTTGTAAAAGTCGCTAACCTCAAGGGAAAGCTACTAGTTATATTGTTTTTGAAATTAACTGTTACATCAATAGCTGCTTTTATAATTGGTAAGATTTTTGGGTTGAGTTTAACCGCATTGATAGGTCTAGTTATTGTTGGCGCTTGTCCAGGAGGCACGGCTTCAGGAGTTATGGCTTTATTAGCTAGAGCAAATATTTCACTTACTGTTAGTTTAACTTTCTTAACAACATTGTTAGCACCAATAGTTATGCCACTGATCATCTATTTCTTCTTTGCAAAGAGTATTGAGTTAGACTGGTTTGGTATGTTTGAAACAATGGCAATAATAGTTATCTTACCGATAGTTTTAGGAATTTTAATTAGTAAATTTACTAAACTAAATGATTCAACTTTAAAGAAAATCTCCAGTATTCCAATACTCTTGATTATGCTAATAGTAATAGTTGTAACAGCTTTAAATAAAGACGCTATTATACTTGTACCTTTAGATATTATTTTGAGCGTTATAATCCTTAGTATATTTGCTAATGTGTTTGGATATTTAATAGGTAAAGTTTTGGGCCTGGATTTTGATAGTAGATTAGCTTTGCTATTTGAGTTTAGTATATTAGATGTTGGTTTAGGGATTGTAATAGCTTTGACCTTCTTTGGTAATCAAGCAGCTATTGCTGCAACTTTTTATGCAATTTGGCAGAATATTATTGGACCTATAATTGTTAACTTTATAAATATATGTCGCAGTACTAAGTTTAAATCTTATTAAAATATTTTGTTGACAAAAAAGTCTAAAATAGACTAATATATCTAAAAAATGGTTTTAGATATCAAAATGAATCCTGAGTTAGAAAAATTTATAAATGTCGCGGAAGCTATAAGTAGGCTTTTGCATCCTTTTGCAGAAGTTGTAATTCATGATTTATCTAAGAACAAGATAGTGGCGATTTTTAATCCTATCTCTAAAAGAGAAATTGGAGATATATCATATTTAGACCATATAGATTTAGATGCGTATGACGATTTTGTAATAGGGCCGTACGACAAAGTAAATTATGATGGGCGCAAAATGAAATGCATTATCACTGTAATTAAAAGCTCAACAAATGATGTTATTGGAACATTATGTATAAATTTAGATGTTTCTGTATTTGATAGATATCAAAGCTTAATAAACGTATTTCTAAATAATAACAATATGCAAATGTCGCAGCAGCAACAGAGCCTTTTTAAAGATACTTTTTATGAAAAAATTAACAATTTTGTGCAGAGATATTGTATAGATAATAATCTACCAATCGATAATTTAACAAGGGATCAAAAGAAAAATTTGATTTTAGAACTTAAACAACAAGGCGCACTAGATGGTAAGAATGCTAGTAAATACATTGCAAATGCACTAAATGTTAGTCGAGCTACTGTCTATAACTATCTTAAATAATCATAGGGAAAAAAATAATGTTAATCATATTAGGAGCAATTGTCGGTTTTGTAGCTAGTTTTATTTCTACGCTACTTGGTGGAGGAGCCGGTTTGATAGCGGTTCCAGCTTTTTATTTTATAATTGTACATACTTATGGAGCGGACTTTGCTATGCAAATAGCTATAACGACTTGTTGTGGGATGTCTATATTTTTAAGTTCTATAGCAACATACAAACACTATCGTAAGGGTAATATACACTTAGGAGAATTAAAGTATTATTTAGTATATTTATCTATAGGGGCGTTAGTAGGCTCAATAGTTGCAAAACATATAAATACAGATCTTTTGAAAATAGTCTTTGCAATATTATTATTTGGAAGTGGTATCTGGATGATATTGCACAATGATAATAAGGTTGTTAAATTACCTAGAAGTGCTAGATATAGTATTTTTAGTTTTTGTGGTGTGTTGAGTGTTTTAGCAAGCTCAACAACATTTGCAACAATGTTTTTTATAAAGATTGGTACAGATATCAAAAAAGCCATAGCTATAACTAGTATCTGTGTACTTATAAACTCATCAATTGCAGCATTTGTACTTACTTATGGAATTAGTGTTAATGTACCATCAACACTTGGTTATCTAAATATTCCATTGTTAGTATCATCTGGTATATTTGCATTGGCAGGCAGTCTTTTGGCAGTTAATTATTTAGGGATAATTTCTCCAAAGCTTCTAAAGAATTTATTCATAATTTTGATGTTTGTTTCTGGCGGTGTAATGATTATCTAAAAGTTGAAAATATAAGCTTTTGCTGTATACTTAATATCTCTTTGGAGAGGTGTCCGAGTGGTTGAAGGAGCACGCCTGGAAAGCGTGTATAGTTTAACGACTATCGAGAGTTCGAATCTCTTCCTCTCCGCCATAGTCTAATTTCAACTAGATTTAACCAATATCAAAAATCAAATAAAATCAATAAAACAAAGCCTTTCATAGTATCAACCGTTATCAACTAACATCAACTAAGCACTTGCTAAAACGTATCCTATAACGTATCCTAAGTAAAAAGATACACTAAATTTTTGAATTGAGGATACAATAATATGGCTAAAACTCTTACAGTTAGTAAGATTCAGAGCTTAAAAGCAACTGGCAAAGATTATAGATTAGCAGATAGCGGAGGCTTGCACCTCAAAGTTACGGCTAAGGGTACTAAGTCATGGCAATTTAGATATAAAAATACTTGGATAGGTATTGGAGGCTATCCGAGCATATCACTAAAACAAGCTAGAGAAGAGGCGACAAAGTACAAACAGCTAATAGCTAGCGGTAAAGACCCTAAAATAGAAAAAGAAAAAGCAATATATCAAGATGATAAGCTTTTTAGCGTGGTAGCAGATAAAGCTTTTGATATGAAAAGACCAAATAAACCTAATGGCTGGAAAAGTGAAAAAAACTACAAGGCTAATTATTCTGTATATACTAGACTTATACTACCAAAATTTAAAAATATTAATATAAATGATATTGAACCGTTCCAAATAGCCAAGATATTAGAAAAAAACACCCCTAGCAATCAAAGAAAGCTTAAGCTTATTCTAAATATGATATTTAATTACGCAGTTGGTAAAGGTATTTGTAAATACAATGCTACTTTTGGCTTACAACTAGATAAAGAGAATAGCAAAGGCTATGATTTTATTAATCCGATAGAAGATAAATACAATTTTAGTCAGCTACTTAATGATATTGAGAACTACAAAGGACAATACACTACTAGAATGGCTTTGAAATTTGCTACTTTGGTGGGGTTTAGACCTAGTAATATTGTAGAATTGAGGTGGGAGGATATCCAAGAGACTATTATAGATGGCAAAGTAATACCTTTTGCTTTTATATCTAGTGAAAATATGAAAATGAGTAGAGATTTTAGACAACCATTATCAAAACAAGCTTATGAGATACTGGAGGAGGTTAGACAGTATAATGGTAATTATAAATATGTTTTTCACTCTACTAATACAAAAAATAAACATATCACTATAGATTGCTTATCAAAAGCTTTAAAGGATACGCTTGGATATGATGGAATAGATAAGCCTAAACAAGTTACTCATGGCTTTAGAAAATCAGTAAGAACTTATCTAAGCAGTATATCAAGTAAATATAGATGGAGTAATGACAGTATTAGAATGATACTAAGCCATACTAAAGAAAATAAAATAGACCAAATATACGATAAAAACGACTATCTACTAGAGCGTAGCCAAATGCTACAGCTATGGGCAGATTATGTTGATGAAGTCAAAGAAAGCTCAAATATTATAAAGCTTGGTTAGTTGCTGCAGTTCCAATATAAAATAATCATCTACAGCCCATTTTTTCAATAATTGGGCAGTCAATAAAATTATCATTACAGTATATTTTTATCATCTTAGAGTATTGCTAGTAACACATGAAATAACACAAGGTAATAAATATATCTCAAATAGTAGTATTTACAAGGTATATAGCTATATTTTATTAATTTAATCAGAAAGTATCTAAGATGTTAAAAGCGTTTGTATTATTGGTTTAGAGGTTAATTTTTATCAAGTCCTTAGCTTTTTTGTATATCTAGTATAAAAATAACTCTATATAGCTACAAAATGTCATAACCTACAAAGCCCACTAGAAAAAAATAATTTAATCAAAATAGAGATATGGACAAATAATTATAACTTTCTAAATGATATCTCTACATTACAAGCTTTTATCTAATGCAATTGGAGTTGATGAGGCGGATAGACTTTGTGAAAAGATGGAACAAAAAGGCAACACTAGATATAGAATAATGATACCAATATCTAGATATGCTGTTAAAGCTGATAAGTTTTATGCTTTTGTAGGTAATGAGTGGACAGCTAACAAGCTTATTGATTGCTTTGGAGGCGAACGCATTAAGTTTAAAAAATATAAGTGTGATAATCAGATAGTTAAAATGCTAAACCAATGTATAGAAGTTCTAAAGAGTGGTAGAGTTCAGCCTAATGAAATAGAAAAAGTATACAAAGTTCTTAGCCATAGGGCGGAGATAAAGCAGTAAAAAGCAATCATGATGCAGTTATCTTTATTAAGAAAATATTAAGATAAATATTAAGTAAAAATACTTAAATAATTAATAAAATATTATGCTGGAGCGATTTATATTAAGAAATAACAAAAAGGTACTTCCAAAATCTCGAGGTGCGCGCAGGTTCGAAACGCGCGGGATTCACGTTCTGCGAGGGGATTTAAAAAGGGGTTTCGCTTCGCAAATAAGGCTCATAGAGCTAAAAATAGCTTAAATGATGTAAAAGTACAAGCGAAATGCAAAAACGGGGCTTAAAATCGATTTGTTAAAATTCTTAATATAGATTAAGGTTTTTTGATAGAGTTCGAGGCTGTCAAAAATAAGCTTATAAAAATTAATATACATTAAGAGCATAAATTTAAATAATATTAATATAGATTAAGATAAAAGGGGAGGTTATGGAGGGTTCAGAGAGAATAGTATCTAGTGGGGTATTATCGGAATATCTGAGCATTGGAGAGCGTAGAATACAACAGCTAACAAGCCAAGATATTTTAAAAAAAACAGGTAAAAACCAATATCCACTAAAAGAGAATGTAAACCGCTATATAGGATATTTACAAGACAGAGCAGGCGGAAAAAGTGAGCAAGAGCTAAACATCGAGTTTAAAAAACAAAAGCTTAGACTTACTAAGTTTCAGGCAGATGAACAGCAAGTTAAAGCAGAGCTAGCACAAAAGAAAGTGGTAGCTGTAAATGATGTAATAAGCTCATTAGCTGATTTATTCGCACTTATGCGGGAGAAACTCTTGAATATTCCAGAGCGTGCAGAGTATGAAATATTCGGAGAAACTGACAAAGATATATTTAATCAAAAGCTATCAACAGAAATCAAAGAGGCACTATTTGAGATATGCGATAACTACACCAAAACAGTTAATAAAGTAATCCAAGCGGAGAATATAACAGATGATGAAATCTAACAAAGATGCGAGATTTGAAAAGCTTGAAGAAGATTTAAAAAATGCTACAACCCGTAATGAGTTTTTTAAAATATTATTATCATCTATCAAAGATGAGCTATTAGATATTAGCAATGATGATATTTTGGAGATGTTGGGGGAAACTAACGGCGAAAAATTAAATCAAAAAGTAGCTAAATTATTAGATGATAAACTAAATAATACTCAAAAAAACATACAAAAAGTAGCTATCAAAGCTTGTAGTTAGTGCTATTTTCTTTAGCTGTAATAGATGTATCATCTATGTTTTTGGTGGTAGCTGTATCATTACTAGAGCTAGAAAAGAAAATCAAAAATATTACAAAAGATATTATCAAAAACCAAAAAACATCTCTAATTAGCTTGGAGATATTAAACCCTCCGATAGTAACATCTACCAATAGTAAAAACACTATGACTAAAAATACAATCATTAAAGCCTAATAATAGTTGTAAATTCTACAATTTCAAAACGATACTAAATATAGTATTATATGCAATGTAATACATTGTCAAATATATGTAATACAAATAGTTATATTTTTGAGAGGTAATAAGTATGACAAGTTTTAAAGTAGACTATGAGAAAGCAGAAAAAAAGGCTAATAGTTTGTTAAACTCGGCTACTACATTCCCTGTTGACTTAAAAAAAATATGTGATGATTTGCAAATAACTATTAAGGATGTAAGTAGTATAGAAAACCCTAGATATAAAAAAGATGATATATCTGGATTATGCGATAAATCTAATAACATAATATATATAAATACAAAAGATGCTCCCGTAAGACAATTATTTACATTAGCACATGAGTTGGGGCATTATATGCTACATGAAAATAGCGAACCTTTACCAAGGCATACAGCTTATAACTATGACCCTTTAGAATTAGAGGCTAATCATTTTGCTGCTAATCTACTAATGCCTACTAAGGTTTTTAAAAAAGTTTTTGAAGCATTTAATGGAAATATCAATAAAATATCGACTTTTTTTGGAGTGAGTAGACCAGCAGTAGCATTTAGGGCAGATGTTATTGGAGATGTAAATAATGAGTTCTCATAATTCGCAAAAAGCATTACAAGAATTAACTTTTATTGAATATAAGGGTAAGACATTTAGGGCTTTATCATGGTTTTTATATGTTATATTATTCCTTAGTGCTTTGTTTTGCCTAATTATAGATACAATTATAATTTGTCATTTGTGTGTATATGGTTTTCAGCAAGAATATATAAAATATACTATTCCAATAATTACTATCAGTTTCATATATGTTTTTTTAGCACCAATTTTAATAATGAGAGCCATAATAAATAATTTTAATAGCATTGATAAAACAACGGTTGATGATGATGTTAATGATGTGATTAAACAAGCAACTAAAAATTTATTATCTCAAAATAATTAAATTCTATTGCAGCAACGACACTACAAAAATAACCTTTTGATAAACAAATAAACCCTAGCTTGGTATACTAAAAATATACTAAATAATTGGGGTTTATCATCATGGGGAATAAGTCAAAATATCAATCACAAGAACCGCCAAAAGGCTTTGATTTAGATTATTATCAGGAACTATACAAGACACTTAAAACGCCAATGGAGTGGGCAGTCGCAATATATGTCAGACAACTAATATATCTCGAATGGTTTAAATTTTTTGACCGTAGTAAAAAAATAACCCAAGCTAATTTTTTTAGCAAAATAAATAATCTTCATATAAATATGATTAATAAGTTTATCAATAATCATGAAAATTTTGTATATCATCTAGCTTCGTGTAATGATGACTTATTAAAACCAATTTCTTATTTAAATAAGTTAGAAGTTTTGCATGAAAGCTTTGACATAATAAACGAGTATAAGCAAAAAAAAGCAACGTCAATAGAGTTTACAGATGATTTACTAGAAAATATTGAGGATTGTTTAGGAGTTGATTATCTCATAGATACTAAGTACGACTTAAATAATCATTTGAAAACTATTGAATTAGATAAGGCATACTTTATAGCTATTAAAGCTAACTTGTCAGCCCCTAAAAATCTACTAATGAAAGAGTTTGAAAAGCTTATAGATGAAGTACACAAAAGCGACTTATACAAAGATAGAGCAACTATTAAAAAACCTTTTTCGGCTACTTATGAGCAAGAACTAAGGAGGCTGTTACCACTTATTGATTTGATGTTATTTAATCAGCATTTCAATTACACAATGACAGCAACACAATATAGCAGGTTTGTATACCCAAACCTAAAACATCCCTATAGTGATAATTATATCCGTGATTTTATCAAAAGAATAAAAACAACCATTTTAACAAGTGAATATCTACTTTGGTTATATCAAAACAACGTAGATTTATAGCCTAAAATCTACATACGTAAATTTTTATCAATTTATTCTGTGTCTTAATTTTTAATTCTATCTCATATCATAAAGCCCATTACAAAAAAAATAAATCTCTATGATTTTAGTTAAGGCTAGTTACGGCTTTAACCATATACACAAAAAAAAGGAGCTATGAATATGGAGAATAATTTAAATAATGAATTACCAAGACTATTAAGAGCTGAGGAAGTAGCTAGATGTATTGGTATGTCTAAGAATTCTATTTTTAGAATGGCAAGAGCTGGCAAGTTCCCAAAACAAATAAGAGTATCAGGACAGACAACCGCATGGCTAGAAAGTGAGGTTAGAGAGTGGATAGCTAAGAGAGTGAAAGAAAGAAACGAGGCTAGCAGGTAATGACTACTAAGAAAGACAAAAAAGGAACTATCTATATTAATGGTACTAGTATTGAGATAAGAGCAGATAGAAAACAACTAGATAAGTTATGCAAGAATGCACTAGCTAAAAATAAATGCTCTCATGATGTTTTAAAGACCTATTTGATTAATGCTATAGACCAAAGTAGCAAAATCCATATTGATTTAAGTTAGATATTCTTTGGGGGAGTTATGAATATTACAAAAATTAATCATAGTGGTAAATCTACACATGATGAAAAAGTTAAGCTAGATACTAACTTGTATTTAGTAATCAAGCCAACTAATACAAAATCGTTTATGTATCGCTACTATTTTAAGGGTAAGGCTCAAAGCATGGGGCTTGGTGGCTACCCTACGATAACACTAAAAAAAGCACGTGAAGAGGCTCTAAAGCTCAACATTGCAAAAGAGCAAGGCATAAATCCAAAAGATTTTAGAAAAAATAGGACAATTGACCAAGACAAGCTATTTGAGAATATCGCTAATGATTGGTTTAGTAGGAAAAAATTAGAGCTTAGAAAGGTTACATTATCAGGGTATGAGAAAGCATTGCAAAGCGACATAATCCCATATTTTAAAGATAAAAGCATAGATGTTATCAAACTAAGGGAAATAGCTATATTTTTGCAAAGACATTGCAACAATTCCAACTCTAAGCAAATGAAGTATAAAACTATTCTATCAGGAATATACAACTATGCTACTTTGCTAAATCTTTGTGAGCATAATTTAATGCTGAATGATTTCAAGCACATTCTAGCACCTAAAACTAATGGACATTTTAAGTTTATAAATCCAATTTTAGACAGTGATAATCTAAGCCTTTTACTAAATAAAATACATGGTTTAGATAATGTTACTACAGCAATCAAAACAGCACTACAAATAGCACCATTACTAGCATTTAGACCAAAATTATTAACTATTCTTAGATGGAGCTACTACAAGTCCAAAGAGGCTATTTTAGTCATACCAGCTAAGAAAATGAAAGCTAATCAAGATTTTATACAACCGCTATCAAGACAGGCGATACAGCTAATTGAGAGTATGAAACCTTATAAAAAAAGTGATTATATTTTCACTAATAAAAAAGGTAAACCAATTGACCCGAACAGGTTAAGAAATCTTATACAAAAAGATTTAGGTTTTGATGGTAAGACCTTACCACGCCAAACAATGCACGGATTTAGACATATAGTATCTACTTTGCTTTATTCGTTACAACGTGAATACAAATGGCAAACAGAAGCACTAGAACTAATACTAGACCACCGCAAGAGAAACCAAATACAAGCTATCTACAACACTTATCAATACATAGAGGAAAGGAGGGAAATTTTACAGACATTAGCAGACTATTTTGACAATTTAAAACTTAACAATTAACCAAAAAAAGGGAAATAAAAAATGAAAAGTAAAACACAAAAAATACTAGAACATCTACAAAGAGGCGACACTCTAAGCACATGGCAGGCAATCCAAGAATATAGAGCGACTAGACTATCAGCAGTTATATATAGTCTAAGAAATCGAGGTTATCAGATTGCAAATATTAGCACCGCCAAAAGCGGACACGCAGTATATAAATTATTGAATAATGGGAGTAAATAGAAAATGAATACTACTTTACAAAATCAACCTAATAACCTAAAATGCTCAATATCGGGCGTGACAACCCAAGTACAGAGTAGCATTAATACAGCTCATAAAATAAGTATTAAAAGTAATGGAAATATAAGTAATGGTTGTAATTGTATATCTAATCAATATACACTATCACAGCTTATTTATTGGTATGTAAATCTATATATCATCAATTCATTATTAGCATTGGCTAAACTCTTTTGTTTAGTCGGGAGGAATGGGGAATACAAGAGCCAATTTATTGGTAAATACCCATTGCTAGGCTCTGTACTAGTTGTCAACCTACCCGATTATTTGACAAATAAAACAGAGGAGCAAAAACCATGCTAATTAAAACAATACATTTAGATAAAAATTTTGAAGCAACTAATCCAAATGAAAAGGATTATGAACTTTCTATTGATACAGTCCTAACCGAGTTAGACAGAGAGGGTGTTATAGGATTATTTGTTGAGCTAGATAGTATATATCAATATGCTTTTGGTAAAAAACTAGCTAAAGGAACACTACAATTTGAAAGAGATTTTATTAACCTTAGCACTGTACATTATCGAGATATTAATATAAATGGTTTTGATAAGTATTTTATTGATTTTGAGTTTTTAAAATCACATTTAAGGTTTCTTCTTGAGGTTTATGCAGAAAGGGTAGAATATCCTCAAATATTAGCGGAGGCTCATAGCTCATTACCTTTCACTATCATTACAGAATGGAATAACCAAGCCTACAAGCTCAAGAAAGCCATAGCTGAACTAGATATAACAATCGCTAATACTTTTGATAATTCAAAGGATATTTTCAACTTATTAAGCTATTTCTCAAATAGAGTATCATAAGGGGAAATGTTCGGCATGAATATTACTAAATTTAATCAATTTATTAGTCAATTGGGGTATCAACTACCGAACGACTTTAATTATAGCATAGGTATTAATCAGATTGTAAGATTTAAAGATGTAAATAAACTCAAAGACAATAAAAACCTTTGGTTACATAGAGTTAGTTTAAATTCTTATGTATTCGGAGATTGGAGCTTAAACGAAAAACATATCTACAATGATAATCGAGAGTATACCAAGCAAGAATACAAACATTATTACAAGGCAAAGCAAAAGCAAGAATACTTAGAATATAAAGAGCATAGAGCTATTGCTAATGCGTGTATTAATGAATATAACAAGTTGGCAGATGTAGACCCACAACACCCATATTTAGTCAAAAAACAAGTCCTACCTTGCTTTGGTATGAAACAAAAAGGAAATGCTATAGTAGTACCTATCTTTGGAACTATCGCACCGTTTGAGGGAGATTTACAATCATTACAATACATTTTACCCGATGGATTCAAACAGTTTAGAAAAGGTGCTAAATATAAAGGTGGGTGCTTTAATGTAAATGATAATGGGACTGATTATTTTATCTATGCAGAGGGCTTGGCTACTAGTCTTAGTATATTACGCTATGTACAAAAAAGACTAATTAGAGCTACTATTATTTGTTGCTTTACGTGTGGAAACTTAGAGCCTGTTATCTCATATATGAGGCGTATATATCCAAAGGCATATTTTGAGATATGGGCAGATAAGGATAAAAGCAGAGTTGGACAAGAAACCGCTATCAAAATTGCTGAGAGATTCGACAATATCAAAGTAAGACTTCCAGACCTTACACCCGAGCAAGTAGAGCAAGGTTATAGCGATTTTAACGACTGGTTTAATCTACATGGAGTATTTAACAATGAAAAATAGCATGATACAGGGTAAACCCCTACCAATAGAAGACAATAGAAAGCCTATCCCTCAACTTGATATTAATATCCTACCTACAGTTATTAAGGATTATGTAGAAGATTTAAGCAAAGTACTAAGACAGCCCAAAGAGGCGTTGGCAGTGAGTGTATTAGTATCATTGGCTGGACTTTTAGGCAATAAGGTTGCATTAAATGTTGATGATTCGGATAGATTCCCAATACTATGGGGTTTGATATATGGAGAAAGCGGAGCGGGTAAGACACAGTGTATATATGAGCCAACCGAACCCGTAAGAAGTTTAGATATAAAAAATCGCCTAAAATATGAAGAAATCAAAAAAGATTGGGAAACTGTTTTACAAGTTCGAGAGGCTGAAAAATCAAATATATTAAACAAAATCAAAAAGACTGATGATAGATTAGAAAAAGAGAGCCTAGAAAATCAGATTATAGAAATCAATAAGAGAATACCACCTAAGCCATTTTCTAGAGAAATAGTAGTGGAAAAAATAACACCCGAGAAAGTAGCAGAAAAAATAGCCAACTACAGCCCTAACGGACTATTTCAGATAGAAGATGAGGGCATACAGTGGCTAAACAATATAGCAAAATCACAAAATCAAGTAGCTGAGGGTTTCTATAAGACCGCCTACAATGCTAAATCATATAAGGTTGATACTTTGGGCAGAGGTACACAATTAATTAGTATTCTGAATGTATCACTAATTGCAGGAGTACAGCCCGAAGACTATAGAAAGTATCTGAACAGCTACACAGGTGGGGGAATTGTCGCAAGGTTTCAAATGATAGCTATAGTTAAAGATGTGATAAAAGAGCGTGTTAAATCCAAAAAAGACCCTTTAATAGAGCAAAAATACAAAAGTTTAGTTGATAAGTTACACAATATATCAGAGCGTATCACTTATGTAGGCAGTGAAAAGAAAATCGCAGAGCCTAAAAGGTTTTATTATTCTGAAAATGCAGATTATGTATTTAGTGATTGGTTTAAGAGCTACCAACTCAAAAGAATTAATGAAAAAACGCCATTAATTAAAGAGTGTTTAAACAAGTTAGATAATACTTTTCATACTTTGGCTTTGATATTTCATTTAGCTGAAAATGGCGATAATGAACAAATAACAGAAGATGTAGCAAATAGGATTATAACTTTTATATATTATCTTATGGCTTGCTTTAAGTATCTTTATGAAGATGACTACAATAAGTTAGAAAATATCGCTACAGATATATTAGATGGTAAATCAACTATTGTTAAAAAATGGGGGAGTAAGTTTACAGTGGCTAGAGCTAAAAACTCTACTAGAAGATTTGACAAGTACAACAAAGAAGAGTTTAAATTAGCTATAGATATTTTAGAGAGTAATAACTATATAAAAAAGGTTGGAAATTCTTATCAAGAAACTGGCGAATATTCATGGCTATAGAATTTGCATATCTTAAAACCCGCATATTTTGCATACAACACCCAAAAAACATTGTCAAAGTATTGATATATATAGCTTTGTTGATATGCAAAAGTTTGCATATAGTAAGCATATTGTATGCAGATGTTACCATAAGTTATATTGAAGATTGCATATATATGCACAGTGTATGCGGTTGTTTGCGTATAGTTAAACCTTTATAAACAAAGGCTTTAAGCCATATTATATGCAGATATGCAGGATTTGAGAAAATAATATTTTAAATTTAATTATAAAAGGATAAAAGACAATGAAAAAAAGTAAAAAACCTAATCAAAAAATTGAACCAAAAGAGCTAATACAATTAGTAGAAATTGAGCCAAGAAGTACAGCAAGCGAAGACCCCGACACAGTAGAGCAAAACCACCATAAAGAGATGATAAAGATTATCAAAAGAAAACCTTATCATTATATGGATATGCTACAAGATTTACCTATACCCGATGGATATCAAATAGTTATCAAACACCGACTTAAACACCTAGAGGAACACCAAAGAACAAGAATACTAAACAAATATATCAAAAAATGGTGGCTATTTTGGGAGATAGACCCCTACACCCCGCACCAAAAATGCGACCATTGGCTAGAAAGCTATTTAAAAGAACTCAAAGAAAAGAACTAAACGCAGATTTGCGTTGGGGGTACTGACTTTTCAGGATACTATAAACTATATCAAATAATTAATAACGAGTGCATATTTGCGTTGGTTGCTGCAATTCCTAAATGTATCCAAAATTGGATATATCTATTAATAATATTTAATGTAATTTGTTAGATTCAAAACTTATAGGCTCAAATGTGAGCGTATCTTATTACAAGTACACTAAATAGAGTATCATATATAAAAACATCTAATACTATATGATATGGAAACCAAAGAGCAAAGCAGATTAAATCTATCTGATATTGTCAAAACTACTAGAATATCTAAAAATATCACTCAAACAGAGCTAGCAACCAAATTGGGAGTATCTAAGCAATATATTTGCGATATAGAAAATAATAGAAAACCTATCACTATAGAACTAGCCAAAGAATTTGCAAAAGTATTGGAACAGTCAGAGCGGGATTTTGTAGAAATGACACTACAAGAGCTACTAATAAAAAATAATCTAAATTATTGTGTGATAGTGATTTAGTTTTGTAGTAGTAAAAAAAATATAAAATTTTGGCAAAAACAGGGGGGTACTTTACAAAAAACGTATCCTGAAACGTATCCTTTTTTTATATCAAAATTTTGAAACTATTAAAAATAAAGGCTTTAGTGCTTATAGTTCGGATTCCTTCCTCTCCGCCAGTTTTAAATAAAAGAATAATCTGTCTTTGTGTACGTTACCAAAACACTTTCTTGATGATATGTTTTCTCGTAGACATTAACTAGATTGTTTACTTTTTGCTCAAGTTGTTTTGATTTATCATCTGCAAGTATTGTGACAACTTTAGTTTTTTCACTATACGTAGTTCCTGTTGGGCTACGCCAATAGCCTCTAGCATCATTTTCAGTATAACCATCAGGGAAAGCGGGTGTTATGTATTTGTTCTCAAAATTTTTGAACATCTTATCTGAAACGTAAGAGATATTATCTTTATCATCTTTCATAGTTCTGCCAAAGTAAAGTTTGACTATATATCCTTGATTATCTTTGGTATCTGCAAAGCCAGTATCCGATAAGACAAATATACATAATACTAGTGTAATTATATATCTCTTCATAAGCTTCTCTTTAGGTTCTTCTTCAAAAAAACAGCAGCTAAAATTAGCATTAGCCAGCCTATCATCAGTGTGGTGCCACCTAATGGTGCTAGCTTCAAAATAATAGGTATATTATAAACCACAGAAATATAAATACTAAAACTAAATAATATTGTGCCAACTATAAAAAATAAGTTGCTTAGTTTAAGAGTTAAACATCGTGATAAGCTCTTACTACTTAAAAGAGCTATTCCAATACCGCTAATTACGATAGCATAGGTTTGATTATAACGTATAGCTGTCATTATAAATTCAAAATGTTCAGCTGAAATTTGAGATTTTAAACCATGTTCTGCGTAAGCACCAAAAGCTACTGATATAAAACCTAAGATCGCACCAATTATTAAGTTCATTTACTCTCCAGTTTAGGTTACTTTATTTTACAATGGGTTAAACGATTAAAACGCCATTTCGCAAACAGACTATATATAATTTTAGCAAAACCATATATTAGTGGTAGTTTAATAATAGTTGCTAACTTTTTCCATTTGTTTAATTGGCTCCATATTATGATAAAGGCATCAACTCCAGTATGAAATTTACCTTCGTTATCTTTGACATGAAATAGCTTCAGACAAGATAGAGTATCTAAATCTTCTTTGTTAAGACTTTCTTCAGATATTTCGGTAATATCAATCCATTCAAAAATATTTTCTGGTGCTATATTTTTATAGTGATTTATCTCTTTTGAGCATAATCCACATTTACCATCATAGAAAACTTTAATCACAAAAAAATCCTTTACTAAAGATATTGTATAACTACTACGATAAATATTATCAAGCCAATCCAATGATTATCAGAAAAAGCTTTTATACAGTTAGCTATACCTAGTTTTTTGTATAAGAAATAATTTCTGATAAATAAAAAAGCACTAATAACAACACCTATGTAAAAAATAATATTAAAGCTTAGATATATACCTAGAGTTATCAAAAGTATTAATGATATGAAATTGAATAAAAAGATGTACTTAAATACTTTATCTCCAAATAAAACAGCTGATGACTTAATACCAATTTCTAAATCAAAATCTCGATCAGCTAATGCATAGATAGTATCGTAAGCTATAGTCCAACATATTGTTGATAGATAAAATATCCAAGCTTCGAGTGGTATCTGATTTTCTATAGCAGAAAATGCCATAAAAATACCAAAGTTGAATGCTAAACCAAGGATTAGCTGAGGTATTGCAAAGAACCTTTTACAAAATGGATATAAAACAGCTAAAAATAGAGCTACAAATGATAGTAAAATTGTGTATAAGTTTAGAAATAATACACAGATAAAAGCAACTATTGTAAGAGCTAGACACAAATATAAAGCATTCTTGACACTAAGTTTTCCACTAGTTAAAGGGCGAGTATTAGTACGCTCTACATGTTTGTCAAAATCTATGTCTGCGATATCATTAACAATACAACCCACCGTACGCATTACAACTACACCAATAGTGAAGATAATTAAATATTTAATATCTGGAATACCATGACTTGCCAAAACCAATGCAGTAAGAGTTGGCCAAAGAATTAGTAGTATTGGAATAGGGCGATGCAATCTCATTAGCATAATATATGCTTTGAATTTTGTATTATTCTGCATTACAAAACTCCGGTAAAACTAGAAAATATTCTGTAATTAAAAATTTAAGCTTTTGATTCTCTTTGTATGTAAATATCGAACTACGAGAAAAGATTTCTTGCTTAATATGCCTATTTGCTTCTTGATAAAAATCATCACTAGATAACTTCCGGATTATAAATTCATCACGAGTAAATTTAGATTTTTCAAAAAGTAGATTATCACCAATTGGTTTTGTACCAAGGTTATCAACTTCTTGAGAAAAAAAATCATAAGTATCACAGGGAATAATTGTCCTAGCAAAAATTAATGTTTGATTGATGCTTGAAAGAGTTATTTGTCGTACTAATGCAGACTTAATATCTAATAGTGATGCTTCTAACTGATTAACATTTGTAAAACTCTGAGAGATCTTATCTAATATAATTTCACCATAGCCTTTTGATAGGCTTGTAACTAAGTTTTTTGCATCATTAAGCCAGTATCTTTCTACTTTTGATAAGTTTTGTTTATTAATAATATTCATATATCAGAAATACCTTAAACTTAAGGTTTCTTATTTTAATATCGATTTGTATAATTATACACTTAATACTTATGAATTTAATTAAAAGGGTTCCAAAATGCGTCCAAGTGGAAGAAATAACGATCAATTACGTACTTTAAAAGTTACACATAATTTTACAAAACATGCTGAAGGTTCAGTTTTAATAGAATTTGGTGATACTAAAGTTTTATGTACAGCTTCTGTAGTTGCTGGCGTACCAAGATTCAAAAAAGATTCTGGTGAGGGGTGGTTAACTGCTGAATATGGTATGTTACCGCGTTCAACTCATACTCGTATGGATAGAGAAGCTGCTAGAGGTAAGCAATCTGGTAGAACACAAGAAATCCAAAGACTAATTGGTAGAGCATTACGTGCAAGTGTTGATTTAACGAAAATAGGTGAGAATACTATCAAAGTCGACTGTGATGTAATCCAAGCGGATGGTGGCACACGTACAGCGTCTATTACTGGAGCATCATTAGCTATCAGGGATGCTATAGATTATATGAAGCAAAATGGTATGCTTGATGAACAAACTAATCCATTAATGTCTCAAGTTGCTGCAATATCTGTAGGTATTTACAACAATGAGCCTGTACTTGATTTAGATTATGATGAAGACTCGAATGCTGAAACAGATATGAATGTAGTTATGAACTCAAATGGTGGTATGATTGAGATTCAAGGTACAGCAGAAGGCAAAGACTTCTCAGAAGAAGAGTTTGCTAAAATGCTAGGTCTTGCTAAAAAAGGTATTAAAGAAATATTTGAAAGTATATTCTAGTTCTTAATAAACATAATTCTTATAAAATAAAATCTTAAAGAGTATTTATATAAGAGTTTATCTTAGCTAGTAGATCAAAATCTTGTGATTTTAATTCAAATAAAAACTCTTGCAATGGCTCACTTTTTGCAAAAAGAAGCCTTTGTTCAATTTGTTTGATCTGATCCTCTAATGTTTGTCTTTGTTGATATAGCTCACGAAGCTCTTTATTAGCGTTATTAAAAAAGTTTTGGATATTATCTTCTTTCTTGGCTTGTAGTCTAGTTTTAAGGTTTGTGCTTAGACTAGAAGTTCTGTTTACTGATAGCTTTTTTCTACTACCTAAAGAAAGTTTTTTACGAGGTTCTTGTTCTGACATTTATATCTCTTTGTTATTTAAATTTTAGATCTAATGTGTTGAAATTGTTTAAGAATAACAATTTAATGTAATGATTATAATATATTTGTTACTAAATTTATAGTTCCAAGCTTTAGAACTTTAAGTGATTTTATTAGGAGTCACTCTAATTGATTCTAAATCTATTAGTGCACCGTAACTATCATCTTTCCCGGACTCTCTTAGTGTTAGCGTTTTACCTGAAGCACTAGTATTTTGTAAATCAATATTAATAGTTTGCCAGCCTTTGGCAAAACTATCATGTGTGTAGACAAGCTCATCCCCTAGGTAAATTTCAAAATTACTTGAGCTATCACCTGTTCTAGAGTAGTAGTCGAATGACATTTGCATACTATCAAAGCCTTTTGATGCTAGGTCATAAGAGAAGTCTACAATTTCATTTTTATCGCCATCAAGTTCAGCGACATTTGGTCGGATATCATCAATATTATCAAAGTTATTCCATATTTCTATTTGTTTATCTCCACCGGTTATATACCATTTACCGAAAAAGTCACTATCAGTATCAACTTTGCCCCAATTATCATCATTAACAGGCATTTCATCATATTGGAAACTATCCTCACTAAAGATCATATTATTTTCTTTTAATATTCTAAAGAAAGTAGCATCACCAAGTATACAATGGCTGGGTATGTTGGACTCTGTCAATATATTACCAGCAACTACGCACCGCCATCTTACAGAGTCGGCGCCTACTAATTCTGGTCGCACCATAATCTCTGCGTATCCATTAACTACTCCTATTCCACCAGCTGTACCAATATTTTTAGTCAGAGCTGCATATTCATTAATTTCAGAGTAGTCACCATCTAATTGAGAAAAATCTTTACCATTTCTTTTGAGATCATAAATTTCCTTAGCTCTAGTGGTTAATACAGAAACCTCTGTGGCTATCTTTGTTCTAATTACATAGTTGGAATATGTTGCCGTAGCAAGTGATGCTAAGATAGTAATTATTGTTATAGTTGTAATTAACTCAATTATAGTGAAACCATAAGGTTGAGTTTTGACTTTCATAACAATAAGCTATTAACTTCAACATATTGTCATTATAACTTATTTTTGTGAGGTAAAGTAGTTACTCTTATTAAGAGCAAAGAGTCAATTCATTTTGTTTTCACACCAATTGAAGCTAGTCTTTTTTCGATAGATGGATGAGTAGAGAACATATCAGACATATCTCCACTACCTATTCCAGCACTTAGCGGATCAAAGATGTATGATGCACGGCGTAGATTTTCATTTTTATTATGCTTATAGCTATATTGAGCTTCTGCTGTTTTACTATCGCTAGCAATCTTTAGTAGTGCATTTGCCATTGGTACATTTGTACGCATTAGCTCAACTGCTCCAGCATCTGCCATATATTCTCTTGTACGACTTAAGAACAGCATCATAAATATCGTAAAAATTTGTAACACATATCTTAAAATCATAATAATGATAAAAAATACGGCAGCATTATTGTTACGATTATTGCTGCTGCTATTATTATTGTTTCCTGAGAAAAGTGCGGAGTAAAATAAGAAATCCATAATAATAAGTATCATATTAGATAAAACCATAGTAAACAAGTTAAGCTTAATGTCTTGGTTTCTAATATGAGTTAGCTCATGTGCCATAACTGCTTGCAACTCATCACGATTAAGAGCGTTTGCAAGTTTTGTTGTAATAGCAACCATTGCAGATTTTTCTGAGTAACCTGATGCAAAAGCATTCATATAGTTTGCATCAATTAAAAAAACCTTTGGCATATATCGCATACCAGCTGCTACTTTCATTTCTTCAACAACATTATATACACGACGAGCTAGGGGATCTTGATTATCTGCTGAGATCTCATGATATTCAGTTCCAGATAGCATGATTTTGTCATACATACTAAAAGTGATAAATATCCAAATTACTGCTATAGCAGATATGATCATGGTAGCATAAGGTGGTATTTGAAATGTTGCTAATGCATAAAATACTTTTGATATAGGTAGCTCAATACCATATCTATTGTAGTAAGCACTTGCAAATTCACCATATCGCCAAAATGTGTCAACAAAAATTCCTAGCAGAAAAAAAACAATTAGGAATGTTGCTATGACAAAATATGTGCGATAAGTATTTTTGCGAACAACTTCACGCCAGTCAACAGAGCCATATTGTAGATTATCAGTATTTGACATCTTATAATTCCACTCTAGAGTCTTCTAGTTGTTGTTTTTTCTCTTCTGAGATATTCCAATATACAAATTCTTCATTTAGTTTCTTGAAGATATTAACTACCATGCTAGCAAAGAAGGATTTTTTATGGGCATTGTATCTTTCTATTGAGTCATTAAGAGCTTGTTTAGCAAAAGCTAATTTATTTTCAGTAGATGTAATTTCCTCTTGTAACTGAATTACGTTTTGATTAGCTTTTAACTCTGGATAATTCTCAAATTGAACATTTATACCTTTCGCTAGATCAGAAATTTGATTTTCAGCATTTATTCTCTCTTGAATATCGCCATTTGCTTTAGCTAGATTAGCTTGGTTTCTTAGTGCTACAACTTGCTTTAATGTTGTTTGCTCGTAGTCCATATACTTTTTGACAACATTTACTAATGAGTCAAATACTTTAGCTCTACGATCAAGCTGTACATCGATTTGTTTTTCAGAATTTTTGACAGTTTCGATCTCTGCTATTAGTTTGTTGTAAGTCATAACTATATATACAGCAGCTATAGCTATAATTATCAGTAGAATTATTCCTATAGACATTTTATTATCTCCGTTTATTTGAATTTGTGTTACTTATGTAAAGATGACTCCAAAGTCTAAGATTTTCAAGTTTTATCTTAGCTATTTGATATCATCTTCTACAAATTTACAAAAAGCTTGTGTTAATGTGGTGTGGTATTTTTTCTCGTGAAGTAGTTTGTAGAAGTTTCTAGATAAATCGAGCTCTTTAGTTTCAAGTATGCAATATTTAGCAGTATCTAAAGCTTGAGTTGTAATTACTTCAGATATACAAGCTAAGCAGTCGCTATATGCAATATACTGCTTTATTGCTTCTGAGCTGCGTAGAGTTATAGCTTTTTTTATGCTTGATACTTTATCTTCAAGAGCATTAAAAAATATTTCAAATGTTCCAGAGCCCTGTTCTCTCATTGCCCACTCATAATCTAAAAGATCTTTTATCTTGATATTTTTTTTCTTAGTTAAAGGGTGGTCAATACGACAAATTACTTTTAGACTATCTTTTGTCCAAAGGTAAGTCTCTAATGTTTTACTATTACATTCGCCTTCTACAAAGCCTACATCACAGTTTAGTGACTCAACGCTATTTATAATTTCTTTTGTATTACCAGAAATAATTTCAAAATCTGTGTCTGGATGTAACTTTCTAAACATTGCTACATACTTTGGTAATACATAGTTAGCTATTGTGGTACTGGCACCAATAACTATTTTCCCAGATAATTGAGTGCTATTTAAGCTAAATGATTCAAACTCTTCAATTTCATCTAAAATTTTGATAGCCTTTGCTAGTAGGTTTTTACCATTATCATTTAGTTTCATTCTTTTGCCAACACGATCAAATAACGTCGTATCAAGCATATTTTCAAGTTGTGATAGTGACATACTTGCAGCAGCTTGTGAGATGAAACACTTTTCAGCACCAGCGCTAATTGATTCAGATTTTGCTGTATTTACAAATACCTGTAATTGTTTTAATGTGATTCGCATATTTATATTTTAGTAATACTTATATTACAAAATTTTATTATAAGATTTTCTGATATTCAATATAGATAAGATTTATTGAGACAGTATATTGATGATTGAGTATAATATGTCTTAGGCAAATAAATTAGGTTAATTATGGAAAGCTTTATAAGATATAAGTGGGCAGTGGTAGGTGCTGGTCCTGCTGGTATGGCAACTATCGGACAATTATTAGACAGTGGTATAAATGCAAAAAATATACTTTGGATTGATCCGAATTTCGGTGTTGGTGATTTCGGTAAAAAATGGGGAGAAGTTAGTAGTAATACAACAGTAGAGTTATTTTTGAGATTTCTGAATGATATCAAATCTTTTGAGTTTGAAAAAAGATTACAAAAATTTGCTCTAGAAAATTATGATAAACAAGGATTTTCACAGTTAAAAGATGTTGCAGAACCTTTGCAATACATTACGGACAATTTACTCCAAAAAGTTGACTATAGTTTAGATACTATTGCAGAAATGAAAGTGGCTCAAGGCGTATGGAATCTCTATGGCGCAAGAGAAAACTATATGGCTGAGAAAGTTGTTCTAGCTACAGGCTCTATACCTAAAACTTTGAATATTCATAATCCTGAAACTACAAAAGAAATTGATCTTGCTACGGCATTATCGCCATCTAAGTTAAAAAAAGATCTTCTTGATGGTGATAGAGTGGCTGTATTTGGATCATCTCATTCGGCAATGATAATTATTAGAAATTTAATTGAGCTCGGTATTGAAGAGGTTGCTAATTTCTATCGTCAACCATTGAGATATGCTATCAACATGGGGGATTGGATTCTTTACGATAACTCAGGTTTAAAAGGTGAGACAGCTAAATGGGTTAGAAAAAATATCTCCCAAAATTTAGATAGTCGAGTCAAAAGGTATCTATCAACTAGTGAAGAGATAAATAAGCATTTACATGAATATAATAAAGTTATTTATGCAGTAGGTTTTGATCAAAGAATACCTTGTGTAGAGAGTATCGATGCTAGAGTTTATGATCCTACAACTGGAATTATAGCATCAGGGCTTTTTGGTGCGGGTATAGCATTCCCACGTAAAGTAACAGATCCTAATGGTAATATTGAGTTAAATGTAGGTTTATTTAAGTTTATGAATGATATTAAGCGCTTTCTACCATTGTGGTTAAGATATGATATTTAGCTTATTTTAGTAATCTGAGTGAATTTATAATTACAATCAGAGTAGCTCCCATATCAGCAGCTATTGCCATCCATAAAGTAGCTAAATCAGTTATCGCAAGAGATATAAAAATCGCTTTTATAGCAATAGCAAAAGTTATATTCTGTTTTATTATTTTTAATGTTTTCTTTGAATGCTTGATAAGCCAAGGTAGCTTTGCAATATCATCAGACATAAGCGCAATATCTGCAGTTTCTATTGCGATGTCATTACCTATAGTACCCATCGCAATTCCTAAATTAGATCTTGCTAGCGCAGGGGCATCATTGATACCATCTCCAACCATCGCAATATTCTCATATTTATTAGCAAGTTCCTCAACTTTAGTAACCTTATCTTGAGGTAGTAGCTCTGCATAAAATTTATCAATTCCAGCTTGTGTAGCGATAGACTGAGCTGTTGCAGTATTATCACCTGTAAGCATGATGGTTTGATTAATCCCAAGTTTTTTTAGTTGTTTGAGAGCATTGTTAACATTATTTTTTATCATATCTTGTATAGCAATGATACCAATAATATTTTCATCACTACCAATGAAAATCAATGTTTGACCATTATTTGCAAGTTTTATCGCTTGTGCATGCAGATCTTCATTATTACATAGCTGTTTCTCATGAGCAAAAGCATGGTTTCCAAGCCAAAAGCTACTTTCATTGACTTTTCCTATTACTCCTTTACCACCTAAAACCTCAGTATTTGTCGCCTGTGTAAACGTTATATTGTTATTTTTGGCATAGTCTAAAATAGCCTTAGCGATTGGGTGATCAACAGAACTCTCAAGACTTGCAGCTATGGTGATTAATTGTTGTTGCGAATAATTTTGTGTGATGATTATTTCTGTAATAGAAGGATTGCCTTGAGTTAATGTACCTGTCTTATCAAAGGCAATAGCTTTTAACTTAGCTGGTATTTCTATAAACTCACCACCTTTGATCAAGATCCCATTTCTAGCAGCTTTTGCCAAACTTGAAACTATTGAAATTGGTGTAGATATCACTAATGCACAAGGGCAAGCGATAACAAGTATTACTAAAGCTTCATAGCCCCATTTAAGCCAAGATTGATTTAGCAAGAGTGGAGGGATAGTAGCTATTATAATAGCTAAAAATATCATTGTAGGGGTGTAAATCTTAGCAAACTTATCAACCCATTTCTCTGCTTTTGAGCGTTTTGATTGAGCATGTTCAATAGCTTGGATTATTTTTGCAATCGATGAGTTTTCAGCTGTACTTGTCGTTTTTATCTCAATCGCGGAGTTTCCATTTATACTTCCTGCAAAAACTTGATCACCAATGGTTTTTTCCACAGGAATAGATTCACCTGTTATAGGTGCTTGATTTATATAGCTATCACCTTTAAGTATAATTCCATCTAGAGCAATTCTTTGTCCTGGTTTTATTAGAAGAGTTTTGCCTATATTTATTTCTGCTAGAGGCTTTTCTTCAAATTGTTTATCATGACAACAATAAACTAGAGCTGTATCTGGAGTTAGTTTCATAAGCTTTGTTATAGCTGATCGAGCATTTGCGACACTCCATGATTCAAGCAAAAGTGAAAAAGCAAACAAAAAGCTTACTACGGCTGCTTCAAATAATTGACCAATAATAATTGCGCCAGTTATGGCAATCAACATTAAGAGGTTCATATCAGCATCAAGCCTTTTGATAGAAGAGATTGCTTTTGGTAAAACAAACCAGCTGCCAAATAAAATAGCTATTAAGTAAGAGGCTTGAGATATAAGAGGAACTGTTTGAGAGATGCTTTCATCACCTATAAATGCATGTACAAAGCCATGATTTATACTATGATACAAGTATGCAAAAATGATGAATACTCCACTAAGTAGTGTTGTAATTAGTCGAGAGTGTTTAGTTAAAAAACTGATGTTTTGACTTTCTGTAATATGCTCATCCCAAGTAATTGCTTTTAATCCTGCTTTTTTTACTAGAGTTATAATTTCTTTTTCAGAAACATTTTGATTATCAATAGATAATTTACCGTTGAGTAGGTCAAATTGCATACTATCAGCGGCGATTTTTTTACTTAATGCTTTTTTGATAATATTGATCTCTTCAATACAGTCTAATCCATATACTTTAAAGCTTTGATATTGTTTACTCATACAATACTCTCCTTTGCATGTATCTCTGGTAAATGTTCTAGATTTTGTTGTATTAAGTTCTTGACTAGTTTTTGATCGGCTTGAATAATTTCGTCATCATTAAGAGTGTCTAGTAGCCAGTTTAACTGCTCTTTGAATGCAGAATTAAAATAAAAGTAGTGGAATCTGCCTTGTTTACGCTTATGTATAAAACCATTACGTCTAAGTATATCTAAATGTTTAGATAATGTTGAGTTTGCAAGTTTGAAAATATGAGCTAGATGACAAAGGCATAATTCATGCTGATATATAACCATTAGAATTCTAATCCTAGTTTCATCACCTAATGCTTTTTGAAAATCTACAATGTTTGCTAATTTCATTTTTATAAACCTATGTTTCGCGAATTAACGAAATATTATCTATAAAGTTTATTATATTCAAGTGATCTGGCAGATTTTAATTTCTTTTTTCATAGTTAATGCTAAAATCTCTCAAATTTCTAAATTAGTGGGTTAAATGATATGTCTAAAAGAGTGATTTTTATTTTATTAACTTTAATTTTTACTATGAGTCTAAGTTATAGTTTTGGAGAATACGCTAATAAGACTTATATAGAAAATGTTGTCAAGACATTTGATTTATCAACAGATAAGAATATAAAAATACTAGACATAAAAGATCATCAACAAACTACCGATTATACTTGCGGGCCATCTGCTGTTATGAGCTTGCTTAATTATTATGGAGTTCTTAAGGATTCTCAAATGGATCATCAAATGGAGTTACAAATAGCTAAAGAGATGGGTACAAATGATGATTACGGTACTACAGCACAACAGATAGCTAACTGGTTAGAAAAGCATGGTTTTGAGGTGAAATATGCTACTGATGGTGATATCAAACTGATTTATCAGAGTATAGATAAAGGTGTACCTGTACTTGTAGATTGGATTGATTGGGGAGGGCACTGGACATTAGTATCGGGATATCAGAAGTTGGGCACAACAATAGATGACGATAAAGATACATTATTTATGATTGATCCAGCAGCACATTTTAATAATGTGAAAACAGTTTATGGATTGAGTGCTATTAATCCAGATAGATTTCAATATATGTGGCAAGATTCAAAAGGTATAAAAGGAATCTATGTTATAGCACAACCTAAATAATAGCTTTTACTCTGCCAAAATTATTACAGGTGCAGGAAATGATTTAGATGAAAAACTATTTATTTGATGTAAGTTACTAGCATTAGAAACCGAAATAATACTAAAAATCGCTACTATTACCGACATAATTTTTTTCATTTTTATTACCTAAAATACTTTCCTATATTTGATGTATGTATTATCTCAGCATACGCCTATAAAGTTAAATATATTAAATGTATAAGTTTGATAACAAAAACTTATGATGTGTAAGTGTTTACAGTTTAACAACTATAGAATATAGTAGATATAAAAAGAAAACAGGTTTAGTTTATGCACAAGAAAATACTTGTTTTAGGTGCGGGTGCTTGGGGTACTGCACTGGCATTGCAGTTAGCTTATAAAGGCCATGAAGTAAGAATTAACTCTTGGAAAGCAGAGCATAACGATCAAATGCTCGCAGAAGGTAATAACCAAAAATATTTACCAAGTATAGAAAAATTCCCGGATACACTAAAAGCTATACAAAATTGGCAAGCTAGTATTGATTATTTTGATGATATATTAGTTGCAACTCCTAGTTCGGGTTTTAAGAAGACTATTTTTGAGCTAAAAGACTGTATGCTGCCTAATCAAAATATTATTAGTGCTACGAAAGGGTTTTGTCATGATACCTATGCGCTATTGAGTGAAATAGCAGAAGATATTATACCAAATACAAAATTTGCCTTATTAACAGGTCCAAGTTTTGCCAAAGAGGTAGCTAATAAACTTCCGACAGCTGTTGTAGTAGCATCTAAAGATATTGAGTACGCTAAATATACACAAAAGCTTTTCAGTAATGAGAATTTTAGGTGTTATACAACTACAGATATTATAGGTGCTCAGGTTGGAGGAGCTGTTAAGAATGTCTTAGCAATTGCTGCAGGTATTGCTGCGGGTATGGATTTTGGTGTTAATGCTCATGCAGCACTAATTACAAGAGGTCTAGCAGAAATTAAAAAGTTAGGACTTAAGCTTGGAGCTGATGTTGAAACATTTATGGGCTTGAGCTGTCTTGGTGATTTGTTGCTTACTTGTTCAGACAATCAATCGCGTAACCGTAGATTTGGATATTACCTAGGTCAAGGTATGTCTATAGAGGAGTCTTTGCATAAGGTAAATAATGTCGTAGAAGGATATTCTACTGCTATAGCAGTGTATAAGCTTGCTCAAAAGCATGGAGTAGATATGCCTTTGGTCTTTGCTACTTATAGAGTTCTATATGAGAATGTAGATCCAAAAGATATGGTTAGACAACTTATGACTAGACAATTAAAAAATGAAAATTAATCTCCTCCAGCAACTTGTTTTGGTACATAATCTTTAAAATTAGTTTCTTGCATTTTTATTTTAGTATTAAAAGCGTAGTCACCAAACTTAGTTAGAGGCTTAACTATAACCGAATTTTCCCATAAAGAAGAGTTTTTTACATAATCAATAGAGTTGAGGGTTGAGCATATGATTGCGGCTATAAAGCTAAAACGAATTAATGCTATTATGAAAGCAAATAAAGTATTTGAAAGACCTTCTTTTTCCTTATTATTGCGTAAAAATACTTTCATTACACCAAATATTATCAAATAGGCACAAATTAGTACTAAAATAAAAGAAATAATATAAGCTGTATTTGTATCTGTGATTATAGAGCTTAAATACACTTTTTGTATTTTTTCGGCAAGAATGCCAGCCATTACTACCGCGAATATCATTAGAATAAATAAAACAATATTCTTAAATAGACCTTTTACAGCTGCAAAAAGGCTTAATATGAAAACAATAATTATTATAAGAATATCTAAAAAGTTAAGACCTTCAAAAAAGCTCATTTTCTATCCTGCTATTATATCTTTAATTTGATTCAAGTTTGTTATCCCAATAATCTCAATACCATTAGCCTTTAGAGATTTTGAAACATTGGCTTGAGGTATAATAATTTTCTTAAATCCATGCTTCTTTGCTTCATTTATTCGTTCTATACCATAAGGTATGGGTCTAATTTCACCTGATAAACCAACTTCTCCCATTATTAGCATATCATGAGGAATCTCTATTTCCTTTATACTAGAATATATAATCAATATTAGTGCCAAATCAATACTTGTTTCACTAATTTTGATTCCACCTACAACATTTAAAAATACATCTTTGTCATATAAGTCAATATGCATATAACGTTGAATAATAGCTAGTATCATTGCTAGTCGGTTGCTGTCAATACCTACACACAATCTTCGTGGAGGTTGGTTGATGTTTTTGTCCACAACTAATGATTGTAGCTCAACTAGTAGGGGGCGTGTACCCTCCCATACTGATACTATTACACTACCAATTAAGTTAGTACGACCATTATTTAAGAAAATCGCAGAAGGATTTTTGACTTCTTTCATGCCTTTATCAGTCATTGCAAAGACACCAATTTCATTTACAGCACCAAATCTGTTTTTTAGGGCACGCATCATACGATATCTGCCATTGTCTTGGGATTCTATAAATATTACCGCATCAACAATATGTTCTAATACCCGTGGACCAGCAACCTCCCCAGACTTAGTGACATGTCCTACCAAAAAAATAGATATCTCGTGTTGCTTGGCTATTTGAGTGATATAAGCTGTAGATTCTCTTACTTGCGAGACGCCTCCGACCATAGATGAGATATCAGGGTTATACATAGTTTGGATTGAGTCTATTACAACTACTTCTGGTTTGTGTTCTATTATATAGCTAGAGATTTGTTCTATATTTGTCTCGCACATTACTAGAAGATTATCTTTTGGGAGACTTAATCTTTCTGCTCGTAGAGCTATTTGCTCAAGAGACTCCTCACCGCTAACGTATAGAACTTTTTTTTGTAGTGATAAAAAGGACATGATTTGTAGTAGTATTGAAGACTTACCGATACCAGGATCTCCACCAACTAGTGTTACGGATCCTTTTACAATTCCACCACCAAGTACTCGGTCAAATTCAGATATGTTAGTAGACATTCTGGAGTGTTCTTTACCTTTGATATCAGCTAGTGCTGTAGCTTTTGAGATACTGCCAGCAAACCCAGCTCTAGCTATAGGTGTTTTTTTTGGATCAGATTTTATCTCTTCAACAAATGTATTCCATTGATTACAATTATGACATTGTCCTTGCCATCTAGGTGAAGAAGCTCCACATTTTTGGCAAATAAAAATAGTTTTTTGTTTAGCCATAGCTCAATTTACTTTGCCTTATAACCTAATAGATATTTAGAAAGCACTCTCTCTGTTTCAGAAGCATTAGGGCCTATGAACTGTACTATATAGCGATATCTTTCTGTATTTTCATTATTAAGTGAAATACTTGGCGGGAAAACAGAAATAATACGACCTTCGCAGCCAACTTGTTCTTTTAGTTCAGATAAGGTTACAGATATTCTTACTATATCATTTAAATGTAATAGTTTTGAGCTACTAATCTCCAGACCACCATTTTTAATTAATTTAACAAAGTGATTGTATAGTTGTTCACGATGATCAAAAGAGTATTCTTTTTCAAATTTAATGTCATCTTCACTATAGTTAACACCTATCTGACCTTCGACTATTTCGGTAGAACTATTATCATCTTCTTCGATAATTGACTCACCGCTATTTATATCATCATCAACAGTTTCATTGTTCTCATTTTCTTCATTTATAAGTGAAGAATCTATATCAAGTCCTTTAGTTTCTCCTAGATCAATTTCAATAATATTCACATTTTCATCATCGATATCGATATCATCATCTGTGTCATACGTATCAGCGGGAGTCTCAATCAAGTCATTTTCAAAATCATCTTCTAATAATAAATCATCATCTAAATCATCTGAGTTTTGATGTGACTTTTGTCCTAACATTCCACCTCGAGGACTACTTTTAGTACTAGTCTTTTTTTGACTAGTAGAGGAAGTTTTTTTTAGGAGATCTAATCTACTCATTTTGTATGCCTCTTAGCCCTTTTTGAGCGAAATTTTCTATATCCATAGTATATGATGCTTGAGATAAATATGAGAATAAATAACGATGAAAGTTTATGCTCATATATCCACAATTTAATATTTGCTTTATTTACTATTTGTAATAAAGCATTGCCAAATATATATCCTAAAGATATATATATAGTTGACCAAATAAAACTGCTTATAGCATCTAAAGTCATAAATTTAGCCCTTTTTACTTTACTAATACCTACGATTAAGATAGTAACTGTTCTTAAGCCATATAGAAATCTTATACTTAGTATTGCTAATGTTTCATGTTTATCTAAAATAGCTAGAGATTTTTGAGCTTTGTAGTGCCAAGAAGCTTTTTTTGTAAGAATCCTTTCACCCATAAGTTTAGAGATAGTAAATATTGTGTTGTCATGGAGTATAGCTCCAAATGTCGCTGCTAGAATAACTAGTGGATAATTAAACAATGCCGCCGCTGTTGCTATACCAACCATAATCAGAAATATTTCGCCTTCTATTAGGACCGCTAATATAACTGCTAAATATCCCCAATCCATTAACAGATTCCAAAATTCAGCTTGAGTCATGTTTACTTTCCGTAAGCATTCGTGATCAGCAATTCATCAACCAAAACTAATGCTAGCATTGCTTCAGCTATAGGAACACCTCTAATACCAACACAAGGATCATGCCTGCCTTTTGTGATAACTGTAGTATCATCGCCATTTATATCTATACTTTTACCAGGTTGTAAGATACTTGATGTTGGTTTAAAAGCAAGTTTAGTAATAATATCTTGCCCTGTTGATATACCACCTAATATTCCCCCAGCATGGTTTGTTAAGAAACCTTGTTTTTGAGTTATTTCATCGCGATGTTCGCTGCCTTTTTGAGCAACACAGTCGAAGCCATCGCCAATGCTGACTGCTTTTACAGCATTAATACTCATCATAGCGTAAGCAATAGTAGCATCAAGCCTATCAAAAACTGGTCTACCAAGACCTGCTTCTAAGCCAGTAGCGATGACAGAGACTTCTGCACCAATTGAATCTCCCTGTTTACGAATGTTATGAATTAAGCTTTCACAGCTTGTAATAGCATCTCTATCAGCTATGAAAAAGGGATTTTGATTAATAAAATCTTTTTCTATAAAATCGATCTTGAGATCACCAATTTGGGAACAGAAGCCAAAAATTTCGATGCCGTGATGTTTAAGTATTTTTTTTGCTATTGCACCAGCAGCAACACGCATTGCTGTCTCTCTAGCAGAAGATCTTCCACCACCACGATAATCACGAATTCCATATTTTTTGAAATATGTATAATCAGCATGACCTGGGCGAAATTTATCTTTTATTTCACCATAATCTTTTGATTTTTGATCTTGATTTTTTATTATTAGGCCTATTGGAGTTCCTGTAGTTTTACCTTCAAAAACACCCGAGATGATTTTAACCTCATCAGGCTCTTTGCGTTGAGTTGTAAATTTTGATTGACCTGGTTTACGTCTATCTAGCTCAAGTTGTATATCTGCCTCACAAAGAGGGATATTACTTGGGCAACCATCGATAATCGCTGCAAGTGAATCACCATGGCTCTCGCCACATGTTGTTACTGTAAAAATTTTACCAAAAGTATTTCCTGACATAGTCAACAATAATAAATAGTGTATTTTTTTATAATAGCATAAATGATAACTAAATTTGTCTAATCTAATATTCATTTTAGACAAAAAGCTTCTTTGTTTCTAATATTGCCCTAGTATGTAAGATTAAACTTATTAGCTTTTTATATATTAGGATTTTTAGATTTTTTAGTTTAAAGATGTTTCGGTTAGGTTTTTGAGTTTTTATAGAACAGTTTTTGAACAATTAATAAAGGTATTGTTACAGTTACTGCAATCAGTCCTATTCTTATACTTGGTGGCGCGCAAAGCAAGAAGCTATTAATTACGAGGCACAAAAGTCCTAACCAAGCTAAGATAATAAATGGTGAGCAATATCCCGTAAAAAGTTTTTGCTTGTGGTTTTTGTATGTCTGAGGTAACCAGTATATAAAGCATATCAATACTGCAAGAATAGTTGTGATTGTATACATAATATTAGGTTTATAGCGAATAGCTAATATTGCAATTGTAATTAGCATTACAAAAACCAAATTGATTACTTCAGGCATTCTTTTGTTATTAAAAGATATTTGTAATTGTTGTATTGTGATTCCAATTAGACAACCCATCGCGATAATTAGAAATCTCCAATCAAGGTTTAGACTAACTATTTGTACAATACAACAAAGTGTAAAAATAAGTAGACTAAATTGAGTAAACATACTTATATTATTTAGAGCTTCTTTATTTTTTGAGTTGTGCACAACCTGAGGAACAAATTGTATCAAAAAGATTACGAGCGATATATTTAGGATTAGTTCACTAAGTTCTTGAGTGTTGGTTGATAGTTCCATGTGTAATAAATCTATTAAACTCAATATTTATTGTATACTAATAAATTATATGGTCGTAGTTAACTAAAATCTAGCTATTATAGATAATCATTGTAACATAAAAGTTATTTTTTATAATAAAACTTCTGTACTAAAAGTATTATCAATGCAGGAAGAATTATTAATGCATTTGGTGTAAATGTTGGTCCCCATGAGAGTATAAAACTACTTGCGATATAAAGGCTAGTTCCTATTAATGCTATCAATATAAAACATAAGCAAAAACCGTCAGCTCTTTTTTGTTTATGGTTTTTGTAAATTTGTGGTAACCAATACAATGTATTTATAATAAAGCCGATGTATTCTATTAAACTATATATTTTTTCATTATCAGAACCCATCGCAAGCAATGCAAGCATAAACAGAATAATAAAGCTGAAGTTAACTATTTCAGGTAATTTCTTGTGAAAAATAGAAATTTGTAGCTGTTGTATGGATACTCCTATTAAATATATTATGGCAACTGTTGCATACTGCCATTCATATCCAAAACTAATGGTTTGTATTATGTCACATAATACGGTTATGAAAATTCCAAGTTGGGTTAGTACACTAATATTAGATAGAGAACTTTTATTTTTATAATTGTGTATTATTTGTGGAATAAACTGGACACAGTATAATATGATAGAGATATTAAAAATAATTTGGCCAAAAAATATACTGTCCATTACCTCTATCCTTATTTAAACATAATGTACTCAAATGATAGCACTTATTAAAGTTTTAACAAATAATTACATCAAAGGTTTATTTGAATAGGTATAAATATTTACCATAACCTTCTTTTTGCATATCTTCTTTAGGTATAAATCGCAAAGCTGCGGAATTCATGCAATATCTTTTGCCGGTAGGTTGCGGACCATCATCAAAGACATGACCTAGATGAGAGTTTGCATATTTAGACAGAACCTCCGTTCTACTCATAAACCAGCTATTATCATTTTTGGTTTTGATAAATGAATTATCTATAGGTTTTGTGAAGCTTGGCCACCCAGTTCCAGAATCATACTTATCTGTAGAGCTAAACAAAGGTTCACCAGATACCACATCAACATAAATACCTTGTTTATGGTTATTCCAATATTCGTTATTAAAAGCTCTTTCAGTATCACCTTGTTGAGTTACATAGTATTGTTGTTTACTTAGATTAGCTAAGGCTTTTTGTTTATCAAAATTTTGCCAACTAGGTGTATCTGCAAAGCTAATTAATGGAATAATCATAAAAATGATCGATAGTATTTTATTCATAAAAATTCTCCTCTTAGCAACATACTTTAGATTATATATTTTTTTATAGTTGATAACATTAATTGCAATTTAAACTATGGATTAAAAAAATAAATATTTGTATGATTGTAAATGTATAAGCTACAATTTTTAGAGGTGTATATATGAATAATGTTTATAAATTATTAGGTGTTGGGATGATTACGTTTTTGTTGGCGAATTGTTCACTTATGCCTGAGAAGAAAGAGTATGACCTTAATCATGATTTTGAATTAATTGTCCATATGAAAGATGTTAAAACTCAAAAAGAAGTGGGCACTGTTACAATATCTCCTTATATTCATGACGGTAAGCAAGAGGGTATGCTTATTACTCCTTATTTATATAATTTACCAGCGTCAAGTGTACACGGTATGCATATCCATATTAATCCTAGTTGTGATGATGGTGGTATGGCTGCAGGTGGGCATTGGGATCCTGATAATACTGGTAAACATCTTGGTCCTTATAATGACAATGGACATAAAGGGGATTTACCAGAGCTGGTTGTAAATGCTGATGGTACAGCGACTGAACCTGTAGTAGCACCAAGACTTGATTCTTTAGAAGAGCTTGAGGGACATAGTTTGATGATTCATGAAGGAGGCGATAATTACTCAGATACTCCAAAACCTCTAGGAGGTGGAGGCACTAGAATGTGGTGTGGGGTTATTACGGATTAGATTATGAGTTATGAGGTTATAGCTAGGTTAGGTTTTTTTCTATTTATTCTTCTTGGGATTTCTATTTGGGAGATTGTCGCTCCTATGCGCAAATTAAAGATTTCTAAAGTCTCTCGTTGGTTTAATAACCTATTGCTAGTGTTTTTAGATACTTTGATATTAAGAATCTTATTTCCTACAGCTGCTGTTGGAGTGGCTATATTTTGTCAGCAATATAATTTAGGATTATTGAATCTTTTTGATATACCTGCCTGGTTTAAGATTGTAGTAGCTTTTTTAGCTCTAGATTTTACAATATATCTTCAGCATGTATTATTTCACTATTTACCATTGTTATGGAGATTTCATAAGGTTCATCATATTGATTTGGATTATGATGTTACCACAGGACTACGTTTTCATCCTGTAGAGATAGTTTTGTCAATGTTAATAAAATTTATGGCAATATTTCTTATTGGAGCACCTGTATTAGCAGTTATCATTTTTGAAATTGTTTTAAACGGTACTTCGTTGTTTAATCATGGCAATATTCGCTTACCAAAATCGTTTGATAAATTTTTGAGATTGTTTATGGTGACACCAGATACGCATAGGGTACATCACTCTACAATACTTGCTGAAACAAACTCTAATTTCGGTTTTAATCTAATTTGGTGGGATAAGATAATGGGCACTTATATTGTTCAGCCTAAGAAAGGACATATTCAAATGGATATTGGACTAAGTAAATATAGAGATTCTAAAGTTACTCAACCTCTTTTAAGTATGCTTAAAATACCTTTTTCAAAAAAATAGGCTCTTTGATTATTTTTGTACTTTTTCTTTTTGAGATAAAAAAATATACACAACAGGGGATAATCATCGCTGGAGCACCAAAATAAAAAGCTCCTCTTATATCTTCGTTAAATAGTGTTAGTAATAAACATAACACTTGTATCCAAATTCCAAAAAGAGGTATGTATGGAAATAATGGCGTTTTGAATACCATTTTTTCAACAGCATTTTTTTGTACCATTTGCTTTCTAAAGTTATATTGTGACCAACATATACAGATCCAGCAGATTGTAGCTGTGAAGCCTGACATAGCAAGTAGGTTTGTAAACGCAGCTGAAGCAGTTAACTTAAATGAAAGTATCAAAAATATCCATACTCCAGCTATACTGACATACACAGCATAATGCGGTATTGAAGAGCTATTTAACTTTCTAAAAATACTAGGAGCCATTCGCATTTTAGATAATCCATATAGAGAACGAACAGCTGCATAGAAGCCACTGTTTGCACATGAAAATGCAGCTACAAGTACTACAAATGCAAATGCTCCAGCAAATTTATCAAGGTGATAGTGTTGTAGTGCTGTAGCAAATACAGAGTCGCTTAAATTCATTTGTTGCCAAGGAAAAATTGTTGCTAATAAGAATACTGGGATTACATATAGTCCTACAATTCTTACTGCTACATGTTTGGCAATTTTAGGCATTTGCTTTCCTGCATCGTTAGATTCACTTGCAGCTAATCCAATGATTTCTGAGCCTTGGAAATTTACTAGTAATATGACCATTGTTGTGATTAGGATTAATTTTCCTTTAGGAAAAAAACCCTCTTCACCAACAATATAAGTGCTACCTAGTACACCACCAGTATCATTATTGATAATATTGAAAAATATAAGTATAGCAACTAAGCTAAATAGTCCTAGAGCTATGATTTTTATAAGAGCTAACCAGAACTCAATCTCACCAAAGAGCTTAACTTTAGTAAGGTTTATGATTGTTATAAATAGCCCAAACAGAGTTGCCCACAGATAAGTTGGTACAGAGGGTAAAAATGTATGCATGATTATTCCGCCAGCTATACATTCCGAAGGAATATAAATTATCCAGTTAAGCCAGTATGACCATCCCATACCGCACGCTATTGAAGGAGAGACGTATTTTGCAGTATAGTGAATAAACGATCCGGAGTTTGGCGAATTTGCCGTTAACTCAGCCAAGCATAGCGTAACGCAGTACACAATGATACCAGCTAATATATATGCTATGATAGCTGCTGGACCAACTTCTGAGAGAACATACCCTGTACCTAAAAAGAAACAGGAGCCAATAATACCGCCAAGAGCTATTAGCTCAATGTGGCGAGGTTTTAGAGTTTTAGCTAATGCCATAACACTACCTCCAAAAATTGTTACACAAAGTACCTGAAAATACAGATTATTATTTTTTTTTTAGTTTATTGGTTTTTTTTAGCGCTTTGAATTTTAGTGGATAGTTAGTTGCTATCGTAATTCAAAGCAATAAACTCATACAAAAATACTTAGATATGATTTCTGTATTCTCACGTACTTCATGTATGAGGTAAGCGAATTATAGACCGAGTTTCATCTTTGTCAATAAAAAATTATGCAGTTATTCAACTTGAATTTATTTTGCTTTTACTAAATAATGTTCTTATAGCTAGAATGTATAGTTTAGATAGAGGATTTAATAATGTCTGAAATGAATCAAGTTGGTAAAGTCTACGAGCGTCCTTGGGGAACTTATCAAACAATTAATTTTACAGAAAAGAGTCAAACTAAAATAATCACTGTAAAGCCTAAAGGACAACTTTCTTTACAGAAGCATTTCAAAAGAGCGGAGCATTGGGTGGTTGTAACTGGTAAACCGACTATAACTGTTGATGAAAGTGTTAAAGAATATAATGTTGGCGAGCATATCTTTATCCCTAAAGAAGCTGTGCATAGATTAGAGAATTTCACAGATAGTGATATTCAAATTATCGAAGTTCAAGTTGGTGATTATCTTGGAGAAGATGATATTGTACGTTTAGAAGATATATATAAGCGTGATTAATTCTCTAAAACTCTTCTAGAAAAGTTACTTATTTTTTTCCTCATCATTTAAAATACTATTTAAGTACAAAATCAACAATTTCATATAGTTGGAGATAATTTTAATGTCTGTAAAATCAAAAGCAGCTGTAGCATATAAAGCGGGGGCTCCATTATCTGTAGAGATAGTAAATGTGGCATTACCAAGAGATAATGAAGTGCTAGTTGAAATTAAGGCTACTGGGATATGCCATACAGATGCATATACGCTTTCGGGTAGAGATCCGGAGGGACTTTTTCCAGCTATATTAGGTCATGAAGGAGCTGGTGAAGTTGTAGCAGTTGGCAAAAATGTAACATCTGTTAAACCTGGTGATCATGTTATTGCTTTGTATACTCCAGAATGTAGAGAGTGTGAGTACTGTTTAAATCCTAAAACAAACTTGTGTCAAGCAATTAGAGAAACTCAAGGAAAAGGTCTTATGCCAGATGGTAGTTCAAGGTTTACTACTCAAGATGGTAGAGAGATTTTTCATTATATGGGTTGTTCAACTTTTTCAAATTATACTGTTTTACCGGAGATCGCTGTAGCTAAGATTCGTAAAGATGCGCCTTTGGATAAAGTTTGCTATATTGGCTGTGGAGTTACAACAGGTGTTGGCGCTGTAGTTAAAACAGCAAATGTTGAGGCTGGTGCTAGTGTTGTTGTATTTGGTCTTGGTGGGATTGGTCTAAATGTTATTCAAGGGGCTAAGCTAGTTGGAGCAGGGCAGATTGTTGGTGTTGATACTAATAATGATAAGAAAGCATTAGCAGAAAAATATGGGATGACAGATTTTGTTAACCCTAATGAAATTGATGAAGACTTAGTGCAGCATTTAATCCGTCTAACAGGAGGCGGAGCTGATTATAGCTTTGAGTGTATTGGCAATACAAAGGTTATGCGTCAGGCTTTGGAGTGTGCTCACAAAGGCTGGGGTGAAAGTGTGATAATAGGCGTTGCTGGAGCTGGTGAAGAGATATCTACTAGACCATTCCAGCTTGTAACAGGTCGTACTTGGAAGGGTTCAGCATTTGGTGGTATGCGTGGCAGAACAGATGTGCCAATGATTGTTGATTGGTATATGGATGGTCGTATTGATATTGATAGTCTTATTACTTCAAATATTAAGATTGAAGATATTAATAAAGGCTTTGAAAATATGCATAACAATATAAGAACAGTAGTTACTTTTTAGATTCTCTATATATTTATTTCCTGCGGACATTCTCGTGAATGAGCGTATCTTTTATTAGCTTAGTTGTAGCTAAAACTATACAAAAGTAGTGTGTCATTCCGGACTTGATGATTAAATCAACAGTCTTTAGATTAATTCATTATCAATGTTTGATAGTAAATTTGTTAGATAAGAAATTATAGGACAAAAATTTAGAGAATAAATTATTTATTGTTATAAGCTTTGATAGCTTTGTCTAGAAGCTCAAGAGCTCTTTTTAGAGCTTTTTCTTCTAAGATGTATGCGATTCTTATTTCATCTTTACCAAGACCTTTAGTTGCATAGAAATCCCCAGCAGGAGAAACCATTACTGTTTCTTTATTATCTTCAAAGTCTGTTAGTAACCATAATGCGAACTTCTCAGCATCATCAATAGGAAGTTTAGCAATTACATAAAAAGCTCCAGTAGGCTTTTCACAAACTACATTATCCATTTTTGAAAGAGCTTCAAAAGTTATATCTCTTCTTTTTTGGTATTCTGTGTTTACTTCTTTTAAGTAATCTTCAGATACTTCATAAAGAGCTGCAGCACCAATCTGTTCAAGAGTAGGTACACATAGTCTAGTTTGGCATAGTTTAGTAACTTCTTTGATGAACTCTTTGTTTTTTGTACAAAGAGAACCAATTCTAGCACCACAAGCACTGTAACGCTTAGATACAGAGTCAACGATGATAACACGATCTTCAACACCTTTGATATTACCAAAAGATGTACAAGTAAGACCATCATAAGTGAATTCTCTATAAACTTCGTCACTTATTATGAATAAGTCTTTCTCTTTAGCTACTTCTGCCAAAGTTTCTAGCTCTTCTTTAGAGTATACAACACCAGTAGGGTTACCAGGGTTAGAGATCATGATAGCACGAGTTTTATCAGTTACACATGCTAGAATCTCTTCTTTTGAAGGTAAGTGGAAACCTTCTTCAGCTTTTGTAGTGATTGGTCTAATTGCTACATCAACTGCAGTTGTAAAACCATTATAGTTTGTATAAAAAGGTTCTGGTACAAGAATCTCTTCGCCAGCATTACAAACAGCAATCGCTGCAAATATTAACGCTTCTGAGCCACCATTTGTGATTAAGATCTCGTCTTCAGCAAAATCCATACCGAATCTTTTGTAGTATTTTGAGATTGCCTTGATTAGGCTAGGCTCACCGTTAGCTACTGAGTATGCGATAGTCTCTTCATCAAAAGCTCTGATAGCATCCATAAACTCACTAGGAGTTTTGATGTCAGGTTGACCTATGTTTAGGTGGTAAACCTTTTTGCCTTGCTTTTGAGCTGCTATAGAATACGGCACTAACTTACGTACAGGAGAGGCTTGCATAGCCTTAACTCTTCTTGATAATTGCATTTAGTAAATCCTTTTTGTTTGACATTGGTTAAGATATACAATTTGATTATAATATATTTTCAAAGCTTAAAAAATTATAAATTAGTAAAAATAAGCTAATTATTTGAACTTGTTGCTTATAGTTGATTTTATTACTACTGATTTGATCGAATGCTATTTTCGATTATTAATAAATTTAGAATTTCTACAAAAGTATATATAATGAAGAGGTTACAATATTTCGGGTGATATTAGTATGCTACAACATCTGGCTATTAAAAATTTTGCGATTATAAAATCTACAGAAATTGACTTTAGGGAGGGTATGACTGTTCTAACTGGGGAGACAGGAGCTGGCAAGTCAATTTTACTTGATGCCTTGAGTTTTGTACTTGGTGCGAGGTTAGAAAAAACGTTTTTACAAGATGGTAATGTAACTGAAGTTTCAGCGACATTCTGTATCAAAGATAATCAAAAAGCAAAAAGACTATTAGATGAACTTTTTGTTGATTATGAGAATGATGAATGTACATTTAGAAGAGTGGTTAATAAGTCTAAACAGAGTCGCTTATTTATAAATGGTAGTGTTGCTAAGGCTACAGATGTCAAAAAAATCTCAGATAAGCTTATAAATATTTATAGTCAGAACTCTCATCAAGATTTGCTTGATCCTAAATCGCAACTAAGTTTATTAGATAGTTTTGCAAATAATGATGAAGTTTTAAAAAAAGTCTCAGGTGTTTTTTATCAGTTACAAAAAGTCAATGCAGAAATATCAGAGCTTCAGGAGTATGTAGGTGGCCAAAATAGCCAGCGTGAACTCTTGGAGTATAAGCTTGATGAGCTTGTGGGATTAAATCTAGAAGAGAATGAGTTTGAAGAGTTATCCCAGCGTCAAAAAGATCTCTCAAGTGTTGATGATATTGGTTATAGTCTTAACTATATTTCAAACTTAATGTATGATGCTGATGTCAATGTTATAGCGATGTTAACTGACTTTGAAAAAGAAGTATCTAAACTTGATGAAGTATCTTTCAAAAACCTTCAGGAGCTGATTTCACAAACTAAGGTGTATGCTCAAGAAAGCTATGATGAGGCACAGAATAGACTAGAATCACTAGAGCAAGATCCAGAAGAACTGGCAAAAATTGAACAAAGGATGAGTGAGATATATGACTTTGCACGTAAACACAAAGTTGAACCTAGCTATATGTATCAGTATATCCAAGAGCTTCATGCTGAGTTAGAGAGTTTTAGTCAAGATGGTGAGAAATTAGCTCAACTAAATCAACAAAAGCAAAAGCTTGAGCAAGAGTATGATAAGTATGCACAAGAGCTAAGCCAGGCACGTCAATTAGCCAAAAAAGAATTCTCTAAACAAGTTGAGAAAAATATCCGCTCTTTGAATATACCTAAAGGTAGCTTTGTGGCACAGATTTTGCCATCTCAGAATAAGACACCTAAAGGCATAGATGATTGTCAATTTATGATTAACTTTAATCTAGGTGAACAATTAGCACCAGTAAGAAAAGTCGCATCAGGCGGTGAGCTAAGTAGGATAGGGTTATCAATTCAGGCTGTATCAGCTGCTAAGAGATCTTATCCAACATTAGTTTTTGATGAGGTTGATGTCGGTATATCAGGGGCTACTGCAGAGATTGTTGGTAGGTTACTCAAGAAGCTGTCAGAGAGACTACAGGTGTTGTGTATAACACACCAGCCACAGGTAGCAGCTCAAGGTCATACACATTTGCATGTTACTAAGAAATATCTTAAAGATACTACAGAATCAAAAATTATAGAGCTAAATCAGCAGCAACGTATTGAAGAAATAGCTAAGATAGTAGGAGGAATCGATATTTCTGAAAATACTCTATCACACGCTAAAGAGCTTTTGGGTTTGTGATTGCCACTGGTCTTATGTTGATCTTTTGGTTTTATTTAATCTTTGATTTGTTCAAAATATTTTGGAGTATTCTTATACCCAAAGGGTTATCTCATTTTTTATTGATGTTTGCAACACCACCTTTTTTAAATTCATATAAACAGGAATATACATGATCTGTTGAAATATTAATTATGTGAGTTATGAAAACATAGATACAGAATGTAGTAATAATTTGGGTTACTAGTTATTAAAATTTTTAATTTCTAATTTGATTATATTGCCAAGAGCTGTATTTGTCAGGAGTTTGATTAAAAGCTACTGGGTTATAATTTTCAGCTTGTTGAGTATCTAATTTTTCAACATTTACTGAACTATTAAGACTAGATTGTAGTGAATCCATGGCACTATTATATTGCTCATAAGAGCCGTTATAGTCACTATCAAATCCCTGACTTTCAATACCATTGATTGAACTAGATACGTTTCTTTGTTCATTTTGAAGCTCTATAGATCTTGCATTTGCATCTTGTCGATTAGTGTCATAGATATCTGCTTGCTCATTAAAGTAAGCGACAGCTTCTGTAGCATTGTTGTAGCTGCTACCTGCTTGGCTAGACATTGTCGCTTCTATATTATCGATTCTACCTTGGTAGTAGTTGACACTACTTTGCCAAGATGTTGTATCAACACCATCTGCAGCATTATCAATTAGTCCTTGATAGTAGTCTAAGTTAAATTGATTACTTTGTATGTCTTGATATTTTTGGTAATCATTGAAAGCATCATCTGCACTAGTTTCAGCTGTGCTCATAGCATTTATAAGGTCACCATATTCACTATCTTGTGTTAATGCCTCAGTTGTTCTACTTTGCCATGCTGAGAGAGCGTTTTGATGGCTGTTGACTAGTTCATTATCTAGAGTTTCCCTTTGAGATTTATACTCCTCAAAGTCACTATCTAAGTTTTCATTAGATGAGTTACAGCCTTTTGGCAGAACACTGTTACTTGGTGCTGCAAATGCTCCAGCAGTATCAATAAAGCTGAAATTAACCTGTCCATTATAGTTACTTTCGATACTAGACTCTTCTTCAACTATAGATATTGAGCATGACCATTGAAAAGTATTGTCTTGTATTCTTGGAGTTAAGGCTATTTGATAGGTTGTGCCTTTTATGTTGCTTACACCTACGATTCTACCATTATGTCCAACTATATCACTCATCACACTAGTATTGGCATCACCAATACTAGCATCATCTGTGACATCATAGTTTTCTAACTGTTCTTGAGTGGAAACACCATGCGAAAAAAAATAGTCTTGCACATCTTTTTTATAATTCTCTAAGGTGGTGAGACTTTCGGTCAGCCTAGTTCTGGTGACATAATTTGAATATGCTGGTATTGCTACAGCTGCTAAGATCGCGATAATTGCGATTACAACCATTAGTTCAACAAGAGAGAATCCTTTTTTGATATTATGGTTTAGCATACTATTATAAATAATAAAAAATTAATTTAATTATATATTATAAAAGTGCAAATTCAATTGCTTAGTTTATATCAATATACCAACTCTAAAACTATAAGGTGATTTAATATCAATTAGTACCAAAGAGATATATGCTTTCACAGATATGACAAAAATATATAAATTACAGTCATTCCCGCGCAGGTGAGAATCTTTAGGTGATTAGTAATATATGTAGTGACAGATCATTGATCTGTCAGTTGTTATATATGACTAAGCAAGACAGCGCACTGTGCTGTCACTACAAAACAGAAATCTGTCATTCTATGGCTTGACCATAGAATCCATAGAAAAAAGATGATTATGGTTCAAAAATAGATACTACGGTCGGAGCCGTAGTATGACGCACTACAATTAACTAAAACCTGTCATTCCGGACTCGATCTAGAATCTCCTAATTACTAATAAAAGTACTTTCGCAAGTATGCGGGACATTGCTAGATGTTAACGTAGAAGCATTTGTATTATGCGAACATGTCCACTGGAATGTGCTACCACTAACTACACCACTAAGTCTGATAATATCATGATCATTAGTGAAATACTGTGGAGAAGTTTGGCTTAGGTTTATGTCTATTGTTGCGCCTGAAGTGCTGCCTGTTACAGTGACACCTGTAGGTAGATCATAAGTCTGTTGTGAGATGTCTTTGTTATTGTTAATATCATTTTGGATACTAGCTTTGACATTACCAATTATATTCATTGACTCAATTATTGAGGCACGTTCTTTATGGTTTGAGTATATTGGTATTGCTACAGCTGCTAAGATTGCGATTATTGCGATAACAACCATTAACTCAACCAAAGAAAAGCCTTGCTGTTTTTGTGTTTGCATATTTTTATAAAACTAAAAAATCATAGTGAAGAAATTATAGCAAAAAAAAATAAAATAGAAATTAAGATAGAATTTTAGATATAAAAAAGCCACACATGGTGGCATCAAAATAGACACTTGCTTTGTAAGCTACACTTATACGCTACAGTTAGATGGTAATTGAGAGCTAGTTAATCCAGATCCAGACACTGCGCTACAAGTCCAATTTATGGTAGCGCCATCAGATGAACCTGCTAAATTAATAGACGCTGTACCACCAGATGCAAGAGCATAGCTACTATCTAAAGCTAATTGTAAAGTAGCTCCTGAAGTAGAACCGTTGGTTATACTAACGCCAGCAGGTAGATTTGTTACAGCTGTTGATGGATTGTTTCCATTTGCTAGAGCATCAGCAACTTCTGTCTTGACACCACCAACCGCAGCTAAAGCCGTACCAATTTTAGCACGAGTAGTGTAGTTAGAGTACATAGGGATAGCAACTGCAGCTAAGATAGCGATAATCGCGATTACAACCATCAACTCAACAAGTGAGAAACCTTTTTGCATTTTCTTTTTCATGATTTATTTTCCTTTTGTTTTTATAACGTTTAGATTTTAACATCCCAGTAAATTAAGTCAATTCACTGTGAACTACATTATATTCTTAAAATTAAATGATGCAAGTGTTTTCATTGCCACACATTAATTTTATATTTAATAATTTAATTTAAAATAAATTAATGATTCCCATTATTATTTAAGAATGATTATGTATTTGTTCGATGAGCAATATACCAAGATTATTATAAATATTCATCGATCAAAAACTAATGGTAGGCGGTAAAAACTAATAGCTGAAATAAATATGTGCAAATGTATCTATTGTAGATGCTTTTAGAATATTATTAATTTCACTTACAAAAGCTATCGTCATTTCCACATGCGCGGGAATATTTTAAATAGCTAAGAGATCAACATGTTTAGTACGAGAATGACAACTATTTCTATGGTATTTTCACATATTAACGCTCGAGTATGATTAAATGACAGATTATTATGTTACATTCTCCCTAATTTGTCATACTACGACTTGATCGTAGTATCCGAGTTTGAAGCTCGTAATAAGTGGATCCTATGGCAAGCCACACGAAGATAAAAATGGTTTCAAAAGTTACTCGGATTAGTTATAGAGCTATAGCTTTGATTTATAAACTCTGCCGAGTGGTTAATATTCTGCTATAATTAAAGTTCTAATAAAATACTAACTGCCGAGCAACTATGCTTAAAAATGTACTAAAAACTAATTTTAAAGACTTCAAAGAAATCTTTAAAAGACCTAAGCAAAACAACTATCATTTACCTAAATATTTACAACTTAAATATACATTTGTGCCAATATTAATTTTAGTTGTATTTGCATTTTATAATCTTGATACACTTGTTGAGAACTATATCAAGCATTCCATGCCTGAAGCTGTCGGCAATGCTTTTAGGTATATTACAGATGTTGGTAAAGCAGAATATATCTTGATAATATGTGGAGTGATAGTTTTAGTCAGACTATTTATTAATATTGATAAGCTTTCTGAGAGTACCAAAATTGCTTTTAATAAGATTTGTATATATTCAGGATTTATTCTAGCAACTGTAGCAATAAGTGGTATTGTAGGCCAAGTTCTCAAAATTATAATAGGCAGAGCTAGACCGAAATTTTTCTTAGAATATGGATCGCATTATTTTCAGCACTTTCATGCTCCAGGTTATGATTTTGCAAGTATGCCTTCAGGGCACTCAATAACAGTTGGTGCGATGTTTATAGCATTTTTTTATATTTTTCCAAAATTTAGATATTTGTGGTATGTACTAATAGTTGTATTCGCGGGTAGTAGAATTATAGTTGGTTCTCATTACCCAAGTGATGTGATTTTTGGAGTAGCTTTAGGCTGTTACTGTACCGCATATATATATTATTGGATGTTAAATAGAGGGTTACTTCCAAAAAAATAAAACTCTAAAGATATTTAATTATCTCTTAATTTATTTTTATAAAAAGATTTCTAAAAAAGCTCCACAGATTCTACTAAATTTGATATCATAGCTAATATCTTTTTTATTCATTAAATTAAGTAATCAAAAAATGACTTTAATCGATGGCAAAAGGCTTTCTATAGATCTAAAAGAGAGATTGACAGATCAACTTCGAGAATACAAAGAACAAACTGGCATAGTTCCTAAATTAGTGGCAATAATCGTCGGCGATGATCCTGCTAGTAAGACTTATGTAGGCTCAAAGGAAAAAGCCTGTGAAAAAGTTGGTATAAATTCAGAAGTTATAACACTTCCTGAAGCAACAACTGAGCAAGAGTTGTTAGAATTAATTGATAAGTTAAACGATGATTCTAGTGTACACGCTATTTTAGTACAGCTACCATTACCAACTCATATCAACAAACAAAAAGTTATCTATGCTATCAAGCCAGAAAAAGATGTGGATGGTTTTCATCCTGCAAATGTTGGTAGACTACAGCTTAGAGATAAAAAATGTCTAGAGTCGTGTACACCCAAAGGTATCCTGACTATGCTTAAAGAGTATGGTATACAGACAGAAGGCGCTCATGCAGTAGTAGTTGGGGCTAGTAATGTAGTCGGTAAACCTGTCTCTCAGTTACTATTAAATGCCAAAGCAACTGTCACAACGTGTCATAGGTTTACTAAAGATCTCAAATCTCATACAACTAAAGCAGATATTTTGGTAGTAGCGGTAGGTAAGCCAGGTTTTATCACAGCTGACATGGTCAAAGATGGTGCTGTGGTTATAGATGTTGGTATTAATCATGTCGATGGTAAAATAGTTGGCGATGTTGATTTTGAAGCTGTCAAAGATAAAGTTGCTGCGATTACTCCAGTACCAGGCGGTGTTGGGCCAATGACTATTACAGAGCTTCTTTATAATACTTTTCAGTGTGCTCAGGAGTTAAATAGGTAGTGAATTTGTTATGGCAAGTTATATCCTCTTGGGTGGATATCTCTAGGCTAATGGATAAGATTGAAAAGATTCCCGCTTGCTCGGGTATACTAATTTATGTAGAAAGGAAATAACATGGCAAGCTTAAAATATGAAGATGCTGGCGTAAATATTGAAGCAGGTAATGAAGCTGTTAATAGAATGAAAGAACATGTCAAAAAAACATTTACAAAGAATGTTTTGACAGGTTTAGGAAGTTTTGGGTCTCTTTATTCACTAAAAGATATCATCAATAACTATGATGATCCTGTTTTAGTACAATCAATAGATGGTGTTGGAACTAAAACTAAAGTTGCTGTAATGTGTGGCAAGTTTGAGAATCTTGGTTATGATCTTTTCTCAGCTGCGACAAATGATATTGTTGTGATGGGTGCTAAACCAATCACTTTTTTAGATTATGTTGCTCACGATAAGCTTGATCCAGCAATTATGGAAGAGCTTGTAAAAGGTATGTCAAAAGCTTGTGCTGAATGTGGTGTATCTCTTGTTGGTGGTGAAACTGCTGAAATGCCAGGGGTGTATCAAGCAGGTGAGATTGACATGGTGGGTGTCATTACAGGTATCGTTGATAAGAATAAAGTCATCAATGGCGAGAATATCAAAGAAGGCGATGTTGTGTTTGGTCTTAGTTCATCAGGCTTGCATACGAACGGGTATTCATTCGCGCGTAAATTATTCTTTGATGTCGCTGGTAATAAGCATACTGATACATATCCGGAGCTAGATGGCAAAACTATTGGCGATGTATTGCTAGAGCCTCATATTAACTATACTAATATTATCCATGATTTCTTAGATAATGGTGTTGATATCAAAGGTATGGCACATATTACAGGTGGCGGTTTTATAGAAAATATCCCAAGAGTATTACCTCAAGGATTAGGTGCAGATATCTCTAAAGATAGCTTTGAAACTCCTGCTATCTTTAGAGTTATGCAAAGAATTGGCGATATTAGTGAGTTTGAGATGTATCGCTCATTTAATATGGGTATAGGTATGACTATAATAGCTAGCCAAGATCAATTTGATAAGATGAAAGAGTTAGCTAAAAAGCATACAAATACCAAACTATATCAAATAGGTAAGATTACAAATACAGGCAAGGTGGAAATTATCTAATGATTGATAAACAAATCATCATCAATAATATACAAAACGTTTTAAAATCAACAGATCTTAATATCAAAGATAAATACATTGGTAAAGTTAGAGATATGTACTTTACTGATGATAAAAGTATTTTGATATCAACTGATAGACAGTCAGCTTTTGATAGATCGTTAGGGTTTATTCCATTTAAGGGTCAGATTCTTGCTCAATCATCAGTTTGGTGGTTCAAAGAAACTGCTCATATTGTCAAAAATCATTTTATAGCATCCCCAGATGCAAATGTCGTAATAGCAAGAAAAGCAAGGGTGTTGCCAATTGAGTTCGTAGTCAGAGGCTATATAACTGGCTCAACTTCGACATCATTGTGGACACACTACAAAAATGGTAGCCGTGATTATTGTGGCAATATTCTCCCAGAGGGCTTGAAAAAGAATCAAAAGCTGCCACAAAACATTCTAACACCAACAACAAAAGAACAAGACCATGATAGACCAATTTCAGCCGAAGATATCGTCAAAGAGGGTTGGTTAACTCAAGAGCAATGGGATTTTGCTTCACAAAAAGCCTTAGAGTTATTTGAATTTGGTCAGCAGAAAGCCTTAGAACATGGTTTGATATTAGCCGATACAAAGTATGAGTTTGGAGTTGATGAAAAGACTGGTGAAATTATTTTAATAGATGAGATTCATACACCTGATAGCTCAAGATTTTGGCTAAAAGATAGCTATGTTGAGAGATTTGAAAATGGTGAAGAGCCAGAAAATATTGATAAAGAATTTTTTAGATTATGGTTTGCAAAAAACTGCGATCCATATAATGATGATGTCTTGCCACAAGCGCCACAAGATTTGGTTGTAGATCTATCACAAAAATACATAACACTTTTTGAGATGATAACTGGTCAAAAGTTTGAAGTACCTGTAGATATCAAAAATATTAGTCAAAGAATTGCAAAAAATGTTGCAAATTATTTAAATACGGAGAGTCAAGTGAATATTCTTTTAGTAGGTTCAGGAAGTAGAGAACATGCAATAGCTGAGGCGGTTAAAAGAAGTGCTGTTAAGAATAACCTCTTTTGTATAAGTACAGCAGTAAATCCTGGTATTGATAGAATAGCTCAGGGATATAAGGTTGGTGATATTTGTAACTGTGAAGAAGTTCTTGAGTATGCAAAAGCAGAGAGTATTGATATAGCTATTATTGGTCCAGAGGCGCCGCTTGAAGTTGGTCTTGCTGATACTTTTAAAGCAAATGGTATAGGTGTGGTTGGTCCAACTAAGAAGCTTGCTCAACTTGAAACATCAAAAGGTTTCACAAGAGATCTAATCCGTGACTATGATATAGGAGCAAATCCTTTCTTTAGGAAGTTCTCAACTATGGATGGTGTAGAAGAAACCCTCAAGGAGTATAGAAATCAGTTCGTCATAAAAGCAGATGGTCTAATGGGTGGTAAAGGAGTTCTTGTATGGGGTGATCATTTACATACAATGAGTGATGCTCTCAAGCATTGTCAGTCATTGATAGACGCAGGTAAGGAATTTGTGATTGAAGAGAAGCTTGTTGGTCAAGAATTTTCTTTGATATCTTTCACTGATGGTGAGCATTTTATTCATATGCCAGCTGTACAAGATCACAAACGTGCACATGAAGACGATAAAGGCCCAAATACTGGTGGCATGGGTACTTATTCAGATGCTAATCATAGCTTACCATTTTTATCAGACTCTGATATAGCTAGAGCAAAAGAGATAAATGAGAAAGTTGCAAAAGCATTGGCCGATAAGTTTGGCGAACCTTATCAGGGTATTCTGTATGGTGGTTTTATGGCTACCAAAGATGACACAAAAGTTATTGAGTATAATGCTCGGTTTGGCGATCCAGAGGCTATGAATTTGCTAACTTTACTTGAAACAGATTTTGTTGAGATAGTACAAGCAATAACTAACGGTACTCTTGATAAGGTAAAAGCTGAATTTAAAAATCAAGCTAGTGTATGTAAATATCTAGTACCACTAGGATATCCAAATCAATCAGTCAAAAATTTTGAAATAGATATTTCAAAATGCCCTGATAATGTTGAAATTTTCTTAGGAGCTGTAGATTTTAGAGATGGTAAATTAATTGGTACAGGCTCTAGGGCAATAGCAGTATTAGGTCTAGGTGATACAATAGCTGAAGCTGAGCAAAAAGCAGAAAACGCAGTCAAAAACATTTATGGTAAGCTATTTCATCGTCCTGATATTGGTACTAAAGAGCTTATCAATAAGCGTATTAAGCATATGAACTTACTGCGTGGTGATAAGTATCAGGAGCTATAGAAATGTCTAGGCTAAAACTTGTTATATTGGGTTCTACGCGTGGGACTAATATGCAGGCTATAATAGATGCTATAGCTGATAGGCAAATAGATGCTGAGATAAGTTTGGTTATTTCTAATAAGCAAGATTCTTATATTTTACAAAGAGCAAAAGATCGAAATATAGCTAATAAATTTATAGCTTCAAAAGGTCTGTCAAGAGAGGTTTATGACAAGCTTCTTGTCGAAGAAATCCAGAAATACAATCCTGATTTGATTTTATTAATTGGTTTTATGCGTATTTTAAGTCCAGTCTTTATAAAGGCTTTTGAGGGTAAAATTCTAAATATTCATCCATCACTATTACCAAAGCACGCAGGATTAATGGATTTGGCTGTCCATCAGTCAGTTATTGACGCTGGAGATATTGTATCTGGGTGTACTATCCATCAAGTAAGTGAAGAGGTTGATGGTGGTGATATAGTTTTGCAGTTGAAATGTGATGTAACAAAAGATGATATTGCTGAAAGCTTAAAAGAAAAAGTACAAGCTCTCGAGAGTAAAGCTTGGATAGAGGTTATTAAGAATTGGAAGCAAATAATTCAGTAGTGTCATTCTACGACTTGATCGTAGAATCTAAGTAAGGTGTTGAGCATCATTATAAATGGATCCTATGGTCAAGCCATAGGATGACATATAAGGGAGACAAAGAGATGAGTATAGATGTTGGTGTAATCATGGGCTCTAAATCTGATTGGAGCACAATGAAAGAGTGTTGTGATATTTTAGAGAATCTAGGTATTAGCTATGAATGTGAGGTTGTTTCAGCTCATAGAACTCCTGACAAAATGTTCGATTATGCTGAGACAGCCAAGTCTAGAGGCCTAAAAGTAATAATTGCAGGTGCTGGCGGTGCAGCCCATCTACCTGGTATGGTTGCTGCAAAAACAGATCTACCAGTATTAGGTGTACCTGTGAAGTCTAGCACGTTAAGTGGCAAAGATAGCTTATTATCTATCGTACAGATGCCAGCGGGTATTCCAGTTGCTACTTTTGCGATTGGTGTGGCAGGGGCTAAAAATGCTGCTCTTTTTGCAGCAAGTATATTGCAGCTTGTAGATTCAAAAGTTGGTCAAGCATTAGCTAAGTTTAGAGCAGATCAAACTCAATCAGTACTAGATAATCCTAATCCGAGGGAACAGTAATATGAAAATAGGTATTATTGGAGCAGGTCAACTTGCAAGGATGCTAAGTATAGCTGGTACGCCTTTAGGTCTAGAGTTTCACTGTCTTGGTAAAACAGGTGATTGCGCCGAAGAGGTTGTAAAAAGTGTAACAGATATTGATTTAGATCAAATTAATGATGTAGTTACATGGGCAAAACAGTTTGATGTAATAACTTTTGAGAATGAAAATATATCTCACGAGCTTATCAAAGCAATTAATCATGATGTGAATGTATATCCATCTGCGAAAGCCATCGCTATCTCTCAAGATAGGCTTCTTGAGAAATCTTTTATGCAAGACCATGGCATAGCTACTGCTAAATTTGTAAATATTGATAGTCTAGACAAGCTTGAAAAAGCAGTGCAAGATTATGGACTACCGGCTATAGTCAAAACACGTAGATTTGGCTATGATGGCAAAGGTCAATTTGTGATGAAATCTCAAGAAGATGTATCAAAAGCTTGGGATGCTCTTAAAAATGCTCCAGATGATCTTATTTATGAGGCTTTTGTTGATTTTGATTATGAAGTTTCGCAGATATGCACAGCTGATATTAAAGGTAATATAGCTTTTTATCCATTAGCTAAAAACACTCATAAGCAAGGTATTATAGTTGAATCCGAAGCGCCTTTTGAAAATCCGGTTTTAGCTGAAAAAGCACAACAGATAGCTAAAACATTAGTCAAAGAGTTTGCTTATGTTGGTACTTTAGCCATAGAGTTCTTTGTCAAAGGTGATGAGTTAATAGTCAATGAGATAGCTCCGCGAGTGCATAATAGTGGACACTGGAGTATTGATGGCTCAATTACCTCACAATTTGAAAATCATGTTAGAGCTATCGCAGGTTTGATCTTGGGAGATACAACAAGTTGTAAAACAGTGATGTTGAATTGTATTGGTGGTATGCCAGCTACAAAAGATTTAGCAGCACTTGATAGAGTTAAGATTCACAGTTATAACAAAGAACCACGTAAGGGCAGAAAGGTTGGACATCTTAATCTCAATCTAAATGATGAAACCGATGCTTATCAGCTATTGCAAGCTAAAAAGCTTATAGAACTTTCTCAAGAGCTTTAATTTGAGATAAAAGCATTTTTTATCCAGTTAATATCTTCTTTGTTAATTGCTATTAAATCGAATCTACATTCGTAGTTTTCAAACTTAGGATTTTCTTGTAAGAAAATATTTGCTGTATTAATAAGTTTTTGCTGTTTACTGTAAGTTAGCATTTCTTCTGCTTTAGCAAATTTTGTTTTGCTACGATATTTTACTTCGATAAATACAAGAATGTTTTGGTCTAAAGCAATAATATCAATTTCACCATAAGGTAAGGCTCTGAAGTTTTGAGCTAGAATTTGTAAGTTTTTAGTTCGTAAAAATTTAGAGGCTTGTTCTTCAGCTTTATTACCTATTTCAATTGTTTTCATATTTTTAGAAGTTTTTATAACTGTGATATATATTGTACGAATAAATGTTATTGGTAGATTAAAGATCTATAGCCATATTTAGCTTTGTTACTTTAATTAATCCCACTGTGTCGAAGTAGAGCTTCTTCATTTGGTTTACGCCCCATAAATGCTACAAAGTTATCCATAGCATCACGTGAAGAGCCCTTTGAAATTATGTTTTCTAACAAGTCATTACCAACTTTATTACTAAGGATTCCTTCATTTTCAAAACGTGAAAACACATCTGAAGAAAGTATTTCAGCCCATTTGTAACTGTAGTATCCAGCAGCATAACCTCCAGCAAAAATATGCGAAAATCCATTCTGGAATCTATTGTAGCTAGGAGTTTTAAGTAAGTTGACTCTTTCTCTAATGCTATCTAATTCATTTTGAACTTCAGCTGCCCTAGTTAATTTTTTGTAGTGGATATTCATATCAAATATAGCAAATTCAAGTTGTCTAACCATCATCAATGCAGATTGAAAATGTCTGGTGCCTACTAGCTTATCAATTTGTTTATTACTAAGGGCTTTACCATCGCGTGATCCAGATATAAGTGCTAGTCCTTCTTCGCACCAGCAGAAATTCTCCATGAATTGGCTAGGTAATTCCACAGCATCCCATTCAACTCCATTAGTTCCAGAAATTGAAGCAATAGTTACACGTGATAAGATATGGTGAAGAGCATGACCAAACTCGTGAAATAATGTTACGACATCACTATGAGTTAGGTTTGCACCATCTTTTGATGGTGGCATAAAGTTACAGTTTACATAAGCCACAGGTTTTTGAGCTAAGCCATCTAACTTGATAAATGCTGTGCGTGAGCCATCCATCCATGCGCCACCACGCTTATTATCACGAGCAAAAAAATCACAAATTATACTACCAATATATTCGCCATCTTTGAAAAAATCAAAAGTTTGTTGCTCTGCAACATATTTTGTATAGTTTCTATTTTCTGTGATTTCTAAATTATAGATTTTATTAAGTATCTTGAATAGTCCTTCCAAAACTCTCTCTAATGGGAAATATTCTCTAAGCTCTTCCTCTGTAAAGTCAAATTTAGCTTTTTTGAGTTTTTCAGAGTAATATGCTGTATCCCATGGTTGAAGAGCATCTACTAGTCCTGCATCTTCAGCAAATCTACGTAATTCATTAAGTTCTTTTTTTGCTTGAGGTAATGATTTTTGAAGAAGATTATTAAGTAGCTCAAGTACTTGGGTTGGAGATTCTGCCATTTTGGTAAATAGAGAATTCTCTGCATAATTATCAAAACCCAGTATTTGCGATTTTTCAGCACGTAGTTTTAGGATTTTTTCAATATTGTCATCATTATCGAAGTTTTTGTTGTCTGCCTCTTTTGATGCCCTAGTACAGTATGCTTGATAGAATCTCTCACGTAATTTACGATTGTCAGCTTGTTGCAATACTGCTAGGTATGTTGGAATATCTATTCCTAATGCATATTTTTCAGAAATATTTTTTTGTTTTGCTTTATTTATTGCTGATTCAATAGTATTTTGAGACAGACCTTTTAGCTCTTTCTCATCATTTGTGGTGTAAAGCCAGTCCATAGTAGCATCTAACACATTATTTTCAAATTTTGTAGTTAGTTGAGCTAACTCTTGCGAGATCTCTTGCAATCTTTTTCTTTTTGATTCGTCAAGATTTACGCCTGATTGCTCAAATCCGATAATAGCTTTTTTTATGGCTTGGGCTTGTTCAGCATTAAGCTCGTGATTTTGGGTTTGTTTATATAGATTGTATAAATCTTTATTTTGTCCAAGCTTGGTATAGTAATCTGTAAGTTTTGTTACAGCGTATTCGTAGCTCTCGCGTAACTCTTTAGAATTACAAACAGCATTCATATGAGCAATTGTAGAAAATGCTTGGCTTATTTTCTCATCATCTACTTCTAGTTGTAGGAGAGTTTGCCAGCTAGTATTTTGCTCTTGCAGTGCCTTTTTTAGATTGGTTTCAGCATGCTCAAAAAGATTGTATATCGCTGGCTTGACTTCATCAGTTTTAAACTCAGCAAGTTTAGGTAAATTAGATTCTTCTAGTATTGAATTCATGGTAGCCTCAAAATAATGTTTAGATATAATATTGATAAGTTATAATTTATATATGTTAACTATATTATTATAATCAAGGTTTTTTTGCTATGATGACTTTACAAGAAGAAAAAATTCAAGCCCCAGTTTTTTTCATAGAATACATCGATGGGCGAATTATTCTTAATATTGGCGAATATAATCAGCCCTTAATTTTATCTTCTACTGAAGTGCTAGAGTACCAAGACAAAATTAGTGATATAAATAGTATTAATAAGAGTCATCTTGATCTTGTGCTATCAACTAGTCCAGAAATTATCATTATTGGTACAGGGAAAAAACAATTATTACCACCAATAGAAATAATTAATGAGCTAGCAAAAGCTGGTAGAAGTGTTGATTTTATGGCAAGTGATACTGCTTGTAAGACATATAATTTACTTGTTAATGAAAATCGTAGTGTCAGTTGTATAATCATTTGATAAACAGCTATTTATTTAACAGTAATTAGTGTTATAATCGATTTTGAGTGTATAAACTTAAAGGAGTAATATGTATGAAAAAAATAATTAAACTTAGTCTTTTATCTTTGTCAATCGCAGGTCTTGCTAGTTGTTCTACAGTATCAGGTGATAAGCCTGCTGCTCAGGATCAAGCAGCGCAAGCTTCAGATGCGACAGCTGTTCAAGCTTCTACTGCAAGCACAGCACCTACAGCTAAGATAAAGCTAAAGAAAACTAACCAAGATGATATCAAAGCTACTATCTATACTACTTACAATAATAACCCTCAAGGAAGTGTAAGATTACAATGGCAAGCTCCGGAAGGATCTAAGTGTCATGACACTAGTTTCCCTATAACTAAGTATGCTGAAAAGAACGATAAAACTTGGGCTACTGTAGAAATCAAACAGGGTAATAAGTATTGTAGCGGTAAATGGACAGCAAACGTTCTTTTTGATAAGCAAGTAATTGCTTCTGATTCAATCACTGTATAGTCATCCTGAAAATTGACTTAATTCTTTTAAATATCTACTCTTTAATTTAGAAAATCAGATTATTATTAAATAGCACTTTTTGCTATACTTTATTTCTCAGGAATAATAACGGTAATAAGTTTTATGAAAAAGGTTTTAATAACATCTGTGGTATTGTCGGCAGTATTAAGTCTTAGTTCTTGTGGATCTAGTACTGCAGAACAAATCCAACAGCTTCAGCAGACACAAAAACAATTGAGTGAACAAGCATCTCAGAATCTTGCTAATATTGATAGTTTACAAACTAAAATAGCCAAGTATAGGTTACAAGCAGATGATTTACAGAAAGAATCAGATAAATTAGGCAGTGATATTGATGATCTCAAGAAAGCGTATAGTAACTTTAGTGATCCAAATAATGATAGTGCAATAGCTGTTAATAAAGAACTAGTGCAAAAGACTCTTCAAAAAGCTAAAATTGATGAGAAAATAAATGAGTATCGAACTCTTGCAAATGGATATCAATCGCAGATAAACAATCTAAAAGCTACTTCACAAACTCAAGCTAACCAAGCATCTAAAATAGCTCAACAAATTGTAGAGCTTCAGTCTAAATCAAAATAATATATATATTTGTTATCTTGAGTTGTTAATCTTCTTTACTTAAGGTGTCTAGCTGATAAAATATATGTTTATAAGACTATACAGATAAACTTAATATATGAAAAATAATCTAACAGCTTTGTTGATTTGTGCAATTTCCTTAATAGCTTTAATGCTAACAGCTTGTGCTTCTGATACAGAAAAATTAGCGGAGCTACAAAAAAATCAACAACAAATGCAGCAACAAACTGTAGTGCTCCAAGAGGAAATAGCTAAGGTTCAGCAAAAATCCAATAAATATGAGAAATTAGCTAACAAATATAAGATCTTATTAGATAAGCAACAGCAAGAGATTGATGCGCTAGAAGCTGAACATGCTAAGCTTAGTAAAGAGAATACTGCTGAAGCATTAGCTAAAAAGCAAGAGTTAAAAGAACAGTTGATGAAATCTGCTCAAGATTCTGTACATATTCAAAAAATATTTAAACGCTACACGAAAAAAGCATCTGCTTATAGAGAAAAGTCTCAGACATTGGAAGAGCAAACAAAACAAACTCAAGATAATCTTGAGCAAACAACTCAAGAAATTCAACAACTTAAAGATAAGATAGTAGTTGAGCAAACTGTAAATTAAAAAAAAGTAATGGATAATAATACAATGAAAAAATTTTTGCTATTAGCTTTAGTAACAGCTGGTTTAGCTGGATGTAGTACATATAACTCATTTGTTGATAAGCTGTACAGTTCAGATGATTCAATACAAGTTAATCCTGATGATAATTTAGATAATCCAGATCAAGAAGATCGTCAGGATAGCTCAGAAGATAAGCCAACAGCCACATTGAATTTAAACTATCAATCAGAATCTCATGAGATTGAAGCAAAGATAATAACTAATTGGAATGGTGCTCCTCAGGGGACTATTTATTTAACATGGAGAGCTCCTAAAGATACTAATTGCTATAGTACATCTTTCCCTATTACTAAGTTTAAAGATGTCCAAGACTATACTGTAGATAATCAGAGTGTTCTTAGTGATGATAAAGTTTGTGATGGTACTTGGACTGCTACTGTTGTTAATAAATCTGATAATTCAGAATTAGCTAAATCTTCAGTTGAGATTAAATAATTTTTTCTAGCACTTCAGATACTATAATTTCTTATTAAGATAAATTCCTAACACGAGAATTAATTGTGAAAAACTTTGTCAAAAAGATTAATTTTAACGACTGTATATTTTACTTTCTTGCTATTTCACTATTTTGGGTATTTTTAATGCCTTTTATGAAATATACTCCACTAAATTTAGTGCCGATGTCATCAGGGGGTAAGATTACTCATTATTTTAATGATACTTTTAGTGCGAATATTTATCTGTTTTTAGATAGATATTATATTTTTTTTTATACGCTTTGTATTGCTAGTGTAGCTATTTTAGTCAATAAGCAAAGTCTTTCTAAGCTTTTACAAGTATTTTGGGGCTTTAGTAATCTCGTAAGATATTCAATCTTTATGTTTTTTATGTTTGGTATTGTATCTTCAGTTTTTGCAATTTCACCATCAATTGCATTTAAAGGAGTTAGTGTAACATTTTTGCAATTTTTTTGTGTGCTATTTATAGCTGGGTATGTAAGAGATAATTTTAAGTCTGTACAGTATTTTTATGTGATTATATTGCTATCTTTGATTTTTTTTGGAGGAGCGTTGTTTCTACAGTTATCATTGGCTAATTATTCGGTGTATGGAGCTGTAGTTGCTGGTAACATCCAAAAAGTTTTATTGTTCATATATAACTGCCTAAATCCAAGATTTTTGGATAATTACTTTAGTTGGTTTTTGCCTTTGTTGTTATTGCCATGGTTTATTAATTTAAGACCTATTTACAAGATAGGTTCTTTTATAGCATTAACTATAGTTTGGTTTGTATTGATAAATCATGCTTTTAGAACAATATTTGCTGAGTATATTGTAATAATACCTTTGCTTTTTATTTTTGCTCGCAAGTATTTTAAGATAGTTGTCTTGATGCTTGGCTTAACTCTGGTTTGTGGAGGTTTGCTAGACTTGTTCTATACTCATTTTATATCAGCATTTGATAATACTAATATTAAGTCATCAGCAGATCTTATTAGAGGCGGTTTTAGTGGTAGGATTCCCCTATGGAATGAGGCATTCTGGGTAGGTATAGAACATCCCTTTATTGGTGTTGGGCAGTGGAACTATCTTGCAATCACTAAGCGCCCAGATGGTTACCCTCATAATTTGCTATTAGAAATATGGTCGCAATGGGGTATTCCAGCTTTTATTGCTGCGATTATAGTTATTATTACAGCGGTTAAAAATTTACTTAAAAAACGTGTAGATATTTGTGCTAATCCTTATCATTGTATATTTGTGATGATGCTAACAGCTGGAATGATAGATGGCATGTTAAATGCTATGTTTAAAACATCGCTAGGATTATTTGGTTGTGTGTTTGTATTTGGCTTTTGCGTATCTGTTTTTGTAAAACAATCTAGACATAATATAGATGTTTCCGTTGTAAGCTATATAGTAGTTGGAATAGCTATATTTGCTAGTATATTTTGTATAACAATACTACCTTTGATATTTCAACCTATGTGGATCTAAGTCTTCAATTAATCGATATTATTGAAACATAATTTAAAAACTATCAATTATTTTATATTTAACTACACACAAAAATATCATCCTGAATTTATTTCAGCATCTCGCTATAAATATTGATTTTATTGAGGGTTAGGGGTGATCTTAGGATGACATAAGTTGCTATTTTATGCCAAAGCGGAATAGATTTTTCTTGATGGATTTATATTAGTATTAGTTATTTTCTTTCCAAGGTACAGCATAATCACATTCTGGATTTGGGCATGCTTTTTGTTCGCCATCTTTTTTAGTTGTTTTGTGTAAAAGTATTGGTGATTTACATTTTGGACAATCTTCTTTTATTGGTGGATACCAGTAAGCATTTTTACATTTAGGAAAACCTGAGCAAGCATAAAAAACCTTACCTTTGCGAGATTTTTTCTCAACGATATTATTTTTGTTACACTTCGGACATACTACACCTGTATCTTTAGGTTTTTCAAGAGGTTCCATGTGTTTACATGTTGGGTAATTAGAACAACCAATAAATTTACCATAGCGACCTTGTTTAATGTGTAGATCCGATCCACATTCGGGACACTTTCTATCTTCGACAACGGTAGGCTCTTCTTTTTCAACTTCTTTACCATCGCTATCAACGCGGCGTGTATATTTACAAGTTGGATAGTTCGTACACCCGATAAATCTACCATTTTTACCTAAGCGAGATGATAGTTTGCTGCCGCATTCAGGACAGTCTTCGTCAAGCTCTTCAGTAACTACATCTTTACGAGATACATCTTCTGAGATCTTATTTATTTTTTCAATAAATGGATGCCAAAAGCTATTTAGTACAGATAAGTAATCATTCTTATGATTAGCTATCTCATCAAGCTCTTTTTCTAGTCCTGCAGTATAAGAATACTCAACATATTTTTTGAAATACTCGGTTAAGAATTTATTTACAATACGACCCTTATCTGTAGGTATAAAACGACGTTTTTCTACTTCAACATAGTCTCTTTGTTGGAGTGTTGAAATTATGGTTGCATATGTCGAAGGTCTACCGATACCATGTTTTTCTAAAGCTTTGACTAAAGATGCTTCAGTATATCGAGGAGGAGGCTCAGTTGAGTGTGCTTTAGTTATAATATCTTTTAACGGTACTTTTTCACCTTTTTCAAACTCTGGTAGAGTTTGTTCATCATCAGAGTCTTTTTCATCTTCATCTTTTTCAACATTATAGATTTTCAAAAATCCTGCATCGATAATGACAGTTCCTGTAACTCTGAATTTGTGTTTTGAGTTTTCTGTGATCAAATCAACAGAAGTGCTATTTAACGTTGCTTGCTTCATTTGACAAGCAATAGTTCTATTGTATATTAAGCTATACAGTTTAAACTCGTCTGAGGTTAAGTGTTGCTTGATTGACTCAGGAGTTCTATTTGCTGCTGTTACACGGATAGCTTCATGAGCTTCTTGAGCATTTTGTGATTTTTTGCCAAAAACTCTAGGCTTGGAAGGAAGCATATCTTTATCAAACTTTGATTCAATAAAGTTTCTTATGTCATTTAGAGCATCATTAGATAAGTTGGTTGAGTCTGTTCTCATATAAGATATAAGACCTACAGATTCACCATTGCCAAGATCAATACCTTCATAAAGCTTTTGGGCTGTAGACATAGTTCTCTTAGCAGTGAAGCCTAATTTTTTTGAAGCCTCTTGTTGAAGAGTTGATGTTATAAAAGGAGGGTAAGGGTTTCTTCTAGTTTTCTTTTCTGTGACTTCCTCAACTATCAAAAATCCATTGGCATCTTTAACAATTGTAGATTTAGCTTTTTTAGCATCTTTTTCAGCTATAAATGTAAACTGTTCAACTTTAGTATTGTTAAACTCTATCAAATTTGCAAATATTTGCTTTTGCTTGAATGTATCTGCAGTCAAACTCCAGTAATCTTGTTTTATGAAGTTTTCACGTTCTATTTCACGCTCAACGATCATTCTTAGAGCTGGACTTTGAACTCTCCCAGCGGATAATCCACTAGTTATTTTACGCCATAGTAAAGGGGATAAATTAAAGCCAACTAGAAAATCTAATGCTTGACGAGCTTTTTGAGCGTTAACTAAATCCATGGATAGTTCTTTTGGATTCTCTATAGCATTTGTTACAGCAGATTTTGTGATCTCATTAAATGTGACACGATAAACATTTTTATCTTTCAGTAAGTGAGCATTTTTAAGTATTTCTTGCACATGCCAAGATATAGCTTCCCCTTCTCTATCTGGATCGGTAGCAAGATATATGTTTTCAGCACTTTTTGCAGCTTTTTTGATTGCATCTAAATGTTTCTTACTTCTTTCACTTGTTGTGAATTTGATTTTGAAGTTATCATTTACATCAATAGACGTATCTTTAGAAGGTATTTCTCTAACGTGTCCAAATGATGCCAAAATATCAAAATCATTACCAAGATATTTTTTTATAGTCTTCGTTTTGGCAGGAGACTCAACAATTACTAAATTTTTTGCCATTTTCAACCTTTGAAGTATTTATGTATAAAAAGAGTATTTCTGTGAATACTCGCAAGTGAATTAATAAAATATAAGAAAACAGTCAGCTTATCAATAGTTAATGTATAAAAGTTGGTTTTATAGCAGGCAAATATAGACTATAATTTCTTAAGTACTCTATATAATAAGTTAATTTATATATTTTAAGGTTTTTTTAAAATGAAGCAAAAATGTGCAAAAGTTATATCTTTGTTGCAACAAAAAGGCGGCTCAGGAAAAACAACAACAGCAATTAATATTGCCTGTGGCTTAAAAGAGCAAGGATACAAAGTTGCTATAGTTGATATGGATAAAGATAAGCCAGATGCTTACATGTGGATGACAAAAAACAATGATGCTAGTGATTTTGTTTATAACCTTGATGAGAAAAATGTAAGAGAAAAGGTTTTAGAATTAAAGCAGCATTTAGATTTTGTTGTTATTGATACACCACCTAATTTTCAAACAGCAGCCCTAAAGTCAGCATTGCTCTCTGACTTGGTGGTTATACCATGTTCTCCAAGTGGTATGGACTTGTCAGGCTTGATAGAGGCTAAAGATTTAGCTCTGACAGCAGAGAAGCCTTATAAGTTTTTTGCTAATAGAGTGCAAATGCAATCGAACATGGCTAAGAGCTTGCTGGAGTTTTTTGAAGAAGATGGAAATTATTTTGAAGCCTATGTTTCCCAAAGTGTTAAGTTCATTGAGGCTGAAGCTGAAGGGGTATATGTCGGTGACTATGCAAAACAAAGTAAGCTACATATTCAAGTTAAAAAGTTAGCTAGAGAAATAATAGAGTTCTTCGGAGAATAAAAAATGGCTAAGAAAATTTCTTTAATGAACCGTAAGACTAATCCTAAAATTCATGATGCAGTAGCTCAAGAAAAAAAAGATATTCTCAGAGCTATGCAATTACAAGAACTCAGTGATCAAGCAAGTAAAGTAGGTCAGCTTTTTGAATTACCCTTAAATCTTGTTAAACCTGATGTTAATCAGCCAAGAAAGACATTTAAAAATATTGATTCTCTTGCGGAAAGTATTCGAGAAAATGGTGTTATTCAGCCGATTATTGTTACTGCTAAAAAAGATGATGGAGTACATCATATAATTGCTGGAGAAAGACGATATTTAGCAAGTCAAAAAGCAGGTTTGACAACTATACCGTGTATTGTAAGACAAGAAGAGTCTGATGCTAATATTATCTTATTGCAGCTTTTAGAAAATGATCAAAGAGAGAATGTATCGCCATTTGAAGAGGCAGATGCATTAAGAGATTTGATTGAAAATAAGAATGTCAAAAAATCTGATATAGCTAAAGTTTTAGGTCGAGATAATAGTTGGATATCGATGCGTCTGAAGATAGCTGATGCCGAAGATAATATTCGTGAATTATCAAACAAAGGTATTATTGAAGATGTAAGAACTTTATATGAGCTTAAAAAATTTGCAGAAGAGATACCTGAAGGTGCACAAGAATTTGTGCAAAAAGCTCTAGAAAATAAAATATCAGGTTCCTATCGTAGTGCTATCACTAGATATAGAGATAACTGGAAGCGTAAGGCTGAGATATTAGATAGTGAAAAAATGGATGTAATAAATATTAAGAATATTTCTAAAGATGGTAATCTACTTACAATAAAAGGAGCTAGAGCTAGTTCAAAGAATTACAGCTATACTTTTGAGATAACAGAAGAATTTAAAAAAATATTATTTGATGCATTAATAAGTTAATAAAAATTAAGATGAAAATAGCTATACTACAAACAGATCATATTCCAGAGCATCGACGTGGGGTTGCAGGTGGTAATTATCCTGAGATGTTTGCTAATCTTTTTTTTAAGTTGTCTGTAGTTGTTGATTTTGATATTTATGATGTAACTATTCAAGAATATCCAGAAAATTATGATATTTATGATGGTTTTATTATTACAGGTAGTAAAGCTACGGCTTTTGATAATCTTGGATGGATAGTTAAGCTAAAAGCAGAAATAAAGAAACTTTATGAACAAAACAGAAAGATTATAGGTATCTGTTTTGGACATCAAATTTTAGCTCAAGCACTTGGTGGGAGAGTAGAAAGAGGTCCTAAGGGGTTTGCGGTAGGGGTGCGTAATGTTGAGGTTCTAATAAAGAAACCATGGATGAATCCGTTTCATAACTATCTGAGCTTATTATTTTATCATCAAGATATGATAGTGGAGCTCCCTAAGAATGCGGAGCTAATAAGTACAAGTGATTATTGCAAAGTTCAAATGTTTTGTATCAATAATCATATTTTAGGAATACAAGCCCATCCTGAAATGTTAAAAGTACACAATCATGCTCTTATAAAAGAATATCAAGATGATATAAAAAATGAATTTCATCACGCTTTAGAAAGTTTGAGAATTAGAGATAATAGTTTAATAATAGCCCACTGGATGGCTAATTTTTTTGAGTATAAGGATTAGGTATGAGACAAATAGGTAGAATTGTAGTCTTTGGAGATAGCCTTTTAGATAATGGTAATATTATGAAGACATTAGATATACCAGGTAAACCATACCATGACGGTAGGTTCTCAAATGGGCTTGTTTCAACAGAGGTCTTGGCCGATATTTTAGCTAAAGATCAAAAAGTGCAAGAAATTAAACATAAAAATTATGCAATAGGTGGAGCGTTGACTCATGGCGCTAATCCTTCATCTCTATTGCGATATCATTCGTTTGCAGTATCTGATCAAGTTGCTAGATTTGAGAATGAAGAAGGGCGCTTTGCAGACGATGATTTAGTTATTGTCAATGGAGGAGCGAATAACTTCATGTTTATGGTATACAATGAAATACCATATATCAATTTGATGCCAAAATTTAGAGTGGCTAGGGATTTAAGTAAAATTGTCCGTAAAGTTATAAAAATGGGTGCTAAAAATATAATCTTGTGGAATATTCCAGATGTAACTAGAGCGCCCGGATACAAAGAGTATCTTTCTAACTGGGTTGGTAAATTTTTTAAGTCATATTTGAAAACTAATGTGAATTTACAAAACGGATTATTAAGAAATCGTGTAGTAGAGCTTCAAATGCTTTTTCCAAGTGTTAATCTTAAGCTTTTTGACTTTTTTACACTATTAAATGATTGTATTGATTCTCCAAGAAAATATGGGTTTGAGAATGTTACTGATGCCTGTGTTGATAGCTATGGTGGAGCAGATTCTTTAGGCAATATTCAATATGATATCGAAGTTCTTGGTGATCCTGAAAAGTACTTATGCTGGGATTATTGCCATCCAACTGCAAAGGCTAATAGGGTTGTAGCAAATAAGATGTTAGAGCTATGGAAACATGATATGTAATTTTGTTTTATCCTTTGAAACCTGTAGCCACAACATAGAACTCTCTTGATTTGGGCCTTGATGATTTTGGTTTAAATTGTGTTACTTTATTAAAAGACTCTCTTACTAATTTAAGGTATTCATCACTTCCTTGACCTTGAAAAACCTTCGCAACAAAAGAACCATTTCTGTTTAGATTTGTAGTTGCAAAGTCTAGAGCAAGTTCAAGAAGATAGATTGATCTTGCTTGATCAGAGGTTTTGTTTCCACTTAGGTTTGGAGCCATATCAGATATTACACAGTCAATTTTCTTATCATTTATAAGTTGGTTTAACCTTTCGTAAGTTTCATCACTAGAAAAGTCTCCTTGGATAAACTCTACGCCAGCAATAGGAGCCATTTCAAGTAAATCTAGAGCAATAAGTTTACCATTGTTGCCTATAAATTTTACTACCTGTTCTGACCATCCTCCTGGAGCAGCTCCAAGATCAACTATAAACATATTCTGCTTGAATAGGTTGTATTTATCTTGTATCTCAAGAATCTTGAAACTTGCACGACTACGATAGCCAAGTTTATTAGCTTGAAGCACATAATAATCAGAAGTATGATCTTGAATCCATTTTTTAGTAGTAGAACCTTTAGACATAGTTATCTTAGAATTTTTTCTTTATATTGTATGGATATTTTATAGATAAATAAAGTATGCTAATGATATTGTTTTTATCGATATCAAAAGCTTATAAAACAGCTGTTTTAGAGTTATAATTAATTCACTAGAATTTTCATTTTTTGAGTTTAGAATGTATAGAAAAATATTCATCGTCTGTTTGATAGGCTTGTCAGCAGCATCTTGCACTATAAAGGAAGATATTCAAGATAATATTGATCATTATGATAAGCTAACAAGGTATAGTCAAGCTAAAGAGGTTAGTTATAGTAAGCATACAAATGATATTGATGGGGCTAGATTTTTAGTTGCAAACTATCCAGATCAAGTTATTCGTTTAGATGGTAAAGATTTTGATCAAAGATATAAGAAGTTAGTGGAGTATCTCAAAGATAATGGCTATACAATTATGGCAAACGAGAAACTACCTCAAACAGCTACTATTATCGCGGAACTTAATAAGCCTCTTCCTGATATGAAGTATATGGGAGTTATAATGGAGCAAGATTCAAAAATGGGTCAAACTGTATATAGTATATCTTATGGTGGCAATGAATTTAAAGCTAGGCAGTTCTATACTGACTATAAGAAAACATTATGATTTTTTGGTAAATAACGAAGCAAGTATCAGAAGTATTACACCACAGGTTATTGCTGAATCAGCTATATTAAAAGATGGCCAGTGATAATTACCAATATGAAAATCTAAAAAGTCTATTACATAACCTTGAAAAGCTCTATCATAGAAGTTACCTAGAGCTCCTCCTAATATAAGTGAGAATGAGATTAGGTTAAGTCTTGCACTAGTAGGTTGTCTGACTATTAGATATATAAGCACAATTGCAGCGATTAATGAAATAGTGGCAAACATAATCATTTGCCATGATGTTTGATCATTGCTCAGTAAGCTAAATGCGGCTCCATGATTGTATAGTAAAGTAAAATTAAAGAAGCTAGTCACTTTTACAGGTTGGGCAAATTCAAGCCAAGTATTAGCTAAATATTTCGTGTATAAATCTACAACTATAATAATAAATGCTAAGATGAAATATTTAAGCTTAGGTTTAAGCGAATTCACGTGATTCTCCAGCTTCTGTAGTAATATTTTCAACGCAGCGACTGCAGATATCTTGATATTCTTCATTTTGACCCACAGTAGCACTACGATGCCAACATCTTTCACATTTTGGTTCTTCAATCTTATTAACTTCAATATTTAGACCAGTAATATTTGACTCAATAGAGTTATTTGTTTTTTCTTCAATAGCTCTTAAACTTGCTTTTGATGATATAAGTAAGAATCTAAGCTCATTGCCAAGCTTCTCTAGAAGTTTATAGTTATCGTTATCTGCATATATGATAATTTCTGCTTCCAATGATGCCTTAATTACTTCTTCATTTCTTTTAATCTCAAGTATTCTATTAACTTCTGAGCGTATTTCTTGAATTTTTGCCCAGAATTCTAGATTTAACTCATCTTCACTATTAAATGATTTAAGATCAGTATACCACTCACAAAGCTGAATAGGTAAATCAGTTGTTTTTGGTGTAGCCTCCCATATTTCATCAGCTGTATATGAAAGTATAGGTGCCATCCATCTTACAAGTGCATGAACTATATGATATATGGCAGTCTGAGCTGATTTACGTGGATGACCATCTGTTTTTGCAGTGTATTGCCTATCTTTGATAATATCTAGGTAGAAGCTGCCCATTTCAATAGAACAAAAATGGTGGATTAATTGAGCTACAGTATGAGTTTGATATTTATCGTAAGCTTCAATTATTCTGTCTTGGAACTCTTTTGTTTTAGCTATTGCCCATTGATCTAACTTGACTAGTTTGTCAAACTCAATAATATCTGTTTTTGGATTAAAGCCTTCTAGGTTTGATAATAAGAATCTAGCAGTATTGCGTAATCTACGATAAGTGTCAGCAGTTCTTTTTAGAATCTGATCAGAAACAGCCATTTCACTCTTGTAATCAGTAGATGCTGTCCATAGACGAAGTATATCCGCACCTAAAGTATTATAAATATCTTGAGGTGAGGTTACATTGCCTAGAGATTTGGACATTTTGCGTCCATGTTCATCAACTACAAAACCATGGGTAAAGACTTCTTTATACGGTTGGCTACCTTTAGCAGACATAGCGACTAATAGAGATGTTTGGAACCAGCCTCGATGTTGATCAGATCCTTCTAAATACAAATCAGCTGGGTAGCTTAAACTTTTGTCTATATCTAAAATACACATACTTGATGAACCAGAGTCAAACCATACATCCAATGTATCTTTCACACGTTTATATGTATCTATCTCAGCTATGAACTCATTATCATCTGCATTAAACCATGCCTCAATACCGCCTTTTTCTATCTTTTGAGCTACTTTGTGAAGTATCTCAATAGTATTAGGATGTAGTTCTTCAGTTTCTTTATGAATGAATAATGGTAATGGTACGCCCCATGTTCTTTGACGAGATATACACCAATCTGGTCTATCTTTAATCATACCCTCTATACGAGCTTGTCCCCAACTAGGAGCCCAACTAGTTTCTTTAATTGCTTCTATAGCCTTTTCACGCAAGCCTTCTTTTTCCATGCTAATGAACCATTGAGGAGTAGCTCTGAATATCAATGGAGTCTTGTGGCGCCAGCAATGAGGGTAGCTGTGTTTTAGTTTATCAAAGTTCATTAGACGCTTTTTCTCGCCAAGAAGTTCAATAACTCTATCGTTCGCTTTAAATACAAACTCGCCAGCGAATAGTTTAGTATTTTCGCTATAGCAACCATTACCTTTTACAAAAATCTCCATTGATAAATCATGCTCTTTTCCAAGAGTGAAATCTTCAACACCGTGAGTAGGTGCTGTATGAACCATCCCTGTACCTGAGTCATCAGTTACATGATCACCATGTAAAATAGGCACATGGCGGCTATAGAATGGATGCTCTGCAATAATACCTATTAATTTATCTCCGCTAGTGTTAGCTATAACTTGAGCATTTTCAATAGCATATCTTTTAAGTGTTTGCTCTACTAAATTTTCAGCTAAAATAATATAGAAGTCCTCAATTTTAACTAAGCTATAGTTAAGCTGATTGTTAACAGCTATCGCTTGGTTAGCTGGTAATGTCCATGGAGTCGTTGTCCAAATTATTGCAAAGGCATCATTGTTTAGAGATTCTAAGCCAAAAGCTTTAGCAAGCTTCTCTTTATCTTTGATTTTGAACTTTACATCAATTGCTGGTGAGATTTTATCTTTGTATTCGACTTCAGCTTCAGCAAGTGCTGATCCGCAGTCAGTACACCAGTGAACAGGTTTAAATCCTTTTGTTAGATGCTTGTTCTCAATTATTTTAGCTAATGTTCTAATCATATTAGCTTCATAGCTAAAGTCCATAGTTAAATAAGGTTGATCCCATTGCCCCAATACGCCAAGTCTCTTAAAGTCTTTCTTTTGTATTTCTACTTGCTGCTTTGCATATTTGCGACATTCTTTTCTAAAAGCGTCTTCAGATATTTTCTGACCAGCTTTACCGTGTTTCTTTTCGACTTGTAATTCTATTGGTAAGCCATGACAGTCCCAAGTTGGAATATAAGGAGCATCATAGCCACTTAATGTTTTGGATTTGACGATTATATCTTTTAAGATTTTGTTTACAGCATGTCCGACATGGATACTACCGTTAGCGTAAGGAGGACCATCATGTAGCACAAACTTTTCACGACCAGCAAAATGCTCTCTAATCTTTTTGTAAATACCTTGTTTTTCCCACTTATTGAGGATCATGGGCTCTTTATTTGCTAAGTTACCTTTCATTGAGAAAGAAGTTTTTGGAAGATTTAAGGTGTCTTTATAGTCACTCATTTGGATTCCTTAGGTATTTAAAGGTTATATATTGAAAATAAAATTACTTAAGCTCAAATTATAAAGTACAAAGGGGATTATGTTAATAGATAAGTTGCATAAAAAATATAGATAGTAACTAGTTTGTCTGATGGTTCTTTTTATAGAGGACAATCATTGCTGAATAAATAAGTATAGAGCAGTATAGAGCATTACCCTGAAAAATTTTAAAAGCTAAAGCTCCAACAAAAGAACCTGTTAAGAAAGATAGTATTAATATTATATATAGTCTAAGTTTCCATGTGGCAATTTGTGTGTTTTTAATTTTATAAGCAATGAGTAGTCCTAAATCAGTGGTAGTTCCTGTCATGTGAGTAGTTCTAATTATTGCTGAGCCATAGTATGTTGTCATTGCATTTTGTAATCCCATAGTCATGGCAAGAATATATTCGCAATAGCTTAGATGTGAATTTAAAAATAAAATGGCAATAAAAACTAGAGTTAGTTGTAATAATAAGTTGGTAGGATAACTATAGTCTTGGTTGTAATGAGGACTTTTTATAATCAATCCGCTAATTACAGTACCTAATAAGAAAAATATAACTAGTATTAGCATTCTTGCAAATATTAAAAACTCTCCGTTAGATAAGAATACACCTGCGTAAGTTAAATTACCTGTTACATAACCTACTGAATTTTGTAGAAAGCTTATTAGTGTTGCAGCATTGATATAACCACCATTAAAGGGTAATAGTACAGCTGATAAATATACCCATGATATTGGTTGAGAGATAGAGTTTTTCATTTGGGATCTTAAGTTGTGATTATTTCTATTTGTTATCTAGTTAGAAAATTAAATTGGTTATATTTTAAACTAAAAGAAAAATTTGTGTAATTAATTGGAAAAATATTTTTTTGCAATCTCAACATCTTCATATATTTGTGTTTTCAGTTCATCAAAAGAGTTGAATTTTTTTTCAGGTCGGATGAAGCCAATTATTTCAGTTGTTATGTGTTTACCATATATAAATTCATTAAAATTAAAAATATGTGTTTCTAAAAGACTATTTTTACCATCTATTGTGGGTCTAGTTCCAGCATTACTAATGCCAAAAAATACTTGATCATCTATATAGATTTTTGATAGATATACTCCTTTAAGAACTGAGTTCTTTAGTAGTTTTTGGTTTACAGTAGGAAAGCCAATTTTTCTACCATTTTTTTGTCCATGCAGAACTCTTGAATTAATTTTTAGTGAGCTACCTATTAGTTTATTGGCTTGTTGGATATCATGCTCAGCAATGGCTTGACGAATCTGACTACTACTTATGCGATGATTATCAAGATTTAGAGTAGAAATTCTGTCAACTGTGAAATCATGAGTCAAAGAGTATTGTTCTAGTAAACTATAGTTGCCAGCACGATTTTTGCCAAATTTAAAATCATCGCCGACTATGATGTGTTTTGTGTTTAGTTTCCTAACAAGAAACTCTTCAATAAATTCTTTTGCTTCAATATTTGCAAACCTTTGATTAAATTTGTGACAGATTATATGTTCAACTCCTAGTTTGTTGAGGTTGATAACTTTATTTCTAAAGTCATATATTCTTGTGGGAGCTATTTCCTTCAGAAAAAATTCTTTAGGCAGAGGTTCAAAAAACATGATATAAGGTACTAGATTATTTTCTTTAGCAGTACGTATAAGTTTTTGTATGATTGCTTGATGTCCTAAGTGGACACCATCAAATGAGCCTATAGCTACAGCTTTAGCTAAAGAATTATCAGTTTTATTTAAGTTTGTAATAATTTTCATTATAAAAAAGAAGGTTTAAAGCTATTTTAATTGGGAGTATAATAGCGTATAGTATTCATTTTTTGTTGAAAAAAAGCAACTACTGATAGATACTTATCTGTTAGATGTTCGGGTTATTGTGTAACACAAATTTTATTGAGTGGTTTAGTCATGGCAGGTGAAAAAAGAATTAGAAAATTAAGAAATAAAATTGGTAAGGTTTTTGCGATCGAAACGAATCTTACGGGTAGGCAATTATTAAATAACCGTGTCTTAAACAAAGATGTTGCCTTCAGTCAAGAGGAGAGAATTGCTTTTGATCTTATTGGTTATCTTCCTGAGAAGGTTGAGAGTCTTAATGAACAGGCAGCTAGAGTAAAGAGGCAGTTGAAGCTTAAGCCAAACGCACTAGAGAAGTATGTTTTTTTGAATAGACTGCATGATCTAAATACAACACTTTTTTATCACTTTGTCCGAGAAAATCTTGAAGAAATAATGCCGATTATATATACACCTACTGTGGGTGAAGCGGTACAAAAATATAGTAGTTCTTTTAGAAAGCAGAGTGGACTTTTCTTGTCTATAAGTCACAAAAAACACATTGCTAAGATTTTAGAAAGATATGAGTACAACAGTATTGACTTAGTGCTTGTTACAGATGGTGAAGCTGTTCTTGGTATAGGCGATCAAGGTATCGGTGGTATGAATATTAGCATTGGTAAGATCATGGTATATGTTGCTGCTAGTGGTATAGATCCAGCTAGAGTATTACCAGTTCAGCTTGATATGGGGACAAATAATGATTCATTGTTGAATGCTCAAGGTTATCTAGGCATTAGATTACCTAGAGTATCAGGTGAGACTTATGACGAGTTTATTGATGAGTTTGTAACTCAAGTTAAGGCAAGATTCCCTAATGTCTTCTTGCATTGGGAAGATCTAGGACGTGATAATGCTACTCGTATTCTGGAAAAGTATAAAGATAAGCTGTGTACGTTTAATGATGATATAGAAGGTACAGGCATTGTTGCTGCTGCAAATTGTATAGCTGCTGTTAAGACGGCAAATGGCAAAAGAATAGCAGTAGGCGAGTTAACAGTTGAAGAAGCTCTAAGCAGTATATGTGATATCAAAATAGTTGTATTTGGTGCCGGAAGTGCAGGCTGTGGTATCGCAAGACAGCTCGCTGATGTGATATCAGATAGAGCGGGAGTCTCTATAGAGGAGGCTATGAAGAGTATTTATTTGGTTGATAGATATGGTTTGATTTGTGATAAATTAAGAGCTAAGAGGATTACTCCAGAGCAAAAACCTTTTGTTAAATCTAGTGAAGAGATTGATAGCTGGAAAATTGAAGACCCAAGTTATATAACCTTAGAGGAAGTCGTAAAAAATACTAAATGTGATATTTTGATCGGAACATCTGGTCAACCTGGATCATTTACTGAAGAGATTATTAAGACTATGGCTAAAAATAATAATTATCCAATTATTATGCCTTTGTCTAATCCTACATCACTATGTGAAGCATTACCTGAAGATATTATCAAATGGACAGAAGGTAGAGCATTGATAGCAGCGGGTAGCCCGTTTCCAGATGTTACTTATAATGGTTGTCAGTATCGTATATCTCAGGGTAATAATGCGTTTATATTCCCTGGTTTAGGCTTAGGTTCAGTTGCAGTACACGCTAGAGTGCTAACTAAAGGTATGATAAGAGCAGCTTGTTATCGTTTGAGTGAACTTTCACCTATGGTTATCAATGAGGATATAACTCAACCGTTACTTGCTAAAATATCTGACTTGGTAGAGGTGACGAAGGAGATAACAAAAGCAGTAGCTAAGCAAGCTATTTTAGAAAATGTTCACGGTGTTGATGTTGACCTAGAAGACCTTACAGAAAGCGAGTTTGATAGTGAGGTGGAGAGATTAATCAATTTATCTTCATGGACGCCAACATACGCGCCATACATGCCTATCTAAAATTGATAAACACTATCTGATTTTAATGCATAAAAATTGTTGAAACTAGCTATAAGATTATGCTATTCTCAAGAAGATTTTTCTGTGTCGCTGGTTAAATTTTTTTTAGAGGAAGATTCATTGTGGTAAGTAGATTGAAAAAAACTTGTATGTTGGTTGGCAGCTTACTAGCTTGCTATGGTTATGCTTATTCTGAAGACTCTCCTCAAGTAGTCTCACAAGGTGGTCCATTAGGAGCGACAAGTATCGGAGATCAAAGTCTTGGCCAAGCATCTCAAAGTAATGCAAGTCAGTCTTCATCCACAGTAGATTCTTCACAGCAGTCTAGCGGTAATATTAACGAAAGAGAGTTGCTACTAAGTTTACAAAGACAAGTTCAGCAGCTTCAAGGTCAGTTGCAACAATTAAAATCACAAGATGGCGGCGGTTTAAAGAATACTTCTAATGGTAAGTCATCATTTACGACTTACAGTTCAAAAGTAGATGGCAATAGTAATGCCGGCTCTCTTGGTGGCAATGGAGAAGGTAGGGATTTAAGTAAAGCTCTAGTATCAGATAGTAATCCATCTGATATTATGCAAAATGTAAGTGCTAGTGATTCAATAGTTAATTTAGGCGATCAACCTGCTGGAGGTATCTTTAGCTCAAATGGAGGTATTGACGTTGGTGGTGGTCCTGCAATTACAACACAGGGTCAGGTAACTTATTTAGGTTCATATTCTGGTAACAACAGTATTCCTATTGGGCAGATATCTTCTAACCTTTTTGCATCTACGCTATTAGGCCAAAGAGAAAAGTTTGATGATTATTCAGTATTCTTTGGTGGCTTTATCGAGGCAGATGCTCAAGCATGGTTTGGTAGTGGTATTTCTAAGTGGGATCCTAGTAATAATCGACTTTCTAGTAATGGGCAGAACATATATCTGACAAATGCTAAACTATTCTTCTTATCAAATTTAGGTCACTATGTGACAGCGCAGTTTGACTTTGATACAGATGAGTCTGGAAACTTTGGTTTGGGTAATGCTTTTGTTATATTTGGTAATCTTGATACGTCGCCATTCTTTGTTACAGCTGGTAGAAATAAACTGACAGTTGGTTCTTATGGTGGTGGTGGATCTTGGACTGGTGGTATCACAAGTTTCTTGGCACCGGGATCACCTACCAACGTTTCTATTAACTATAAAGATAGTGTATGGAACGCTGCAGTTGCTGTATTTGGTTCAGATGATAAGCATGCTAACTTCTCGACTGGTGTGTTTTATGCAGATAGTTGGACACCAAATTTGGCGGCAGGTTTTAACGTTGGTTATGTATATAATATTGCTGGGGCTCAAAATGGTAACATCCAAGATTCTTTGAAAGCACTTAGCCGTGCAGGAGACACAGTGGGTGCTTTAAACGTTGATGGAAACTTAGCGTATAGTATCTGGGGAGGTATTTTCCAGATTGCAGCTGGTTGGGCAAGTACAACAAACTCAGAAGAGTTTAATGGTGTTGGCACAGGTAATGTGCTGGCTGGGGCATGGTATGGAAGTCTTAACTATGGTACGGTGTTGGCTGGTAGAAATACTACCTTTAACGTTACTTATGGTCAGTCTTATAATGCTCAAGCTATTCCAATGAGTACTTCAAATGCTTCACCATCATTTGGTCAAACAGCAACTGGAATTAAAGAGCAGTTTATTATAAGTGGAAACAGGGCTTATTTTGATGATAATGTCTTGTTTGGTCCAGAATACTCTTATCAAAGATTGTATAGCGGCGAGCATATGAATACTATAACGCTGGATATGTCAGTATACGTATAAAATATTTTATGAATGTTTAAAAAAAATATATATGCTGTCGTATTAATATTTTTATTTTTTAGTATATCTTATGCTGACGATCAAAATCAGCATCTTGATCAGCAACAGCAGTTAAGTCAGCAAGAAGTTGAGCAACTTGCTAATCAAATTAAATCATTACAAGCAGAAATTAATAATTTAAATAAACAAGAGAACAGCGAAGTTGCTGTTGGGTTGGGTTCTCAACAAAAAAATACGAATATTGAATTTGGTGATTTTGATAAAAATGTAAAAATTAGAGAGCAATATCTGCAAGAGCAAATGGTTATCGGAGCTCCTGCTAGTAGCGATAGTGATCAGGTCGATGTTGGTGATCAAGTTAAGATTACTACACAAGGTGAGGTTACTTATGTTGGTTCGTTCTCAAGTAACAACACCGTACCGATTGGACAGTTACCTAGTAACCTTTTTGCATCAAGTATTCTTAAACAAAGAGCTTTTTTTGATGATTATGCAATTTTCTTTGGTGGATTTATTCAAGCAGATGCTCAGACATGGAATGGTAGTAATATAACTACAAGATCTGGCGGAACCTTTGACGGTAATGGCGAGAATATATACTTAACTAGCGCGACACTATACTTCTTGGCAAATCTTGGTCATTTTGTAACTGTTAATATGGATTTTGCTGCTGATCAGAATAATAATTATGATCTTCAGGATGGTTTTGTTATTTTTGGTAATCTTGATACAACACCGATGTTTGTATCTGTTGGTAAGTATAGGCCTTCTGTTGGCTCATATGGTGGTGGTGGACCATGGACAAATAGTATCACTGCTAATATGTTTAGACCAAATAGGGTAACCAATGCTGCTATTAACTTTCGTGGAGATACTTCTAACTCAAACATTACGCTTTTAAACTCAGAAAATCATGCTACTTTTTCATTGGCATATTTCGATGCTGTGAAAATAGAAAATCTAGCTCAGATTGGTTTTAACTTAGGCTATATGCATGATATCAGAGGTGCTAATAGTCGATTTAATTTTATAAATAACCGTGTAGGTGAGTTTAATATTGATACTGCGATAAGTTTTCAGAGTGTACCTTTTTTGCCTGGTAGTCTAAATCTTGGTGCTGGTTGGGCTACGACTACAACACAAAGTACTCAGTATAATGGTTATAGTAATGCTTATGCGGGGGCATTTACGGTACAGGCGGCTTATACTATGAAGTTGTTTGGTAAGGGGCAAAATATTAACGCCAGTTATGGGCATTCATACAATGCCGATAATATACCTATGCCTCTATCTGCAGGTGTGGGAACATTCAAGACTGCTTCTGGTATTAAAGATCAAATCTTGATATCTACACAAAGGTCTTTGTTTGATGATAATGTCTTGGTTGGTCCAGAGTATTCTTGGCAAAGTTTATATAATGGTCAAAAAATGAATACATTTACTATAGATTTATCAGTATATGTTTAATATGAGCTTTAGCTTTATAAAAATCGATAAATAGAGTAAGATTGATTATAAATTTATAATATTTAAGATTACAGAATAATTATGTCTTTTTTAGTTGCAATAGTTGGTAGAGCCAATGTTGGTAAATCTACACTTTTTAATGTTTTGACGAATTCTCGTGATGCATTGGTCTTTGATTTTGAGGGAGTAACTCGTGATCGTCAATATGGTCAAGCTAAGTATGATGATTTAGGTTATCTTGTAGTTGATACAGGTGGTATATCAGATCAAGATGCTGGCTTTGATGAGTTTATGGCAAAACAGTCACAGATGGCTATAGATGAAGCAAATTTAGTTTTCTTTGTCGTTGATGGCAGGTCAGGTTTGACATCTGGAGATGAGTATGTTTCGAATCTTTTGCGTCAAAAGGACAAAAGAGTTGTTGTGGTTGTAAACAAAGTTGATGGTGTTGAAGAAGAGTCAGCGATGGCAGAATTTTATGAGCTTGGGTTTGATAAGGTTTTTGCAGTATCAGCTGCTCATAGAAGAAATACTCAAAAATTACTTGATAAGTTTCTTAAGAAGCCTTTGAATGAGTTTTATCGGGATTATACTCAAACTCAAGAACACAAAGAACAACAGCGTCATGGTATACATTTCTCGCTTATTGGACGTCCTAATGTGGGTAAATCTACTCTTACAAATAGGATGCTTGGAGAAGATAGGGTTGTAGTTTTTGATATGCCCGGCACTACTATTGACAGTGTTAGTATTCCATTTGAGCGTCATGGACATAAATATACAATCGTTGATACAGCAGGTGTTCGTAGAAGAGGCAAAGTAAAGCAAACTCTAGAAAAATTCTCAGTAATTAAAACTCTACAGGCGATACAAGACTCAAATGTTGTAGTGGCAGTAGTAGATGCTAGGGAAGGAATTTCAGATCAAGATTTAAGTTTGATACATTTCGCTATCAAAAATGGTAGAGCATTGGTACTAGCTATAAATAAATGGGATGGCATGACTGAAGAAGATCGTAATCAAGTTAAACAGGATTTGAAGAGAAAATTATTTTTCTTAGAGGACTATGTTGATGTTCACTTTATTTCAGCATTGCACGGTACAAATGTTGGCCATGTGTTTGAATCTATAGATACTGCATATGCTTGTGCGAATAAAAAAATAACTACAGCAGATGCTACTCGTTTGATGCAACTTGCAGTAGAGGCACATTCACCACCTATGGTTGGCAAATTTAGAATCAAACTTAAGTATGCTCATGTTGGTGGACATAATCCTCCAGTTATTGTCATACATGGTAATCAAGTTAATAGATTGCCTAACTCATATAAGAGATATTTAGAAAATTTCTTCAGAGAAGCTTTAGATTTCCGTGGTACTCCTATAGTATTTGAATTTAAGCAGTCAGAAAATCCTTTTGCAGATAGAAAAAATAAGAGAACAAAAGATGAAGGCAGTAAGAGTAAAAAAACTAAATAAAATTGCTGATGAAATAACGATTAATATTAGTGGTGCAAAAAATGCTCTTCTGCATTTGATCTTTGCGGCTTTGATTCCTGATACTAAAACTAAATTTTCTAATGTACCTACAACTCTTTTAGACTATAAAGGAGCTAAAGAAATATTAGAAAATGTTGGAGCTAAGGTTGTTGAGAAAGGAGAGTGTGTAACTATTGATACTAGCCTTATCTCAAATGAGCCTTTAGAGCTTTGTGGTGAGATGACATCAAAGACTAGATGTTCACTGATGCTTTTAGGCTCTATGCTGAAGAAAAAAGGTCGTGTAAGGATTGGTTTTCCTGGTGGATGTAGCTTTAGTGAGAAGCGACCGTTTGATATCCATCTTAATGGTTTAGAGGCTTTAGGAGCTGAGGTTAAATTAGCTGATGATTATATAGATGTTATCTATAAAGAAGAAAAAGATGCTGAGTTTAAGATGCCTTTTCCTTCTGTTGGAGCAACTATGAATTTAGTCATGTATGCTGTTATAGGTAGCTCAGAAGTTGTGCTTGAGAATGTTGCATTAGAACCGGAAGTTGTTACTTTAATTGATTATCTAAATCAATGTGGAGCTAATATTTATTTTGATACCGATAGTAGAAAAATTAGAATTATAGGTGTATCGAGACTATCTGGATGTGAATTTGAGATAATCTTTGATCGCATCCAAGCAATGACTTATGCAGCTATGGCATATCTGTATAAAACAAATGTCACAATCACAAATATCAATACTCATGATACTTATAGTATCGAAAAACCTCTTGAGAAGCTTACTAGTATAGGAGCTAAGTGGGAGTATGATCAGGCTAGTCGTAGTATTAAGTTTTTTGGTAAAGAAAGCTCTATTCAAGGTGAAGATATAATTGCTGCACCTTTTCCACATTTTCCTACTGATCTACAGCCAATATATGCAGTTATGCTATTTATGGCAAATAGCTCAAGCACTATTCAGGATACTGTATATCCTGAGCGCATTAATTATGTGTATCAAATTCGTAAGATGGGTTTTAATATCTCGATAGATAATAATCTAATAAAGATCAATCCTGTTAATGATTTGAGAAATATACGTCCTGCTGTTATGAGTGTCAAAGATTTGCGTGCAGGCATGGCTTGTTTGATGGCAGGTTCATTATTGAATGAGTTTTCGATTATTAACAATGCTCATCAAATTTTTAGAGGGTATAATAATCTTGTAGAAAATATGTCTCATTTTATGCAGATTGAGATTATAGATGATAATATTTAGGTAGCAAATGTCAGAGTATATATCTTTAGAGCAATATAATACATATCGTATCAAATCTTACGCTAAACATGTTTATTTTCCAAGTAATGAACAGCAGTTGTTAGAAATCATAAATAAGCATAATCAAGTATTTTTCCTTGGTAATGGTAGTAATATTATTTTCTCAAAAGAGTATTATGATGATGTTGCATTTGTGGTTTTTTGTAAGAATTTTAACTCGTATACTATTAGAGGTAATTGTCTTGATGTGCAGGCAGGTGCTTTGTTGCAAGATCTTGCCTTAGCAACTTATCATGCAGGTTTAAGTGGTATAGAGACTTTTTATGATGTTCCAGCTAGTGTCGGTGGTGCATTGATCATGAATGCTGGAGCTTATGGGGATGAAATATATACCTATATCAAAAGTGTTACAGTCTTAGATCTTGAGACTAAACAAATAAAAAAATATTTCAAAGAAGATATAGAGTATGGTTATAGATATTCTATGTTTAAGTATCTTAAGAATATTTGTATACTATCGGCAGAGTTTGAGTTTGAGCCGAAATCTAAGCAGGATATTAAAGCAAAGCTTGATGATATTTATTCACGTAGATTATTGAATCTACCTCAAAAGCCAACTGCGGGAAGCGTGTTTAAAAGACCTCAAGCAAATGTGCCAGTAGGTGTTATGGTCGAGGAGCTAGGGCTTAAGGGTAAGCAAATTGGCGGCGCACAAATATCGCTTAAGCATGGTGGAATTATAGTTAATAACGATAATGCAACTGGACAAGATATACTACAACTTATTGAGTTTATAAAACAACAAATTTTAGAGCATTATAATATCGAATTGCATGAGGAGCAAATCGTTATTTAGTATCTTTCGTTGAAAGCTCTTTTTTATATGTTTAATATCTAATATACTTTGCTTAGGAATAATATTTTTGATTAATTATGAAAATAAAGATTTTATCTTATTTTGTTATGGTATCTTTATTTTTTGGTAGTTCTTTTGCCGATACTATTACAGCTAAATCTAATCAAGCAGTTGATGTGGATACAAATTATAATCCTTTACGAGACTATGCCAAAAAAACATCTGTAAATACTGATTCTGCAATTACAACACCAGATGTTTCTAGCAATGAAGCTTCAATGAACATGACAACACAGACTGAAGATAATGCCCCCCAAGCAAATGATTATGGAGATGCGTTGAGTAGTCTTGTAGATACTAGTGATGATGATTATGATAAATTAATTGCTGAGGCGAATGCTATTTTAGCTGATAGTGCGCCATCTGAAACTAAAAAAAAGATTGATGCTTTTAATAAAGAGTTAGAAGAAAAGTCTAAAAAAGAAAAAGACGAGTTTATTAAAAGTACAGCAAGTAATACTTTGAGTAAAGCAAGTGATATAGTTAATAGTAATCAAATTCAGAAAGTGGATGAGAAATTTGATAAATCTTATAATACATATTCAGAAAAATCTTCAGGTGACTATATAAATGAAAATGTTGAAAACTATGATAAGGATTATAAGCCAAAAAATTATGATGGACTTATTGAAAGTATCAGTACGCCTAAGGATATTGAAGAGTCTTTTAATGATATAGATGAAGATGAGAAAGATAATTTTAGGTATAAGCTAAAGGATGGTTATCCAATAGAGCAAATTACAACAGTTGGGTTATTAGATGGGGAGCAAAAGCGCTATAAAAAATGTTTAATAATGAAGACTTATGGTGGTGGTACATGGAGAACCTACTGTCAGCCACTTAAAAAACCTACAAAATGCCCTGATTATGACTGGCAACAGCTTTCATCTATGTCTATCTTGTATTGTTAAATGTTTGTAAAATTTTAGAAGTGTATTAGTTTTTCTTAAATTCAGTTATTTGCTTTTTGAGCTCATCTAGACTTATTCTATTAGGGTTTGCACGTGGAGCAGTATTATTATTTTCACTCTTTCGAACTGCATAACCATATAGAGCTTCTATTTCTAATTGTAGGTTTTGCTTAAATTTTTTAATAAAAGTATTCCACATATTTTTACCAGTCAAACAAGTATGCATATTTGTATCTGCTAGAGGCTCATTAAGATGTCTAATATCTTCAAAGACAGTATTAGTATTCTCATAAGTAAATGTAATAAGATCTGATTCGATAGCAGGAGTTTTGTATCTGCTAGTTTGTAGGGTATTACCCCATGTTAGAAGATCTATCATATCATTTGTATGCTTTGACTTACTAATAGTTGCAAAAGCCTTTTTCATGGTAGCAAAAGATTTATCGCCAAAGGTCGAAAATAACAGGATACCATCATCATTTAGTAGCTCATAGTAGTCATCTAATTCTTGAGCTAAATTATCGGTTAGATGGATAATACTATTTGATATAATTATATCGAAAGATTGGATCTTATCTTGGTTTTTATGTATTCTTGCATTAGGAAAGCGACTTTGTAAACTGTTTAAATAATCATCATCACAATACCCAGTTGTCAAGATATCTGATGGATTAAGCTTTATGAAGTCAAGTCTTTTGAGTAGTCTATGGGCTATCTCATTTTTAATAAAAGATTGTCGATATAACTTTCTGTTGGATATTCTATTTAAGAAGAGATTATAATTAAACATAAGTGATCGCAATAACATATTTGTATGAAGATTATAACAAAAATACTGCAAATACTCTCTATTCAGAATTGTTTATTATGTAGACAGTCAGCAGAAGATATAGTTTGTAATTACTGTTTACATAATCTAGAAGAAGACTTGAATACACAGCAGTACAAGTTAGATTCTGATATTGAGTATGATTACTATCATCTACTTAGTTACACTACAGAAGTTAGATATTTATTGCAAAAGTTTAAGTTTCAAAAAGATTTGTTAGTAATGCAGGTGTTCAGTAAGCTTATGCAGAAATGGTGGGATAAGATGGGCGATAAATACTTCGCTGATGTTGATGCCATTGTTGTAGTACCTATACATAGGTTTAGATATATCTATAGAGGATTTAATCAGTCTGAGCTAATTGCTAGTAAATTGGCAGAATATATAGATATTAAAACAGTGTTTTCAAATTATTCGCGTATCAAATATACAAAATCACAAGCTAAGTCATCTAAACAGAAAAGAGCTTCACAGATAAAGGGAGTATTCCAGCTTAATCAACCTATTATAGCTAAGCATTTATTGTTATTTGATGATGTTTTGACAACAGGGGCAACGATTAGAGAGTTTATTGAAACTATTTCTAAGGATAGCCAAATTGATAAGATATCTATAGTTACACTAGTGCGTCCAGAATAAGAAGTCTGCAATGTAGCTAATCCGAATAACTTTTGAAACTATTTTTGTCATCCTATGGCTTGACCATAGGATCCACTTATTATGAGTTTTAAACTTGGATTCTACGATCAAGTCGTAGAATGACATTTTTCTTTCTGATGAATTATTTACTATAAGAAAATGTTATAAATATTATAAAGTCAATATATTTAACAAACGGGTGTGGTTTTGTAATAATACTTTCAACAAATTATGAGATGATATAAAAGGATATCAAAATGAAAAAATTAGTATTAGTAGTAGTTTCAGTTATGGGCTTAATAAATGTGAGCTTTGCTAGTGGTTTGCATGAACTAAATAGTTTCTCAAGTAGCTCATTTCCACCACCAGTGATGATATTAGCTGAGTAAGGCTTATTCAGGAAGTTTTAGTTTAATTCTACCACCTAGTATATGAGCATGAATATGAAAAACCATTTGGCCGCCTTCTTTACCTGTATTAAAAACAGTTTTAAAACCTTTTAAACCAAGCAGCTTAGCAACCTTAGGTATACTTAACATAAATTTACCCATAAGCTCTTCATCTTCTTCAGTTAGTTCATTTAGGCTAGCTATATGTTTCTTTGGAATAACTAAAACATGAGTATCAGCAGCTGGATTGATATCATGAAAAGCAAAAACATTTTGATCTTCATAAACTTTCTTTGATGGAATCTCGCCAGTGATAATCTTACAAAAAATACAATCAGACATTTATTTCTCCTTTTTGAAAATATAATAAGCCAAGCAAACAACACCTGCTATCAATATGGTTGTACTATGAGTGGTAATTAAATCCTGTAATTTAATCAGGGAGCTAGTATCTTTAGTTACACTTGCAATAGCGCCTGTAGCTATTAATACAATACTTACGCCTAATGCAAATCGATGCTTTTTCTTTGGCTCTTGAGTATCACTAGTAATTTGGTTAGGAGAGGTTGCTTTTAGATTAATTTGTGTCTGCTGTAGTATATCAAATACCATACGTGGCAGCTCTGGTAGTTTATCACTAACTCTAGGCATATTTTCTAACGAACGATGATAAAAACCTCTTAATCCCATTTGCTCTTTCATCCATTTCTCTAATATTGGACGAGATGTTTCCCATATATTAAGTTCTGGGCATAGTTTTTGCCCAAGACCCTCAACATGAAATAGAGTTTTCTGCAATAATGTAAGTTGAGGTTGTATATTCATATTGAAACGACGAGCAACAGCAAAGAGTTGCATCAAGGTATAACCCAGTGAAATCTCTTTCATGGGTTTCTCAAATATAGGTTCACAAACTGTTCTGATGGCAGATTCCAATACATCTTCGCGTGTATCACTAGGAACCCAGCCTGACTCTATATGTAGCTCAGCTACCTTGCGATAATCACGTTTAAAAAATGCCAGAAAATTACCTGCTAGATAGCGCTGGTCATCACGATTAAGTGTACCAACAATACCAAAGTCGATAGATATGTATTTTGGATCTGCAGGGTTTGTGACATCGATAAACATGTTACCAGGGTGCATATCAGCATGAAAGAAACAATCATCAAACACCTGAGAGTAGAATATTTCCACACCTCGCTGTGCTAATAAACGGCGATCTACCCCTAGAGCATCGAGAGTTTCGATATCAGATACTCTGACACCACTGACACGTTCCATAACCATTACTGTAGAGCTAGTATATTCCCAATATATCTTAGGTACATAATGTATCGTTGAACCCTCGAAGTTTCTGCGTATTTGAGATGCATTAGATGCTTCGCGTACTAGATCAAGTTCATCAAAGAAGCTTTGATTAATTTCTTTGACAATTTCAACAGGCTTGAAACGCTTAATTTCTTTTAATTTGCTAAGTAGTGTTGCAAAGAAAAGCATCAGAGAAGTATCAAGTTTTAGGATTTTCTCTATACCTGGTCGCAATACTTTAACTACAACTTTTTCATCATTTTGAAGTACTGCACCATGAACTTGGGCAACTGAAGCAGAGGCTAGCGGGGTGCTTTCAAAACTTTTGAATATCTTATTTATTGGTTTTTTTGCAGCCTTTTCAATCTGTTGAGCTGCAATATCGTTATCAAACGGTGGCACATTATCTTGAAGTTTAGAGACCTCTTTTATTACTTCAGGAGGAAGCAGATCAGCACGCACAGATAACGCTTGTCCAAACTTAATAAATATAGGTCCAAGCTTCTCTAACGCCTCTCTTATGCGTACGCCGTGCTCTAGCTTGCGTACTCTTGGAGAGTAGTAAAATGGATTTATCAAAAGTATAAGTTTAAGACTTCTTATTTTAGTTGCTCGGATTGGTTCATTGAGAAGGCAGTACCTATTTATAATATAAAAAATATATATAAGTCTTAGAAATTTTCTAATCATTGTATAAGCTCTGTAATAAGTTTAGTTTAGCTTCTATTCTATCAGTAGCCTGTTTTAGCTCTTGAACTTGACGATAAAAAATATTTATCTCATTTTGTGATATTAATGTTCTCTTTTCTTCAGTTAAAAAATCTTTAATATCAACTATAGTTTCTTGGCGTGATGTTCTAAGGTATTCTTTCGCTTTAGTAAAAGGTTTCGCTATCGTTGCTGCAAATTCTGGACTAGTAATCTCAGATATTTTATAAACTAAATCAATATCAATAGCACTTATAAACTTATTAAACTCATTTAGGTCTTTAAGACTACCTTGATAATCAAGTTTATTGGCAATTATAAGTTCTTGAAGATTTTTGTTAAATATCAGTTCAAGTATATAAGCCAGTTTACCTTTTAGCACATTTTTAGAATGCTCATCAGTAGCATTGATTTTTGATTTTTCGACTTTTAATGTAACCGAAAAATCAATATCAGTAATCTCTACCCTTAATGTTTTGTTATTAAGGGGTAGCAGCAAACTATTCATTTGTGGGTCAAGTTTAGATAATAATATTAGGGCCCTATCTATTATTTGAATCATCTTAGTACTTATATCCGATATGTAAAGCTACGATTCCACCAGTCATGTTCTGATATTCAACATTATCAAAACCAGCATCATACATCATTTGCTTTAGTGTTTCTTGATCTGGATGTTTGCGGATTGATTCAGCGAGATATTTATAACTTTCAGCATCTTGAGTGATGATTTTGCCTAAAAAAGGTAAGGCTTTGAAAGAATACTCATCATAAACCTTAGACAGCATAGGTACTATGGGTTTTGAGAATTCTAGTACTAGTAATCTTCCACCTGGTTTTAGTACTCTGCACATTGATGCTAAGGCTTTAGCTTTGTCAGTTACGTTTCTTAAACCAAAAGATATTGTTATACAGTCAAAATAATTATCAGGAAATGGAAGACATTCAGCATTAGCTTGAACATATTCGATATTACCGACACATCCCTTATTAGTAAGTTTCTCTTTACCCACTTCTAACATTGATGAGTTGATATCACTTAAAACTACTTTACCCTGTGAGCCTACCATTTGACAGAATTTATATGCTAAATCACCAGTTCCACCTGCTAAGTCAAGGACTTTGTCTCCTTTGCGCACCCCAGTCTTTGAGATAGTTTGTTTTTTCCAGATACGGTGAATACCAAAAGACATTAAATCATTCATTAAGTCATATTTAGCTGCTACAGAGTGGAAAACTCCGGCAACTTTTTTTTGTTTTTCTTCCCAAGGTACTTCTGTAAAACCGAAATCTGTTGTTTTATTTTCTTTAGACATTTAAACTAAAATCATAATATTAAGATATAATTTCATTATAGCAGAATATCAAGTATTTGTATTGGCAAGATACCATTAAATAAGGGAGTGTGACTATGTATATATTATCTGGAGATATCGGTGGAACTAATACTAGGTTAGAGGTTTCTCTTCTAGAAGATGGTTTAACACAGAGCATTGCTATTAGAAAATATAAAGGAGCAAACTTTAATTGTTTGTCTGATATTATTGATAAGTTTTTACTAGAAGTTGATCTAGTGGGGCAGATTGATTCTGTATGTCTTGCTGTTGCTGGATTTGTCGCAAATGGAGAAGTTCAAGTAACAAATTTACCATGGTTAGTCTCAGAGCAGTATATCTCAGAAGGCCTTGGGATAGATAAAAGTAAAGTCAAAGTTATAAATGACTTTGAAGCTATAGGTTATGGTATAGAATCTTTAGATAGAGAAAAAGATCTCATTACTCTTCAAGACGGTAAAAAAGATGATGAAACATTATGTGCTGTAGTCGGTGCTGGTACAGGTCTAGGTATGTGTCTAGTTAGTTATGATAAAGATCATAATCCTAGAGTGTACAAAACAGAAGGCGGTCATGTTGACTTTTCACCAGTTGATGATGAGCAAATTCAACTCTTTAGATTTATGCGTAGAACTTTTCATCGAATCTCACCAGAGAGATTTTGCAGTGGCTATGGCATTTTCAATATATATAAGTATGTTGTACGTAATCCTTTATATGATCAGCCAGAGTGTCAATCGCTACGAAGAGAATTATTTAGCGTATCAGATTCTGATAAAGCAGCAGTTATTGTTAAGTATGCTATAGAGCATAGAGAACCCTCTGCGTTGAGAACTATAGATATATTTTTAAGTATATATGGATCAGTAGCAGGTAATTTAGCATTATCCAGTTTACCTTTTAGAGGGTTGTACATTGCTGGAGGTATTGCACCTAGACTTATTAAACAAATCAAAGAAAGTAAGTTTTTAGAGAAGTTTAGAGATAAAGGTAGAATGTCTAGTATGATGAAAGATTTTCCTGTTCATATAATTATGAATACGGATGTCGGTCTAATTGGTGCGCGTACCTATGCAGCAGGATTAGTTAAAGTAGAGTAAAATTATTTTTTTTCTTTGAGATATTTTGATAATCTCATTATTCCTAGATATATTAGATAGGCAGCTACACATCCAGCTATCAATATATAAAAGGCTGCGAAAGTCAAAAAAATACCAACTAATATAGCTAATTCAGTAATAAAAAATATAGCTAGTATAGCAATTAGGCAAATACATCCAAATATATTGCGATATTTACAGATCCTATTTGCTGGATTTGGTTCTTTATTTATGTTTAAGCTTTCCTGATTCATATTATTTATATATTGTTGTAATGTGTCAATTATACAGTTGATAATTATTCCAATGCAAATTAAATGTTAAAATTATCTTTTGATATGTTTTGATAAATAAATAGATTGAATTATTAAGAAAATAAAAGTTATACCAAGAAGACCAAAAAGTTTGAAGTTCATCCATATATTCGTTGAAAAAAAGTAAGCAACAAATAAATTAAGAGTTCCCAATACTGTAAAATAAGCGCCCCACATATTATTAATTTCTCTCCATTTATGTCTTTTTAACTCAACGGTTTCTTTGAGAATTTTTTGCATTGGAGTTTCTTTCATGGTGTATGTTGATATTATCAAGCCAATTCCTATTAGCCAGTTGATTATGCTAACTTTCCATTTGATAAATTCTTCATTATGGAAGTATAAAGTTGCTCCGCCAAATACTACAACAAGTACAGCTATTAAAATTTGTGCTTTAGCAATTTTTCTATGAGCAATATACTCCCAAATTACTTGAGCAACTGTAACTATAATCAATGCAGCAGTAGCATAAAAAATATCATAAACCTTATAAACTGTGAAAAATACGATTGCTGGTAGCAAATCATTAATCATTTTATTCATTTGTATTAATGTTAAGTGTTGTATAATGTCATAAAAGTATAACTCTTGTTGTTAAGATAATGAAGAAATTAATTGAACTATATAGTTATGGTAATAATGTTGCTGAATTAAAAGAGATAGCTAATATTTTGGATAGTGATGGTGTTCTTGCTGTACCAACTGATTCAGGATATGCTTTAGCTTGTAGGATGAAATCAAAAAAGGCTATAGATAAGATCATCAAAATACGTGAATTAGACGGAAAACATAATTTTACTTTATCTTGTAAGGATTTATCTGAAATATCTGAATATGCAAAAGTTGATAATAGCGCTTATCGAATTCTAAAAAGATATACACCAGGACCTTTTACTTTTATTTTAAATGCAACAAAAAAGGTATCATCACTATTGGTTACTAAATCTAAAAATACAGTTGGTATAAGGGTAAGTGAGCATTATGCTCTTCAGGCAATATCAGCAGAAATTGGTGAACCATTAGTGATTGGGAGCTTTATTTTACCTGGGCAAGATCATGTTGTTACCGATTGCTCAGTTATTGATGATGAAGTTATGAATTATATAGATGTAGTTATAGAGTCGGATTATTGTGGTTATGAGTCAACTACAGTTGTGGAAATGCTTGAGTTGCCATATCAGATTTTAAGACAAGGTGCTGGAGAAATAGATCTCTAATCCTAGATGTCATAGATATTGAACATTAATACGATAGTTAATATGAACTCTTACAAAACTATATTTGAAAATTTAGAGTTTGAAATTTCACCAATAAAAAAATCTCGCTTTATATCTTTTGTCTACAAGGTAGCTAGTCACGAAGAAGTGCTAGAGGCAATAGATAATACAAAGATTATTTATCCTGGAGCTAATCATTATTGCTGGGCATACTCTTTGGTAGATAATAATCAGCTTAGATTTAGTGATGATGGTGAGCCAAATGGTTCTGCGGGTAAGCCAATACTTTCACATATTCAAGGTCTTGATATATCAAATGTTTTGGTTGTGGTCGTAAGATATTTTGGGGGGACAAAGCTTGGTGTGGGTGGACTTGTTAGAGCGTATGGGCAGGCCGCTAGAGAAGGCTTGGCTTTAGCCAAAATTATCGATGTAGAGCCGCAGAGTGAAATTTTAATAGAATATGATTACTCAGAAACAGCAAATGTCGATAATCTACTAAATCGCTATAATATTCAGATTATAAAGGAGAACTATTCTAATTTGATATCCAAAGTTATCAAGATATGTACATCCGAAAAATCTATCTTCTTAGAAGAAATAACAAATATAACTAAAGGTAGAGTGAAGGTGATAGAGTACTAAATCGTTTAAGTTTGAACTCTACTATTACGAATAAGCATATATATAAATGAGCCAAATAAGCAAATAACCCCACTAAATATAAATACGAACATAAAATTATCATTTGTTGATTGTAGTATTATCCCAGTAATAAGCGGGGCAAGTCCAGCACCAACAAAATTAGCAAAATTCTGTAATCCACCAATTGTTCCTACTAAGCTATATGGAGAGATATCAGCAACTAATGCCCATGTTGGAGATATCCGTAGCCCCAAACAGAAAATAGTAACACTAATTACACATACTATAATAAAGATGTTGTCTATAAATGGTAGCACTAAGATTGCTATAGATGCAACTAGACATCCGATGATTATAGGTGTTAATCGTGAAAATACTGCTGTAAATCCTTTTTTTATCATAATATCGGATGCTATACCGCCTAACATTACTGAAGCAATTCCTGAAATAAAAGATATAGAGGTTGCTATACTCATTTGAGAAAGGCTTAGGTGTTTTACTTTAATAAAATAAAAAGGTAACCATGTTAGGAATAACCAGTAAGCGTAAGATGAACATAGATTTCCTATACATAAAAAAACTACATTCTTATTCTTTAGTGCATCAGAGATAGAAACCTTTTGAGTCTTTTTGTAAGTTGGTCTACATTCAATAGTTTCTTCTGTATGTAGAAGTTTCCAACCTAATGCAGCTAGCAATCCGATAATACCTAACAAAATAAACATACCGCGCCAATCTATCAGTAGCATTAAACCAACTAGGATTAATGGTGCTAGGATGTTAGCTAATCTAGGACCTAGAGCTACTATTGATGACATTAGCCCCCTTTGAGAACTTGGAAAACGATGTTGTATTATTCTAGTAGCGACTATAAAAAAGGGTGCTTCTGCGAGACCAAGCAATATCCGTGTTAGTAATATTGAATAAAATCCTATTACTAAGCCTCCTAATACACAAGCTACAGACCATGCAATCATACTTATTAGCATTACTTTATTTACACCAAGACGATCAACCATGTATCCCGCCGGTAGACTAGCGATAGCATACGGCCACATAAATGCTGATAATAATATTCCCATTTCTGTTGGTGTTATATTAAAAGCATTAGCAATTTCTGTATTTGCAATACTTAGAGTAGATCTGTCAATATAATTTAATAATGCTAAAAAGAATAATAGAAAAATTATTAAAATATTATAGTACGATTTTTTCATTACTAAATACTTAGCTTATTTAACACGCATACCAGGCTGAGCACCTTCATGCGGTTCTAGTATGTATATTCCTTTGCCATCACCAGCTGCTAGAACCATACCTTCTGACATTCCAAATTTCATTTTTCTAGGAGCTAAGTTCGCTACCATTACAGTATGTTTGCCTACCAAATCTTCTGGCTTGTATGCTGATTTTATACCTGCAAATACTTGTTTTGTAACACCGCCTAGATCTAATGTTAGCTTAAGTAGTTTGTCTGCACCTTCAACATGTGAGGCTTCAGCAATTCTAGCTACGCGTAAATCAACTTTCATGAAATCATCAAAAGTACATTCAGCAGCGATATCTAGTTTAGGTTCTTCTTTGGGTTGTTGGTTTTGTTCATTTTCTAACATTTTTTTTGTATCCTCTAAAATCTTGTCTACTTTTTCTTTTTCAATACGAGTTGCTAATGGTTTGAATTTGTTTATCTTGTGAGATTTTAGGAATACGGGAGCATCACGCCATTTTGATAGCTCTATATTTAAGAAAATTTCGGCATTTTTAACAATAGATGGTACAATCGGCTTAAGATAAGCAACAAGTACCTTAAACATATTAATTCCTTGTGAGCATACCTGATGAACTTTTTGTTCTTGTCCTTCTTCTTTTGCTAGTTGCCATGGTTTATGATGGTCTATAAATTGATTTGCTTTATCAGCTAAGGTCATTATTAGTCTTACAGCATGTGCAAATTCTCTTTTCTCAAAAGCTTCTGTGATTGCGCGATGACTTTTGGCAAACTCTTTTTCCAATTCCTTATCAAGGACTTCGTTAGCTAAAGTGGCATCAAATTTTTTGTATATAAAGCCAGCACAACGACTTGCTATATTTACTACTTTACCAACTATATCTGAATTTGATTTGGTAACAAATTCTTCAAGGTTTAAATCTATATCATCTATACGAGATGTTAGTCTAGAGGCAAAGTAGTACCTTAAGTAACTAGGCTCTAGATTGTCAAGATATGTTCTGGCTTGAATAAATGTACCGCGAGATTTTGACATTTTTTTGCCATTTACGGTTAAGAATCCGTTTGCGAAGACACTTGTAGGAGTTTTGTAGCCTGTAGATGATAGTATTGCTGGCCAAAATAATGCATGGAAATAAATAATATCTTTACCAATAAAATGATAAAGCTCGCTTTCACAAGAGTTATCTCCCCAAAATTCATTAAAATCAACATTGTTTTTGTCACAGTAATCTCTAAAACTTGCAATATATCCCATCGGAGCATCTAACCAGACATAGAAGAATTTTTGCTCATCTGTACCTGGGATTGCAAAACCAAAGTATGGAGCATCACGCGAGATATCCCAACTTTGTAAGCCTTGCTCAAACCATTCTGCTAGTTTGTTAGCTACTTCTGGTTGGAGTAGTTTGTTGGATTCTATCCAATCTTTGATATTTTTTTCCAAAGAGGGTAAATCAAAAAAGAAGTGTTCAGAATTTTTTTGTATTGGTGCTTTTCCTGATACTACTGATTTTGGGTTTATTAGTTCTGTTGGATCATAAGTTGCACCGCAAACCTCGCAACTATCTCCGTATTGATCTTCAGTCTTACATTTTGGACAAGTACCTTTTACAAATCTGTCTGGTAAAAACATCTTTGCTTCAGGATCATACGCTTGAGCTATTTCTTTTTTTGATATGAGTTTTTGAGCATTCAGCTTACCGTAGATATCTTCAACAATTTCTTTGTTTATTGGACTATGAGTTGAATGATAATTATCAAACTCAATTTCGAAGCTTAAAAAATCTTTTTGGTGATTGTTTGAGTATTTTTCAACAAGTTCTTCTGGTGTGATACCTAAGCTTTTAGCTTTAAGCATTATTGGAGTGCCGTGTGTATCGCTGCCACAGACAAATATACATTCATTACCTTGTAGTTTTTGGAATCTAACCCAAATGTCTGACTGTATATATCCAAGCATATGGCCTAAATGAAGATCGCCATTTGCATATGGCAGTGCATTAGTAACTAGAATTTTTCTCATAATAAAAATACTTATATAATTTATGTATGTTTAAAGTAATGGTTGTATTATAAAGTTTTTTCAAAATTTTGTTTAGTAATATATTAGTAAAAAATAATAGTTAGTGTAAAAAAATGATACGAGTACTCTTGACACATTGTTATATGTATATATAATATCCTCTCACATGGTTTAGGAGAGGTGGCCGAGCGGCTGAAGGCGCTCCCCTGCTAAGGGAGTATAGGCGTTAAACCCTATCGAGAGTTCGAATCTCTTCCTCTCCGCCATCAAAAAAGTTTTCGATCTTTTCAAAATCGGGTGCTTAGCTCAGCTGGGAGAGCATCGCCCTTACAAGGCGAGGGTCGGGGGTTCGAACCCCTCAGCACCCACCACTAAATAAAAAGCGACTTAGGTCGCTTTTTTTATGTCTTAAATTTTTGTGTATCACTTTTATTGGACTTTGTGAAGTTGACGGTATAGAGAGTGTTTTAATATTTGTGCTAAGTAAATACGGTGTTAGATTAGTATTCTTATATAGGGGCAATTAGCCAAAAGCTAATAATTGGGGTATGTTGTAGATATATCTTTTAGTGAGTAATTGTGATAACTGTATTTTTAGTTTTCTTTGAGGTTAAGAGTCATTTAGGTTTAGAAGTGTCTATATCTAAATCTAATCAAAACTTGACCTTGAAATTTTATATATAATATATTTCTATTACTATTTTTTAAGCTGCACCTGTGCGTTTTTTAATTGGGAGTGTTGCATTGCCTAATTTCTCATGTACAGATTTATAAAAAAGTAGAGATTATATCTAATGCTTAAGTCTCTTTATTATTTGTTTTGCGTTGTATTTTATAATATTACTAATCGCCAAAGTTAGATAAATCAAATCGTTAATGCAGCAGATATGTATATTAATATAAGTAATTAGATTAACAGAGGTGGAGGTGTTTAGACTTAGCAGATTTATTG
>NZ_DS999312.1:349585-353367 GCF_000156715.1 Francisella philomiragia subsp. philomiragia ATCC 25015 | reverse complement strand
TAGCTAACTGGTTTGATTTATTGTTTAGTTCTTGATATGTTAATTGCTTATCTTCAAATACTAATGCAATATTATTCGGATTTTGTTTTACTTGTTCTTCAAATAACTCATATATAGTCCTATTCTTCGGATAAGCCTTATCAGTCCGGTTCCAATCATAGACTATCATTTCATAGTCTTGTTGGGATAACAGTGATAAATTATGTATATCGCATTCTTTATTTTCTAGAGCAATATCTAATACTCTTAAGAAGCTTTCTTTAACTAAGCCTAAGAAACTCTGATCAAACAAATCTTTCTTGCATGAGAGTTTAAATTTTATCCTATCATTAGAGTATTCATCATATAATAAACTAAGTTCATCGATAGATTCTTCTGACCATGAGACATCTAAGCTTTCTACATATAAATTGTCTAATTTTAAACATAATGAATTTAGATTAGTTTGTCCAAAACCTACATTGAAATAATTATCATCAATATTACTCTTTAGTTGTTTTTGGTCATTAATAATATTTGTTAATGAATACCCCTGATGCTTCCTAGTCGCCTTTCTTTGACTTTTAAGATTCTTAAATAAGTCTTTGAGACTTGAGAATTTTCTAAAATCAAATTTAAAAGGTACATTATTAACAAAACATCCAGTTACATTTTTATAGCCTTTGGGACGCATATCAACAGGATAGCTAATCAAAAAATCTTGTTGGCTAGACAATTTAGATAGTACAATACCATAAATAGCTGATAATAAAATAAATGGTGTTATTCTATATTGTTTACAGACTTCCTTTATCAAGTTAACTTTTTGTCTATCTATCTCAAAATGGATATTTTGTGCCCTTGATGATACAACTTTAGAAAATCTCTGATATGGTAAGCTTACAGATAGCTCAGTCTCACCTATAAATTCCTTATAATACTCAGAAGCTTCTTTATTAAACTCCTCTGTCAGAATTAACTTTTCTAGCTCTACTGCCTCTGTAAAAGACTCTATATCTTTTGCTTCAAGTAAGTTTCGACCATCAATATAATTATTATAATCACTACTGACCTGCTCCATCATAGATATTGCACAAGTACCATCCACAACAATATGATGAGATGATAACAATATAAAATAATGTATTTTATCATCAACTTTCAAAAGATAAAATTTATGCAATATATCTTTGGTAAGATTAATTTTTCTATGTACGTATTTCTTAATCTCTAAATCATGATCTTTTTTATCTGATATATCTATATGAGTATAAAAATCTTCGATACTATAATCACTATAAAAGCATTGTTCGCCATCTTCAGAATATCTTGCATGGACTACTTCATTATTTTTTATAAAATTTTCGCATGCTGATTTTAAAGCATTTTTATTTAATTCACCTTCTATTTTATACAATAACGATACATTATATTTGGTACTATCAGGATCTAAAGCCCATTCGACAAAAAATCTTTTTTGATACTCTGATACTGGTAACTCTCTCATTTAACTACACCCCTCTAAAAATAACACTAAAATCACTTCTACTAGGATCTATCTGATACTCATTCCAAAATAATCTCGTGTACTCATTTGCAATAATCATTTATCTGTTTATTTTTGAAAATACTTAGAGAATATTATATATAAAAGTAAACATACTAACTAGGTAATGGATATTTAAAGAAGTCTTACAGTAATACCCTTTTAATCTCTATAAATTATTTGCTGCATACAAAGTGACTCCTAATATATTCAAAATATTTTAAGAACCATTAATAAGACTTATAGCATTTGATAAATAACTAGTTGTATCTACAATACACGGCTCCTTAAAAAATTGTCCATGCTTAGCTTGTAATATCTTATATTCATATCTATCAAAGATTTTATCCCATATTGTTATAGGATCTCTATCAGAATTTACAAAAGGATTTCGAGAACTATCAACACCATACATCATTAGGCATTTACCATTATATGCTTTAGGGAAATATTCTAATGTAACCAAATATGGAGATATATTCAAAATTTTCTGAAAGTGAACCACTATTGACTCTACAAACATACCTGCTTGACAGTTACCAAATATTACAAATTGTTTATTAATATTACAAATCTGACTAATTTGACTAAAGTAATATAGACACAAATGTTCTTGAAATTTACTATATTTATCATTATCCTTGACATAGGTATGCAAGGATCTCATACCATACAAAGGTTGATCGGCATCTACAGCTTTTGCTAAATCACTAAATTCCGTCCAGTTATTGCAAACCCAAAATATTGGTGGTTTATTACCACTCTCATTACAAGCCAATATACAACATTTAGCATCACCAACTATATTTGACATTACGACTACATCTCTTTGCATTTGTGATATAACTCTATAAAATTCGTATTTATCCGTTTGAGATAATTCAAGGTATTTCATAATCTCAGGTCGATGATCCCAGTATTCATAAGCGTATTTTCCTTTACGAAAAACTATACTACTAAGTTGCCCTGTCTCAATATCTATAAGTTTCCTAGTTATTAAATTTGAAATACTTTGGTAATAGAAAATATCCCTAACATCAAGCTCAAATTTCAATTGAGCTAGGTTTATTTTAGAGACTATTTTTATAGCTAAGATACTATTACCACCTATCCTAAAGAAATTATCTGTTATACCTACCTTCTTTAAGCCAAGTACCTCTGCAAATATAGTACATAAACTTATTTCAAGCTCTGTACTTGGTGCTACATAGCTATCCTCATTAACAAACTCAGGATCTGGCAATGCCTTACGATCTAACTTACCATTTACTGTCAATGGCATACTCTCAAGCTCAACCAATATACTTGGAACCATATATTCAGGTAATACTCTAGATAGTTGAGTGAGTATTGATTCTTGTGTTAAAGAATTATCTTCATCAGCCACATAGTAACCTACTAAGTATTTAGAATTTGATTCAGATTCTTTAGCTAATACGCATGACTGTTTAATCCCTGCTATTGAACTTAATTGATTTTCAATCTCACCCAATTCAATACGATAACCTCTGATCTTAACCTGATCATCATTTCGTCCTATATACTCAATATTGCCATCAGACAACCATCTGACTAAATCTCCCGTTCTATACAATCTCGTATAGCCTTTAGCTATATCAGACTCTGTAGCAAATGGATTAGATACAAATCTTTCTGCTGTTAACTCAGGTCTATTTAAATATCCCTTCGCTAACCCAGCCCCTCCTATATATAACTCCCCAACTACTCCAACTGGAACAGGATCCATGTGTTGATTGAGAATATATACGAGTACATTGTCTTCTGGTCTACCTATTGATACAATTTTGACCTTATAATTAGTTATATTATAGGTTGAATATAATGTACATTCAGAGGGACCATATTGATTAACTAAAAACTTTTTTGGCAATAAAGAGTAAAAGTTATTTACTACTTTAGAGCTTAAGCTTTCTCCACAGCTAAAAACATAAGCTAAACTTTGTATTTTGTCAGTCAAATTATTTATGTTAACATAATCTAAAAACACCTCTAGCTGTGAAGCTACAAAAATCATATAAATTACTTTATATTTATGTACGATACTCACAATATCATAAGGATTTTTAATTTCAGATTTATTAAAAAGTATTAATTTTGATCCAGATGTTATTGATACAAACAACTCTCTTACAAAAGGATCGAAAGCATAATTAATTTTACTAGCAATGATGGTTTCTAATGATATTTTATACTTATGTTTTAATGAAAAAATTTTAGAATTAACACCATTATGGGT
>NZ_DS999312.1:310110-347068 GCF_000156715.1 Francisella philomiragia subsp. philomiragia ATCC 25015 | reverse complement strand
AAACTATCGTTTGATACTCTTGTTGTGATAACTTAGTCATCATGAACTTCTTTAAAAACTATCTACTCTTTCAAATATAAACTCTATTAACCAAAATTACTAATTCATTAAGTCCTTTTGCATCAAGATCATTAATCCCCGCAGCAGCCTTTCTACCACCTCCGGTGGCGAATTGTGAACAAATATCAGCCGCACCAAATGGTTTATTTTTTGGAGCTCTTAAGCTTATTAGATAATTACCATTTTCTTTTACTGTTGCAATTATGATCGCTTTGTCATGGTACTTATTTGCCAAATTATTACCTAGTGTACCACTAACTCGTCTTGCCCAAGGTTGATTATGTAACTTAATAAGCTTAAGACTTTCAAAGTCTTGAATATCTAAGCTATCTAGATTTTTGCTATCATTCTCATATCCCTCTCTCAATTTATAAAAGCATGATTTTGTATCAGCAATCACATCAAATGGAGTCTCATATCTCATTAACTCATGATACAAGTCAGCTGGATGATAATACAAATCATCAATCGTACTTCCATAACCATTATAGTTAATCAGCATCCCTAGCTCTTTTAGTTGAACTTTTTGCTCACTATTCAATTTAAACAAATCTGCCTCATTGTCTGCTATATGATGTAGATTATCCCCATAAGCTGCCGCGATAGCCCATAGATGATACTTTTTATCTAATCTACTACTCACTATTAGTGCAGTACAAATATCTGCTGATGTATTTATATTAGCTTTTAGTTTTGGATTTGAGATTAGCTTATCAGCCTGATGATGATCAAAATATGCTATCTGACTAACATACTCAAGTAGTCTCTCAATATCTTGATAATTCTTTTCATATGAAATATCTAACACTGTCACAACTGCATTGTTAGCATCTTGATTAGAGATATTTTTACATAGAGAAATATCCCTTTTGACTCCTGTTATTAATCTATGTTTATCACTCGCTACTGGCACTGCCTTGCGTAGCTGAATCAGTGATAGTATCCCATCTGCATCACCATTGAAAATATCTATATACATTACATATACCTTAGATTTTATTATTTGAAACTAGATAGTCAAAAATCTGCCCTGCACAATCTTTTATAGATTTTGCTTGTGTTTTAATATGTATCTCTGGATTCACTGGCTTTTGATATAGTGATGTTATCCCTGTGAAATCTGCTATTGCACCTGCTCTTGCTTTTTTGTACAAACCTTTAGGATCTCTGTTTTCACACTCTGATAATTCGGTATCTATAAAAATTTCAATGAAGTTATTTTTACCAATCAGCTCTCTTGCTTGCTCTCTATCGGATATATATGGCGAAATAAATGCTGTACTAACTATCAACCCTGCATCTACAAAAAGCTTAGCAACCTCAGAAATACGTCTAATATTCTCAATACGACTAGCTTCATCAAAACCCAAATCTTTATTAAGACCATAACGGATATTATCGCCATCTAGCACATAAGTATGATATTCTTTTTCGTATAGTACGCGATCAACCGCATTAGCAATAGTTGATTTACCAGAGCCACTTAACCCCGTATACCAAAGCACTAAGGCTTTGTGATTTTTATGCTTAGCTCTTTCATCAGCTGAAACGCTAGTATCATACCAAACGATATTTTTGCTCACTTATATCTCCATTAATATAAAGGATAAATTATAGGTATCATAACACAGCAAGATACTATATATACAATTGAGACTGGCACTCCAGTTACGATAAAGTCTCGCCACTTATAGTTTGCAGCATTCATTACCATCAGATTAGTTTGATAACCATACGGAGTCAAGAAACTTGCAGACGCCGCAAACGCCACCCCAAGCACCACTGGAAACACATTTATACCAACCCCTAATGCTAAATTATAAGCAACCGGAAACATCAGTGCAGCAGCTGCATTGTTAGTTATAAACTCTGTCAATAATATTGTCGTTATAAAAATCCCTACAAATATAAACATCGCAGAATGTCCTGCTAAATATGTTTTTGAGAATATAGCTATACTCGATGCCAAACCAGTATTATCCATACTTGTAGCAATACATAATGAACTAGTTACTATTAGCCAAACTTCTGTTGGGAAGCTGTTTTTAATCTCACTAATAGATATACTTTTGGTTAATATCAGCATACCCAGCAAAACAAACATACCTGAGAAAAGCGAAGCACCAGAAAATACCGAATAAACAATAACCGCAATAAATCCAAAAATCACCAAAGCCTCACGCCAGCCTGTAATCACTCTTTTAGGTTCTACCCCTTTTATAACCAAAAAGTTCTGAGATATATTAGCTCTACTTCTAAAATCCTCACCTGTAGCTAATAACAAAATATCTCCAGCTTTGATAATTAGCTTACCAAGCTTACCAGATATTCTTTCGCCATCCCTACGCACTGCCACTACTGCTGCATCAAATTTTGATCGAAACTCAACATCTTTGAGACTCTTACCAATAATACTAGAATCTTGTTTGACCAAAACTTCTGTTAACTGCAGAGTATCAAAACCTTCTGTTTGTGCATATAGCTGCAGTCCATCAAATTGATTTAATATCGAAACTTTTTGTATATCTCCTGAGAATAAGAGCTTATCTCCATCACTTAAAATATTATGGGGTTTAACTGGACAAATTCTATCTCCATTTTTTCTTATAATTTCGGCAAGAAATAGATCTTCTAGGTGGCGTAGACCCGCTTTTTCAATACTTTTACCGATAAGTGATGATTTAGAGAGAATTTCTGCCTCAACCATATAACTACTATAACTATTCGCTTGAGGCTCTTTTTTTGGCAAAAATCTACTTGCAAAATATAATGTTATACAGCCAAATATAGTTACTACAGCACCCACAATTGTAAAATCAAAAAAACCAAATCCTTTGGATCCAGTTGCAGCTGAGTACATACTACTTACAACAAGATTTGTTGAGGTACCAATTAGTGTCAAAGTACCGCCCATAATGGTTGCATAAGACATAGGTATCAAAAGTCGCGATGGTAGCACCGCCTTTGAATTATTGATAGCCTTGATAAGAATAGCTACAACCGCAGTATTATTTAACACAGATGATGATAGTGCCGAAACACTCAAAACCTTTATTAAAGTTTTTTTCTCTGTTTTGGCAATCAATAGATTTTGTAACTTGCGTAACACGCTTGTCTTTTCAATCACCGATGCAAGTATCATAATGATTACTAATGTAACCAGTGATGAGTTTGAAGCATTTGCTAAAAGCTCTTTTTGACTAATCCAGCCCAAACCGAAGCAAATAAACATCACAACAGCAAAAATCATCAATGTCTTATGCTGATAAAAGCACAATAACACTAGCATAAGAATTATAATAAAAAATAATAAAATAGCGCTCACAAGTTAGCCTCTTAAGTTTTTGGCTCCCCAATGAGGAAAATGCTTGCGAATAAGATCATTTAACTCCAGCTCAAACTCTGAATAATCATGACTATCCTTTCTAATCTCGCCATCTGCAAGTGGTTTGATAATCATACCTGCACCAACAGTTGCATTAGATAATCTATCTATAACTATAAATGCTCCTGTAGCTCTATTTTTTTGATAATCATCAAAACACACTGGTTCTGACAATTTCAACTCAACTGCACCTATCTCATTTAAATCTAATTTACCACAATCAATATCTTTTAGGGTATTTATGTCTGTTTTATAGTTAAATTTGCATACCGAGCCTGTAACCTGCTTAGTCACAAATTTGATATAGTAATCTTTGTTTTCGACCAGTGGTTGCTCATGCATCCAAACAATATGTGCTTTGATGTTAGATGACACATGCGAGATAGAGTCCTTATGAACAATCATATCTCCACGGCTGATATCAATCTCGTCATTTGTTGTTAGAGTCACAGCTTGCCCGGCCTCTGCAAATTCTAGCTCTCCATCAAATGTGACTATAGACTTGATTGTAGTAATCTTACCACTAGGCATAACTCTGATAGTATCTCCTACACTAACCTCACCTGAAACAACAGTACCCTGAAACCCTCTAAAATCTGAATTAGGTCGACAAACTAGTTGTACTGGAAATCTAAATTCATCACTATCAGAATGCTCTACTTTCATAGTCTCTAAATAATGCATCAATGCCGATCCTCTGAACCATGGCATATTTTCACTTTTAGTAACAACATTATCACCCTTTAGAGCAGATATAGGTACAAATCTAATATCTGGTATCTCAAGACTTCCTGCTAGTTTTATATAATCATCTTGGATTGATTTATAAACTTCTTGTGAGTAACCTACTGCATCCATCTTATTCACAGCTACTATCACATGCCTGATACCTAAAAGTGAACAGATAAAACTATGTCTACGCGTTTGGGTTTGTACTCCGTTTCTAGCATCTACAAGGATTATCGCCAAATCACAGTTTGAAGCTCCAGTTGCCATATTGCGAGTATATTGCTCATGCCCTGGAGTATCAGCTATGATAAATTTACGCTTATCAGTAGAGAAGTATCTATATGCCACATCTATGGTGATACCTTGCTCTCTCTCAGACTGCAGACCATCGACAAGTAATGCTAAGTCAATTTGATCGCCTTGTGTACCAACTTTCTTACTATCCTCTGTAATAGCAGCTAGCTGATCCTCAAATATCATCTTACTATCATGCAAAAGCCTACCTATCAAAGTACTCTTACCATCATCAACACTTCCACATGTGATAAACCTTAATAATTCTTTTTGCTCATGCTGTTTAAGATACTGCTGTATATTTGTTGCTATTAAATTTGATTGGTGTGACATTTTTGCTCCTTGATGAAAGTTAATAGTTATAAGTGAGTAGTTAGTAAGATTGAGATAAAACAAGTGTTTTCGACTTGCTCTATTACTTACTTTTACTACATAATACCGATTATCAACTATTAACTTCTTTCAATATATTTTTCTTTAAAGCTCTTAACATTTTAAATATTTCATAGAGCTCATCTTTTTAGGCTAATCCTATAGCTTTATTTATATAGCCAATTTCAATTCCAATATAAATCTGTATAACTAATTCTGACAGTGAACCTTCCGAAATATTTATAAATCTAGCTTTATCCTTATGAGAATCTTTTTCCATACCTTCAGCTATATTTGATGCTACAGATAAAGAACTTCTGGTAATCTGATCTTTAAAACTAAAGTCTTTTGATTCTGCAAAGTACTTATATATATCAGCACTTACTCTACAAGATCTTTTCCAAACTTCTAAGCTCTCACACTTCATTGATAATCTACCTACTATACACTTACTACTACAAACTTTTTAATTTCTTCGAAATTAAAAATACCCCTCAATTTTCTTCTTCTCCATCGAGCCAGCACTATCTTTGTCTATAGCTCGCCCTTGGCGTTCCGATGTTTTGGTTAGTAGCATTTCTTGAATAATCTCTGGTAGAGTATCAGCTCCTGACTCTACAGCTCCAGTTAGTGGATAACAACCTAATGTCCTGAATCTAACCTTTTTATTTACAGCCTTTTGTCTTAGTTCAACAGGCGTTCTATCATCATCAACCATCATCAAAATACCATCATGCTCAACCACAGGTCTTTCTTTGGCAAAATATAAACTTGGAATTTTGATATTCTCCATATAAATATATTGCCAAATATCTAACTCTGTCCAGTTGGAGAGTGGAAAAACTCTGATACTCTCACCTTTATTTACCATACCATTATAGATATTCCACAGTTCTGGTCTTTGATTTTTTGGATCCCAGCGATGATTCTTATCTCTAAATGAAAATACTCGCTCTTTAGCTCGCGATTTTTCTTCATCACGGCGAGCACCTCCAAATGCAGCATCGTATTTACCTTTATTTAGAGCTTGCTTGAGTGATTGAGTCTTCATAATATCAGTATGTTTTGCGCTACCATGTGAAAATGGCCCTACACCTTGATCAATCCCATCTTGATTAATATGTACCAAAAGCTCAAAATCATACTCTTTTGCCATTTTATCTCTAAACTCTATCATCTCTTTAAACTTCCAAGTAGTGTCAACATGAAGTAGAGGAAATGGAATCTTACCAGGATAAAAAGCCTTACGCGCTAAATGAAGCAATACTGACGAGTCTTTACCTACAGAATATAGCATCACAGGATTTTCAAACTGTACAACTACTTCTCTAAATATCTGTATTGACTCATTTTCAAGTTTTTTTAGATGTGTTTGCATATCTTACACCCTACCTACTATTTATCCGCAAATATCTTATCAATAATAGCTGTTTGTGTTTTGATTTCAGCAATAGTTGTTTTTAAACTATCTAATTCTATTTGGAGATTTTGGTAGTCTTTTTGGATATTTTGATTTGCTTGGGTTAATTGTGTAACCTTCGTATTTAACTCAGTATTTGCCTGTACAAACTCCTGATGCTGAAACAATTCGATAGACATTTTCAATTCTCTATGAATACCATTAAAAAGCTTAGGATTTTCAAAATCTTTTTCACGAATAGCCTTGATCATTAACTGCAAAAATCTTGGCGTATTTTTTGTAAATGACTCTATTGGCTGATTATTATTTTTAATATCTTTATCAAGAAAATCATCTACATTTGCTCGCATTTCATCAGTAATTGATATATCTAAGAACTGTGATAATACCTCAAGCGTACTATCTGTATCTGTAATTAATGAATCAAATGATGTGAAAATTCTAGGATAACTTCTACTCTGTAATTCTGCCATCAAAAAGTGATGTGCCCAAATTAAATAGCTCTTTTGATGAGAAAACTTATTTCTAGTTTCTAAAGACATCGCCACCTCTGTAGGATTGCGATACGGTATTATTATTTTGATATCTATACCAAGGTTTTTGCAAGCCTGCTCCCAAATAGGAAATAGAATACAAATGCGAGGATCTTTAATGGCTATCTTATCAGCATTAGCAAATTCCGATTTTAGAATTTCTTCAGCTTTTTTGATATACTCTTGCTGTTTTTCTTTAGGAATATCATCTACTGTCATGGTGTAAGTATCCCAATTTGCTTTAGCCTGAGACATCATATATCTATTATGCTGATAAACTAAATTATTTTCAAAATAGCCTTTGGGATTGCCATCACTTAGAGGCATTAAATCACTACCATAATCAAAACCAAAATAATGAAGTGTTCCAGCTAAAGCTGATGTGCCACTTCGATGCATTCCCAATACAAAACAAGCTAATCTATCAACTTTTAATTTATCTTTATCATTACTTAGTTTAGTTATTGTAGCTATCCAATCATCGATAGTATTTTTAGCATAGTATACATTTTTATAAATAGACTTATCTAAATCTGAATATGGCTTGATATCTGAACAAATGCATCTCAAACCCATAGCATCATATTCTATAGCTTTTAAGTAACTTTTTGATTTAGAAAACTCTGACTCAATAAGTGGAGCTATCCCAAAATCGAAGTTATGCGATATCTTTACTAGCCAACTCACAAACTCATCATAGCGAGAAGTAGGAGGTGTTAATCTTGTGATATATTTGTCATTCTTAAAATCTCCACAACCTATAACATATAGGTGCATCTGATACTGCTTTTGATTAAGTTGTTCTAACACACGTATAAAGAAATCTAAATCATCTTGATGAGTCTTACTACCATAATAGATTACATTTATTTTACTCTTGTCTACATTCAGATCAATTCTATTAACTTGATCTACACTCCACCTAGATTTTAAAATTGTATTTGGTCTAATAACTATATTGTTGTTGTATCGTTTTACTATATTAGCTAGATAATCATTCGTAACATGTATATCATCGGCATTTTGTATTAGTGATATAAAGTGATTTTTATATTTTTTATAATTGCCAGCTGTATCTACTACATCAGGAACTTCTAGCAAATTATCATCTATCTCGTATGTATATGGAACATTATGTTTTTTTAACTGTTTTAAGCACTCATCTACTTTTTCAGCAGGAATTGCATCTCTTTGTATAGTGACACGAGCATATCCACTAATCAGTTTGCTGTCTAGTAAATTATCCCAGCTGATAAACTCGACTTTAAAGCCATATTTTGTTTCAAAGTACTCTTTACAATCCACCATACGAACATATGCTGTTGGAGGTACTTTAGGATACACTCCCTTCATAATAAAAGCGTTATACTTTAAACTTTCAAATGCAACTATCATTAGAACCCATTATCAACATTTACCACTTATCTGATTATAACATCACTAAATCAAATATCTAAATAATGCATGATATGTGACAAATACTAAGTGATGAGAAAATTATGGAGATTCTATTTATTCAGGAATCTAGACCTAACTCTTCGACAAATACCGAAGTAGTCGACACAATCTCTAGATTCTTGATCAAGTTAATAATGGCAATCTATTGGCTCGTCACATCGAATACCAATCTGCAAACCAATAGTCTACCATATTCAAAATAGCACTCTAGCAAATAGCTTATATCCAAGCTACTACTCACTACTCACTACTCACTGAATTCTGAACTCTGCATTCTACTTACTCTTCTTCAAAACTCTCTGCAAATAAAGCATCACTCCTGCATAAGCAGCTCTTGATTTACTACTGTATTTTGGAAATGGTGATTGCTGAAGTGTGATCAGTTCATTAATAAGCTCTATTGCCGAGCACGGCTTGAGCGTATTTGGATGAATATAGCTAGGATAGATAAGATACGCTGCAGCAACAAGCTCTGTGAGACTAAGCTTACGCTGTCTACGCGACTCTACCAAAGCATCATTTGTAAGACCCCAGCCAGCATAAAAAGGCATACCATAGGCATAAACATCTTTACCATACAAAAGCCCCTCAAAACCAGTAAGTGATGTAATAGTATGCACCTCATCAACCACAGATAGTACAGATGCCATACTAACATTAGTTATAATCTCATCACAATACTGTAGTGCTTGATCCTCCGGAACATTACCTAATCTATTACCACTTAGAACATCTGGATGTGGTTTGTAGATAATATACTCATTTGGCTTAGCTTGGCGGACTTTTTTGAGTAACTCTAGGTTAGTCATACCTCTACCACCAAATTTGATAGATGCATCATTCTCAACTTGACCTGGTACTAGGATTTTTCGCATTTTGGTAGGTAGATTAAGCTCACGGTGTGCATCTTTGTTATATTTAGAAAGTTTTGAATTTCTAAGCTTGGCGATGAGTGTATTTGCTTGCTCAAGAAGTTTCCTATCAAACTTATAGTAATTTAGAATATTCTCTAGCTTGCTCGGACATGTCGCATCAAAATATATCCCAACATCATCAAAAACTTGTGAGTACGGCTGAGTCAAATCAGATCCTAATGCTACTGAACGGATAAAACCATCTTCTACGCGTGTTATTTTGATATTATTAGCTCGAGCAAATTCTTGAACTTCTGCAAACTCTTTGCGACCCCAAATAAAAATTTCGACATCAGAGTATTTTTTGAGTCCTTTGCGACATGCTAGATCATACTCACTAGCATATATAGGATTTATAAAACAAATCTTAGCATTTGAATACTCCGTAAGGAATGGCTTAATATAATTGTGCTTCCATCTTGAGAAACCAAACAAAAAAATTCTCTTAGTATTTACTATTTTTTTACTCATAAGTCAAACATATCTACCAATATAACCCAAAGTATTATTTATGATACTTATTAATTTCTCAGAATATAATAGCGCATCTTCAAAAATATCAACTAAATCATCTTCAACATATTCATGGGCTATGGTATTTCTAACATCTTTCATAACTCTAATCTCTTCAATATCATCGAATAAGCCTCTTTTATGAGCATTATTAACGACATCGATTAAGTACCTTGATTTTCAAACTCATACTGATCAAAGCTTGAGCCTTACTATCTCTCTTGCACATGAGCCCTGAACTCTGAATACTTAATCAAGTTCAGTATAAGCTTTGATTCAGCATGTTACCAGAAGGTTTGCATCATAATGAGATTCCAGATCGGAGTCTGGAATGACGGAAATTAGTTCTTCACTATTCACTCTGATCTCTGAATCCTTCTCACTACCGTCTTTTGACAATCTCAGTAATAGTATCAATAATATTGGACTGTCTTTTTTTGTAAGGATTATAATATTTTGAGTAAAGAATATATGCTGCTGCAAAAACCTCTTCTATTGATAGCTTGCGGACTCTACGATCACATTTGACCCTATCATCTGTAATACCCCAACCAGCATAATATGGCATACCAAAACAGACACATTCACAGCCTGACAACAACGCCTCAAAGCCCATACCTGATGTCTTAGTATAAACCTTATCAAAATGCTTAAGCAATGATACTGGATTAACATTTTCACTGATTATAGTGATATTCTTGGAGATATTTACAATATCAATATCAGACCGTTTCTTACCAGTAAGGACATCTGGATGTATCTTGAGATATATTTTAGCTAATGGATTCTCAAGGATAGCTGCTCTAAGCATATCATCTGTAGTATAGTGATTAGCTAGACCATATTCAAGGCTACTATCACCAGCAGTTTGAGCAATGATTAATATATTGTTTTTGATAAAACTATCGTGAACTTGATTCAGGATCTCATAACTATCTCTGCTTATAGCTAAATTATATTTTTGACAAAATCCCTCATCTACTTCAGGAGCATTATTATACTTAGAAACATTATATTTTCTAATCAACATAATAGCTTCTCGAGCTGTTGTCATTAGTTCACTATCTGCGATAAAGTCATAACTATTTAGGATATTCTCAAGCCTACTTGGCATGGTAGCATCATAATAGATACCGACATCATCTTCTACTACACTAAATGCTGGAGAACCCTCGACACCTAAGCCAAGTGAGCGAATAAAACCATCTTCATACAATGTCACAGTACCGCCAAGTTTTGCGTGACACCACAGTGCCAGTCGCCCAGTTTTTTTGCGACCCCAACCAGCAAACCTACGCTTATAAAAAAGTTGTAACAAGCTATTGATATAGTAGCGATAACGATAGAGCATTAGAGTTTATTTGAGTCCCACAACTTGCTTAATCATGTCTAGATTATTTGTCCATGTAAAATTTGCTAATACATATTCTGATCCTGCTTTTGCCATCGCTAAATCATCATCACTTAGACCATCTCTAGTTACACGCTCCACTATCTCATCTATTTGTTGCTTAGTCTCAATTACATGACAATATTTAGAAAACATCTTCTGAACCGCTAAAGTGTTATTAGTAATAGCAACGCCTCCACAAGCAAGTATCTCAATAAGTCTACGTGAAAACATTGTCGGAGAATCTTCGATAGTGTTTACATTTAGCGACAACATATAATCACGATAGATCTGTGCTGTCTGACTGTGACTCACAGCCTTTTCAACATTCATATTCTCTAACTCCGGGTAGCGATAATTTTCAGAATTACGCTCAGAATTACGATCAAAAACTGTCAGGCCAAGCTCTTGAGAACATACAGACTCAAACATAATATCTTGAATTTTTCTACGCTTAGAATGTATGTGATGCGAATAGCTACCTGCAAAATTAGCTCGCTTGTGTTTAAAATCAAAACCTTTGAAATAGTGTATCTTAGGTTGTACAGCAAACATCATTGTATTTACAGTAGTCTTGGAGCTAACCACTTCTTGATACTTAGGTATACAATTCTCATCAACTGTAAATATATGCTCAAAATGCTTAGCACTATCTATAAATCTATCAAAGTGTACGCAATCTTCTTTGTTCCAAAACACTGTAGGTATACCTAATCTTTTGGCATAATCAACTACCTTGATAAGCTTAACGTTTGATCTCTTGGGATGTTCTGGATATGAAGCTATCTTAAACTTCCAACTATTGCGATAACCTTGCCAAGCTGACTCGACAAAAAACAAATCTGGTTTAAAGATTTTAAAGACGAACTTATAATTAAGCGGAGTAATATTATAGCAAGTGCAGTTGTCTTCGTAACCAATTGTAGCTGTAGTTATTTGATCTGCTATAATTGCTATTTTTAAATTGACCACTAATTATAGATAATTATTAATTCTAATGAACAAAGATTATAGCACAATAACATTTTCAATAAAATTTATTAAAGATTGTAGCTGAATTTAGATTATGCTATTTTTAAAAGAATAAATGGATATGATTTTGTGTTTTTATAGTTATGAAAATTTTTGATTTAGTTAATATATTTAGAGCATTTCTGCCACATAAAACTATGATAAGTATCGAAGAAATTGAGGCTGGACATATTAATGATACTTTTTTTCATATATACAGACAATAACGATGACTATGTACTACAGCGAGTTAATCACTATGTATTTAAAAATGTTCCAGCATTGATGCAGAATATGCAAATAGTCACAGATCATATAGTCAATAAGCACAAAAACGATAATAAATGTTATCAAAGTTGCTTAAAGGTAATCTTAACCACAGATAACAAACCATATTTCAAAGATGACAACGGTAACTTCTGGAGACTTAATAACCTAATCAAAGATGTCAAAAGCTATGATAAAGTAGAATCTGCTAAGATTGCTTATGAAAGTGGCAAATCATTTGGTGAATTTCAGTATATGCTAGATGACATTGATGCTGATGATCTAAGTATGACTATAGTTAATTTCCATGATCTTGATACAAAATATCATGATTTTTGCACTGCTATTGAGTATAACCATGAATCAAGACTAGATGGTATTACTGATTTTGTCGATGATATCAAGTCACTAGTCACTATATGACAGTATTATAAATCTTAAAAATATTGCAAAAACAGCTAACATTCCTATGCGAGCGACACATAATGATACCAAGATCAATAATGTCTTATTTGACAATCAAGATAATGCTGTAACAGTGATAGATCTAGATACTGTCATGCCTGGTTTTATCCACTTTGATTATTCAGATGCTATCAGAACTGTTACAAACAGTGTGGATGAAGATGAGAAAGATCTAACCAAGGTTTATATGAATTTTGAGTATTTCAAAGCTTTTACAGAAGGTTTTATAACTCCGATATACCACAATTTAACAGAAGATGAGAAGCAAACACTACCTAAAAGTGCTAGTCTACTAGCTTACCTATTATGCTTACGCTTTATAACAGATCATCTAAATGGTGATAGGTATTTTAAGGTGGCATACCCTGAACATAATCTAGTTCGCGCAAAGACTCAATATACTCTTGCCAAAAGTATTATTTCTCAACAAAATGATATTGATAAATATTTTGAAGAACTATACGCAAAATGTGAGCTACAATAGACAGCTACATTTGAGCTCTTTAGCTATAGCATATTATAGATAAATATCGGATGGATTATACTTATGACAAAGAACAACGATATAACCCTGAAATCAAACTCAAACTCATACATTTGTAATCATTTCTATAATACTTTAGATGGTCGCGTCGAGAAAGACTACCCAACTATAGTCAATTTACAAGCAAGTGATAAATACTTGCACATTCAATTTGAGTGTTTGAATAATCTCTATACAGACTACAACAGCTATACAGATAATAATTCTGAAATGTGGCGACAAGAAGTTTTTGAGGTATTTGTAGCAGCAGGATCAGATACTCCAAGAGAGTATTTTGAGTTTGAAGTTAATCCTAATGGCGCTATATTTTGTGCGAAGATACTCAACTCTGACAAAAAAGAGGCTTCACTAAAAGCTAATTTTATCGATGCTCAACAACAGTTGATACATCATAAAGTATCCACAAAAAATAAAAGCTACTCAGGGAAGCATAAGCATGCCTTTTACGCTAATAGGTAACTCAAAAGAGTTCAGAATCAACTTCTATAGAATAGTAGCCATCCAAGAGCCTCAAGATAAAAATTGGCAAAATAATGAACTTAACTCAAAATATCTAGCATACAATCCAACTATGTCTGGAGATACCGCACAATTTCATTTACCTTAGGAGATGATTAATTTTAATTGTCAATAATAATTGATTTTATTTCAGTATCTCACCATAAAGCTTACATCACAATGAGATTATTGTAGATCCGAATCAGCAGTGATTGAAGATTTACTATTATTTCTATCATTAGTCATACCAATCAGGTTTACCATAAACATTAAAGTAAGTGTCAAATTTTTTACCTTTTAGCAAATCAATAAATAATTTGGCCTCTGCCTCTAAATATAGTTGTCCGAGATAGGCATCCATTTTATCTAAATTTCCTCTGAAAACATTTCCAGGATGCGATGTTATTTCACCAAGGTAAACCTTATCATCACATGTTAAAAAATCTATTCTTAGAACTGGTATAGGTGTATTAATTGAGATAGTTTTAGCATATTCAAAAATTTGTTGTGATACTCCAGTTCCTTCAAAATATTTCACACCATCTAAAAAATTTCCAAGACTATTACCATAACTATCATAATGACAATATTTTGTTTCACCATTTAAATCTCTCATTCTTTCAGTGATAAACCCACACTGTCCATAAAACATATATAATTTAATATCATTAGCAGGCAAGCCTTTATTACTAATAACAGCTTCTTCTACTATAAACCTATCTACAGATATTTTATTTTTAAAAAGAACAATTTCATTTTTATAGGTTTCTTCCAAATTATCATACACCTTATATGATTTAAGCGATTATAGGTAATTGTCACCTTTATACCAAATAACACCAAAGTCACTACATCCTTTATACGGCTTTATTATAGTATTTTTATACAGTAATAGATTATCTATAGTATAGTTATCTCCGTAGTGCTTAGATGTTTTAACACCTAGTTGTACTCCAAATTCATGATCTTTTTCTTTTTTATTATCACCTGGAGCTATTGTTACACCGAATTTATGTAATTGTTCTTTAAATTGAATTATATGAATTAGTGACTCACGATATGACCTACCAATTGAATAATTCAAGCCTTTGTGTAATGTTGCCTGAGTTATATTAAAACTTCCTATTTTTGAATATAGTTTTTCAGATTGGACTATTTTATCACTATCTAAAATAGTACTCCTGTCAATCTGAGATAGTTTTGATAGCATAGCATCTACAGCCTTATCATAATCATTAATAAGATCATCTACTGATTTATCTGCATTTATAATAATAAGCTCATCACTTTTAAATTTTATAACTTCAAAATTGAAATTATAAACAAAAGTTTCATTTAAACTATTTCGATAATAAAAAACCGCAGTATACTTGCCCAGTATTAGGTATATGTTCAAATTCATATTGATTGTTTTCGGTATAAAATTTCTTTTCGATACCTGATTCATAAATCAAGTAAAACGCATATTTACAACCCTCAACAGATTCGGTTATAGCTATTATTTTATTATTTCTAATATTAACTGCTCTTTTTATTTATTATATCCAATATATACAACCAAACACTTAAATTATACAATATTAAAATCTTAGCTTATATTAAAACTTTTCTCGAGTATTATGCCTAGATTTCCATAAGATCCCGAATCATCAAGTTCAGGATGACTATATTATCATATCTAACATCATAAAAGCTTATTAATAGTCACAGAATTACCATCAGCGACTAGAATACCCTTTTTAATCAAGTCAGCATTTTTCTTGATGATATTTTCATACTTTTGCTCATTAGCATGATTATAGCTAGATTCTTCTAATCTACGAATAATAGAATACTGTTTATCTAATTGATACTCTTTACCAAACATAAGTTTTGCTCGATTTTTAAAATCTATATCTTGTCCAAACTCAAAATCATGAAACAATCCTAAAGCCTCTAATGTTTGATAAGTACACATAAATGAATTTGTACGATTTGTTTGATCTAGTTTAGAGTTAGAAGGATTTAGATATTCACTCATTAGTTTTAGCATGTCTATACTATATTCATCCGCTTTTGAATTTAATATAGCTGATACAAACTGTGGTAAAACCTTATCATAATGATTAGATTTTATTAGCTCTGCTGATTTACTATAATCTATATCTTTAGCTTCTATATTTTCATTTATATACTTACTATCAACAGATATAGTGTTTATATCCAATACTCCTTTAAATCCATTTTGTTTGATCAAATTACAAGCTTTATCATATGATGCTTCTAATACATCAGCTGTTAAAATATCATTTTGACTTACAAAAAATACAAGACTGTCTCTTCTTTTGATTTTTTTTAAAAGATCATTTATAAATTGATATTGATTATTTCTATAATCACAATAAAATTTAATCTTATGACCATATTTTATAACTAACTCTTTAGTATTGTGTACTTTAAATTTGTAAGCATATACTCCAATAAGTATCTTATAATTAAAAGTAGCATATACAGTATTTGCATACTCCAATAAACTTCTACATAACACATCTAGTGATCTCAATGGTTTCTTAAAATTTATCACTATATATACAGTAGGTTGATCTTTAATTATAATGTCATTAGTTCCTTGATATTTAAAACACTTCTGAGCCAAATCAGCTATATCTGTTTGTGTCTTATTTGATATTTTTTTTACTACATTAGCAATACTATTTACATCAAAAATATAAGTATCATCTAATAAAATTCTATACCCAGTAGATGCTAATGATAATAAATATTCATGAGTGTATATTTCCTTAGCATCACCATACATTTCTACTATAGTGCAATCATGACCTATTACATAATTTCTTGATTCTGCATTATGTACTCCGACTATTATATTTATGTTAGGATAACTTTGTTCGAGTATTGATACTATGCAGTTATGGAAGCCATTCGGATTGTCTTTTGTTGTAATTATAATGTTTATTAATGGTAAATCATCAATCCACTTTTGTTTAACTAGCTCTAGCAGATGCTCTTCAGAATTTACTACTTTGATAATTGCTTTAGAAAGTTTAGGATACCAGTGATAAAATGAATTTATGTCTGAATTAAGCTCATGGCACATTTTTGAAAATATAATATTCTCACCCCCAAAATATGATGCAAGTATGCCTAGGCCACCATTTGAGCTAATAAACTTATCACAGCCAGCATATAATCTGCATTGAATTTCGTTTACTGATAAATTTTTATAATTAGATTTTAAATCTTTTAATGTAATAACATTATATTTTTTGAAAATATTATCATTAATATTATTACTTTGAAAAGGCATGTGATCTTCATAATCAGCACCAAAATATTCCGAGTCTATGTATACTATTTGGTATCTATCGGATAACAACTTAAAAAGTTTTTCAATCACAATATTTGAAAAATAATTAATTGGTACACCAGACCATTCATTATTTTTTCTATTTGAAATTATAACTGTAGGCTTCTTATATCGAATAGCTTTATCTTTGTAAAAATCTTTAATTGCTGGAGGAGAAAAATTAGTCCATTCAAGCTCATTTCTATGAATCTCCATATTAGAAAATTTTGCTTTTTTAAGTTCAACACAATTTTCCCATGACCTTTTAGCATTTATTTCTGTATGACTGGGTGAAAATGTATAAAAACATGAGGTGTCTAAACCCGATGTTGTACTTGCTAATAATCCTTTTTCGTATAGATGATACGCATATGGAATCGTAGAAATCAGCTCATATCCAAACTCTGGTAAACCACTGTTGATCTCGTACTTACCATCTTTGTTAATATTTATATATTTGTTCATAGTTTATCTATAGAGTGGATTTCAACTGCCCTTTCAAAATATCAAACTCAGCTTTGATTTTTGAGAGTATTTGCTCTTTTTTCTCAAGGCTTGTTTGGACATTTTTTAGGTGGGCATCAACTAGCTCGTTTCTATCTATTAGCTCTACAACTTGATTTGATTTTGCAAGTAATGACTTCTCAGACTCTTTCAATGCTGATTTTAGTTTTACTAACTCTTTATCACGCAGCTCTAGATCTTTTGTCTTAGCTTGTAACTTTGTTTCTAGTAAACCAAGCTCGGATGTAAACCTAATCAGATCATTGTCCTTTTCAGCCATCATTTTTAGTAGTAGCTTGTTGCTCTCTACAGGATTTGTAGGAGTCTTCTCTATGTTTTGCACTGGAGTCTGAGATGTAAATAACACATTTTTATCAGTAAAAGAATTATCTATCTGAGATTGTGAGATATCAAACTCTATACTTGTTTTAGAAACTTTTTTACCCTTTTTTGCAAAGAATGATACAGTGTAGTTTCCAGGACTTAATTCATGGCTAAATATATATGTGTTACATTTTTGATAATCTGTTTTTTCAATAACTATTTTTTTCTTTAGATAAAATGCGTACGAATCAAAATCAACATCAAAAAAAAATGCCGTTATAGCTTTATTAGAAATAATAACCTTACATTTATTATCGATCATATTAACTATTCCTTATTATTAATTATTTTAATCGATTCTAATAATGAACTGACATCATGATTTTTCTTAAAATCTTTTATAATAGAGTCTAAAACGTTATCTAACTTTTTAGATGCTACATTTTTTCTAACAAGCTTGTGATTAAACCCATAATTCTTATAAAATTCAAATATAGAATTATAACCTGTAGTAACTGTTTCCACAGAGGTTACAGACTCGAGTACATTTTCTAAGAAGATAATAGAAGATAATTGATTTTTGTATTTAAAAATATCAACATAAATATTATTTGAGCTATCAATACAATAAAAAATATAACCAAACTCAGATGATATATCTTTAATTCCTATATTCAAACTAGAGCCAACTAGATTTTTATTGGGAAAGTTTTCAGTATCTATTAAATCTGACTCCTTTATTTGTAGATCGTACCTAATTGTTTCTACAACACCATTATTATTTTTGTAAAAAAATGTTACAAAATATGAGCCAGGACTTAAGCGATGTTCAAAACAAGTAAAGTTTGATAATGAATAACTATGCTTTTCTACTATATTTGTTTTACTCAAATAAAATGCACATTGAAAGTCTTTTGGTAAGTCAGTCATAGCAAAGAGCTTGCCATTTTTAACTGTTACAAATCTTTTTAGTTTTAATAATTTTTTTGATATAGACATATTGGCTTATTTTTTGATTTAATAAAAAAAATTAATAGTGGATGTTTATAATTATAGTGCTGAAGACATTGCTTTTTTAAGCTCTATATAACCAATCTCAGCATTTCTTTTTAAATTCTTAACTAGTAAAGAGTGAAGAGGTGCTGGAACTGGTGGTATTTTTCTATAAAGTTCTTCATCACCATGATTTCCGACTAAGTCTGGTCTTTGCATGTATCTAAACAAGTTTCTGTTTTTTAAAGTAGATGAAAGCTGTATCACAGGAATTGAGTACATAGCTCCAACAACTAGAGCATGGAACTTCATACTTAATAACATACTACACTCACCTATACTCTTACAAATCTCCATCAAATCTTCAGAATATACGACCTCTTCATCAGAAAGAGCAAAGTCTTTTGCTTTCTGTAAGTCACCTTCTCCTAATGGCCCAAATGCGCCTACAATAACTCTGATCTTATAACCTAATCTTCTAGCTTCATCTGCAGCTTTTCTTACTTGAGGATAGTCGCCTCCAGCTAGATTACCTTGAGCAAGACCTCTTAATACTACACCCATAATCTTTTGCTTAGGATTCTTTTTAACTGCTGGTATTTTCAAAGCAAATACAGCATCTGGGTGTGTAACTGTCTCAACATTAGCTTTAATAACACTATCAAAGTATCTTTTACTTTCTATGTCTCTTAAGCAAATATACTTGACGTTTTCGTGAGAGAAGAACTTGTTAAAGTAACTTAAAGCTCTCGAGCTTTTTACTTTATGATTTGGACAACCAATACCGTGAACAAACACAGGTTTCTTAAGAAATTCTTCTCTCCAATACAAAGTAGATACTGCATTAGGGTTTAATAGATCTCCACCACCAATAACAAATCCATCAAAGGAATCAAGATTTTTAAGTGCTTTTTGTGAGAAGTAAGGTGCCTCTGTTAAATCATGAACAACTTCAAGCTCATAATCATCTGCTAAAAACTGCTTATGAACATCCATAAACAACTCATCGCCAAAGTTCCCAAATCCAAAATATCCTACTAATCCGATTTTTTTCTTTTTCATTTTATTTTTTCCTCCAATACTTATCTATTAAAAATTTAATTCATATTCGTTTATATCCATATTATAAAGCTCACATATTTTTGTAAGATATTCTATAGATTTTTTAATATTTTTATTTTCAAGCATTTTAAGCTTTGGTATATACCAATTATTCATAAAATTATCGAAATGCTTTTCTTTAAACACCTCTAAAAGATTATATTTTTTAAGAACTTCAACTTGAGACTCTTCTAGAATCAGTTTTTTCTTAAAATAACCAGTATCCACATTATTCGTTATAGAATCTTCACGATCAGCATAGTAGATAATAAAAGCATCACCAGTAAAACCACCCATATTAGATTCAAGTAATAATTCCCAACCAAACAAAGTATCTTGACCAGCTGAATTATTTATAAATCTAAGGTTTTTAGCATTTAAAAATTCTTTTGACATAACACATGCTTGTGTTGCAACTGTTGGAAATTTGCCTTTCTCGAAATAGCCTTGCTTAAAATTCTTAACCACAGATATAGTCTTTGGTGTATGTTTAGCTATAGATTTTAATTCTCTACTTACTTTCACATTGTATCCACTTACAAAATCAAGTTCAGAGTTTTCATTATATAATGTAACTAAAGTATCGTAACCACCTGGACATATTTCATTATCAGGATCAAGAAAAGTTATCAACGGAGCCTTTGCTATATCCATACCCTTGTTTCTAGGTCGTGATGCACTGCCACTACCGCCATCATTATAAAAGTAGCAAGAAACATTAGGATATTGCACTTCAAGTTTTTTACAAATATTAATGGTTTCTATATCACTTGAACCATCATCTATTAATAATACTTCCATATCATTCCACATCTTATTTCTCATAAGACTAGCAATACAAAGATACTTAAGATGTTTTCCATTATTGTAAACTGGAACGATAACTGTTAGCTTGTATTCATTTGTCTTATTCAATTCATTTTTATAAGCTATATGTCTAGTATAGTTTAGTTCGAACGGATCGATAGAATAACCATTACCTAGGTTTTCCACTTTATGTGAATAGTTGTAGTTCTTAAAGTCTGTAGGTTTAAACTTATCAGTTCTAAATAATGTTTTATCTATACTCTCAATATAATTTGTGTATTCATGTTCTTTATTTTTAACATATTTTGTTTCTGTAAAGTATGAATTTTTAGTGATAAAACTCGAATCTGTATATTTAAAGCCATTAACTAAGTCATTTAAATAATTTTCTTCATAATAGTTATCAGCATTAAAATATGTAAATAATTTTATATTATTATCATCAAAATACTTAGTCCAATCTCTTTTTGTTTTGTATTTAGTAGCCGGTATTAACTCAACATTATTATACAGCTGAATATCAACCATATATTGCACCGATGCAATGTGCTCTTTTTTAGCTAGTACACATATTTTTGGTTTTGTAATCTTATAGTCAAAGCCAACAAGATTGAACATCTTACCACATATATCGTAACTTGTTTTGTTATTCATAACCATTCTTAGTGAGTCAGTTTTTTTCTCATATTCAAATAGGTCATTTTGAGAATAATCAAATGAAAAGTTTTCTCTTTCAGGGATTACCCTTATATTAGGGAATTTATTCAAAAGTGATTTTGAATAATTAGAAATCATGTTAGTACATTGTGCCTGCAGTTCATAAACTCTCATAGCACACATAGTAGGACTATGTTTGATAGAATTGAGGTTCAAATTAAACCTAAATACTTTATGAACTTTCTGAAGAACTTCATGGTCAATAGGCTCTATCAAATACGGTCTATATTTTGATGGATATTTTAAATCTTCACTGTCTATATTTATATTTCTATCAGCAACAACTAATGATTTTGTTGTATTTAAAATAGAATCAAACAATATCTCAATATCTCGGCACCTTTCCTCATATCTTTTAGTGTAAGAGCCAGCAAAAAAACATCCATCAATAAGAGATCTTTGCGAACCTATAGGATTGTTAAGCTCAGGATTGAAACCATATTCCCCATAAAAAACATTACTATGACCTAACTCAGACTTGTAGTTTTCAATCATATCTGTATCTGAAGTAAATATATAATCAAACTTTTTAGCAACAGGTAAAAAATATTCAAAATTACTAGGGTCTTCTATTGTTTGAAATATCAATTTACAATTTTTTTCTCGACCTATTCTAAGAATATCGTCAAGCGCTTCCATAGGTTTTTTACGGAATTTAACACCACGCCATTCTTCATTATTTATACCTTTCCAGCCAGTTACATATATCACTGCGTCTATTTGGTTACTTTCTAATACATCTTCATAATTGTCTGGGGATAGGTAATAAACATTTTTGAATGCATCTTTATAAAAATTATACATATAGATATCAGAAATGATTGCTATATTAAATCCAATTTTATCATAATAGTAAGATCCATTACTATTTGGTATGCTCATAGCTAGATTTTTTAAAACATCAAGCCCTAACATACCAAACTGTGAGTTAGCTTGGTCGTTAGCGATATTCATTTGAGCTTTAATAGATTGATCATACTTATGTTTAATCAAATTTGGATTCTCTGATTCAGTAATCCAAACTTTACTTGCAAGTATATCTGATAAATTGTCAAATAATACAACAGATAAGCCTATTTTATTACATCCCTTAGGTATTGAAACATGTGTACTATATAAATTCACACCCTTATCGCTTGGTAGATATTGGAAATATCCATATTTTTTAGAAACACCTAAGTTATTTATTTTCAATAACTCTTCATCTAATTTAACGCCACCAAAATCAACAATAATAATCGATGATTTATTATTCTCCTTAACTTTATTTTCAGCAATCACGCTAATGTGATACGACTTATTTTCTTTTACATCATAATATTCATACTTAGGTTTTGAATCTAAACGTCTAAAATTCAGATTAGAGCTATGCTGAATCAATTCCTTATTGATTACACTCTTAGTAACTATGGGTTTGGAAACAAAAATTTTAGAGCTATTATCATGCAATTTAAAACCAATTTTAATGGAATTAAGGCCTTTCGGAACTATTATTTTAGATTGGTATAAATTTTGACCTTTAGAGGATGGAAGATACCTAAAATATCCATATTTTTTAGAAATAGAAAGTTTATTTTGTGCAATATATGTTTCTTTAAGCTTGTTTGGTCCAAAGTCTAGGATCACAATAGACGCTTTATCATTTTCATCACAAGTATTTTCAACAATGCACGATAAATCATATTCGCCCTCACCTTCTATATGGAATGTTTCCCACACAGTATTTTGACTCAATTGTATAAATGAAGCAGCCTCATAATTATTATTAATTTTTTCAATCTTACTTTCAATCTTTGAACTATGGGCTTCAACGATTTCTTTTGTACTTTCAATAACCTGTTGTTTAATCTCATTAAGATTACTTAAATCACTTTTTATTTGATCAATTTGAGACCTCAATAAATTAATTTCTTTATTTTCTTTACCAGCTAATAACTCATCTGATCTTTTTAAGTTACATACTTTTTTATATCTATCAGCCAATACAGCTTTATATCTATCATTTTTGGGATTCGCTTTTACAAACTCCTCGCCATAAGATAACACATCTTTTGTATATGCGTCTTTAAGTTCCGAGAAAACAGCTCCTTTAATCTCAATCTCATTGCTAGGGTATTGCTTAAGCTGCTCCGCAACATATCTTTCTACCTCTGCAAAAGATACCTTTTTACTTCTAAAATCAGACAATCTAGCTTTAAACTCTTCTAATGACAGTTCTTTAATTCCTAACAGCTCGTTATATCTTTTGATATTACCTAGCTTTTTATATCTATCTGCTAATACATTCTTATATCTATCATTCTTAGGATTCGCTTTTACAAACTCTTCTCCATAAGATAATACTTCCTTTGTATATGCATCTTTAAGCTCTGAAAATACTACTCCTTTAATCTCAATCTCATTGCTAGGGTATTGCTTAAGCTGCTCCGCAATATATTTTTGTATTTCAGTAAATGCTACCTTTTTACTCTTAAAGTCAGCTAATTTAGCCTTAAATTCTTCTAGTGATAGTTCTTTAATTCCTAACAGCTCATTATATCTTTTGATATCACCTAGCTTTTTATATCTATCTGCTAATACATTCTTATATCTATCATTCTTAGGATTAGCTTTTACAAACTCTTCTCCATAAAATAATACTTCCTTTGTATATGCATCTTTAAGCTCTGAAAATACTGCTCCTTCTATATTAATTTCTTCCGCAGGATGTTTATTAATACAGCTCAAAATATACTGTTCTATTTTGAAAAATGGAGCTTTTTTTGTTTTAAAGTTATTAAGTTCACTTTTAAAGTCTTCTAATGAAAATTTCTTTTTTTTAATCATTATAGGTATCCTAAATTCAATTAAAACTATTACTTACAGTATGAAGCAATTATTTTAAAAAATAAATATGAAATTTAATTCACAAGTTATGAGCTAAACTTTTCCAAAATGCTTCTCTAACTTTTGGTAGGGTGTCATATCTCCAACTTCTATATTTTTTTCAAAAAAATTATAATTATTTGTCAATGAGATCATCTGATCAACAAAGTCTTGCCTTGACTCAATATTAATATTTTTATATAACAGTTCAATAAGTTCATTTATTTTTGATAAAGATTTAGAGTTATTAATAAGTTGCTCCATAGAAACTAAATCATATTTAATATCACAACTTTTACATGACTTTGCTAACTTAGATAGTCCTTTTACTTGGATATTATCATCAATAATAACTTGATCTATAGTATATGGACACTCAACTCTTAACATCTCTACAAACTTATTGACAAAAATATAATTATTACTAGGATAAGAGCCAGTATATAATTCTTTTGAAAAATTATCGATACCAAAAAATAAGTACCTATCAGTCAACACATCACTAGTAGGTAGTGTCATTATAACAATATTAAATTTCTGACCTGGATAACTATCATCTAACTTTTTAGCTTCTTTCTTTAATATTTTCTCTTGCACTAAAATATTTTTAAATAACCTCTTTGCTATTGGCTTATTATTAGCATCAAGAAAAAAGTTATTAACTTTATTCATAACAACTGTCTTATGCCCAGCTTTTTCAACTATACTAAAATCCTCTATAAAACTAAATTCTTCACCAGCTGAATTTTTATAGAAAAATTGTATTTTATAACTACCATAAAAAGGTGCAAACTCAAAACTAGCATTCGATTCTTTTGAATAATTATTTCTTTCAATAACCTGATCGTCGATAATGAGATAAAAGCCATACCTAAAACCCTCTATTTCAGTAGTTTTGACATGTAACTTATTATTATCTATATACATTTCTCTTTTTACATCTATCATAACTTGTATTTTCCCAGAATATCTAACTAACTTTTATAAACCTAAAATCAAACATACATAATTCAGAACAATCATCATAGTCAACAGCAACCAAATTTCTTTTTTTATTATTATATATTCCAACACTACTATTAGATATACTCCAAGTGCCCGAGCCAACGAAATCTTTAATTTCCAAATAGCTTTTCATACCCCTGATTACAACACCTCCATCATCATAACTTACAATATGCTCAGCAGGTATCAAAAACCGGTGTTTTAATACTTTATTTGACTTAACCTTATCAGTTAGAGTAAAACCATTATCATTAACTACTATGTTTCTCTCTATGTCAATATAATTTACTCTATTATGCTTTGCCTTCATAATATTTACATTCTCACCTTGTTGATCACTGATTACAGATGAGTACCCATTGTCATTTAAGAATCTAGGCAACCATTTAATGCCATCAGGTATTACAGTCGAATGTAGATATTCACTTTTATAATCAATAATACTACTATCAATAATATCAGAATATCCACCTTCTGTAATAAAGTCTTCTCCATCATAGCTAACATTTAGGCCAAGATCATCATTTTGTTTATGCACATATGAATTCCAGGCCGCATTTAACGATATATGTAATTTATTTTTTCTATATATGACTATACCAAAGTTACTTGAACAAAACATACCCTCTTGATCTACATATGGATATAGAGCTTTTTTTATATCACTAGTTTTATATACTTTCTCAAGGATCTTAATGTTTGGAATATCAAAAGAATCTCCTATCGGTATATAATTTCCATTGTTTTTCAATGCATAACCAAGTAATTTTTTTGTACTCAAATAACATTTCTCATAAATATCATCAAATTCAGAAAAATATATCTTAGCCTCTCTAAGCAATAACTTAAGATCATACAACAATCCCATATTAAATTCTTGATATGATATAGAGTGCTCTTTAGTATATCCATCTTCAAAAAAAATACCCCTTAGCTGATTTACTATCCTATCTTTTATATACTGAATATCATTTACCATAAAATCAAAGAAAAAATCATACTTTAAACATTCTATAATACTCATATCCACCATCAAACCATGATTATTATTCTCTTTGTATGTTTCGTTAAGCATAGATTTAGCTGTCTTATATATCTCTGATAAAACCTTATTCTTCAAAGAAGGATCTGATAATATCAGATCATAAAATTCTGCCAACACTTTTAATCTAATAGATGCTGTGTGGTCGGCTGTATAGCCTAGATAATATATACTTTTCTCAACAGATGTAGAATGAAAGTCTATAAAATTTTCTAAGATTTTGCATGACTTTTTTATATCACTTATTTGTCTTAACCACCTTAGACTCATTATATGATGGACAAAATTATTTGGCAAAGTCTCATCATATAACCAATCATCCTCAAATAAAAAAATTGGATCTACTCTCCTATAATATAGCTTGTATAGTTTTTTTTTATTTTTTGTTTTTTTATTTGAATCTTTGCTCAAAAACCTTATTTCACCATCAGTTACTATAAAATCAATTTCATACGAATGTTTATCACCTACTTCTTTTCTATAGTAAAATACAGCTTTATATCCTCCGTTTACTATATTCATATCAAAAATACAATAGTTATTACAGGAATAAAAAACTTTCTCAACACCAGCACCATGGTGTAGATAAAAAGCATACTGATAATCACAATACCTCTCTGTAACAAAAGATATCTTATGATTATTAATTGAAATACTTCTCTTTAGTTTTGCTAAATCTTTCATTCAAAATTCCTCAGCGATAAGTTTAGTCATATTGCTATCACTATTTAGATTTAACAATATTTATTTTATTACCACCAATTATTTGAAAGTCAATTTCATAAGAACAACGCTCATCATTGATATTACTATAATAAAATACCGCCTTATACATTTTAGTCTCACAAAGTTGAGCTTCAAAAACTTTCTTATTTTCTGAAGTATAAAACTGCTTTTCAACCTGACCACCACAATACAAGTAGAAAGCATAATTGATCCCTGACAGTTTCTCAGTTCTTAAGATTATACTATTATTTTCAATATAAACTTCTCGCTTAAGCATTGTTGCTATACCTTTTAGGTCAAAGCAATTAAGCAACTCATCTGTGTTACTAATATTAGAGTCATATTTTAATGAATTGTTATTACTATTTTCTTGATCATTTAGCATATTGATAATAGTTCTCACCTCAACACCTTGTTGTAAAAACACTTGCCAACCAAGCTTTGTTGCTTTATCAAATTGCGCAAAACTTTTTGAAGTTATTGTTTCATCCAAGTACATATTTGCACCATCTGCCTGCACCTTGATATCAACAACTTTATTTGCAATAGCGATTTTCATCTGATTATCGGATTCTTTATTAGCTCTAACAACTGCTGGAATAAAAAAATTAATCATAGATATACTAGCATGTGCTGTTGGTAGTTCAAGCCACTTATCTTTGATAACTATCTCTAGATCTTCTAGATTCCTAATATCTAATACTCTCTGTAGCGTACCCCCATACATACTAGTAGTAGCAACAATCAACCCTGGTTCTAGAACACTAGCTACAGATTTGCTCAATAGTTTATCAGGTTCTCTTATCGCTTCTATATCTCGAGGATATATAGTGTTATGTGCCGCAGGACTTCTTAGAAACTTTCGCCGACTATCTTGCTCTTGATATATACCTAGCCCTCCATCACCAAAAACTACTTGATCATCGTAATATAGATGAAAAGCCAAATCATCATCATGACGATGATAATTACTGATATATGAACATTTGAATACTAAATGCAGTGATTTCCCATTTTTTGCTCTACCTTTAGCCACATAGTAACCTGACTGACTATAGTCATAAAATTTTATACTACTATCCAATGACTCTAACAACCCTTTATCATCTTCGACGGTATCTCCTATCATTGGTAGATAACCATTTGGCATAGTAATAACTCTCAAAAAGTCTGTTGCTTTATCTATTACCAAAGTGGCTTTTTGACAAAGTTTTTGATCACCGATCTCTTTGAATGCTATGAGTTGTTTAGCTCTTGAGAGCATAAATTTTTGATAATGGGGGCTATTTTCAACATGTACCCCCTCATCTGTAAAAGCATGATCAAGCTCATCCTCTAATCTAGACTCCGCAATATCACCGATCTCTTGCAAAATATTCTGCTTCTGCCAAAGCAATGATACCTCATAAACGATCATCATCTGATCAAAGCCATGATTTGTATATTGAGAATAGTTATTTTCTTCTTTTAGAAAATTCAAATGTTTATCTATAACATTTATAATCTTAAGCTGCTCAGCATCTGTTAGTAACTCTGCATACAAATCATTAATAATTAAAAAATTAATCCACTTGACAATATTTCGTAAGCGAAATGCACTAGCATGATCATGCCAAATAAGTGGGGAACTAATACTCTCTACTTTAGAGCACTCAACCCATCTAAGCAACGCTTTTTTAGTAAAAAACAATAGTGTTTTTTTTTCATCATTATTCATTAAATTATGTGAGTTAACATACCAAACCAAGAATGGTAATGCTTGTAATTGCCACCACCAGTTCCTATCATCATGACCATTTTGCCAATCAAAAGTATCTAAGAGTATCTGCTGATCTTGAAAACGATTTGCAACAACTACTCCATCACAAGCTTTTTTTAGTTTATTAAAATCTATCGTATTTTTGCCATTTCCAAATTTTATGTATTTCTTGACAATATGTTGAGATAGTTCCCCAAGATTTTTTATATCACTCAACATTTAACAATGCTCTCCATTTATCTACTATGCCTTCACTCACATAATTATCAAGCATCCATCCTCTATTCTTCTCATATACACTATCTAGCATATCCTCTTGATTAACCTTTTGAATTAGCTCTTTAGCTTCATCAACGCTCTTAACTATACTATAATCAGGCCATATCTCATTGGCGCCATCCCAGTTCCATACAACAGGAGTAGCTCCAGTTAGCATACCTTCACCTATTGCCATATGAAACGACTCAAAATCAGATGGCGATAAAGTAAAACCTACTAGACTAAGCCACTCATTAACATCATCAGCAGCTGGATCAAATATTACTTTGTATCTTAGTTTTTCACTAGAGTTTATTCTTTCAAATATATTCTTATAATACTCTAACTCTTCTTCTCTTTTTAATAACCAACCATACTCAAGTGGATTTTTACCTTTAACTCGCAGACAATAGCGTGAATCTTCTTCCAAAAGCTCTTCGAGAAGATCTAAGGCGCGATCCAACCTCTTCATCATTGGTACCACACCAACTATACCAAGAGTGTATCTTGACTCACCGGTTTTTTTATTAAGCTTAAATTTTTCGCTATTAATATAGTTAGCTATTATGGATGTTTTTTCGATAGGAAACTTACTTTCATCTGTTCTTCTAATAACATCGCTCACATAAGCAATATGATCTATATTATCCCAGTTTGACTCTGTCAAATAAGGTAAAAATCTTTCTTGTCCATGAAATCTAGCAACCAGCCTTTGATAGGCTAATTTATTGTTTGAATACCATTTAAGATTACCTAGACACCATTCACAAAATATCACATCAGCTTGCCTAAGCAGTCGTTGGCTCTGAACCTCATCATGTTTATTATGTCCCTGCCACTTATCAGTAATAAAGACATAGTTGCCAGCTGATTCTAACTTCTGCTGTAACAAGTTAAAAAACTTTAGATCATGGCCTGCAACTAATACTATTTTTTTTGTTGATGGTAATTTGTGATTATTTTGTAACCATGATCTCACAATCTCAACCCTTTCACTAAATGTGTGTCTAATTGCCAAATCTATAACTCTATTAGCAGCTTGTTGGCAAACATTTTCATCGGTTAATGCTAGATATAATTTATCTGTAAATTCTATATCTGAGTTAGCAAATAGTGGATAATCTTCACCAAGCAACTCTTCATGTAATGGATTTCTATTTACTATAGCCGCGCAACCTGCGCTACCATACTCTAATAGCTTAGTAGAGTACTCAACAATATCATTTAAACTCTCATCACGCCAAGACAGACCTACTTTAGCTTGTAATAAATTTTCATACACTCCTTCACGAGATAGAGCACCAAGCCACTGTAGTCGCTCAGTATTTTCTAGAGCAGATCTCATTTTAGTAGCAAAATCTTTTGGCTTGGAATCATTATGAATTTTATCGCCAATCATTATCAGCTGAGCATTAGGCAACTTGTCATGTATATCTATCCATGCTCTAGCCATCTCTAGTGTATTCCAATCAGCTGTATACTTACCTGCATATACTGCTATTTGCTTGCGCTCAGCTATCGGTGTAAATTGTGCAAAATCAGGAATAACTGGCGAATATATATATACTTTTTCGCTCTCAAGTCGTGGCTCAATTTGTAGCCAAATATCTTTGAAACCCTCTGTTTGGCACAATACTCTTCGGCAACCTAGTCCAAGTTCTGATATATCTTGTCTTAATTCTAGACTGTAATCATTTATTGACTGGGGTATATCTGTTAGATATAACCAACATTTTGATAATGTAATCGGATAATCAGCTAATTTTTTAGCTATATCAAATCCTCTGACAATCACAATATCATAATTATTAGAGTCATCTAATTTAGCAGCTAAATCAGCCATCATATCATGATTAAGTCTTTTTAAACCCTTACCATTCCAAAATGTTTTATCAGCACCATTTATAATATTGATATTTTTATCAGCTTTAATATTTGCATATAACTCATCTCGCTCTGGTGTGCTTTTTGCTATGAAGTCTATATCAGCATAGCCTGTAGCAGATACCACAAGCATAATTGTTTGAAGCCAAATTGATGAACCATCAATATAGTTTAAGTCAGGGTTAGCACAAACAAGTATTTTTTGGTTCATTTTTTACCCCTTTTATTTTTGTTTGCTCTCTGTTTTGATGTCTTTACGCTAGGTGCACTAGCTTTTGAATTTACTTGTACTGACTTATCTTTTGAGTTCAGCTCAATCTGATCAGAATCAATAACATACAAATTAATATCACAAACTTTAGAGCTAACAACTTGATTATCAAAAAACTCTGTTGTTAACACATCTCTAGACCATATTGCAAGACTGTTTATAGTTTGCTTATCGTAAGCAAACTTATCCCCACCTACACTCTTCGCCCAGCCTTTAGCATTTGGTTCATACAAAATTGCATTAACCAAATCTCTTAGATAGAACTCTTGATAATCAACTTCACTATCAATCCAACCTACATAGTTAGCAAAATCATCTGCACACTCGCTGAAATCTTGACACACCTGTATGTTAACAGGCATGGACATCGTTACTGTATCAGAAAATTGTGGTTGTATATATAATTGGAAATTTTGATACTTTTGTGCCGACATCATCTGTACTAGCTTAGCCACATCTTGGTGATTATTAGCCACAGCAATTAGTGATACCTGTGGATCAACATCTATACGCTTATCAGATTTGACAAACTCAAAAATATGATTCCATCTATGAGCATAAGTATGCTTACTAAACACCTCTCGAATCCCAAGCAAGCTTCTACGACGCCATTCCTTATCATCATTCATCAGAGTTTTGATAGCATCTAAAGCTTCGTACTTATCTTTGACAAGCCATATCGCATCTGACTCAAAAAAATCCTCAATCCCTTTGGCATAAGTACTAACTATCGGTGTTCCACAAGCCATAAGCTCAAATACCCTTCTCGAAAACATAGTTGGCGAATCAACTACAGAGTTCACATTTAAGAATATACGATATTTGCCATACTCTTGGCATAACTCTTTGTATGGTAGAGCTCCTCTGATACCATCTTTATATTTATCAGGGAATGGCATGATACCACGATCATAGTTTCTATCATAGATCTCAAGACCATACTCATTTGCAGCCTCTAGAAGCCACACCATCATAGCACCACGCTCTGCGTGTCTGTTACCATACCAGCTACCTGCAAAACAGCTTTTTTGCTTTCTACCAGCTAGAGGCTTTGGCTTATGCAATGACGGCTGAGCAGAGAATGGTAATACCGAAACTTGATTATTACCTGTCTTATCTTTATATGAAGGTATCATATTTGCATCTGTAGTGAAGATATGGCTGACAAGCTCTGCTGTACACATAAACTTCTGGTGATGTACAGGATCTTCTTTGTTCCAAAAAATCATCGGGATATTTTTCTGCTTACAATATTCCGATAGCTGTGCAATCTCATCACCAGGTTTATTGGTATAATTTGCAACCCTAAACTGCCAACTACCATGATTACCTTGCCATGCTGACTCAATAAATACCAAATCTGGCTTATATATCTTTGCTAGAGCTAACCAATTATCTGGTCTTGGCTGAATCAAGCATACATCTTCCTCAAAACATCCTGTTGTAAACTCATCCATGACACCAAGAACTACCGGCTTTTGCCTAGGGTTCTCTATTTTTGGCCAACCAAGTACTGACAATTCATCTTGTTGGGTTAATTCATCAGAATATACTACTGTAGGTTTTTGTTTATCACTAGGCTTGTCACTCTGCTGAATTATATTTTGAGAGAGTGTTTTTCTCTGATGAGGGCTAATATCATCGATTTTAAACAAAATCTTACCCTTACTATACCAATTGACAAAACTTATCGTAAACTTAGATATACCCTCTGGCACCTGCACTTGCTTTAAAAAAGTATTTTGACCATCTTTTGATACATCAACATAGTTAAAGAAACCCATCTTTTCTGAAGATGAAAAGCCTAATTTTTTGGCTAACTCAATATCAAGAGCTTTATGAAAATCATATTTAATTAACATAGCACTACTTTTTTCACCATCAAGTGAGAAATACTCACCTCTGATAAATAACTTTCTATGCTTAGTTTTGATAGTTTTAGATAATGGTTTTTGCTTTAGTTGGTACCATTTATCATAAGCCAATTTCGATTGCTTGAATTTTACAAATGTATTTATAAGAGTAAAAATATTAAATGGCCATAATACAAAACCCTTGATAGATGTAAAAGCATCTATAGATATTTGTGCATACCTATAAATAAAACCATCTTTCAGCAAGGTATTATTTTGCAACTGCTTTAACCAACTATCTTTATATATCTGTCGCTTTTTAAAATTTTCTTGATTTGATTTTGATGACAAATAATGCTTTTGTATATAGTTATTAGCGATAGTATTGTCACAGATTGACAAAGATAATAAATCTAACTTTCCAAGCTTTTCTAGTTCTATAAACTTAACTTCGATATTATCAACATCTTTAGGAACTTCGAAAGATACATTAAAGAGTGTCACTCCTTTTCCTACCGCCAAAGATCTATAGTAACCATAATCCTCTGAAAACTCTAACATATTCATAGCCGCCAACTCATCTGAAAGCTCTGTAGCTGAGAAGTCGATTGATACAATCAGATTAGCATCTTTATAACTATCATCCATGAACAAGGCGCCAACTAAAATATAGCTTTTACTTGACTCTACATCAAATGTAAATTTCTTATCAACCAAATTCATATCTACGAATAATACCAACTTCAATAAATCTATTTACTAATTATATCAAAATAAGTTTGTGTTATAAGTTAAAAAAACATCTCCACTACAAAAACATAAAGGACGGAATTAAACCAAGATTATCATACCTACAATAGAGCTATTGCAAAATTGAAAAGCGATAGTCAAGACTGTTGATTTAATGTTAAAAAGATTATTAAGATTGTAGAAATGACTATTAATAACCAAAATAAAACGAGGCTTAGATTCTATCTAAACTATATTTAGTAGGTATCTAATCAAAAACTACAAGTTAACAAAATCAATCAGTTTATCAGATTTAAAACCTAAAAACTCTCTATGCTTAACTAACGATACCAATACATTAGCTTGCTCTTTGGCTTCATCAAATGACACTAGCTGTACATTTTTGCGATTTGCTAATACTGCTGGTAGCTCTTTGATATTTGGCTCAACTGCTAATATCTCTACACCATCGATATCTGATAGCATTTTAGTGATATCTAGCGCAGGAGACTCCCTTAGATCATCAATATCTGGTTTAAATGCTAGACCAAGACAAGCTATCTTAGGAGTCTTGATACCCTTGATAGCTTCTTTTACCTTAGAGATCACATAATGTGGTTTACTATCATTTACGCGTCTTGCCGTGCCAATGATCTTAGCATCCTCAGGAAATGCATTTACAATAAACCATGGATCTACTGCAATACAATGCCCACCTACTCCACAACCTGGTTGTAATACATTTACTCTTGGATGTTTGTTTGCCATTGTGATTAGCTCCCAAACATTGATTCCCATCTTATCACACAGCATACTTAGCTCGTTAGCAAAAGCAATATTAATATCTCTAAAAGAGTTCTCTGTAAGTTTACACATTTCTGCTGTACGAGCTGTTGTAATACTACACTCGCCTTGCACGACCATCTTATAAAGAGTAGCAGCATACTCACTACACTTTGGTGTCATACCACCGATTATACGGTCATTCTCTACAAGCTCTCTAATCATTTGGCCTGGCAATATACGCTCTGGACAATGTGCAACTCTAATATCAGAATCTTCACCATGAGTTTGTGGAAATGTAAGATCTGGTCTTTGCTCCGCAATCCATGCAGACATTTTTTCAGTAGCACCAACTGGAGATGTTGACTCTAGTATCACTAGATCACCCTTTTTCAAAACTTTGGCTAATGATTTGGCTGCTGACTCTATGTAGTCAAGATTTGGCTCATAATCATCACCTTTAAAGGGTGTAGGTACAGCTATGATAAACGCATCTGCTTCTTGTGGCTCTGTATATGCCTTTAGCAAACCTTTGCCAACCACATCCTTGATTAGCTCTGCTAAACCTGGCTCTTCGATATGAATACGACCATCATTAATAGTATCTACAGCATGTTGATTAACATCCACACCTTTGATATGCATACCACCTCGAGCAAATACTGCAGCAGTAGGTAAACCAATATAACCTAAACCAACCATACAAACTGAATTAAATTTCATCGTCTTCTATCCTTTTATCTTGGTGATCCAACTTTCTATAAAATGCACTATTTTTAACGATGCATTACCATCACCATATGGATTATGAGCATAAGCCATTTTGTTATAATGAGTCTCATGATCAAGTAGGCGAGATACATTAGCCACTATACTAGCAGTCTCAGCACCCACTAACATAATAGTACCTGCATCTACTGCCTCTGGTCGCTCTGTAGTATCTCTCATAACTAACACTGGCTTACCAAGTGATGGCGCCTCTTCTTGAATACCACCGCTATCTGTAAGCACCAAATAGCACTTACTAAGCAGATATACAAATGGTAAATAATCTAAAGGTTTAATCAAAAACACATTATCAATATCAGATAAAAGGTCTTGTACTGGCTTTTGTACATTTGGGTTTAAATGTACGGGATATACAAAATCAACATCTGGATATGACTGTGCAAGAGTCTTTAGAGCCTTACAAATATTTAGCATACCCTCACCATGATTTTCACGACGATGTCCAGTTACCAGCACTATCCTTCTATCTGACAATTTGTAACCTTCAGATACAATAAAATCAGCAACCTGTTGCTCAAGCCCTGGCTTAGATTTAATCTGATCTAACACCATAAACAAAGCATCAATTACCGTGTTGCCAGTAACTAATATTTTGTTATCCATAATATGCTCTTTAATCAAGTTTTCCTTGTTTTTCTCAGTAGGAGCAAAGTGGAATTTTGAAATCTGCGTTGTAAGAAGTCTATTTGCTTCCTCTGGCCATGGAGAATAAAGATTGCCTGTTCTAAGTCCAGCTTCTACATGCCCCACCTTTATTTGCTGATAAAAACATGCTAGAGATGTTGCAAGTGTGGTGGTTGTGTCACCATGCACCAAGACAATATCTGGCTTATAGTCAATCAAAACATCGCGCATGCCAAGCAATATCTTAGTCGTAACATCATATAAATCTTGACCAGGCTTCATAACATTCAAATCATAATCCGGTACAACCTCAAAAAGATTGAGAATCTGATCCAGCATCTGACGATGCTGGCCTGTTACACATACTTTCATCTCTACTACTGATGTATGCTTCTCAAACTCTTTAACAAGAGGGAGCATTTTGATTGCCTCCGGACGCGTACCAAATACAAGCAAGACTTTTCCTTTCACATTTGTCTCCTAAGTTATGTTTATAGATTAGATTAGATTAAATTAATTCTAGCAACATAATATTGATTTTTGAAGTTTTTTGTTCAGATAATACATAGAGGGAAAAGAGCAAAGTTCAGAGCTAAAGTAATTTTGAATTTTGATAATTATAAAATACTCCACCTAGCCTACGCTATAATAGAGGAGTGATATTTTAATATACTAGACTATTCATAACTAAGAATTTAGAATTTAGAGTTTAAAATCAATTACAT
>NZ_DS999312.1:302818-308490 GCF_000156715.1 Francisella philomiragia subsp. philomiragia ATCC 25015 | reverse complement strand
AGATGCCATAGATGGTGGCGGATTATTTTTGGTTTCAGGAAGACCAGCTCCCTTCTCGGCAATTTGGTCAAATTCTGTTAAACCAGGCATAACACTATTTGCAAATGCCAAACCACCTAGACAGAATAGCAAGAAAGTTATAAGTATTTTTTTCATAATCGGATATTAATCATCAGTGAGGTATTTGGCTCAAAGTATCTAATATTTAGAACAATTATGCAAATTTAAATTAGCTATTTTTTTCTCAAAGTGATAGTATTCTTAGACTATAATTATTCAATTATTGAAAAATATTTATATCACAACAACAATATGACGACGGAATTCAAAAAATCTCTAATAGAGCACAAAGCTGTGATCTGGGGATTACTCAACCGAGAAATTACCACAAAATTTGGAGATAGTTACTTTGGCTATGCATGGATTGTTGTAGAGCCAATGCTTTTTATAATGATGATGTATGCCTTATATACATTTCTAGGCAGGGCTACGGGCAATATGCCAATTTTGCTATTCCTACTAACAGGGATTGTACCATTTTTCTTCTTTAGAAACTCATTTTCTGGAGCATCTGGTGCTATCGCTGCCAACCAGTCATTACTTGCTTATAGACAAGTCAAAATTATCGATACAATCTTAGCAAGGATAATATTGCAAGCAGCAATAAGCACACTATCTGCATTGATTTTGACTGCTATGATAATATATCTAAATAGTGGCGCCACTATTTATCACCCTATCCGTATTATATATATGGTGATTATATTATTAGCAATTACAGTTGGTATATCGCTTATGCTTGCCGTAATCTCCTACTATTATATAGATTTACCCAAATTTATGGGTATTGTTAACCGTATATTATTTTTCACTTCAGGAGTGTTTTTTGGCCTAAATGACTTCCCTCCTAATATATCCTACTATCTGTCATTTAACCCTATACTTCAAGTTATTGAATTTATTCGCTCAGCGTTTAGTGTCGAACATCTCAATGTTTATTTAAGCTATGAGTATCTGGTAGCTTTTACAATATGCACTCTATTCTTAGGTGTTTTGTGCTACTATGTAGCTAGAAAAAATATTATGATGAATGCAAGATCAAGGTAACCTATAAATATGATACAACTTGTAAATGCTACCAAATTTTATAATATCCGTGGACATAAACACTATATTCTTAGAGATGTTAATTATACTTTCCCAGAGGGTAAAAGCATAGGTATATTAGGTCGCAATGGTGCTGGTAAATCTACATTTCTACGTATGCTAGGCGGTCTTGAATACCCGAACTCTGGTAAGATAATTACAACTAGTTCAATATCATGGCCTGTAGGGCTGACAGCAGGTTTCCAAGGTAGTCTAACAGCACGCGAAAACATCAAGTTTGTCTGTCGCATCCACAACAAAAATCGACGCGAGATGAAACAAATAGAAGAGTTTGTCTATGACTTTGCAGAGATTGGCGAGTTTTTTGATATGCCTGTCAAATCATATAGCTCAGGTATGAAAGGTAGAGTCAACTTTGGGCTGTCCATGGCTTTTGATTTCGACTACTACTTAGTCGATGAAGTCACAGGTGTTGGCGATCCACAGTTCATGAAAAAGGCTAATGATGCATTCGAGGAAAAAAAGAAAAATGCTTGCGTGATTATGGTTTCGCACAATATGAAAGAAATCAAAAGCAGTTGTGATATCGCAGTTGTGTTAGAAAATGGTAAAATAAATATATTTGATAATATGGATGAGGCCATAGCCTCTTATCAGAAGTAATCTTATGTAAATGAAAAAGAAGCAGATTTATATTATGAATAAAATACAGCTATTGAAAAGTAAATACAAAAAAACATTAATCAAGCTATATAAGAAACTTAGTAAAAGGTTCAAGACAACCGCACTAAGAGATATATATACTTACAAAAAAATACACTACAAACATGAAACTATAGTCAAAGCAAACAAAACATATATATTAGCCAAGAAGCATAGCTTCTTCTCTTTTGTAGTATTACCAACTCTAGTTGTTGGTATATACTATATAGTTCTGGCATCACCTCGCTATGAGAGCTCAGCGATAGTATCTCTAAGACAAAATAACACTATGCCAATGGTTGATAGCTCACTGTCGAGCATACTTGGTGGTGGCGGATCTGATACTTCCGCGAATAGCTATCTGTTGATAGATTATATATTATCTCCACAAATGCTTGATACACTACAAGCTGACCTAAATATCAAAGCTATGTACCAGAGTCCAAAAGTAGACTTTTTTTCACGCTTGTCGCGCAATGCTGATCAAATTGATTTCTTAGATTACTACAACAAGATGGTATCTCTAAGCTATAACCAACAGTCTAATGCTATCACAATAAATGTGCAAGGCTACACCGCAGAGCAGGCTCAAGATGTACTAAACACCATCACCAAAGAAAGCCAAGACATAATCGACCATATATCGCACACACTAGCTGAGAACAGAATGAAATTTAACAAAGAGCAGCTTGATCTGATCAAGACTAAAGCGATGAAAGCCCAAGATGCCCTAGTTGAGTTCCAAAATAGCCGTGGAATAGTCGACCCAGAGGGGTCTGTATCTAGCAAAGCTACTGTGATCGGAAATCTACAAGGACAGTTAACTGCTGCAGAGACACAACTGACAAATCTCAAATCTTATCTGTCTCCTAACTCTAGTGAAGTAAAAGCTACCGAACAACAAATCATCGCTTTGAAAAAGCAGATCGACAAAGAAAAAGCAGATTTCTTAGCCGAAGATAAAGAAAGTCAAAAACAATCGCAACTTGATGATATGGTGTCTAACTACACATGGCTTAAGCTCAATGCTGAATTTGCAATGACAGAGTACCAATCAGCACTACAATCATTTGAAACAGCCAAATTAGACAGCCAGAATCAACAAAGCTATCTAGTAGATGTTGTCAAACCAACTTTACCAGATTCAGCCAAATATCCTCGTATTATATATAATCTAATCACAATATTTATTATCCTAAGTGCATTATATGGCTTAGGTCGCATGATTATAACCATCGTTTTAGAAAATAGATAATTGCCATATGCAATACACTCTAACAAACCCAGTATATATATCCGGTAAAGGTCTACACACCAATAGATACAATACTATCATAATCTCTCCGGCTCCTGCTGACACTGGAATAGTATTTTGTATAAGTGGCAAAACTATACCCACACACTACAGCCATGTAATTGATAAGCCATTATGTACATGTATCGCAACTGATGAGCGACATTATATTCGTACTATAGAACACTTGTTAGCAGCATTATTTTGCATAGGTATCGATAATGCTTATATCTATTCTCAAACCAATGAAATACCAATACTAGACGGTAGTTGCAATGGCTTTTATCAGCAACTCAAAAGTGTCGGTATCCAGCAAAATAATGCTCCATCTAAGAAACTTATAATTAAAAAAACTATCGAATACCGCGAAGATAATAGGTATATAAAAGCCTCACCAAGTGACAGCTTCAGCGTAAACCTACAAATAAAGCCAAAATGCGGCTATCAAAACTACAATAAAACAATTAACCCTGAAATACTAGTTGCAGACTGCATCGATTCACGAACTTTTGGACCGCTATATAAGGGTATTCTGGCAAAAATCTTTACAAAATTTAGTAAAACTCCTATTGCTCAAGGTGCAAGCACTCAAAATACAATCCTATTAACCAAGAAAAAATCATATGTCAAAAATGGTCTTCGCTATACAGATGAGCATGTTCGCCATAGAGTCATGGATTTGGTTGGTGATATTATGCTATGTGGGACACGCCATATCTATGGACATTTCGAGACTTTTAGCACATCACATGCGATGAATGCCAAACTACTTGAGAAGATTTTTGCAGATCAAAGTAATTTTGAATGGCAAGATGAGACTTAATTAGAAGCTAGGACAAGATTAGTATAAAATGAGTAATACTTGATCAAACAGTCCAAGCCCAACTATTTGGGGTAGTGTATCCGGATATCTCCCTCATTGCAGTTGTTCCAGACTTAACCCAGAATCTCATTAGAAAATAAACATTATAGTGCGATACTACAATTATTGACTAGAGAGAAAATAGTTATTAAAGACTGTTGATTTAATCATCAAGTCATTCTCGTGAAGGCGGAAATCTCCCCAGTATTTAAGAGATACCCATGTCAAGCACAAGGAAGACAACTATTTTTGATGGCGCATCCTGATTAAATCAATAGTCTCTAATGTTTTGACTGAGTGGTAATAGTTGCATTAACACAACTTTGATTAGCATTAAAGCTCTTAGGAAAAACACTAGCTTGGTCAATACCATCAGTCGTTAAACTCCACTGGCTACCATCTTTAGCAAACATTTGTGTATAGACCCCATTACCTTTGACATCAACTGTTTGCACATCTCCTGTATTATTCATAAACTTCAGTTTAGCTTCTTTACCTTTAGGTAAATTTGAAATTACCACATCAACCCTAGAAGCAGCTACAGACCAATTATCAAAATTAAGATTAACATTGGTAGTCTTATCTGGTGATAATGATACTAGTGTATCAGGAGCCTTATAAACCTTACCTGCTACAATATAAGAGTTAGCATGAATCATATACTTACCCTTTGTAACATCAATATCATAGATTGTATTTTTCTGATTAAAAACTAGTGAGCTTTGATATACCACCGTTCCTTTTGAATCTAAGATCTTGACTCCAACACTACCTGATATAGCAGCTTTAGGATAGATACTTAAACTAGCTGCATGTATATTTTTATAGTTAACAGATATCTTCTTAGATTGACCCATAGCCAAATTAACTATACTTTGGCTGGCATATCCTTGGCTAGAGTCAATACCTTCTACAACTATAGTAAATTGCCCTATTGGTAGTCTAACTTTTTTTGTAGCCCCCCATTTAAGATTTTTTAGATCAGCAACTTGATTGTGATTACTATCATAAATAATAACATGAGGTTTACTAGTACTGCTTACATAAGCAGGTCTAGAAGGAATATGCAAGTATATTGCAGGTTGCAAAACATCTTGACAATATATCCAATGTTGATTAATGTCTGGAGAGTCCACAGTCCACCAATCATTTTTTAATTGATATACTTTGTTATTGTACCTGACAAAATTACCAACAGAATATCCCCGCCAATTCTCCTTAGCCGCTCCTTTGAACTGCTTGACCAATGCTGGTATATTATCACACTGAACAGAATCATCAGCATAAGCTATACTTATGCCACATAGGCATAGAAGCGAACCTAATATTCTTTTTTTCATAAAATTAGTCCTTAATTAAAAAACAGATCACGGCTAACGGAACCTAAGCTCTACTAGCTACATACAATCACCAATACCGCTACATAAAATAGCTCAAATTAATGAAATATTGTAACAAGACTAGCTAGAACCCTCAATATTTTCATTGCTAAAGAGTGTTGATTAAATATACTAAAAGATCATTAATTTATCGAAATAATTTCTTTAAACCAAGCAAAACATGGCTTCGACTATGTTCAGCCAACTTATTTCTATAAAAATTTTCATTCTATTTTAGAGTAGTGCTTAATCAAATATCTTATAGCTTCTCTATATTTCGATTATGAAATTCCCACTCGCTTGAGAATGACACTCTTATCAATTACAC
>NZ_DS999312.1:0-301198 GCF_000156715.1 Francisella philomiragia subsp. philomiragia ATCC 25015 | reverse complement strand
TGCATTTTTATCAAGCTGTAGGTCATCAGTCTGTTTAGATGCTGCTGGGACACCCCCTTGCGCAGTAGCAAACTGGCTTGTAATCGCATTCATAGAGCTTTGAGCCGCCGATAATGGGTCAGCTGCATTTGCTTGAGTAAGTACCATTCCCATCAACGTTATTAAAACTAGAACCCTTTTTTTCATAAAAACTCTCTTAATTTAAAAAAATCATTTACTGATATATACTCTATCAAATTAGCACAATATTATGACTTAAAAACATTTCGTTTTCAAACCCATTTAAGCTTTCCTAATAAAAACCAAATGATTAAATAAGATCTACATAATAATCCTAAACAGTGTTAAAATATTGTCTCATGGGCGTGACATTTGTATGGGATAGTAGGCATGAACATATTTCCTCATTCGAGAAGTTTTTTGTTTCTTCAGGGACCTATTTCACCATTTTTTAATGAATTAGCTCATGAATTTTGTCGTGAAGGTTATCATCGTGTACATAAACTAAGACTTTGCGAAAGCGATAGTTTATGGTGGGATTTTTCTACCATTGATTATAGGGGAAAGTTTAAAGACTTTGAGCGCTTCATAACAAAAGAACTAGCACATTTAGAAATAACAGATATATTGTTATTAGGAGATTGCCGTCCTTATCATGCTAAGGCTATAGAAGTTGCTAAAAAGCTGAATATAGATTTCTGGGTATTTGAAGAAGGCTATATTCGTCCTGATACAATTACATTAGAGCATAACAAATACGCTAACGCTCGCAACCAGACTCCATCAGATAAAAGTTTTTACGAGAACTACAAAGTTATTCGCAACTATCCACTCATACGCACCCAAAATCCTCTGTCTATGCGCTTAAAATGGGACCTAGTTTATCACCTTAAAAATGGTTTATCTCCTTTTAGTTTTAGAAATTATAACCATCATCGTCAAGCTAAAATATATCGTGAATACATCGGCTGGATCATTAGATTTAGCAAGAAATTTTTCATAGATAGATTAAGTCTTCCGAGCAAGCTAGAAAAAATAATAGATAAAAAATTCTTTTTGGTACCACTACAACTCAGTCACGATTACCAAATTATCGAACATTCAAAGTATGAATCCACTTTAGAAATGATTGATGAGGTTTTAGTAAGCTTTGCGGAAAATACTAGTAGCGATACATTATTAGTATTTAAGCTTCATCCTTTTGACACAATGATTGTCAATCCACTAAAACACATTCACAAAAGACTAAAAAAATATCCTAGTATAAAATCTAGGATAATTACACTAGATGGTGGTCATCTGCCCACACTAATTGATAACTCTCTTGGAGTGGTTGTGATAAATAGTACGGTAGGCTTGCAAGCTCTAGCTCATGGAAAACCCACAAAAGCACTTGGTAGGGCAATATATAATTTTGATGGATTAACAGATACTCAATCTCTAGATAATTTTTGGCTAAACCCACAAAAACCTGATAAAGTAATCGTTACAAATTTTAAACGGTATTTACTTGATCATAACCAATTTAATGGTGGTTTTTATAGTAAGCATGGTATTAGTATTGCAGTACCATTTGTAACACACAAAATTTTAGGAAATTAGAGGCATGAATGTTTTGATAATTGGCGCATCTAGAGGCTTAGGTAAGCATCTGGCAATGAATTATGCTAAAAGCAAAGCATCTCTAACCCTGATTGCACGCAATCGACAAAACCTTGAAAAGGTTAGCTCTATATGTAGAGATTTAGGAGCACAATCTATCAACCTGAATATTTGTGATTGTGGAGATATTGCGCAATTAAAAGCAACCCTAAGCAATATCGCAACAAAACAAAATATAGACCTATGCATTTATGCTGCTGGAATTACATCAGTAATTGATGATAATTTTGAAAATATAGATCATGCTAATGAGCTACTTAAAATAAACCTTAATGGTGCAATTGCTACAACAAACATTTTACTCCCTAAAATGCTTGAGAAAAATTGTGGGCAAATAGTCTACTTCTCTTCGCTTGCTTCATATTATGGCATGGCATATTCACCTGTATATTGTGCTAGCAAAGCTGGACTTCGTGTCTATGCAGAATCTGTGCGTCAATATTGTCACAAAAGCAATGTAAAAATATCTGTAATCACAATGGGATTTGTAGATTCTGATATGAGTAGACAATTTATGCGTCCAAAGCCATTTCTTGTACCCACACAAAAAGCTGCTGACTATATCTATAAACGTATCAATAAACGTAAAGCATATATCCGCTTTCCATGGATTTTACAATTAGCCATTAGGATACAGAGCATCCTTCCTTATAAGCTTGCTGACTGGTTTATGATAATATCAGGGTATGGTAAGAAATAGTATGTCAAGTACTGTAATCATAATATCTATTGCTATCTTAGCAACCATTTTAAATAAGTCTATAAGGCTAGGCTTTTATAATTCTCTAGCATTTTGCTGGATATATTGTTTGATTGGCGTATTTATATATAGCCCCATCCTTTGTCTAATCATTAGCATAGTATTGCTAATTGTGATTTTAGGTATAGATTCAGCCAAGTATAAAATCTTAAAAGAACGCTTTCAGTATGAAGATCTTTTTTTGTATAGCCAGGTATTTCGCTTTCCTAAATTTTATATCCCTTTTGTCGGAGCATTACGCTTCTGGATACTGACAACTAGTGTATTATGTGCGACCGGATTAGTACTCTATCTTAATTACATATGGTTAGATGACTTTGATATTTATATTTGGCTTACTAATGTTATATTTTTCATAGCAATAAATATCATAATACACAGACTTGTTTCTATAAATAGAGAGCTCTCTTTTGTTGAGTGTATATCACAATTCGGTATGTATATGACCATCATAATATATCTATATCGCAATAGAGCTAAACTTACAAAACTTGAATCCCCTTGTTTGCATACAGATAATCTACCTAAAACTATCATTACTGTACAGTCAGAATCATATATTTTAGCAGATCAAAGTTTTGACTTTAAATTCTCTAATGATACCCATACATACAGTTCAGGAAAGCTTGTAGTTCCTTGCTATGGTGCATATACAATGCGTTCTGAGTTTGCGTTTTTGACTGGTATTACAAATAGCCAACTAGAATATGCTAGCTTTAATCCGTATAGAAAAGCATATAAAAATATTACCAAAAGCTACATTCAACAACTAAAAAATTTTGGATATTACTGTGTGGTAATCCACCCTTTTAATAAAAAGTTTTTTAACCGTGAAAAAGTCTTCAAGCATCTTGGTTTTAATGAGTTTATTGATGAATCTTATTTCGATAAAATTGATATCTTCACTCCAGATGCTCAACTAACCGACTATATCAAACAGTATTTAGATAAACATTCAAATCAAAAAATTTTTATGTTTGTGATCACAATAGCTGGACATGGTCCATATACGCTACCACGTAAAGACCCTCGGGTCTATAATGCTAATAATAATGATGATGAAATTAATGTATACCTTGATCTGAACTACAAAGCCACACAAATGTTAAAATCACTAGAACAACAACTCAATAAAGATAGTATGCTGATATGGTATGGCGATCACAAACCAAGTATTCAAAACTGGAATCTCTCTCAGACAAAGCCGTATCAGACCAACTATATTATTATCACTGACTCAACAAATAGCTCTCATAACATACAACAAGATATTTCTGTTGAAAATCTATTAGAATATAGTCTAAAAAAATATTCAAATTCTTATAGAAGTGAAATAGCTTAATAACAATGTTATAATGTTTATTATTTTTGGTACTTCATGGCTTAATGAAAAGAGCGATTTTTTACATATCAGGATTTGATCCAAGAGGAGATAAATTCTATAAAAGAGTTTTCAAAAATGAGTTAAATAAATTCTCTAAAAACAATAATATTGAAGCTGTTTTTTCACAAACTGATAATTCAGAGTATAAAATTAAATCAAACAATGCTGACTCTGATCTATTCCTTTTGAGCTGGATAGATATAATTCAAAAAATATACCAAAAATCTAGATTAAAAACTTGGTACGCTGCTTTTGTATCCTTTGTGATTATCATATCTAACAAGAATGCTCTAAAAAATATCATCCCCTATAAATATCAAAGTTTTTTCATCTCTCTAGTCTTTATAGATTTAATTATTTATAGTTGTTTGCTATTAATCATCTTGGTACTACTTATTAAACAACTATACATATACGCTATGATTATGTTAGTTATAGCATCTTTTATAATATTTTCATATAAAAGAATCATCCCAAAAATCATACCTGATAAAATCAGAATATGGATACAGGGTTTTATTTCTCTGGTCTATTTCTCAAATAAATATCAAAGTGATTTTATAAAAAATGCTCAATACCAAGCTAGCAAAATAATGCAGATTATAGATGCAAATAATCATAATGAATACATAATAATTTCTCATTCCGCTGGTGGTTATCCACTAATATTCATTCTTCATGAACTCCCAGTTGAATATTTTAAAAAAATCAAGATTATAACTTTAGGTCACTGTATTCCTGGATATATTAACCTAAAGCATCTCCAAAATTATAGAGATAGTCTAATACCTAAACTTCAACAAGCTAAAACCATATGGCTAGATATATACTCTCCTGCAGACCCTGTATCATCTATGCTAAATACAGAAAAAGCTTTTGCAAATCTAGGTATTATAAGTCAAAATAGTAAATTCTTTAATATGTATGACCAAGATACATATACAAAACTAAAACAAAACCCTCTGATAATACATTTTCAATACATTATGAGTGGTGATATACCCAATAACACTCTAAATTTTTATAAAATTTTAACTTCCACAAAACCTATAACTGACTACGATATATAAATCATGAATAAAATTAAAGAAAAAAATTATAATATCTATGCACCATTTCCTCCGTATTATACTGATGAAAAAGTGCCACTGAGAAAACTTCTTAAAGCTAAATCTTTTATAGAATTCTATAAAGAAAGACACTATAAAATGAAAATGGGGTATCCCAAAAAAAAAGTTGGTAAAAAGGAAATATCTTTATGCGTTAATGAATATGTCCTAGATGTGTTATCTGATTACGAGAGATATCCTAAGAGCAAAAACCTACACAAACTTTTAAGTCCACTGTTAGGTAATAGTATCTTCACTACAAATGGTGATATATGGCGTTTCCAAAGAAACATTATGAACAAGTCATTTGCGGCTTTACAGCCTAAAAAGACCTTCTCACTAATGGCTGAAGCAACCTTAGCTCTTATAGAACTAATTGATAATAAGTCTAAGGATTCCAATATTATTGCAATAGATTCTATGATGACTTATGTCACAGCTAATATTATTTTTCGCACGATTTTTTCTATTGATTATTCGTATGATAATGCTATTAAGCTATTTAATGACTTTAATCTATATCAAGAAACTTCATATCTACTAAATAGTCCATACAAATATATTTTATACCCATATCTAAAATATAAACAACGAGAATATGTAAGAAAAATACATAACCAATTCTATCCTGAAATAGCCAAAAGATATCATACAGATGATTGTAGTCAATACAATGATATACTAGGCAATTTAATCTTAAAAACTGATGAAAAAACTGGTAAAAAGTTTTCTCAGAAAGATCTAAATGAACAAATATGTATGCTTTTTTTAGCAGGCCATGAAACATCCGCAACTGCACTAACCTGGGCTTTATATTTAATATCACAAAGTGAAGAACTACAAGAAGATCTATATCAAGAAGTACAAGATTCTCTTGAGAATGGTGAAATAGCATATTCTTCACTAAAAAGTATGCCTTTGATGACTGCTGTATTTGAAGAAACTTTACGCCTCTACCCACCAGTAGTAGGACTACTAAGGCAAAGTTCTGAAAATGTTGTAATGTACAACAAAAATCTCGTAAAACCGCGTGATGAAATAATAATTCCATTATGGATACAGCATCGTCATACAGACAAATGGTATAATCCTATGGAGTTTAATCCATATAGATTTTACAATAAAAAGGCCTCTAATGTATGTCCAGTGTATATGCCATTTGGAAAAGGTGATAGAGTCTGCATAGGCTCAGCATTTGCGCTTCAAGAATCATTACTAATTCTAAGTACTATCATCAATAAATATAGGCTTGAAAATCTCACAAAGGATGTAATGCCCATAGGTCGTGTAACACTTAAACCTAGTGAACCAATCAATGTAAGATTCACTAATCGCTAAAAAATATAGAAAACTAATGGTATCTATTTCTTTTCTAAGCCTCTTGAAAAATATTTGATTACTTGATTTGATAATCCAGTACCAATTATTGGAGAAATAGTTTTCTCAAGAATAATATTTTTAAAACTATATTTAGAAGTAAGTTTAACTTGAGATGATTTATCATCTATTTTTTTAAACTCCCAATATCCTTGCATAATTTTGAATGGTCCACCCTGCATTGATACTTCTATATTATTATCATCTATATTTTATTTTATCAACAGGATAATTAAACTTTTTTGTTTTTATAGACTTTTTCATAATACTAGTTTTCCTTAATGTAGAATAAAAATGTATAACATATTGTATTTAAATATCTTTCCTTAAAAAATAAATTTTAAGATTTTGATCACTTATGTCACACTCTTGATAAACGCTAAATCCATGCTTTTGATAATATGAGATATTCTCTGGCTTGCTAGTCTCTAACAATAATGGAATTTTTTTTTCTTTAGCTTGCTGATAGCCATAGTCTATAATCTGTTTAGCTAAGCCACAGCCTCGACTAACTTCATCTGTACAAAGATATATAAGGTGCAAAAACTCTTTATCAAGACGCGACTTCTCAACTTTTGTTTGTATTTTAAGAATTCTGAAAATCCCTCGAATACCAAACTCCTTTAACATTCTAAGATTTGCTACAATATGAAATTTCCACGAAAGCTTTGTCTTACCAATGTAAGCAAAAAGCCCTACACTTTTGAGATTATCATCACAAATAACAAACCCTTGAGTATATGCATGATCTAGGTTGTAAATCATAAAAGCATCATAGCTCTTGCTATTTAAGAGATTATCTCTTTCACAAACTGAAAAAAACTCTCGAGTATGCGGATCTGCTGTAAAACTTTTTTTCAATAGCTCTAGTAAACTTAATCTAGTTTGGGCTTTTAAAGCATTTAACTTATTTGAAAAAATTTGCATATCTACTTCACTGTATTATATTTTGTTTTAGGCATTGTATTGTATAGTCCAGCTGATTTTTAGTATGCTCACTTGATATAAAAAAGCGGAGTCTAGCTTTTCTTTCTTCAACTGCAGGATACATTATTGGCATTGCATTAATATTACAATCATCAAAAAGCTTATTTGATAGTGCTACGGCGTTACGTGAGCTACCCACAATCACTGGAATAATTGCTCTACCAATAGAGTCACCAGTATCCAAACTCTGATTCTTTAACTGATTTAGAAGATACTCACTATTATAGTGCAACCTACTAACCCTATCAGGTTCAGCTAACATAAGCTCCAATGAGCTAATCGCAGCTACTGTATTAGCAGGTGATAAACCTACACTATAAACTAGACCTGGAGCATAATGACGCAAAATATCTATGATCACATTATTTGCAGCTATATATCCACCACAACTACAAAGAGTTTTACTCAATGTCCCCATCCAAATATCAACTTCTTTAGGTGAAAGATTATAATGCTCAAAGATACCTTTGCCTGTCTTACCTAAGACTCCTAAACCATGAGCCTCATCTACCATCAATACAGCACCATACTCTTTTTTTAGCTTAATAATCTCTGGTAAATTTGGAATATCTCCATCCATACTATACAAGCCTTCAACAACTACAAATATCTGCTCATACTTATGGGCATTTAGCTGTAATAGCTGAGAAAGATGATCAATATCGTTATGTCTAAAACCAATTGCTTTTGCAACCGATAGCTTTACACCTTGGATTATACTATTGTGGGCTAACTGATCATACAATATGAGGCTTTTATCATGAGTTAAACAGCTAATTACCGATACATTTGTCGCATGACCACTGACAAAAACAATAGCATCTTCTGATTGGTACAACTCTGCTATTTTGTTTTCTAAATTTTGATGAATAGCTCTTTGACCTGCTACGATTCGACTTGCTGAAACTGTTGTACCTTCTTGAGCTAATACATCTGTTACTGCTTGTATTGTTCTTGGATCACCATTTAGCCCTAAATAGTTATAAGAACCATAATTTATTAGCTCTTTAGTGGCATAATTAATTTTAGCACCTGCAATCCCTTGATAGTTACGATATAGAGGATCAGCTATTCCAAATTTTTTGACAGTTTCTCGCATATACTGCAACTCTTGATAAAGAGGATGTGCTCTAAAATCATAATCTACTTTTTGTTCAGATAAATCTTCTAATGTTGTTTGTGTTTGCAGTACTCTAGATTTAACTTGAGATAAGTTACCAAAAAGTTTTTTTGCCATTAGCTCTCACCATGTCTTTGTTTAATTATATCAAGAATATCATCTGAATTACCGTCTTGACTATCATCTGTATAAATATTACGCAAAATCATCCCTACGATATCGCTAGATGTTTTTAATTGCGCAATAGACATAGCCGAGATAGTAACCCCTGTAAATTTCTCTTCTAAGCTTACCGCAAGCTCAAATGCCATCAAAGAATCCATACCAAGATCACGAAGATCTGTAGATAATGCAAGTCCATTTATATTCACGCCTAATATACTAGCAACTTGAGCCAAAACATTAGTCTGCACTATTTTTATACTTTGCGGTTTTGGAGATGATCTTAAAGTATCTAAATCAAGACTAGATATGGTTTTAGCTTGCTCTTGATCTATCACCTCTTGATAGCGTAAAGTTTTTAGAACAGGCAAAACTTTCGCAATTCTGCTACCCTCAAACTTTGATGCAATTATATGAGACTTGGTATTTAGCAAAATCTCATTAATAATACACTGAGTATCAATACTAGACAAAGGTGTAAATCCTAAACCACTCTCCATAAGCTTTTTGATACCTTGATCTCTTGTCAAAAGACCAAAATCCGCTATCGGCCCCCAAGCTATATATTGGGCAGCAAGACCTTGCTCTCTACGCTGTGCAACTAAGCCCTCTAAATATGCATTAGCTGCTACATAATTTGATTGGTTAATATTACCAACAACTGTAGCTATCGAAGAGAACATAATAAAATGTTCTAATGTCCAATAATTAGAATATTTACTTAGCCACTGTCCTCCTAGCGCTTTAACTTCAAAAACCTTATCAAAACTATGTTCTGACATATCAGAAAATGCTACATCATCATATATTACGGCTGCATGTACTATACCTTTCAGATCGACCCCTCTTTGGTACAAATCCAGCATTAAATCTCTAACACTAATTTCATTACTTACATCTAAAGATAATACTTCATAACTAACACCAATTTCATCTAGCTTATTTCTATTTTCTCTAGAAATAGTACCACTACGACTAATCAGTATTAGTTCTGTCGCGCCATGTTTTGCAAGCTCCATTGCAGTATAGAAACCAAAACCTTGTGTTCCTCCAGTTACAATATAAGTACCATTAATATTCGCTTTTTTATTGCTCCATGTATCTAGGTAAACTTTATCTTTAGTCTGCATATTTACAATGACCTTACCGAGCTGTCTTCCCTGCTGCATACACCGAAATGCTTCTTGAATGCTATGCATAGTAAACTCTTGATATGGTAAAGGCATAAGAATCTGATCATTAAAATATGTTGTCAATTCTACAAGCATTTGTTGTATAAGCTCTGGCTTATATTTGATTAGCTGATCAAGATCAATACCAGAAAAAGTTATATTATTACGGAAAACTTTCATGGCTAAAGAGTTATTATCAAATATATCCCTTTTACCAAGTTCTACAAAATGACCAAATGGTGCTAAAACAGCTAAACTTGCTTCAAGAAGATCATTAGATAATGAATTTAACACAATATCAACTTTGATATTAGAATTTTCAAACTCAATTAAAAAATCAGTACTACGAGAATCGTAAACAGCTATAACACCCAAAGACTCTACCATGAGTTTTTTCTCAATAGAGCCGACTGTTGTATAAATTTCTAGCTCTAATAAATGGGCAACTTGTATCGCAGCAAGACCTATAGCTCCACCACCACCATGAATCAATATCTTTTGTCCTGGCTTTGCTCGAGCAAGCTCCTTGATAGCATAATATGATGTCATAAATGCAACGAGCATAGTTGATCCCTGCTGCATAGAACATGTTTGGGGTAATTTAGCAATGAAGTTTTGGTTAACAACCAGCTCTGTAGCAAAACTCTGCTGAGCACACCCAAAAACTCTATCTCCAATTTTAAAACCACTAACATTATCACCAATATCAATAATTTCTCCACTAAACTCCATACCTAAATAGGCTCCAAGAAAACCGAACTCTAAGGATTCTTGTGGAATTAGTCCCAAACTATACATAACATCTCTAAAATTTAGTCCTGTATAATGCACCTTAATACGAACATCTTCAACACCACAGTTTCGAGATTGTTTAGTAAACCACTTAAGATGAGAAAATGAGCCTCTATTTGTAATAACTAGTTTATATTGATGATCTGGGTCGTTTAATTTTAAATGTTTAAGATAATGCTTATATACAACACCCCTCTCTATGAAAATCTCTTGTGCAAAATACCTATCATCAAGAATAAAATTCCAATCTAGTACTTCATGTAAATTTTTCATGACAACTCTTGTTATACTAATTTCTGAATTCTCATTAACAAAGACTCGTAATGATGCTAGTAATGACTGGTGTAATGGAGACGATAAAATCCCATCTCTCCACGAGCTTTCAATAATAACTATTTTATTTTTAGATGAAGTAGTATGGATTTGCTGTAGTATCTTATAAAGACTTGAATGCTCACAATCTTTATCAACCACAATGACTGCTGATAACTCTGAATCTTCAACATGAATAATACTGCTAAGTTGAGTAGTGCCATGAATACTTTTTTGACACTGTAATGGTGGCAAATCAGTTAAGCATGCTTTTACAAAAAAAGGTTTTTGCAATAAAACCTCTACACTTAATGCAGATTGCTTAGTCTCAGCATCATAATTCTCGGCCTGCAATAAAACATCATCAACAGCCTTTCTAGGCATCCTTTGAATTTTAGAATCCAACATACTCGTAAATACTTGACTCTCGAGGCTTGTAAGCCAAATGTAAAACTTAGCTATACCTCCAGATTTTAGCTTAGATAATATTAACTCAACATAGTCATTCTTAGCAAAACTAGGATGTGACTCTATGAATATACAATCATACGTGTCGTTTACAATCTCATATAAATCACTCCACCCTGTAGAGTACTGAATCTCTAAATTATCTGTCGCTATACGCTCGAAAATTTGTCTTTGAACACCTGCACCCACCACCAACACTTTTAGCGGATTATCAATATTACTATATGCTTTTTGTAGCTCACTAATAATATCTTTGATACTACCCTCTATATTAGTGATTAGCGCTATTTGCCATAAAGTATCTATATCTCTCAAGGACTGTATAAGCTTAAAGTCATTTACACCAAGTGATAGTAATGCTTTATAACAAAGTAGCAAAGGCTTTAAAAGATTTGGAAACTCTACAAAAAGTAGTTGTAACATTTCTTGTAGCTGACTGTCTAGAATATCAATACTAGGAAAATCTTTAACTATTTTTACCACAGAAGAGCTCTGGTCATTAATCTGACTATTTTGTGCATCTTGATAAGCTTTTTTAGCAATTAAAAGTTTTATAAAACCTATAATTACTTGTTGCTCTTGAACCTCAATATCATCATATCTAAGGCATGGCAACCTAGGAGATCTAACATACTCATGCTCTAAGGAAGCAAAAGGCTTAAGAGACTCAACAAAGCAATCTTGTGGCAGCAATCCTTTAATACCACTTGCGACTGACTCGAATCTAGCACCTTTGATAAGACTTATCAAATTACTTTCTAAATCAGTATAATAAATATCTGCAACAATGAGGTTTGAGCTCTTATATTTAAGCCTAATAACAGCTTTATCAATCCTTGCATGAAATCTTAGAATATAATTAAAATCAAAGCCTATAGGTAAGAACAGGTTTGATTGAGTACTTCCAAATTCAGAGAGTAATGAAATGATAGCTTGAAAGCCTCCATCTATACCAAATGGCGATTGAGCATAGTTTTGATTATAATTTTCTTCATTAAAGAATACTATTGCCGAATTTATACCTAGCTCTATTTTGTTTACTATTGCAAACTTATCTATATAGTTAAGCCCTATATTCCTACAGTTAGCATAATGTTTTGTTGCCGAAACAGCAACATTAGATAAATCCAAATTTTGAGGTACAATTGGTTTTGAATCAATATTTTGCAATAAATAACGGGCTTTAACATGCAGGCTTTCGTTATTACCATATTGTGAAATACTCTTTATTATAACTGAACCATCTTGATTACTAGTACTAATAAGAGTACGCATATCATCTTTTTGTAATAACAATGGTGCATATATCTGTATATCCTTAAGAAGGATAACATTTGTATCCTCTAAATCATTTGCTTTCTTTACAAGCTGACATACTAACTCTAACCATGCCGAAGCTGGTAATACGACATCTTCTCCAACTTGATGTCCATGAAAATCAGTTGCAAGCTGATAATCAAGATAGCTTACCCATGTTTTGGCCTTATTGGTAACTTGCCAACCTAATAATTCACTCCCAGAATATATCATTGATTTATTATTTTTTGCATACCAATGATATTTCAAGTCTAACTGAGATCTAATAATCTCGGTATTTTCACTATGGAAAGCTTTTGTCTGCCATGATGCGCCAGATAGATATAGTTTATCGATAATATCCCGACTAACTAATCTAGATTTCTCAACAGTCGAAAAGTAATTAATCTTAAAACCATCACTAATCTTATTAAGATAGTTCCTCAATACAACTCTAGGCGTAACCTCTACAAATGTGTCAATAGATGAATTTAGCAAATTTATTATCGCAGAAGCAAAATCAACTGGCTCTACAATATTTTTCCACCAATACTCAGAGCTACGCAATTCCTCAGCCGACAACTTTTTAGCAAATACAGTTGAAATAAAGTCACTAGAAGTATCAGAAACATTACTGTCTAATCTAGGGAATCTAACATCAAATTCAGATTTAACATCTCTATCCATATATCTTGAATGAAAAGGATACTCAACATCTAAAAAGCGATTAAATACACCCTGCGTTTCACAAAATCCGGCTAAGACTCTCAGCTCTTTAGCATCACCCGCTATTGTCAGAGAGTCTTGAGCATTAATAGCAGCAATATCTAAATTACTAAGCTCTAAATCAACAATTAATGACCTATACTTCTCTCTCGTAATATTAACTGCCAACATAGTACCTTTGCCATGTGTTATAGCTTGAGCATTACTACGCGCCACTACCAATCTGTATGCCTCTGATAGAGACAATATTCCACTAGTATATGCTGCAGCTATTTCACCAACACTATGTCCTAAAACAGCTTGTACATTAATACCACTATTTAATAAATACTTCACTATAGATACTTGGAATATGAATAATGCTGGCTGTGCAATCCTAGTATCACTATAAGACCCACTATCAATAGCCAACCAGTCTTTTAAGCTCATCTCAGTAATTTCTTGAAGTTCAGAAATAGTATCGCCCAGATAGCTCGTCAGCTCACTAGACTCATGCAACAATCTCAACATGCCAGAATATTGACAGCCATTTCCAGCAAACAGTAAAGCAACATTTTTAGAGTTGAAATCTATATCATAATCTCTGGATTTATTATCAGAAAAATCCTCAAAACTATCATACAAAGCAAAAAACCCTCTAGTGCTTCTATAGCATTGAGAGGCTATTGAATGACTATAGTAACTCGACTGATTATTTATAATTTCCTTAGTCAGTTTTTTTTGATCAGCTAAAAGCTTAGCACTGTGTGTCTTTAAAATTAACTTATCAGAGAAGTACTCTGCTGTTTCATATCTCTTTGTTGGAGATTTTTCTAGATATGCTTGCAACAATACATGCGCATTAGTTCCACCAAAACCAAAAGAGTTAATTCCAATTAAACTTTCTTTATTAACATCAATATCTACAATTTCACTAGGTATTTCAATATTGTTACGCTGTAATTGTAATTTAGGATTTGGTTTATCAAAGTGTATATTTGCTGGGATTCTCTTATTTTGCAATATTAGTAATGCTTTTATTACACCCGCAAGACCAGAAGCAGGCTCTAGATGACCAATATTTGATTTTATAGATCCTGTTATAAGACTAGATTTCTTCTTTGATGCTATTGATTCTGCAATAGCCTGGATCTCTAGAGGATCACCTACAGGAGTACCTGTCCCATGTGCCTCAATATAAAGTAAATCATCTAAATCAACTTCATCATAAATATCTTCTAATAAATCCCGTTGAGCCTCATAGCTAGGCAAAGGCAATCCAGATGTTTTACCATCGCTATTTACAGCGGTTTTGTTAACTAAGGCATAAATCGTATCTCCATCAGCCAAAGCTTTTTGAAAGTCTTTAACAACAACTACTACACACCCTTCTGATCTTACATATCCATCAGCTTCTGCTGAAAAGCTCCGACATCTTCCAGTAGGTGACATCATATGAGCCTTAGAAAAACCAATAAATGGTGTATGATGCAATAAACAATTCACTCCACCGACTATGGCGGTATCTATTTGATTCGCTTGAATCGCTTTTACAGCTATATCTAAAGCTACTAAAGAAGAAGAACAAGCTGTATCAACAACCATACTTGGCCCTTTGAAATTAAAACTGTAGGAAACGCGATTAGCTATAATGCTTTTAGCAGCCCCTGTCATGGTATATGAATTAATTTCTTCCCCGTTCTCAACAGAGAAATAACTATAGTCTGTGTTTGAAGCCCCAACATACACCCCATAGTTTTCTCCCGAAAGCTTTTCAGGTATATATCCAGCTTTTTGTAGAGCGAAGTAAGTATGATTAAGTAGCATCCGTTGCTGGGGATCAATTTTACTAGCCTCTCTTGAGCTTATATTGAAGAGAGTTGAGTCAAATTCTTCAATACCTGGAATTACTCCTGCCGAAAAACTATATGACTTGCCAGCTTTTTTCTTTGAAAAATGCAAAAATCTTTTTTTATCGATTCGTGAATTTGGTATTTCAGAAACAAGATCTCTTGACTGCTCCAAAGCTTGCCACAGATCACGATCACTACTTATACCTTCAGGTAGCACAAAACTATAGCCAATTATCGCAACTTTTTTCATAAAGTATTTTTTTTATTAATCTAAAATTATTTTAACACAAACTAACGTAAAATTTATTTAACAAACTTTAATAGACTATCTTCTATAGTAAATAATCAATATTATCCTCATTATCAAATGAGTCTAATATGTAGTCAAAATCAACAGAAAAGCCAATCACCTTAAACACTTCAGCAAGCTTGTCGTTAAGTAGAAGTTCTTTGATATCATTAGTATATCTCAGTTGATCTTTAGATTTAAGATTCTTAGACACATCATCAAAAACATCGGCAATACCAGCTTTTTTGAGAAAATTTGCTTGTGTCATATAACCATCTAATTGAAATCCAGCTTCAGTTGCAGCCTCTGCAACAGTTGTAAAATCAACATGCGCCGTAATATCTTGCTCACCAATATTGATAAACGGATCATAATTAGTCTTATGCTGATGGTAGCAAGCTAAAGTTCCCATACTCCTTTCTTTTGAGTAGTATAAACTCCTATGATAACCATAGTCGCACAAAAATATCATACCGCTCTCTAAAATATCATACAAAGACTTAATCCATGGACGGATCCAAGTATTTATTTCACTAGCGTACTCATCTTCAAAATTGATATTATCTAGCAATATCCTATTAGCTTCATACTCAAAAAGCTTATCATTTTCGATCATATCAACAAGCTTCCACTTATTATTAACAAAGCCTACACCTTGCTGAATAAGTTGATTATTTTGAGCTCTAAAAATATCTACTGGCATTGCATCTAAGACTTCATTTGCAAAAACTACTGCTTTGAGTTTAAACCTTGGAAGCTCTGTCACCCACTCAAACCTATCATAATGCTCAGGAATATTTTTCCTTACATTTTCTTGTTGCCTAGATTTTAGATCATTACTTAATTCAACTATTATATATTTGTCAGGTAAACTACCTAAGCTATTAAGCTCATGCATACAGTCAATAGCAAACTTACCACTACCAGCTCCAAATTCTATAACATTAGAATCTCTACCCAACTCTGAAATCACTAGTGCAAACTGCCTTGCAAAAGTACGTGCAAATAGTGATGTTTGAGAAGTTGCCGTAATAAAATCTCCATTCGAAGATATTTTTTCTTTAGACCCAGAGTAATAACCAAATTTAGGATAATATAAAGCCATCTGCATAAAATCCCTAAATAACATAGGTTTATTAGTAGTTTTTATCTTTTCTAGAATTACATTTTCAATAGACACAAAATAATAGGTGTTTTTAGTAAAAATATAATTATTTTAAGTTTAAAATGGATTTTAATCAAAAAATATATGACTTTCTAAGAAAAAAATATTAAAATCAGTGCTCAAATAATTTTTTACGATGAAGGCGTAGATGAGCGTGATACAAACTTATCCAATTGGTATAACTGGTGGTATAGCTAGTGGCAAATCAACAGCAACAAAAATTCTAAAAGAAAAAATGAATTTAAATGTTGTATGTGCAGATACTATAAGTAGAGAAATTACCAAAAAACCTTCCGTAATCAAAAAAATAGCCGAAAAATTTGGCAATGATGTAGTGATGAATAAGCAAATAAATAGAGCAATGCTCAGGGCAATCATTACTGAATCTAAAGAGGCTAAAAAGTGGCTTGAAGATTATTTACATCCAGTTATCAATAGAGAGATAAAAAAACAAGTAAAAGAATCAGACACTGTAATGACTATTGTCGACATTCCATTATTAGGACCATATAATTTCAGACACTACGACTATCTTAGAAAAGTAATAGTTATCAAAGCAGATCTTGAGACTAGAATTAGAAGACTAATGGAACGCGATGGTAAAAATAGACAACAAGCCGTTGCATTTATTAATCTACAAATATCCGATAATGAAAGAGAAAAAATTGCTGATTTTATTATAGACAATACAAATCTAAGCGATAAAGAATTAGAAGACGAATTAATAGCAACAATTAATAATATTACAAACTTGACTAACTAATAATTTTTGCATATAATATGCTTCAACTTTTGCACCCATAGCTCAACTGGATAGAGTACTCGGCTACGAACCGAGCGGTTAGGGGTTCGAATCCCTTTGGGTGTGCCATAGTTTCATGCGGGAATAGCTCAGTGGTAGAGCACAACCTTGCCAAGGTTGGGGTCGCGAGTTCGAGCCTCGTTTCCCGCTCCAAATTTTTTTCATTTTTTGTTTTTTTAAATTTCTACAGATTTGATAAAAACGTATCTAAATTTTATATAGTATTTGATTACTTCCATTACATTATTTCAACTAGTTAAGAATATCTAATAATAAGAGTCTTTCTTTTGCAAATACGCATAGTAGCTATGCAATATTGTATATATAAAACACACTCCCCTCATGATTATAATTCCAATACAAAATCATTTTTTTAACATCGAATAATAAAAAGGAAGCACCTTCATGATAAAGAAAACAATTATAACAAGCCTATTTATAGCATCATCAGCTATAGCTTTCGCGAACAGCTCTGTCCCATCAAATACTAGTTCAGCAAACTCTAGTGATAGAGTAATGGCAGGATATTTAGATATTACCGCTATGGGCTCTGCTGATAGCGTAGATTTATCTCAAGTTGCTAAAGATGGCTACAACGAGGCTGTTATAGCATTTGCAACTATAGATGCAAATAACAATATATCGTTTAAAAATGACTATGAAGCTCTTGCAGCTAAAAAAATCCAAGAAGCAAAAAATGCTGGATTAAAAGTAATAGTTTCAGTTGGCGGACAAAAGAACGTTAACACTTATAATCCTAATGGCACTGATGCTAAAGGACTTGCTCAAAATATAGTCAATTTCCTAAATAAATATGGTTTAGATGGAATCGATTTTGATATCGAAATAGAACAAACAACAACAAACAATGGCATATATCTGAAAGATGTAATTGCAAATATAAAAGATATTGATAGCTCAAAACTAATAGTAATAGCCCCTCAAATTAATAATGATAAACTAGTCTCAACCGGTAATGATGAATTTTATGCTCCATTATTTAATGCCACCAATAAAGTTTTAAACTTGGTTGATTATATATACGTCCAGAACTACAACACTGCACCTGAACAAAATCCTGATTTTATTCAAGATGCATACACACTTACTAAAGATTATATTGGAGCGAAAACAGCTAAAATAGTTATAGGCTATCCTACTGCTGCTCAAGGTGGTGGAGCTGCTACAGTATACTTCCCTCAGTTTGATGGTAGCAAAACTCCTCCAAACTCTTCAGCTTTACAAACTTATGATGCTATGAAATCAGTATATGATAATCTAGGAAATATTCCTGAAGATACTAAATTTGCTGGTTTTATGGGCTGGTCTTTAAATGTTGATTATGTCCCAAGCATGTATAATAGTGGTGTTGATAAGTATCCAGATCATGGTAAAGGTGACTTTGGTTATTATATGTCTCCTTGTGCGCTAGATAGTGACAAATGTAGCACCATTAGAGAAGAACGACCAATTGACCAAGTAGCCGATGTTTTGATAAATAATAACAGTACAGCTTACGGTTTCGACGGAATAACTTTTACTGATGCTAATGGCAAGTCAGAAACCACTAGTGGATGGATTGGCACAAAAACATACAATAATAATGCTACAGCACCAATTGAAACAAGTGTAACTGTATCACCTATAATTGGATGGTATACTAAACCTCTAAAATGTCCTACTAAAATGGATACTACGAAAGATAAAGTTGTTGAAATAAATGTTACTCAAAATGCAACTACAGGAACTTTGAATATAGTTTGTGAATTCCATAACTAAATTTTCTCTGATTTTAATTTCTAAAATATCCTAACGCTTTCTCTAGCTACATCAATCATTTCTATCAAATTAAAGTTATCAAGACTCATTCTTATATTAAAATTTTAGACCTAACTATACCATCCTTGTGATCCTTGATTTAGTCAATTTTATTTTGCATGTGCCAGTCCAAACAAGCATCTTATATGGTAAAATTATGAGATTATTATTCTAAGTATTGATTTTAAAATGTCTAAAAAAATAGTTCTTACAGGCATAACTCCTTCTGGCACACCACATCTAGGAAATTATATAGGCGCTATTAAGCCTGCAATAGAAATGTCTCAAAGTAATGAATACAGTTGTATGTACTTCATAGCTGATCAACACTCATTAATAAAGCTTTGGGATAAAAAACTACGCCAGCAATATATACATGAAATAGCTTCTTCATGGTTAGCATTAGGACTTGATCCTACAAAAGCTTCCTTTTATCGTCAATCAGATATACCTGAAATTATGGAGCTAACGTGGATTATCAGTACAACCACTGCTAAAGGTTTACTAAACCGTGCTCACGCATACAAAGCTCTAGTGGATCAGAATATCCAAGAGGAAAATACCGATCCCGATAAGGGTATAACTATGGGACTGTTTAACTACCCTGTACTTATGGCTGCAGATATTATGATGTTTGATGCAGATTTAGTTCCTGTGGGGAAAGATCAAATCCAACATATAGAAATAGCCCGTGATATTGCAAATAGATTTAATCATATATATAAAAATCAAATACTAAAAGCGCCTCAAGCCCTAACTAGTGAAGACAGCCAAACAATACTTGGTTTAGATGGTCGTAAAATGTCAAAGAGTTATGACAATACTATACCTATATTTTCTACAGAGAAAAAGCTTAGAAAACAAGTTATGAAAATCATCACAAACTCTCAAACGCCTGAAGAAAAAAAAGATCCAAAGAACTGTACTGTATTTGCAATATATAAAAGTATTGCTACCAAGGCTGAAGTTTCTTCTCTAGAAGAAAAATATTTAGCTGGTGGATTAGGTTGGGGAGATGCCAAGCAAATACTTTTTGAAAAAATAAATGAATATTTGACAGATGCACGAGAGAAATATGATTACTACATTAATAATCCCAAAGTTGTAGATGATATTCTTAATCAAGGTGCAGAGAAAATGCGCCCTCTAGCTATGAATAAACTTAGCGAAATTAAAGATTTAATAGGAATGTAAAATGATGCAGAAGTTAGATAATATAATTATAGCTAACTATAGCATTCATTCTTTGGCTCTTATATGCTGGGCAAAGAAAAATTTGCATAATAACTTTTGTGTATTATCTGTAGATACTGGTTTTGCTGCTGAGAATTGGAATAGCTATTTAGGTAATGTATTCGCGTGGTTAAAAAGTGAAGCTATAGAGTTTTATCACCTAAAAGCAGAAAATGCTTTTCAAGAGTTAGTCAAAGCACGTAAGCAATTTCCCTCTCAGAAATTTAGCTGGTGTGCTGGCTTCTTAAAAGGTATCACATTATTAAACAAGATTGATGAAATTGATCCTGATGCTGAAGCTACTATACTTCTGAGTCACCGTAAAGATTTATCAAGAGTTTCACAACTTTTGAAAGACCTAGAAGAAGAGGAAAAATATGACTATAGATCACTAGAGTACCCTTTATTGGATCTAAATCATGATGATATTTTAGAATTAACTAAAAATCTACCTTTTAAAGCGTTTTACCATAGTCTTGAATGTCAACCTTGTATACACTTAACACAACAAGAGTTTGAAAAGATAGCAAAAGCAGATATAAAAAAAGTTTCAGTACTAGAAAATGAAACAAATAGCTTTATGTTTAATAATACACCTTTCAACAAATTAGATAGCCATGCTTTTATTCATGGCAATATTTTAGAAGAATTATCAAAAGCCTGCAGTTGGGAATATAGCTGTGGGCTGTAGGGGAATAATATGAGTGAGTTTTTTTTATTTAGTTTGCTTACTGTTGTAGCTGCATTAATGAGTTACATCAATACAAAATTTCTGAAACTACCGAAGGCAATAGGACTAACTATATTATCAATAACCTTTTCAGCATTATGTGCTTCTTTTCTTAGTCCATCAAACTTTTTAGTAGTTGCTCTATCTAGTTTTGATTTCAAAAAAACAGTTTTGGATGGGATGCTGTCTTTCCTATTGTTCGCAAATGCTCTACACTTCAATATGATCGATCTAAAAAAAGAGCTTAAAGCCATATTTGGACTTGCTAGTATTGGCTTAATTTTATCAGCACTAACAACAGCAACTCTAATCTACGGATTCTGCTTATTGGTTGGTTTTGATATAAGCTTTGGATACTGTTTGGTATTTGGTGCGCTTATTTCACCTACAGACCCAATAGCTGTCATTAGTACCCTTGCTGGTAATAAATCAATACCTAAACATCTCAAAACACGTGTTGTTGGTGAATCATTATTTAATGATGCTACTGGTATTGTATTATTTGTAATACTTTCAAATATTGTGTTTTTTGGTAGTGGAGGAGACTTCGGTCAAGGAATAACTAGCTCTGGTGTCAACTATGTTTGGATTATTACTAAGCAGATTGGTATTGAAGCTGGTGGTGGAATATTGCTTGGGTATATATTTGCAAAAGTAGCTTTAATCTTCCTAAAAACAAATGATGATTCTGAGACATCAATTTTTGTAACATTGGCTATAGCTAGTATGGGTTATGTAATTGCTCACAGTCTACACGTATCAGGACCAATTGCCATGGTTGTTGCAGGTCTAGTTATAGGCAATAGTCTTTCTGATCGTAAAAAAACTCATCCAAATCAGGTTGAAAAGATTGATAAATTTTGGATGATTATTGATAATATGTTGAACTCATTTTTATTCATATTGATAGGTCTAGAACTAACTAGCATACCTTTCGATCATGGTGCTTTCTGGGTTGGTGCTGCCGGTATATTTATTGTAACATTTGCTAGATTAATCAGTATCTCAATCCCTATAACAGTTATAGATAAAAAACTATCTAGAGCATCCGCTAGAGACAACCTTCTTGTAGCATGGTCTGGGGTTCGAGGGGGAATATCTTTGGCGTTAGCACTATCACTACCTGATGAGGGTCACGTTATAGTCAGTATAACTTATACTGTCGTGATATTATCAATATTAGCGCAAGGCTCAACACTAAAAATAGTTCTAAATATGATATATCCTCATAATCCAACCAAACAAGCAGCAAACACATCTACCGAGCTAAAATAAATTATTAGCTATCTTCTCGAATTCTGTGATGTTGCTGATGCAAACCGTTAACTAGCTCTTTACGCTGCTGTTTTGCTATATGGTGAAACTCTTTGATAGTAATACTACCATCATCTTCAAAGGCAGACTGAATAGTATCTTGTGAATAGGAAACGTTTATACAAGAAAATATAAAAACAACCAATAAAAAAATCTTTCTCACTATTTCAACTAACTAATAATTACTTTGTAAACGTCTATTATTAGCGCCATTTTCAGCATACATACTTTGCCCCATAGTTGATGACATCAAACTATGATATTGATAGTTTCTACCATAAAAATCAAAGTAATTATCTGTAAACTCTTCTGGGAAAGCTGCTTGTAGAGTATCTTGATATGGCTGTGAATAATCTGCATAACCTTCTTGTTGCTGTCTGTTACCACCCCATACAATTTGTTTTGGAATATTATCGGCATTTATTACAGTGATAGAGTCATCTGCCAAGTTCAACTTAGTTGCTCCTTTTGACGGAGTATTAGTAAACTCTGGCACTCCGTTACTATACGATTCATAAACAGCACAATACCCATTTAGACTAATTAATGTAATAGTAAGCAATATAAATAATCTCATCCTAACTCTTTATAAAATTATTATTCTTCTTTAATATTGCCAAAGCTTGCTCATAATCACAATCATTTAATATCATTACAATCGCGACTTTTACAGACTTATTAGCTTTCATATAAAAATCTTGGGCTGTCACATAATCAACCCCTGTTGCCTCACAGATGATATTTTTAGAGCGCTCAACTAATTTTTCATTAGTTGGCTTAACATCAACCATTAAGTTTTGATAAACCTTACCAACCGATACCATAGATAAGGTTGATATTATGTTTAAAATAAGTTTTTGTGTTGTTCCCGCCTTAAGCCTAGTTGACCCAGTCAAAACTTCAGGACCAGGTACTGCCTCGATATTATAGTCAGCATAACTAGATATCTTAGCTTGCTTAGTACAGCTAATCGCAATAGTAGTAGCATCGATAGAGTTTGCATATTCAAGAGCCCCTATAACATAAGGTGTTCTTCCGCTGGCTGCGATACCTATTACAACATCTTTAGCTGTCAAATTTATTTTTAACAAATCTTCTTTACCAAAATTAGGATTATCCTCTGCACCCTCTTGAGCTTGAATAAAAGCTTTTTCGCCACCTGCGATTAATCCAATAATAGTATTATAATCAACACTAAATGTTGGTGGACACTCAACAGCGTCGAGTATTCCTAATCGACCACTTGTTCCCGCACCTACATATATGATTCTGCCACCTTTTTTCAAGGCCTGTGATGTAACCTCAACTATCTTAGCAATACTTAAACTTTGCTCTTTTAATGCTTCAATCACACCATACTCTTCATCTATCATTAGATTCACAGATTCTTGGACTGACATCGAATCAAGGTTAAAGCTTCTTGGATTTCTTTTCTCTGTATTTATATTTTTTAACATACTCATATTTTAACTTCCTTAACAATTCCTAATGGGTAGAGATATTTACTTTCTAAATAAACTGGAGCGGCAGGTTCTATTTCTTCCTCCTCAGCTTTCTTATTTTTCTTTGCTTGCTCTTTCTTTCTTTCAGCTATTGATTTTGATTTATTTCTAGATTTATTTGACTTATCATTAACTTCAGACTTATCTTCAGGTTCTGCTTCATCACCTAACTCATCTTTTATTTCTTGAGCTTTAAAATCTAATGCTTCCGATTGAATATATATTTTATTAACTGTATTTTTGATAGCATCAAAATCAGCAAGAATCTGAGGAGATTGAGGTCCTAAGTCAACCTCTTGAAGTACATCAAAATCATAATTAAGTTGCATAGCTTTATCTGGAGTAAATACAAATAGATAACCAAACTTAGGTATTACCAGTTGAATACCATTATCATCTTCTTCTGTATCCTTACTCTTACTCTTACTTTTATCTCCACCAAGTCTTTTAGGTTTGTTTTTATTTTTCTTAGGAAGTCCTACTACAACATTTGGATTATCATTATCTTCAAAATTAAACTCTTTTTCTAAACCATTAGAACCAAAATCTAAGCTAACAAAACTACCAAAGCCTTTCTTATATTCATATCTATGAAGTTTATTTGGTTCATACGTTATGATATACATTGATTCATCAGATTTAGAAACTATAACAGGCTTACCAAAACTCTCACCATCTATATATGTATCTAGACTCTTGCCAACCCTGTGATCTCCATTAAAATTAAAATCACTAATCCCCATAATAGTTTTACTTTCGTTATTTGGATGAAATATTAAAACCATATTAGCTTCTAAATTATTTGCCATATCTGGTACCAAAAGTTTTACATTATCTTCATCCAAATCACCTTTAAAATTAATCTTTTCTGCTAATTTAAGAACATAGCTCTGATTTGTCGTAGAATATTCTGAATAATAAACTTCCAAGATCTGTCTATTACCCTTTTTCTGACTATCTTTTCTTACTAGCATAATTTCTGGTGCGCCATCACTATTATCAAAATACCAAACTACGCCAAGAATATTATCTTTGACAAATTGAGCTCCTGATGATGAGCGGCCCTTACCATTGCCTGCCATAACTGCATGCCACTTTCCAATTTCATCGCCTATTTTTTTATTATCTTTGGCTAAACCTTTAACATCTTCACTAAGTAGATCATCTAAGGCTATGCTAGAAGTAAATAGTTTATCAGTGTCATATAATAACAAGTATAGAGTCCATTTTCCTTTTTCGAGATTCCAACCTATCTTAACCTTATAATCAGTTCCCATGCCGTCAGGAATTGCTACTCCTATCTTTGCCTTATCTGTGAATATATTTAATTGCTTATTTTGCTTCTCTACAAACCCAATAAAACCTTTTGGTGCATCTTCGATAGTACCATCACTCTTTAAACGATAAATCCTCTCTTGATAATTAGTCATTGCTTCTGGGTTTATCATTGGAACATTTATAGGCGTATAATCACCATCAAAGTTTTGATATGTATTAGCTGCTAATGCGTTGTAAATGATTCTCTCTGTTAAATCTACTTTTGTACCTTGATTGAAAGCTTTATATATAACATCATAACTTTTATATTCCTGTGATTGAAACAGTTCTGCATTTGTCATAGTTGGAAAAAATGATGATATATCATCTTCATTTACAGTTATTTCAAACTTACTTTTGCCAATCTCAAACTCACTAGATTTCGTAAAATTAATATCATCTTTTGCTTTAGAAAGGTACGACTCTCCTAATACTTTATCATTACTATTTTTGATAATACTCTTAGTAGTCAACATACCCATCTTAAATGTATATAAAAGACCTCCGAGCATTACCATAATTACGAATGAGAATATCAAGGCCATCAATAATGCTGAGCCAGTTATTTTTGTGTTTAACTTCTCACTCATGTACATACCTAATCCTGACCCAATAGATAAATCTTGCTTGTTGCTTGACCAGCAACTTTAAAAGAAATTTTAAGTGCTGCTGTAGAATCACTTTTTATATTTACAAGCTCTTTTTCTAGCGATCGCCAATTTATCTTCGCATTTCCTTGTTGAATATCTGAATTCATAACATACTCAATTTTTAGATCTGTTACATCACTTATTAACTCGTATATTTGTGAATCATCTGCGTTCTGCTTTACATATTCATAAAGTGAATATACTTCATTGCCATGTTTATCTTTTTTATTAGTAGCTGCGACGAAGAATACTTCTAAGATATATTTTCCAACATAATCACCGGTCTTAAATTTATTTTCTACTCGCATAGTTGTAGAAACAAAATCGTATGTAACAGCACCAACTTTAACTAAATCACATTCATACGAATTACACAGCACTAGATAATCATTCATAGAAAGATCTTTCTCAGGCAAAGTATTCTTTTGAAATTCATTTACTTTAAAAATATTATTTGATGAATTTGACTTTAGAGTAGAATCCAAACTACTTCTTTGAATCATTAAAAAATCGGTTTTAGGTTGCACACAATGAATATTTTCATTAATATTCATATTTCTCAAAGCTTCATCATTTGACATTCGCTCGTTGCATAACTCGGTAGACATACTTAGTCCTTTAGGTAAGCTCTCAAAGTTTTGCGCTGGTGCCTTACCAATTGTAATCACACCCATTTTCCCAAAGATATCTCCAAAGTTATCCCCTGAGTTATCCACAAGCTGTTGATACATATCTCCATACTTAGTTGTAAATCCTGCTTGTCCAATCGCATTATAGAAAATCTGCTTAATTAATAATTGATCAGAGTTTATTCTATGCCTATCGCTGAGTCTTATATATTGTTTTTTCATATCGATATATATACCGATTGCCATACCCATGACTATAGCTGCCACAACCATTGCTACCATTAGCTCTGGCAATGTAAAACCTAATGAATTTTTAACTCTCTTCGCTATCATTAACTTTTACATCTCTCTCAATAACTTTAACCCTATCAGCTACTTGCATTTGATTATCAATAGCAGCTATATTTACAACCCTATATACAATATCAACATTATTAGCAGCATCTTTTTTCGCTTTTTTATCGGCTTTCTCTGCCATTTTTTTGATATCAGCAGCACTTAATGATTTAAATCTATTCACAGGCTGTTCTTTTTCTTGAGGCTTCGTATCGTTTTCTTTTTCAAGCACAACGGTTTTGATAAACTCTATACCATCATCGGTTTTAGAATCATCTAATACTCCAGTTAGACGATATACACTAACTCTCTCATCAAGAACAGTAGCTATTTCATCTTTTCTATTTTCAAGAGTTATACTTACGAGAATACTATTTAATAATATAAAACCGGATGATAGTACAAATAACAAAATCAAAGCAGCAATCATTGATTCTACGATACCAAATCCTGACTGTGATTTTGTTTTTTTTAGAAACATCGAATTAAATTTAGAATGAAACTGAGAGAATTACGCTTCTTTGAATCTTCCAAAAGACATTAACTTATCATATCTCTTAGCATTTCTCTCCTCAACTGTCATCTCTGATAATACTTTCAACTCTGCAGCGATAGCCTTTCTGATATTAGCAGCTGTTGTATCATAGTCTCTGTGTGCTCCACCCAAAGGCTCTGGTATAACTGCATCAACTATCTCTAACTCTTTAAGGCGTCCAGATGTTATATTCATCATTTGTGTAACTTCAGACGCTTTTTCAGCTGTCTTGTGTAGAATTGAAGCACACCCTTCTGGAGAAATAGTAGCAAAGTAACTATACTGAAGCATAAGTAATCTATCTCCAACACCTATACCTAATGCGCCACCAGAACAACCTTCACCAATCACAATACAAACCACAGGAACTTTAAGCGCACTCATTTCTAATAAGTTTCTTGCTATTGCTTCACTTTGACCACGCTCTTCAGCTTTGATACCTGGGTACGCGCCAGGAGTATCAATAAAAGTAACGATCGGCATATTGAATTTCTCAGCCAATTTCATCAATCTTAGAGCCTTACGGTAACCTTCAGGGTGCATCATACCAAAATTATGCTTAATTTTACTCTTAGTATCACGACCTTTTTCTTGTCCTATAACCATAACAGGTTTGTTGTTCAGTTTAGCCAATCCACCAATAACAGCTAAATCATCACCAAATGCTCTATCACCATGTAGCTCTTGAAAATCCGTAAAGACTAATGATAATAAGTCTTTAAAATAAGGTCTATCCGGATGGCGAGATAGTTGAACTACTTGCCAATCTGTAAGTTTAGAGTAAGTAGACTCCATAAGCTCAAGCCTTTTCTTACCAAGCTTTTTGATTTCAGATTCAGTTTTTTCATCCTCATACACATGAGATAATGAGGTAATCTTGTCTTCAATTTCCTTTATCTTTGACTCAAAGTCTAAATAGTTCATTTACTTTCTCCTTTCAAATTCAAATCAATTCATAAAAATAGCTACTTTATATTCTAAAGTATTTTAGCAAAATAAAAAAGCTACAACCAATGATTTTGAAGGTTTGTTATAGTATCCATTTATAATATAATCTCAAACATAAATTTTTAAAATCTAGAATATTAATCACTATGCAAGAAGTTTCAAATCACACACCAATGATACAGCAATATTTGAAAATTAAATCTCAATATCCAGATATATTACTGTTTTATCGAATGGGTGACTTTTACGAGCTTTTTTTTGATGATGCAAAAAATGCTGCAGAACTACTAGATATAACCCTCACTGCTCGAGGAAAATCAAATGGCGATTCAATACCAATGGCTGGCGTGCCATATCACGCTGCAGAAGGCTATATCGCTAAAATTGTCAAAAAAGGATTATCTGTTGCAATATGCGAGCAAATAGGAGATCCAAGCACCTCAAAAGGTCCAGTTGAACGACAAGTTACACGTATAATAACTCCAGCTACAGTTTCTGAAGAGGCTTTTTTAGATAGTAATCAAGATAGCATTCTCGTAAGTATCTATGAAAAAAACAATAAATATCACATCGCATATACTAGCTATACTCAAGGCAAAATTCATCTTATAAATACGGTAACAAATTCATCTGATCTAAAAAATCAGATATTAAAACTATCACCTCAAGAGATAATTACCAACTCTAATAGTCTTATAGAAAAGAATATTTTCAACAAACCAGTAAAAGTTTTGGAAGAATGGTACTTTAGTAATTTTGAGGCAAAAAAGCATATACTAAATTCTTTTGATAACAGTTTTGCAAATAACATTCTAAATTTATATAAAAAAGAACAACTAACTGTTATCGGATCAATACTTGCTTATTTAACAAATACACTAAAAAGTACGCCTAAGCACATCTCAGATATCCTCCTAGATGAAGATCAAAACATACTAAATATAGATATTAATAGTAGAAATAATTTAGAGCTAGATAATAATTCAAAAAGCAGCCTTCTAAACATAATGGATAAATGCAAAACTAGTTTAGGTAGCAGGCTTCTAAGAAGATACTTCAAAAATCCTACTCGGGATCTAAACAAAATTTCTTTGCGTCATAACGTTATAAAATCCTTCAAGCAACACCATTATTTCTTAAAAATTCAGGATATTCTGTCTTATATAAATGATATTGAAAGGATAATTTCTCGCGTTGCTCTAGGAACAGTAAAACCTAAAGATCTAGTCTCTCTTAATAGCTCTCTCGAGCAACTACCTAAACTCAAGAGTCTACTTGAAGAAATAAACACCTCTGAGATTATAAATATAAATAATCACATTCATCAAATTGATGAGCTGACAAAACTACTAAACAAAGCTATTGTAGATAATCCTCCAATGACCATTCGCGATGGTGGCGTCATAAAACATGGTTTCGACCAGGAACTTGATGAGTTAAGAGGGCTAAAAGACAACTCTTACGATTTTTTATTAAAATTTGAAACTCTGCAAAAGCAAAAAACAGGGATTAATACACTAAAAGTTGGTTATAACCGTGTACATGGTTATTACATTGAACTTTCGAAACAATATGCTGATAAAGTCCCAACAGAGTATATCAGACGCCAAACATTAAAAGCTAGTGAGCGCTATATTACTGATGAGCTAAAAGCTTTTGAGGATAAGATTCTCTCAGCGAAAGAAAAAGCTTTAGCTAGAGAAAAGCTTATTTACGATACTCTATTGAATAAAGTTCTAGAATACTACTCTCAAATCCAACAGACTGCAGCAAGTATCGCAAAAATAGATGTCTTAGCAAACTTTGCAGAAAGAGCTATCAAACTAAACCTAAATCAACCTAAATTTAATAAAACTGGTAAATTGGATATAAAAGAAGCTCGTCATCTAGCAATCGAGCAAAATATTGATGAGCCCTTTATACCTAACGACACCCTATTAAGTACAGACACTTATACATTAGAAATAATCACTGGACCTAACATGGGGGGTAAGTCCACTTATATGCGTCAAGTTGCTCAACTTATCTTTCTAGCATACATAGGCTCATTTGTACCAGCTAGCTATGCAGATATTGGCGATATAGATACCATATACACTCGAATTGGTGCCTCAGATGACATATCTAGTGGTAGATCAACATTCATGGTTGAAATGACTGAAACAGCTTATATCCTGAATAATGCAACTAAAAAGTCTCTAGTAATTATGGATGAAATTGGTAGAGGGACAAGTACTTTTGATGGCTTATCACTTGCGAAAGCTTGTGCAGAAAAATTTGCAAAAATTGGTGCATTGACCCTTTTTGCCACGCATTACTTTGAGCTTACAGAGTTAGTTAATCAATATCCAAATACAAAGAATATTCATTTTGAAGCTAAAGAATATAAAGACAATATCTATTTCATGCATAAAGCAGTTGCTGGTGCCGCTAAAAAATCTTATGGTATTCAAGTAGCTAAATTAGCTGGTATTTCAAAAGATGTCTTAGAATCAGCAAAGAAAAATCTAGCTAATTTAGAAAAAGGACAAGATAAATTAGATACTATTGATCAGCCCCAACAAAATCTCCAACTTGATCAAACTCCACAAAAGAATCATATTAAAGAGCGACTTGAAACAATAGATATCAACTCAATAACACCTATCGAGGCTCTAAATATACTCTTTGAGCTAAAAAAACTCTAATTTAGTTATATAAACTTTTTCAATTTGCTATAATTTTTTAGATATGAATTTGTAAAGTCTTAGGAAAAGCAATGCAAAATAACGAAAATCAACCTTCTTTTTTAATCCAAAAAGTATATACCAAAGATGTTTCTTTCGAAACTGTAAACTCTCCTGCTTGTTTTAAAGATCAGTGGGATCCTAGCTCAGATTTTAATATTGATATTAATACAAAAAAAATTAATGATGAAAATTTTGAGCTTGATTTGACAATCACAATAACTACTAAAAACAAACAAGCAAATGCGTACATAGCTGAGGTTACTCAGTCAGGTATATTTACAATTACTGGCATGAGTGAAGAACAAGTAGAATCTGTACTTAATACTTACTGTGCTAATACTCTTTTCCCTTACGCAAAAAGAGTTATTGATTCTTCGATAATTAAAGGAGGCTTTTTACCTCTTAATTTAGCACCAATTAACTTTGATGCTATATATATGCAAAAAAAAGCAAACCAATCTCAACAGCCAGCACATTAAGTTAAGAATAAATATGAATAATCGACAGAATAGCTTCATCAAAATTTTAGGATCAATAATGATCATAGTAGGTACTATGATAGGTGGCGGTATACTAGCACTCCCTATCATAACCGCTAAACTTGGTTTTGTGATAGGCTCTATTCTCATATTCTTAGTCTGGAGTATAATGACCTACACTGCTGTCGTTATCTCAGATATTTCTTGCTCAATGCCTTATGGTAGTAGTTTTAAAACTATAGCAGAGAGATATCTTGGTAAAGGCGGAGGAATAGTAGCAAGTATAGCTTTTTTAATACTCATGTATTTTATTAGTACAGCTTATATCTCAGCAGCTGCTTCATCATTATCCTCATCCTTCCCTAATCTTGATGAAAAAGCATCATCGTTGATCTTTGTAGTCATTTTTGGAAGTATCGTAGTTTTAGGAACAAGATTTGTCGATTATGCTAATAGGTTTTTTATAATCCTAAAAATTCTCGTATTAGTAATTTTATGTGTTGTATTTAATAGTTATATTGAAGTTCCAAATCTTTTTGTAACTCCAGTTGATTTGGGAGTTTCATTGATTATCGCGATTCCTGTTTTTACAACATCTTTTACATCTCATATTATAGTCCCTGCCTTGTCTGACTATCTTGGCAAAAATGCTAAAGATATGAAGCGCATAGTTATTATCGGCAGTATCATACCGCTTATACTATATATTATATGGGTATTTACTATCTTAGGTGTACTACCACTACACGGTCCTGTAAGTTTCATGGATTCGATATTTAATCACATCCCAGTTGATAAAGCTAATATCGGTGATATTCTAAAAACCTTAGGAAGCAAAGTAAGGACTCCGACAACAGATGCGGTACTACATATCTTCACTTATGTGGCTATTATGACCTCATTTTTAAGTGTTAACTTATCTTTATTTCACTTTAACTTAGATACATATAAGTTATATAAAACAAAAAAGGTTATTGGATACTCAATAGCAACAATTCTGACTTTTGCCATTCCACTAATAATAAACCAAATGGATCCTGACATATTTATTTATGCTATGACATGCGTTGGGCTATCAATTGCTGTCTTATTGATGATTATGCCAGCTCTTATGGCATTTAAGATAAATAGTCTTGGTGAGAGCTTTAACTATAAGATATCAACCTACAAAAGCTTATGGCTAATTTCTCTAGTTTCTGGTGTAATAGTAATATTGTGCGTAGTTCTGTAATTTAGATAATGACAAATATAGAACATATTGATAATTTCCTTGATAATTTACTCTACCTAAAAAATTACTCTCAAGAAACTATAAATAATTATCGCAGAGATTTACTCCAGTTAAATAGCTCAATAGTTGATAAAGATATAACAAAACTTGAAAACAATGATATTTTAATGTGGGTCAAAAAGCTTCATGCCCAAGGAAACTCCTCAAAAACATTACAACGCAAACTTAGTTCTTTAAGAAGTTTTTTTAATTTTTTGATAAATAGCGAGTTAATAAAAAATAATCCCACAACTGGTATCAAGGCACCTAAGAGTAGTAAAAAACTACCTAAAGCTGTAAATACAGATGAGCTAGCCTATTTATTAGATATCAAACCAAGTAATAATATCGAAACTCGTGATATAGCATGCTTTGATCTTTTGTATAGCTGTGGAATAAGACTTAGCGAATTATCTTCAATAGAACTAAAAGACATAAATATAAATCAAAAGAGTATACGTGTCATAGGTAAAGGCAACAAAGAAAGAGTTGTATATTTTGGTAGTAAAACACTAATAAATCTAAATAGGTGGCTAAATATTCGAGATACTTATAGCCCGAAATGTAACTATCTCTTCATCTCACAAAATGGTGAGCATTTAACAAATAGATCTATCCAAAAACGGATTGAAATCTTTGCTAAAAAATATGCAACCAAACACATACATCCACATATGTTGCGTCACTCTTTTGCTACTCATGTTTTAGACTCATCTAAAGATTTGCTTGCTGTAAAAGATTTGCTTGGCCATGCTGATATTTCTAGCACGCAAATTTATACTCATTTAAATTTCCAACAACTTGCAAGTGTTTTTGATAAAGCACATCCTCGAGCGAAAAAAAAATCATGAATGTCTACGACTTAGCAGTAATATCTCATATTGAAAATATTACAGATATTGAGTTTGAATATATTTTATCAAGCCAAGATGATAAATACTTGTATGTTGACGATAATATTCTAAAACTACATTACATAGATAAAGAACTATTTATAGATTTTAATAGTAGCGAGATTCTAAATAGGATAAACCCTAATACTAAAAAATGTAGTGTTGTACAAGCAGTTGAAGGTCGCTCAAAAGATAAACTAAATATTTTAGATACAACAGCTGGTCTAGGCAGAGATACATTTACACTGGCAGCTAGAGGACATAAATTAACTTCTCTAGAGAAAGATTGTTATATTTTCGTATTACTCGCAGATGCACTCAATAGAGCAAGACAAACTCCTAACTTAAAATATATTGCCAATCAAATAGAACTAATTAATATAGATGCTAATGAATATATAAATACTGCTAGTATTTCTTTTGACTGTGTATATCTAGACCCAATGTTTCCACCACGTAACAAAAGCGCTAAAGTCAAACAAGGAATGCAAGTCTTACATGATATTGCTTTTAATAACGATGAATCTAACTCAAATTTACTCAAAAATATCATCATATCTAAAAAAACTAAAAAAGCTGTTGTAAAGAGACCTATTAATGCTGATTTTCTTTTTGGTAAAAAACCAACATCTCAACTTAAAGGTAAAACAAATAGATTTGATGTATATAGTTTATAACTATACTAAATATTTCTTTTAGCATTTGTATACGCTGCTACTATGATGATTCCAGCTATGAACAAAAGTACTGCTGATATCCAGTAATATGGAATAAAATCTCTTATATTCTGAGGTGCATTGCTAATAACCATCGCAGAGTTTGCATAATTAACAGCATAGCTAATAAATACTACAGAAAAAAATAATAGCCCTATAGCTAATCTAAATGCCACAAATATAGCCCCTATTACAACTAGCATATAGCATAGATAATCAAAGCCAAATAATAACTCGTAATCAAGTATATATGGATTGACATATTTATACATCACACCGACCCATAATAACAAGACAATCAAACTAGCAACTATTGCCAGCAATCTTACTTTTTGAGTTGGTTTGGTATAGTTAGATTGTTTGAGCCAAATATACCCAGCTACTACAGTTGTTACTATCTGTGCTGACAGATAAACAGATGATGTTGTAATCCCATATTTACCATAAATAAAAACTTTTATAATCAGACTAGCTAACACAAACATCCATGCATACTTATTTTTCTTATAAAGTAAAACTGCAAACCCAAGTAAACACGCATTAGCTATACAATCATAAATCACATAATCCAATGTAATCATAATAGAAACCTAAATTTATCCTTAATTGATGTAGTATAAACATATATAATTGTAAATATAAAGTTTTAAGATATCTGTTTTATGATTTATTTGAAGTATATATACAAAATATTATTACTGAGTATTGTCACTAATGTTTTATACGCCAACCAAGATGACAATGTATATACATGGAGAGACTCTAGAGGCAATGTAGTATTCTCACAGACAGCTCCAATGTTTAATCAAGAATATGAGAAAGTTGGTGTAGTTCATAAAAATCAAATACAACAAAAATCTCCTGTGGAACAACAACTTGCTTCACTAAAACAAAATAATCTATATTTAAGTACTCATAATACACAACAGGATAATCAACAACAAAATGGTAGAAATTCAGAAGTAGTCAAAGTAAAAATAATCTCACCAGCTAATGGTGAAAATCGTTTTGTCCATAATGAGAAATTACCAATTATTTTGGAGCCATCTTTGACAGCAGAAGATCATCCGATATTTATAATAAATGGCATACCATACCCTGCTCACTTCGAAAATGGGGTATGGAAAGTAAATAGACCAAATCCAGGACCGGTAACAATTTCTGTTAGAGGTAGTACTAAGGATCATAAAATTATTACCTCAAGTGACTCAGAATTCTATAGACGTCAGGTTCTTGGTAGATAAATTAATATATCTAGGCTTTTGATTATTATTAATTTTATATATACTTGAAGATAGCTAAAAGTTTGAGAATTTAAATAATGTCCAATTTTCATAAAATCATATTACTTTACGTTATATCATGTTCTACCTTTATATCTCTTGCCCAAGCAGCTAATCCAACTATTTACTCATGGCGATCAGAAAATGGTAATGTTGTATTTTCAGAAGAAAAACCTTCTGATGATACTGATTATAAAATTATCGAAGTTGGTCAACCTACAGTTGTAGATACTAAAGCTAGCCAAGATATGATCTCAAATCAACCTGTTAAAATTAAGCAAAGCGATATTTCTAAGCTGAACAACTCTAGTCTAGCTGAAAAAAACAAAGAAGTGTTAGATGAAAATCAAGGAACAACTGGAGATCTAAGTGTACAAATAACATCTCCAGCAAATGATGCTAATATTTTCACCAAAGAAGATAAATTAGCTATATCAACGAATCCTGCCATATCTGCTGATGACAAGCCAACTTTTATAGTTAATGGTACAGTTATGCCCGCAACATTTGAAGATGATCAATGGAAAATTGCTAGACCAACACCTGGAGAGAATAAGTTAACTATCGCAGGACAAACTGCTGCTGGCAATCAAATCAAGTCGACAAATGAGGTAACTTTTTACATCAAAAATGGTTGGTTACAACAAGCTAAAAATACAGGAAACTATGCCGGAAAGTAGTTAAGTTTGCTTCTACTCTACTCATCCCAATTAACTTCTATAAATTTCTCAGGACTCTTTTCTTTTAAATGACCTAAATTAGGACAACTAGAAGTATGTATAACAACGCCCTTTGTAACACTCATATATCCTTGAATTTCGTCAGGATAAACAGGCTGACAACATTTAGCCATCTCATACTTCATACCATTAAATCCAGATACTAAAACCTTAGGAGTCTTAGTTTTGGCTGTAGTTACTCGATTCTGCTTTTTGACAAGCTTTTCTTCAGCTGAATATGTATCAAGTATATGATTAACAATGCTATTAATTCGAACGGTACCGTTCTCAACAGCAACAAATAAGCTATCACTACTTTTCATATTAAACTTATTGGCAACTTCTACAAAGTCGACCTCTTTAAGATCATAGCCTCTTAATTCCTTGAGGAGTCTATCTTTTCCTAAAACAATATTATCTTCTTTATTTTGCTCATTAAACCACTTAGTTACCCTAGATCTATTTCTAGCAGAGGTTAAATATCCCAAACTCTCAGAAGCCCAGTCTTTGCTTGGATTTGGCTCTTTCCCAGTTAGAACCTCGACCTTATCTCCTGTTTTTAGTTTAGTTGTTAGAGGTACTATCTTACCATTTAGTTTTACACCTTTTGTACGGTGACCAACCATAGTATGTACAGAATATGCAAAATCTAGGACTGTAGAGTCCTCAGCTAAGTCTATTAATTCATTAGCAGGAGTGAATACATAAAGTCTCCTATTTAGCTCTTTAGTAATTTGGCTATCATCGTCGTTGATTTCTTTTTCCCATTCAAGAAGAGATCTCAACCATGCCACTCTTGCTTCATATGACGCATCAAACTTCACACCTTCTTTATAACGCCAATGCGCGGCAAAACCAAGTTCTGATTCCTCATGCATTTTATGCGTTCTAATTTGAACCTCGAGATTTTGTTCACCAACCCTAACCACAGTATGTATAGACTTATAACCGTTCGGCTTTGGATTAGCTATATAATCACTAAACTCCTCTGGAATCGGTGAATATAGGTTATTGACTTCAGCTAATACTTTATAACATTCATCTATATTATTTGTTATAACTCTAACAGCTGTAATATCATACAGATCATTGATATCTTGATAACCTTTGTTTTTAAACTTTTTGTATATACTATAGATGTGTTTAACTCTACCTTGAACACCAGCATCTAAATTATACTTTCTAAGTATTTGTTTTAACTCTTCAATAACTTGATTAAGAAATTCTTCTCTTTCTTTACGTGTAAAACCTAAACTTTTGGCTATTTTTTTATATTCTTCCTGTTCTAAGAAAAAAAAGGCTCTATCTTCAAGCTCCCATTTAATAGCTCCCAAACCAAGTCTATTTGCCAATGGTGCATAGATATCTAGTGTTTCTCTAGCTATTACTCTTTGGGTGTTAGTATTTAGAGACTTTAAATGACGGATAGTACATAGCTTATCAACTATTTTAATTAAAACGATTCTGACATCTTCTATAATCGTCAAAAGCATTTTTCTAAAAGTATCAATCTGCTCAAGTGAGATATTATCAGAACGGTACATTCTAATAGCTGACATTTTGCGTGTACCTTGCAAAATCTTAACCACTGTCTGATTGGTTGCTTTCTCTACATCTTCATCTGATATATCACCAAAATTATATAGCTCATATAAAATACCTGCAGATACTGATTCTTCATCTGCTTTGATCTTAAAAAGAACATATGCCATCTCGATAGCATATAAAAACGAGCTTATTCCTGTTGGATGACGTACTGATTCAGCACTCTTACTTTTTAGAAGTTCTAACGCTGCTGCTATAATCTCAAACTTATCGCTAGTATAAAAACTTTTAAGCTCGGATATCAAAAGGTCATCTTTTATCTGACCATCACTATCCAAAAGTTTAGAGTCAATAACTTGCATAATTTCCCACTTTTTTTATAAAAAAATACAAAGTTAGTCTATAAGCCGGGTTCTGTAATAGACAGTCATTTATCTAGGCCTGTTGTCACCAACAAGCTCAAGCGACCTACCCTGCTACAATGCGAGCAACATTTTCGTAGCGCTATTTGGTCTTGCTTTAGATGGGGTTTACAATGCCATTGAGTGTTACCACCAATGCGGTGTGCTCTTACCACACCTTTTCACCCTTACCTTTTTGTAAAAAAAAAGGCGGTTTATTTTCTGTTGCACTTTCCGTAGGCTCACGCCTCCCAGACGTTATCTGGCATCTTGCTCTATAAAGCCCGGACTTTCCTCACTTATAAAAAGTGCGACTGTCCGACTAACTTTGTATTATTAGCTTTCTCTCATCTTTGCTAGTTCAATATTATAATTAGATTTTACCGAATTATACTCTTCCTGCAAAGCAGATATCTTAGCATTATACTGCTTTTTTATTTTTATAATTTCAAACTCAAGATCCATTCTATCGTTATTTAATTTTAGTCTACACTTATTATATTCTTCTTGTAGCATTATTCTATCATAACGAACAGCTTGTATTAGATTAAATATCTCGACCAACTCATCTGGAAACTGCTTAAGTTTATCAAGATTAAACTCCTCAATATTAGAGTTATTATTGTTATTTTCAAATTGATAACTACCACTATCATGTGGTCTTTTTTTAAAATCAAAACTAGGTTTTTTCATAGAAATGTAAAAGATTTAGAAGTTAATGAAATCATATATGTGGTAATCTACCAAACGCTACTAATAATTGCAATGCAATAATACCCATACCACAGAATAATATCAAAGATAAATATAGCTTACTGAGAATGCTATTATTACCTTGTTTAGTTCTTACAGCCCAAACCATCAGTGCTGGTTGTACAATTAAAAGTACAGATACAAAGATACTCGCATAACCCAAAGCAGCTATAAAACTATTAACAAAATATATTGCAAAAAACAGTGGCGGCAATAGGGTTATAATTAAAGTAATTAATTTCTTTCTAGAATTCAGAGCGTATAAATCCTGATTAAATGAAAATAACGCCAATGCAACTCCAAGAAAAGATGTAATAATTGCAAAGTTTTCAAAAAGCCTAATAAATATCAATGGTGCTCTCTGTCCTAAACTTACATAAGCTTCTGCTAGTGTTTTACCAGAATGACTAAGATCAATAAAGCCATTACCACCATGTAGATTTATAGTACCCAAAGTTGCCATAACCCAAACTAAATAAACAATTAGTGGTGCTAATGCCCCTGCAGCTACTGTTCTTTTAAATACGATATCATTTTCAAAATAGTTCCTAATCGCAGGAATCACAATATGAAATCCAAAAGATGTTACAAGTATTGGAATAGAGAACCAAACATACTCAACACCTAGAGCTCTACTCTCTAGTACAGCTGGTCGTATTTGTGGAGCTACAAAAGATATAAACAACACAAAAGCTAAAACTTTTAGACTTAAAAACAGCTCATTAACTCTAAATACAACTCTAATTCCTTTGTAGATAAAAAAGCCAAAGACAAATGTAAATAAAAACTTTGCAAAGCTATCATTACCAAAGTTAAACCAGCTAGTAACATAAGTTTCAAAGAGCTGACCACCCATAAAGATATAAGCTGTAAGGAGTGAGTATAATAATAGTAAATAAAATAATAAATTCATCACTCTACCAGACTTACCTAGTATATTATGAGCAATCGAATCCATATCTGTACCTAATGGTTGTGAAACATTTGCCTCAACAATTAATAGAGCTGTCGCATACATGATAATCCAAACCAGAAACAATGCCATTAATGCATAGTTAAAGCCCACTGCTGCAACTGCAAATGGAATACCAAGCATACCAGCGCCTATCGCTGTACCAGCTATAATAGCTATAGCACCAAATTGTTTAACTTTTGAAACCTGTTTCATAGGCACCCTTTTTCGATAAAATTATTTTCAAAAACATTAAATTATACCAATATTGATAATTTAATGTAAATAATCAGCAATTAATAACTTATTATAAGAATATTTTTGCAAGATTATCTTCTTGATTTTAATAGCAGATAAAGACAAACTTACTGCTAAATTTTAGCATCATATTGTAAGTTATCATGAGTATACAAAGAAAGGCCGTATTTGCCCTTTTTATAGTCACCATCCTATGGGGAACAACATTCCCATTAGTTAAGATCTCGCTTGAGTATGTATCGCCTGGTCTTTTTGTAGCTTTTAGACTTGGATTATCATGCCTATTATTCTTACCTTTAGTTTTAAGAGCTAAGTTTCATAATAAACTATACTTACTAAAAGTAGGGGCTATATTTGGCTCACTTGAAGGTATGAGTTTTTATTTTCAGACTCAAGGACTATACACCGTTTCATCAAGTGTTTCTGCATTTTTGACAGCTTTGAGTGTAATTATGATTCCTTTCATAGGAAGTCTTTTTAAGGTAGATCGATTAACAATTTATGGAATAGTTGCTTCTGGTGTTTCATTATTAGGGATATATGCACTATCTGGCGCAAGCTTTGATAACTTTACTATAGGTTATCTTTGGTCAGTATTGTGTGCATTGATGTATGCTGTATCAGTGGTATATCTTAGCTATGAAACCAGAAAAGATCATCGCAGCGAAGCTTTTAAAGACTTGCGCCTACTAATAATACTGCAAGTTGCTTTTGGTATACCTATGCCGTTGATAACAGATGTATCATCGTTTATGTATCTTAACTTTAACTATATATTAGTAATTGCTATAGTTTTTTGCTCGATTTCAACAATTACTTGCTACTACTTACAAAACACTTATCAAAAACACCTAAGTATGTCTCAAGTTGCTGTTATCTTCTCTTTTGAGCCTATTTTTGCGACAATTTTTGGAAAGCTTATCAATGATGAAAAAATATATTTATCAACGATTATTGGAGGCTCATTAATACTTGTGAGCTATTTTATAATTGAGATAGGAAATAGAAAAAGGCAAGCCTAAGCTCTTGGATCAAAATTCATTTTTTCTTGCATCTGTTTATAGAACTCTTTTTTCTCATCAGTATCAGCAGGTGGTAATTTGACATCATAAACAATATAAAAATCTCCATCGCCAAGACCTTTGCCTTTGATACGCATTTTACGACCTGACTGACTACCCTCTGGTACTTTCATTTTTTTCTTACCATATGGAGTATCTATTTCTAGTGATGTACCAAGAGCCGCCTCCCAAGGTGCTATATTAATATGCTCATAAATATCATTACCATCAACTTTATAGTTTTTATGATCCACTACTTCAACTTTGATATACAAATCCCCAGCCGGAGCATTTGTGCCAACACCTGCACTACCTTTACCTTTGACACGTAGTTTTTTGCCATTACCCATAGCTGGTGGTATTTTAACATCTACACTTTTGTGTTGCATAGTTGGCATACCATTAGCACCTACTTCTTGATAGCTATACGAAACTGTTCTAGAGCCACCTTTGATAGCATCTTCAACATTCAAACGTAAAGAGATATTTATATCCTCACCCTTTCTAGCTCTTGGTTGACCTCCACCAAAGCCTCTTGCACCAGCTCCGCCACCAAAAAGATCACCAAAAATATCTCCTAAATCCTCGAAGTTAAAGCTTTGAGAACCTCCGCCTTGAGAGAAGCCACCAAAACCACCTCCAGCTCCGCCAAAACCGCCTTGCTGAACTTTGTCCCAGTTTTCTCCATACGCATCATATAGTTTTCTCTTTTCTTTATCACCCAAGACATCATAGGCTGTTTGAATTTCTTTAAATTTATCCTCAGCCCCTTTTTCTTTGTTAACATCCGGATGATATTTTTTTGCTAATCTTCTATATGCTTTTTTTAACTCAGCTTCTGAAGCATCTCTACTAACTCCTAGTAAAGAATAATAATCTGCCATATTTTAAACTCCCAAATACTTTCAAACATATCCAACAAATAGATAATATGGATACATAGTTAATGTTATAAAATTTCCTGCTATTAGATATAGGGATTAATTAGCGAAAAACAAGTGATATGGTTAAATTATCTAAAAATTATTAAAAGTTTTATATATTACTTATTACTAGCAAGTGTATATATAAATCCAGCCAACAAAGCCCATGGACAATTAAATATAAGATTGGCGTAAAACACATCATTTCCAGTATTTGATGCGAAGAAACCATCGCCGGAATAAGGCATTCTTATCATATAGTTAAAGAGTATAACTATCAAAGCCATAGCAGCACTTTTTATCCAAATATTCTTTGGAAATGGTGAAACAAGAAGTAGTGCCCATACACCTCCCCATATCATCATACGGTATAACTCTAGCTTTAGATCTTCATTTAGGCTTAAACTATGAGTTGTAACCAAAATCCAAATAATCTCTATAACCAATCCACTGATTAATCCTGCCATATAGGCAGTAAATACTTTACTCAACAAATCTCTAAAACTATTCATAACAGTTTCTCCAACCCTATTGCTGAATTGTCGCAATACTATAAATAACACCAGCAAGTAATGCCCATAAAGAATTAAAAACAATATTCATAACAAATACTGCTGTGCCAGCATTTATAGCAAAGAAACCTTGACCAGCTAATGGCATTTTAACCAAAAAGTTAAACAATATAACAGCTAAACCAATAACTATGCTTTTGATAAGAATATTTTTGGATATAGGTAATGCAAATAATATAGCCCAAACACCACCCCACACCATTAAGCGATAAAGCGTATATTTAAATTCATCATTAAGCTCAACTCCATGCTGACGAATAAAAATAAACAAAAAATATAAGACACAGGCACTAATTAATCCCGCCATAAAGCCCACAAAAGTTTTGTTTAAAAAATTTCTCATTATAATTGCTCCTTAATTTTTTCGTAACAGTAAAATTCATAACAACGGTACAGCGTAGTCCATAAAACTAACAATGTATAAATCAAGCCTAGTACAAATACTGTGCTCGGTAATAAAATCATAACTATAAAAAAGATAAATGTTTCGGCTCTTTCAATCAAACCTGGGCTATAGTAAAAGCTTTTAGAAGACTCTTTTTGACTGAATATCCCTACTAGCAAAAAACTACTAATACAAACAATAATAGACATCATCATTAATAAACCAACCCATGCAATATCAAGTTGATTGATAAAAATAACGATAATAATAAAACTCTCTACAAAACGATCACTTAATATATCTAACATAGTTCCAATTGATGATGAGCTATTTTGTAGACGCGCAACTGAGCCATCTAAAATATCTAGATATCCTGATAACAATAACAAAAACACACACAAGTATTGATTCATAAAAAATGATACTGCAGCAACTAAACCACAGATTAAAGATAGTATTGTAACCACGTTAGGAGCTATTATAGGCGCTACAAGCTTAGCAACATTATCAACGAAGATTTTCTGAAAAACTGGTCTGATTTTTTGTTCTATCATAACCTTTTACCAAATACTTTCATTAACAGTCTAACTAAGCGTCTAACTTTGTTACTATATAGTTTCGGTGTGAAATAACTTCCAGCAATTCTTTTGTTTAGCTCACTCAAAGTTGGATATGCCACAATATGAGAGGCTATATCTTTTATCTTTAATTTGTTTTTAATTGCTAAAGTCCATTGTACAATTAGCTCACTAGCGCTTTCACCAACAATAGTAACCCCTAATATATAACCTTTTCGGCTAACAGCCACTTTGACTAAGCCATTAGTTGCTAGACTTGCGACTGCTCTATCATTATTTTGATATGACAATTTCAGAATTTTTGCACCCTGATCTTGAGCCTGTGAGATATCTTGACCGACATGTGCGATTTCAGGGCTAGTATATATAGACCATGGTAAGCTACTATAATCAACTTTTGCTGGTAACTTGAATAAGATATTTTGGATCACTATACCAGCATGATAGCCTGCCACATGAGTGAACTGATACCCTCCAGTGACATCGCCTATAGCATAGATATTTTTATAGTTTGTTCTCAAGCGCTTATCAACATTTATACCTCTAGAAGTATATCTAACACCCACATTATCTAGATTTAACTTAGCTAAATTTGGCTGTCTCCCAGCTGCAACTAATAGATGCGAGCCTTCGTAGTACTTATCGCCACACCAAACATTTATCTGTTGATTTTGCTGTTCAATCTCTGTGATATTTACATTTGTAATTATATTGATACCTAGACGATCAAACTCCTTAATCACAACTTTGCGACATTCACTATCAAGCATACCTAAGATAGTATCTGAAGCTTCAAAAATTGTAACTTGGCTACCAAGCAAAGCATAAGCCTGTGCTAGCTCTACACCTATAGGTCCACCACCGATAATCATCAAATGTTCTGGTTTTTCTTTAAGCTCAAAAATTGTTTCATTGGTTAGATAGTCAATCGTATCCAAACCTTTAATATTAGGAATACTTGCTCTTGAACCAGTAGCTATAACAATATATTTAGCCTTGATAATTTTATCACCAGCTTTGACTGTATATCGATCAACTATCTCCGCATATTCTTGGATAACTTTGACGCCTAATTTCTCAAAACGCTCGACTGAGTCATGTGGCTCTATTTTTGCTATAGTAGCTTTGATATGTGCTTGTACCTTGGCGTAATCAATATCTATGCTATCTACATTTATACCAAAGTCTTTAGCCTTATTTAATTTTGTAATAACTCTTGAAGCTTCTATGATTGCCTTAGATGGCACACAACCATAATTAAGACAATCACCTCCCATCTTACCACCTTCACAAAGAACTACGCTTGCACCCATTTGTACCGCACCAGCTGCTACAGAAAGTCCACCTGAACCACCACCTATAATACAAATATCTGTTTTAATCATAGCTACTTTCTCTTTTTAATAATTACTGGAACAATTGACAGTACTGCCAAGGCTATTAATGGCAAAATAAATTGAGGCTCTAATATGATACCTAAGTTAATATCTGCTCCTTGCTGAATTACATAAGCAAAGCTTGTACCAACCCATACATAAACAACACTACCAGGAATTATCCCCAATAGTGTTGCCCAGAAAAAGTCTCTGAATTTCACACTAAACATCCCAGCAGCGATATTTATAATAAAAAATGGAAATATAGGTATCAATCTAAGTATTAATAAATAATTAAAGACATCTTTTTCAAAACCTCGTCGCATTTTTTCGATACTGCCTTTAGCCTTGTTTTTTAGCGAATCTCCCAACGCTGTTTTAACAGCAATGAAAACTACACTTGCTCCTAATGTTGCAGCCAATACAACAATAATTGAACCTAATACCAAACCAAATAGTAAACCACCTAACAAAGTCATAATAGTAGCCCCTGGTATAGATAATGCTACAACAACTATGTATGCAACCGAAAACACTAACATACAAGCTAAAAAATGCTGATTAGCAAAGTCCAATATTGTTTGATAGTTATTTTTGAGTGCTTCAAGAGATAAATACTGCTGTCCCCCAAAACTAAAGAAAGAGATTATGCCAATGATTAGTATTGCTATTGGAAAAAATTTATAAAATTTACTATTTGCCATTACTTCGCTATTATCTAATGTATCTAAATTACATAATATACTTATGCTCAAAGAAACTCATCAAATTTATTTAGCTGTAATTAACAAAGGAAATTATAAAACAGTATTTTATACCGAAGAAATTAAAACCCCTATTGGTAATCTCATTGCTATTGCTGATGATAATTACCTATATGCTTGCTTTTTTATTAATGATTCAAATATCTGCGCTATAGAAAAATTATTAAAAATTTATAATGCAAAAATATCATTCAAAACAAATGACATAACCAAACAAACCAGAAATCAACTTGATAAATACTTTGACAAAGAATTAAAAACATTTTCTATCCCCTTACGACTAACTGGTACTGACTTTCAAAAACAAGTTTGGCATGAGTTGATAAAGATCCCTTATGGAGAAACTATCAGCTATCGTAAAGAAGCTACAAATATTGGTAAACCAACTGCTTTTAGAGCCGTTGCTAATGCTAACGGTAAGAATGTATTGCCCATAATTATCCCTTGTCATCGAGTAATCAACTCCAACGGTAAACTTGGTGGCTATACTGGTGGATTATATAAAAAAGAGTTTTTGTTAAATCTAGAAGGTAATTAGCGCTTGGAAGCAACTCTTACATATAAGATTTTATTATAAAATTCTTTTTCTATGTAACCAAATCCATATCAATGGAATTGCTATAATTATAATATCCGCTACAACTAAAATCATTGTATATTGGAAGACATTCTTAACATGTGAGAAGCTTGGTGGAAATAACCCAAGTATAAAGCCTAACATACACATAAATATTGCAACTAAAGACATGGTTACAAGTAGCCAATTAGAATTTCTCCTACCTACATGAAATACTCGATGAGTATCTGGCTGCGTAAATCTAAGTCTAATCGCTGCAGCAAAAACCATTATCCACATAACTACAGTAAACTGTGATGTAATAGCAATTAATAATGCGAATGCTGCATATACTGATGGCATCACTAAGAATACCGAAGATAATACCAAAACTATCAAAATCTGAATAACTAGCATATTTACTGGCATACCAAATCTATTTTTACCTGCCATGATTTTTGGGAAAAGCTCCTGTTCTGCTGCTGTCTGCATACCACGAGCAGGCCCTAACACCCATGTACTAAGAGCCGCTAACATACCCAAACTTATCATTATCACAACTACAGGCTTAACATTACCTAAGCCTATTATGTTTAATACTTGTGAGATACCCTGTATCAGACCATTTAAAACATTAACATCTTGTACAGGAATAATAATAGTTAAACCAACCGTTGTTAAAATAGTTAATGATACTATTATCAAAGTAGCTATAAGTATTGATTTGGGAATATTTTTCTGAGGATTCTCGATATTTGTCATATGGAAAGCTACTGACTGAATACCTGAGTATGAAGATAAAGTCTTAACTAAAAGAGCATAAGTACCTACAGAAAACACTGGTAAAAGATCACTAAAACCATGATATTCCAAATTACTTTGCCCAGTAACTAAGAAATATACTGCACCAGAAATTAATAGTATTCCTGGAATTATCATACCAAATACTGCACCAATAATATTTAGCACAACAACTTTTCGTAATGGTAAGCAGTTAAATAAACTTATAGCGATAAATACAGCAACCATTATTAACCAAAAAGTAACACTTGTTTGAGTATTCTCAGCAAAACCTCTAAAGCCAATATATGAGAATGTAGCGATTAATGCTGTCACAGAACTTGGGAAGCCTACCACATTGTTAAACCACTCCAACCACATCGCAAGTACACCGGCTTTTTCACCAAGACCTGCTTTGACCCAGCTAAATACACCGCCATTATTTTGCGTTATCATACTACTAAGCTCAGCACAGATAAGTGATGTTGGTAACAAAAATGTAACTGCAGCAATTAGATAAAAGAAAACACTTTGTAAACCAATTGTTGCCATATAAGCTATCGAACTTAAACTAATTATCGCTGAGATATTTAGCATTGTTAGCGATAGTGTCGAAATTTTTTTGTTAGATATGCGCATAATTTAAATAAACCTTATATAAAATACTCTTGAACAGTTGGTCTTAGATTATATTCACTAGCTAAAACCTTACCATAAGCTCCTGCTGAATATATAGCTAATAAGTCACCGCGCTTTATTTTAGGAAGCTGATAATATTTTGCAAATACATCACTAGATTCACAGATAGGCCCAACTATATGATAATGTTGCTTTTCATCGACACTTTCATCAATCAAAGCCTCAATCTTGTGTTGCGCTTGATACAATGCTGGTCTAATAAGCTCTGTCATACCTGCATCTATAATCGCAAAATGAGTATCTTGAGTCACTTTATTAAATAATACCTGTGATACAAGCACGCCTGACTGCCCTACTAATGATCTACCAAGCTCAAAATGTAGCTTAACATCATCACAATATTCAAAAAACTCTCTAAATCTAGCAAAATAGTTATCAAAATCTACTATAGGATTCTGATGTGGATTTTGATAATCAATCCCCAAACCACCACCAAAATTAATATGCTCAATATTAATATCATTTTGCTTGAGAAGTTTTATATGCTCATTTGTCGTTATAGCTAGTGATTGAAAAACCTGATAATTCAATATCTGTGAACCGACATGATAATGCAATCCTATAATATTTATGTTGTCAAAGTTTTGAAAATCATTTTTTAACCACTTAAGAACATCAATAAAAGCAATACCAAACTTATCATCAAACTGCCCCGTACTTATATAATGATGAGTCTGTGCATCTATATTTGGATTTACACGTAAGCAAATATTTACCTGTTTATTCTTCAAGGATGCTATTTGGCTAATAACCTCTATCTCTTCTAAAGACTCACTGTTAAAAGCAAAAATATTATTATCAATAGCTAACTCAATCTCCCAGTCGGCTTTGCCTACCCCTGCAAAAACAATATGCTGAGGATCTACATTCTGCTCAAGCGCTCTTCTAATCTCACCTCCACTTACACAATCAATCCCCATACCATTTTTCTTAGCAATATTTACTATCTTTGGATGATGATTTGCCTTAATTGCATAATGAATCTCAGCGTTTTTGAAATTTTTATCTAATGCTTTTTTTGCACTAGCAAATGTATCTTCCAAAAGTGTACTATCGTATATATAACATGGTGTCGTGAGTTTATGCTCTCTTATATAATTAGCCAGTCTAGCTCTATCAAAAACTATATAGTTACTCATTTAATTATCCTTTTTAATATAAAATCGGCAAATGCCAATCATCTTGTACTTGTTTATAAACATCTTGAGTTAATTGCACCAATATAGGATTTTTATTCATATCCAAATAAGATTGAATATCTCTAATATCATCCTCTGCCATAGCAGTACATCCTTCTGTACCTGTCGTCGGAGACTTCCAGATATGCATAAAAATACAAGAGCCTTTTTTGGCTATCGCTGGATTAGTATTGTACAAAATCTCTACACCATATTTATAGATAGCAATCTCTGACATATTTTCAGCTGATAGCCAATCTTTATCATCAATAAGATTACTATTAACTATTTGGTTATAATATTTTGAATTACTATCATCTACACATTCGATTCCAGTTTTTAGCTGTATATATTCAACTGCCGAGATATTAGCAAATCCAAAAGTTTTACCAATATCGAAAATACCTGCTGGTGATTTACTATCACCTTCTTTTTTTAAGTCTGCATCTGCTAGACTTTGATATATGCTATCTGCCCAAGCTATGCCATTCTTACCAACTACTACAGTAGTCGCTAATTTCTTAGCCAACCAATTATTTTGATTGTCTTTTTCAAAAAACCAAAGCTTCCCCGATACACTCTGCCAATTTGATGTGGTTACTACAATTAATTGCTTAGCCTTTGGTATTTTTTGTATACTTAGATTTTGACTACCCATTTTGTCCTCCTAAACTTCAATCAATAAAATAAATTTAAAGAATAAGAGGTTTTCGCTTAGTGTATGTTTTATGGTTTTTTGGTATTAATGAATAATTTATTTTGAAATAAAAGTTTGAAATATACATACACTATTCTCCTGCTGTTAGAGGTTCCAAATACGACTCATAAAGTTATAACCAAATGACATACTCATGCTCTATTCCTTTTGGTTTAATTTAACGAAAAATATTATTTATCTCATTAGACTAAACAATAATCAATTTTTTGTAAAATATTTTTATATATGAAATTAGATTATTTGATTTTTATTAATAAAATATTATTATAAAATCATGTTAATTAAGCCAAGTTCGTTGTAAACTGATTTGGTAAAATGCAAACTTGTACATGTAGGATATTCTCTTATATGATTCATCATGAAAATTCATGAGGGAGTCGACTTCGTATATGAGAAATATTCTAAATAAATTTTCAAATCACAAAGGAGATGCATAAATGGATGCTCAAAAATATATTGATAGCGTAATCGCTAAAGTAGAAAAAAGAGATGGACATGAAAAAGAGTTCATTCAAGCTGTGAAAGAAGTTTTTTCTACTCTTAAGCCAGCATTAGAAAAAAATCCAAAGTTCATCGAAGAAAATATTCTAGAAAGAATCGTTGAGCCAGAAAGAGGAATTACATTTAGAGTTCCATGGATTGATAGAGATGGTAATGTTCAGGTTAATAGAGGTTACAGATATCAATTTAATGGTTCAATAGGTCCTTACAAAGGTGGTATTAGATTCCATCCTAGCGTATATTCTGGAATCATCAAATTCTTAGGTTTTGAGCAAATATTTAAAAACAGTTTAACTACACTTCCTATGGGTGGTGGTAAAGGTGGTTCTGACTTCGATCCTAAAGGCAAAACTGATGCAGAAATCATGAATTTCTGCCAAAGCTTCATGACTGAATTACAACGCCATATCGGTCCAGATATCGATGTTCCTGCAGGTGATATTGGTGTTGGTGGTAGAGAAATTGGCTACATGTATGGCCAATACAGAAGAATCCGTGGTGCTTTTGAAAACGGTGTATTAACTGGTAAATCTTTAGAGTCAGGCGGTAGCTTAATCCGTCCTGAAGCTACAGGTTATGGTGCAGTTTTCTACTTACAAAATATGCTTAAACATGACGGCGAAACTCTTCAAGGTAAAACTGTTGTAGTTTCTGGTTATGGTAACGTATCTTGGGGTGTATGTAAGAAAGTTGCTCAATTAGGTGGTAAAGTTGTTACTATCTCTGGTTCAAAAGGTTTTGTACATGACCCAGCAGGTATCACAACAGAAGAAAAAATTGATTTCTTATTACAAATCCGTGAAGGCAAAGTTTCTATGCAAGATTATGCAGAGAAATTCGGTGCTACTTTCCATGCTGGTCAAAAGCCTTGGGGAGTTAAAGGAGATATCGCTATCCCTTCTGCTACTCAAAACGAGATCGATGTTGAAGATGCTCAAAAGCTTATCGATGCTGGTGTTAAATATGTTGTTGAAGCATCTAACATGCCTACAACTAATGAAGCTATCGAATTCTTAATGGAGAAAGGTGTAATTCTAGCTCCAGGTAAAGCTGCTAACGCCGGTGGTGTTGCTACTTCTGGTTTAGAAATGTGTCAAAACTCTGCTAGAATAGCTTGGACTGCTGAAGAAGTAGAAGCTAAGTTAGAGCAAATTATGGCTAATATCTTTGATGCTTGTAAATTCGCATCTGAGAAATATGGTCTTGGCTACAACTTAGTAGCTGGTGCAAACCTTGCAGGTTTTGAAAAAGTAGCTAATGCTATGATCCAACAAGGTAGATATTAATATCTAAGAATATATTACTTATATACTGCTAGTGACTATTCAATCACTAGCAAAATCTGCTAAAATCATTCTCTCAAAGTTCTTTCTTAAAAAACAAATTGATTAAACAAAATAATTTTACGACTAATAATTATCAGCATAAAATAAGAATGCTTGTATTGCTTTCATTCCCAATACTAATGGGTATGAGTATAGATTTATTTGCACCATCTTTACCTGCTATTAGTACTTCTCTTAATACAACTGCTTCTATTTCAAAAATGGTGATATCAATATATCTGATAGGATATGCTATAGGCAATCTCCTAATAGGGATCATTACTGATGGTATAGGTCGTAAAGTTCTACTTAGAACATCATGTGTACTATTTGTCATAGTTAGCTTACTACCTACTCTAATACCAAATGAATATGTATTGCTAGGCTCACGATTTTGTCAAGGATTTCTGATGGGATCCATGGGAGTTGTTACTCGAGGTATTTTTTCAGATATTCTGCCACCTGAGAAGCTTCTAAAACTTGGACCAACAATGGGATTTTTATGGGGATTAGGACCTATTGCAGGACCTATAATTGGAGGCTTCTTACAAGATGCTTTTGGTTGGAAATCTGGATTTTACTTCTTCAGTATCATAGTAGCCTTGCTGACAATATTAGTTTTCATCTATATCCCAGAAACACTTAGTAAAAAATCAAAACTAAGTACAGCCAAAATCAAACAAGATATAACCGAAGTGATAACTAATAGAGAGTTTATGACTCTCTGTATAGCAATGGGAATAGCCTATTCACTTATCATTAGTTTCAATACCTTAGGCCCTTTTTTAATTCAAGATGTAATGGGATATTCAGCTGCATACTTTGGTAAATTAGCTATATTTTTAGGCTGCGCTTTCCTACCAGCACCAATACTTGGGCGTAAATTATTAGATCACTACTCTGTTGGTAAAATATTTTTTGTAGTTATCCATTTATTCATAATCCTTACTGCTATCTTCTTTATAATTAGTCTAATAAACAATAGTATATCTTTGATTATTATTGCTACCATGGCTGTTTACTTCACATGTGGATCAATCTTTCCATTATCGATGGGAAAAGGTATCTCAATGTTTCGCCATATCCCTGGAACTGCAGCAGCAATTATGTATTTTGTGAATATCTCAATGACTAGTTTGACATCATTTTTACAGAGCTATGTGCATGCTCATAATATTACAAACATTATAAGTATTTACTTGATTTTAATGTTTATAATTGTTGGGTTATACTGGTATAAACTAAAGGATCTTTAAATCTTATGTCTATCAAAAATTATGATGTAATAATAATCGGTGCCGGTGCGGCTGGGCTTATGTGTGCTATAGAAGCAGCCAAAAGAGCTCGTGATGTACTAGTATTAGACCATGCTAATAAAATAGGCAAAAAGATTCTAATGTCTGGTGGTGGAAGATGTAATTTCACAAATTACAATATCGCAGCCGATAGATACTTAGCTGATAATCAGCACTTTATGAAATCTGCTCTATCAAGATATACTCAATGGGACTTTATCAGTCTAGTTAGTGAGTACAACATTCCTTATCATGAGAAGACTCTAGGCCAACTTTTTTGTGATAACAAAGCTAAAGATATCGTTAATATGCTGTTAGATGAATGCCAGAAATATCAAGCTAAGATACAGTTGCATACAACTATTGATAACATTACAAAAAAAGAAGACATGTTCTATCTAACAACCAGCGCTGGTGAATATATATGTCAATCACTAGTGATTGCTACTGGCGGTTTATCTATACCTACTATGGGTGCAACTGGATTTGGTTATAAAATCGCCAAAAAATTTGGCTTAAAAGTTAATCCTCAAAGAGCTGGTCTAGTACCTTTTATTTTTAACTCAGAAGATCAACAAAAATTTGGACAACTCCGTGGTGTATCAACTTATTGTAGAGTTTCAAATAATCGAGCAAGTTTTGATGAGAATATCCTTTTTACACATAAAGGATTAAGTGGTCCAGCCATTTTACAAATATCATCTTATTGGTACTCAGGGGAGAGTGTTGAAATCGACCTTTCTCCAAATGCAAATATTACTGATTTTTTAACTTCAAAAAAAGAGCAAGGCTCAAAAGTCACACTAAAAAACACTCTATCAGAATTACTGCCTAAAAATCTTATTAATGCATTTTTTGAGAACTCTCTACTTGAAAAAAAAATATGTGATTTATCTGCGGAACAGATAAATAAAATTGACCAACAGCTCCATCAATGGATAATATATCCTCAGACAACTGAAGGCTATCGTACCGCAGAAGTTACATTAGGTGGTGTTAGCTGTGATGAATTATCATCTAAGACTTTAGAAGCCAATAAAGTCAAAGGATTATACTTTATCGGTGAAGTTATCGATGTAACCGGATGGCTAGGTGGATATAATTTTCAGTGGGCTTGGGCTTCTGGTTGGGCCTCGGGACAAGTTGTATAAATTTAATCGCTAAGCTATAATTAACTAAATATTTTTCGGGTCAAATATTTTAATATGAAAATACCTAACGAGAAAGAATTCGCTATAAAAAAAGCTATTCTAAAAGCTATTGAGCAAGGCTATAGTGTTGCTCAGTTAGCAGATGGTTTTGGAGTCTCTAGAAGCCTAATATACAAATATCGTAGAGTACTTAGAGATCAAGGTTTCATCAGAAAAAATGAAAATGATATGTATGTCATAACCGAGAATAAATTTTCAATGAAACCCGAAGCTCCGAAGACTGCTAGTCTTGATTTAAAATATGCTGATTTAAATGACCCTAATACTTATTCTGAACAAAATCAACCTATCGAAACTGTAGATAATGAAACTTTTTCTGATGAAAGCCATCAGCAAGATAATAGTTTAGCAACTGTAGAGTCGATTCAAGATTCTGTAGAACAAATGCAAAGACTCAATGAAATAAAAAAAGCTAATAAATTACGAGCAAAAAAAGGGTTTCTAAATAAGGTATTTGGAAAAATTAAAAAAATTATTTAATAAGGGAGTTACAATGTCAAAAACTATAGAAAATATTGCAGAATTTGCGCAAAGAAATCATATATCAGAAGAAACTGTGAAAGAATTGGTTACTCATTTTGCTAATGATGCTGAGAAAATCCAAAAATTTATACTAGAAAAAACAGAATGTATTTTTGATGCTAATATTAGAGATTTAGAGCTTAAAGAAGCTCTTAAGAATCTTAAATAACTCTTTTCTTCTAAGATAATTATCTAAGCTGCTTGTTTTTGGCTAGTATTTCCTAAATTCTTCAATGAGTTTTTAGCATTGACAATATTTGGACTATAAATATCCTTTGAATCTTCTAGAGCCTTTCTTACTATACTTATATCTTGAGCTGGAGACTGTGACTCTTGTAAGTTCGCGTACAATAACGCAATGATACCAGCAACATGAGGTGTAGCCATAGATGTGCCTTGCATATAGCCATACTCATAGTTATTTAATGTAGAGTAAATCTGTGCTGTTTTGCCATAATTATAACTATCTCCACCAGGAGCTCTAACAACTAGACTGTTTACTCTCCATTTTAGAATTCCATCAGGAGCATAGTATGTCGAGTAAGGTGCTAACAACCCTTTTGGTCCTGTAGATTCAACAACTATCGCATTTATATCTCTACAACCTGATGGTATGTCATTAAATAAGTTTTTGCCATCATTACCTGCAGCAATAACTACTGTTACACCCCTTTCATGGGCAGTCTGAATAGCTTCTTTCCATGCTGGGCATAGTGTACCCATATAGTTATCTCTCCACTCATCTTGACTGACTATAGGCTGTCCTGTATATGGATCAATCCTAGACATTCCAAGACTTAAGTTAATAACTTTAACCGGAGCTTTGTTGTTCTCTAGATATTGGCCACTACTATTTTTTGCATATACCTGTGCTCCAGCTGCCCATTTGACAGACTCTAATATAGCGTATGTATCACCACTACCATCATCTCCTAGAGCTCTAATAGGCAAAATCTTAATACCATCTATCGCCCCTGCTACACCTTTAACTTTAGGACCATTTGCAGCTACTGTTCCGGCTACATGAGTCCCATGAAAACTACCATTATCATAGATATTACTAGATACTCTTAGCTCTCTATTTTTCATAAAGAAATAATAATGACTATAATCTCTATCTATTTTTTTTGATATATCTTCAGGAGCGGCATATGCTAATCCTGAATCAATTACAGCAACATCAACTCTCTTTGACCTATCTAAAACCAAATCCCATGCACCATATGCATCGATTCCACCAGTGACTTCTTTAGGGCTCTGCATATCCCACTGTTGTCCCCAACTTATTATGTCATTTTGAAAGTCCACTGTATTAGCTGCTTGTGTGTTGTTTAAATCATAAGCATACATTTTTGAATTTTTTGGGATAGCATATTCAACATTTGGATTACTATCCATAAAACTTTTAGCAGCTGCATAAGCATTACTGTTTGATGCCTTTTGCGCCGCACTACTTGATTGAGTCTTTAAACTTGTAGTAGTTGGCTGTAAAGGCTGACCATCGTTTACTTTTACAATTTTTGTTCTCGAATCAATCTCTTCAAGGACTTGATAATTTTGGGCTTGACTAGTGCCTATAGAATTAGCACTAAATACAGCTCCAGTTTTATTTTGATTATCTTTATATTTAACAATTAGCTCAATATCGTTTGCATACGCTGAGGCATACAAAGAAGCTCCTATTAAAAATATTTTTTTAAACATATCTTCTGTCCTTAAGTTTTATATTTCACAAATTGTAAACCATTATTTATTTAAATGGTTTACAATATCATTATATAAAAACAACTCTTTTTAAATATTTTTACAGCAGCTTAAATATTTAAATTTTTTCTTATTTTGACTATTTAGTAGACTTAAAATAAACTAACTCAATGAAGTGAGTTTGATTTTATAAATATGGATAACAAAAAAAATATTCTAATAACAGGTTGCTCGCATGGTGGCATTGGCTACGCAACAGCCAGCTATCTTCGAGATAAAGGATATCAAGTTTTTGCTTCTGCTAGAAAGCAAGAAGATGTAGATAAGCTCAAAGCTGAAGGCTTTGATACTTACTTGATAGATGTCACTAATTATCAGCAGGTTGATCAGACCTTAGAGGCTATTTTAGCTAAAACTGGTGGCAAATTAGATGCTGTATTTAATAATGCTGGATTTGGACAAGTTGGCGCATTAGAAGATATCGATACGCAATTTATCAAAAAGCAGTTTGAAACCAATGTATTTGCGGTACACAATCTAACTAACAAAGCTATAAAAATCATGCGTAAACAAGGTTATGGGAAAATAATACAGCATAGTTCAATATTAGGGCTTATTGGTATGAGGTTTCGCGGATCATACGTGGCTAGTAAATATGCACTAGAAGGTATGACTGATACTATGCGCCTTGAACTTAGGGATACTAATATTTTCATTAGCCTATTAAATACTGGACCTGTAACAAGTAAATTTAGAGAGAATGCTCTAAAGACTATCGATAATGTTGAAGTAGAAAATTCACCTCACAATAAAGAATACTATAGAATAATGCTTGGTAATCACAAACCTATCCCTTTTAACCTACCAGCAATTGAAGTAGCTAAAGTTGTTGAAAAAATTCTTGTAGCAAAAAAACCAAGACCTAGATACTTTATAACAAAAGCAACTTGGATTATGACAACTCTCAAAAGATTTTTGACAACAAAAGCTTTCGACAAGGTTGTAGGAAAGTATTAACCATTATTTTCTAAACTTATACAAAAACCATCCTACAAATATAAAAATCATTGGCCCTAAAATTAGTTCTGATTCATATATTGCAATCTCATAAGCATCATTCATATCGCTTGGTGGTTGAAAGCTAAATATTATACCTAATGATGTCGATACAAAAACTAGTACTGCAAACAGATATTTTATCTTATGATTCATAAGCTTGATATAAGCGATTACAAGATATAAATAAGGGATAAAATAAAGTACAGTAGCCATAAGGATCAAGATTTGATACATCGCATCAACTGATGGCAACAAGTTTGTAAATACAACTATAAAGGTAACCAACACTCCCATAAATATCAAAGCATTTCTTGGAGAATCGTGCCTGTTAGTCTTATGCAACCAGTCCGGCAAAATCCCTTTAGGAGTACATTTAAAAAACATAATAACAGGTGCTAATAACCAAATGCTAACTGCGGCAAATTCAGCAAATGTTAATAAAAATGCCATTAGTTTAGGAAACCATGCCCAATGAAATTGATGACCTATAATCTCAAATGCAGTCATCAATCCAGATGCCTTACCAATATCATCTGGAGATGCTACCAAATTCAAGGCTACTGTACCTAGTATATATAGTCCAAGTAGTATAAAAGCAGATAGAATCAAGCCATAATAGAGGTTTTTCTTAGCATCTCTAACAGAGTTGGCAAAAGTAGGAATTATCTCAATACCAGCCATAGCAAACATAATAATAGTCAAAGTAGAAAGATTGTCCCACGAGCTACCATGAGGAGCTATGTTAGCCACAGAAAAATCAGTAGCACTATGCCCTACAGCTAGATAAGCTGCCACCCCTAGGACGATTATCACAATAGCAGGTATAAATGAGCCTAAAATACCTCCAATATCTACTAGATATTTATTTGCCTTTAGACCATAAAAGCTAATTACCGTAATCAACCAAAAAGCTATCAGTACCACCACAGTAATATAATAATGATTCTCGACCAACTCAGGCTTACTGATAAAGTAAGCAAAATTTGTAGCCAAGAATATTAGAACTGCTGGATAGTAAAATATCGTATTAATCCAATAAAGCCATGCAACCATAAAGCCTGATTTTTCACCCAAAGCTCTAGTAGTCCAAGCATACATACCGCCCTCATCAGGATACTTACGTGACAACTGTGTAGCTATAACAACTAATGGCAAGAAAAATACCAAAGCACCAAGTATCCAAAAAAATATTGCTGATGCTCCTAAACCCGCAGCAACAGGTATCCAACGAATACCAAAGTTAGCAGTGACTGCCATTATAGTGACATCTTTTAATCCAAGAACTTTATTATCTGTTGAGATTGAACCCATAAAATATATTACTTGTTAATAATTCATAGAATGATTATATACATCATAATTAAGAATAAATATTATTTGTTCATTTTATGCTAATTAGCATAACAATTCCTGGACTTTTCAATTTAGTTTTTATATAATTCAATTTTACAGATATAAAGGGGAGCTTGATGAAATATATCGACTTATTTGCTGGCTGTGGAGGATTATCTTTAGGATTTAAATCAGAAGGTTTTGATTTACTTTTTGCAGTCGAAAAATCTCCCATGGCAGCAGAGACTTTTTATCACAATTTTATTGAAAAAATTAATGATAATATAGAATGGAGTAAATATTTAAATAAATCTATTGAAGAGCAATTAGATTCAAAACTTTTTGTTGGAGAAACATTAACTTTACTTGAAAAACCTCAATTGCTTAAAAAACTAAAAACTAAAATAGGAGAGCTTGATTTAATAGTTGGAGGTCCTCCTTGTCAAGGCTTTTCACTTGCTGGAAAAAGAGACCCAAAAGACCATAGAAACATATTGCCTTGGCAATACTTAGAATATGTAGATATCTTTAAACCGAAAGCTGTTTTAATGGAAAATGTTTTAGGTATGCGACAGAACTTTAACAAACATAATGAAAAATCCCCATTCAAACAAATAAAACAATTTTTAGAAGAATGTGATGCTAAGTACATTGTTCAAGAGTTACAATTAAATGCAATGCATTATGGTGTGGCACAACACAGACCAAGAGTCATGCTTTTAGCCATAAGAGAAGACATTGCCATAACAAAAAATATATTTTCACTCGATAATATTTGGAAAAGCGAAGACTATTATGAAGATAAAGAAATAAGCCCGTTATGTCCTATCCCTACAGTTAAACAAAATAAATATTATAATGTAGAAGATGCACTTAGTGATTTAATTGATGGAGCAAAAACTAGTTATTTAAATAAAATAAATAAAAAGAGTGGATTTAAGAATGTCATTAAAACAAAATTTAATGAAAATACTATATTAAATCAAATTGAGCGAAAACATACAGAAAAAGTCACATTAAGATTTAGAATGTATCAATATCTTTCAAGAAATAATGTATCATCAAAAATATTTAATTTATCTGCTAAATACAACACTACAAAAGATGATAAATTATTAAAAGATATAAAATTACTATTAGAAAGTTGTGAATATCCTGCAAAGTCACCTGATAATTATTTACTTGCAAACAATGAAAATACATTACTTGAATTAATTTTAGAATTAGCAACTAAAAAACATTCACAAAGACCTTTAAAACTTAATGCACCATCACCAACAGTTGTTTCTATTCCTGATGATGTAATTCATCCTATATATCCTCGGGCAATGACTGTTAGAGAACAAGCTAGATTTCAATCTTTTCCTGATTATTTTGAATTTAGGTCTAAAGAAACTACAGGGGGAGAGAAGAGAAAAGTAGAAGTTCCTCAATATACTCAGGTTGGCAATGCAGTACCCCCATTAATGGCTAAAGAAATTGCAAAACTTATCTTTAATCTGTTAAATTAAAATATGAAAATGTAGTATTAATTTCATTAAGAGAGTTTGTTAAATTTGTTCTCACATTTGGTTGTATACCGTTGGACATATTTCTATTAAATATCTCTTTTAATGAACTTGCAACATTGTGTCTAGTTGCTTTACCCCAGTAATTTCCACCTGATAATGTAATAACCCTCTTTACACAAACAGAATCTTGATTTATACCCTCAGGATCAGTTGTTGGTACAGTTACAAATGAGTATGAAAAATTATTGAAACTATCTAATGAATAATTATTAACTCCAACACTTATATTGTTATTTTGAAAGCCTTGTGCACTGTATACCATATCCCATAACATTGGAATTTGTGCATTATCATTCCAATTAGTTTTACATTGAATAACATTAACATCTATGTTATTAGCATCTCTATCAACTAATATATTTAATGCATCTAAATATAAGAACTTATTTCTTCTAAATAATATTTTATTATCAAATATTTCATAATCTTGTAAGTCATTTATATCTGATGAATACTCATCTTCAAATGGAAATACAATTGCAATTAAATCAGCTTCAGTATTTGATGGAGAGGCTCCATACATAACTGTTAAAGCATCTGAAATCGGAGTTGGAACATTAGCTCTCTTTTGTTTTATTACAACGACATTCGTATTAATAAGACAAAGATTTAAATACCAACAAACTAAAGCTTCCCAAGTTGTTCCTGCCTGACTAACACCTGACTGATTTCTTCCAGCATTGGTAGTAAGGAACACTTCTCTTAACTCATCACCCAAATCTAAAATATTTGAAGTTATATAGTCACCATTTACAGCTATTCTCTGATTAATCGCATCTTTCCAAGAATTATCCCAGTTATTTTTAAATGAACTTAATCCGAACAAGTCTTGTATAACTTGTTTTCGTAAATATTCCATAACATTCATATAATAACTCTTATTTTTTAATAATTTGTAAAAGCTATTATATGAGATTACAAAGAAATATATAGAATTTTTAAAAAAGATTTTGAAGAAATATTACATCATGCCTGGCATACCACCCATGCCACCCATAGGCATAGCAGGAGCATCTTCTTTGATTTCAGCAACCATCGCTTCTGTAGTGATCATAAGACCTGCGATTGATGCAGCATGTTGTAGAGCTGAACGAGTAACTTTAGTAGGATCTAAGATACCCATCTCAACCATATCACCATAAGTATCATTAGCAGCATTATAGCCATAGTTACCTTCTTTAGCTTTTACTTCGTTAACAACTACAGAAGACTCACCGCCAGCATTTGATACGATCTGTCTTAATGGTGCTTCGATTGCTTTTTTAAGTAATGCGATACCGTGATTTTGGTCATCATTATCACCAGTTAAGCCGTCTAGTGCTTTTTGAGCTCTGATAAGAGCAACACCACCACCAGCAACGATACCTTCTTCTACAGCTGCACGAGTTGCATGAAGAGCATCATCTACACGATCTTTTTTCTCTTTCATCTCAGCTTCTGTAACAGCACCAACTCTAATTACAGCAACACCACCAGATAGCTTAGCTAATCTTTCTTGTAGCTTCTCTTTATCATAATCAGAAGTAGCTTCAGCAACATTCGCTTTTAATTGATTAACTCTATTAACAATAGCATCTTTGTTACCAGCACCATCAATAATAGTAGTGTCATCTTTAGATACTTGTACTCTACTAGCTGTACCTAAATGCTCCATATTAGCTTCTTCTAGCTTCATACCTAGATCTTCAGATATAACTGTAGCACCTGTTAAAATTGCGATATCTTCAAGCATTGCTTTTCTTCTATCACCAAAACCAGGAGCTTTGACAGCACATACCTTCACTACACCACGCATATTGTTAACAACTAAAGTAGCTAAAGCTTCACTCTCAACATCTTCAGCAATTATTAGTAAAGCTTTACCAGACTTAGAAACACCTTCTAATACAGGAAGTAATTCACGGATATTAGAGATTTTCTTATCAACTAGTAATATATATGGGCTTTCTAGATCAGTAGTCATATTCTCTTGGTTTGTCGCAAAATATGGAGATAAATAACCTCTATCAAATTGCATACCTTCAACCACATCAAGCTCATCTTCAAAGCCTTTGCCTTCTTCTACAGTGATTACACCTTCTTTACCAACTTTTGCCATAGCTTCAGCGATAAGCTTACCTACAGTAGAGTCAGAGTTAGCAGAGATTGTACCAACCTGCTCGATAGATTTAGTATCTGAACAAGGCTTAGAAAGTACTTTTAGCTCTTCTACTAATTTAGCAGCAGCCTTATCAATACCTCTTTTTAGATCCATAGGGTTCATACCCGCAGCAACTGCTTTTAGACCTTCTGTAAGTAGCGCTTGAGCTAATACAGTAGCTGTAGTAGTACCATCACCTGCTACATCAGCAGTTTTAGATGCTACTTCTTTAACTATTTGAGCGCCCATATTCTCAAACTTATCTTCAAGTTCGATCTCTTTAGCAACAGATACACCATCTTTAGTGATTGTTGGTGCACCATAAGCTTTGTCTAAAACAACATTACGACCTTTAGGACCTAAAGTAACTTTTACAGCATTAGCTAGAGTATTCACACCATCTAGCATTTTTGCACGAGCTTCATCTGAAAATAAAACTTGTTTTGCAGCCATATTTAATTTCTCCTTTGAAATTTGTAAGATTTTTTGATTATCCGATAATACCCATGATGTCATCTTCTCTCATCATCAGAAGAGTCTCATCATTTACTTTTACTTCACTGCCTGAATATTTACCAAATAGTACTTTATCGCCTACTTTGACATCCATTGGCTGAGTGGAACCGTTGTCTAATTTCTTACCATTCCCAACAGCTACAACCTCACCTTGACTTGGCTTTTCTTGAGCACTACCAGTTAAGATAATTCCACCTGCAGATTTTGTTTCTTCTTCTGCACGACGTACTAATACTCTGTCTTGTAATGGACGAATGTTCATAACAATCTTACTCCTTTGTTAATTATTGTTATTTTGTTTCTTTAAAAATGTTTTAAATTTTGTGCAACTTAGAAAATCTACATATTCTAAGTACTTGCAAAACTACATATTGAGCCAAAAAAGTCATTTTCAAGATTTTTTTGTATTTTTTTTGTTAGAATTGCTTCATAAAAATTATTTCTCTATAAGCTGGTCTATTTTGTTAAAGAAAAGTATGAGCTTCACTGCTCGATTAATTCATACCATTGGTTTTGAATTTTTTGGTATATTAATATTTACCCCATTTGCTATGTTTGTTTTGCATAAAGATATGTTTCATATCGCAGGACTAGCCATCATAGTATCTATAATTGCTATGTTATGGAATCTCATTTATAACTATATTTTTGATGCCATCGAGCATAAAGCAGATATGTGTCGCTCAAAAAGAGGCGTTATTATAAGAGTATTACATGCTATTCTTTTTGAAGCTGGACTTTTGATTGTAACAATTCCACTTGTTGCTTATATGCTAGATATGGGACTGATAGAAGCTATAATCGTTGATATTGGCTTTGTTATTTTTTATCTTGTATATGCTTTTGTGTATAATTATATCTTTGATAAAATTTACTTTGGTTTTATACATAAGTAGATATAGCACCCATAGCTTAACTGGATAGAGCGTCGCCCTCCGGAGGCGGATGCGGGGGTTCGAGTCCCTCTGGGTGTGCCACAAAAAAATATCTCTTATTCATAGCTAAAACACTGCTCAAATACTACCAAAATATTTAATTGTTACAACCAAGAAAAGATTTATTGAAAAAAGAGCATGTAGAAACTATAATCTACACAATTATTGATAATAATTATCATTTATGGAATTGGTAAATGTCAAAATACAAGACTAAAACACAATATTTAATTAGAGGATATCTCCATAATTGTCCTGTCGCATACAGAAATAGACTTTTATCCTTAGGACTATTACCTGGAAAAATTCTTGAGATTAAGCGCAAAGCTATTTTTGGTGGTCCATGCCAAGTCAGCGTGAGAAATGCTGATATTTCAATACGTATAAAAGAGCTAGATTTATTAGATCTAGAGGAGATCAAATCATGAGATATGCCTTAGTAGGTAATCCAAATTGTGGTAAGACAACAATTTTTAATGTCCTTACAGGACTTAACCAAAAAGTTGGAAACTGGTCTGGTGTTACAGTAGATAAAAAAGTAGGATATTTTAAAGTTGACAATCAACAAGTTGAGATTGTTGATATTCCTGGCATATACAGTCTATCCGCATCAGATAATAGCTCTATAGATGAGCAAATAGCTTTTAACTATGTTATTCAAGAAAAGCCCGATGCTATCATAAATGTGCTAGATGCATCTAATCTTGAAAGAAGCATGTATCTGACTATTCAGCTATTAGAGCTAAATGTACCTATGATTTTAGCTATCAACATGGTTGATGTTGCTAACAAAAATGGCGTCGTAATTAACTTTGATGGCTTGTCGAAACTCTTAGGAATAAATGTTTTTCCTGTGATAGGATCAAAAGGTGTTGGTATAAATGAGCTTAAAAATGCTCTTGTAAAGCCACAATTAACTCCTCACTATGACTTAAGATCTCACTACTCCGAAGATATATTAGCATTAGATAATCAATTACAACAACTACGCCAATCTAATATAGCAAATTTATGGTTAGCAGGAGAGCTCTATGAAGGTAGAACTATTCAGTTAGAGCATGACTCTCCAAATATTGATACTGATTCACTTCTTACTGAACATGCTAATCTAATTACAAACTCAGGACACAAGATACCTGAAATTCGTTATAGTATTGTTGATGATATTATTGAGAAAACTGTAAATTATACAGCTTCAAAATCTCGTAGAAATGTAACTCAAATATTAGATTCTGTATGTATGAATCGATTTTTAGGTATACCTATATTTCTTATGATGATGTATCTAATGTTCTTTTTCTCAATCACATTTGGATCTGCTGTTCAACCCTTATTTGATGACTTTACAGCATCAGTATTTATAGATGGTGTAGCATACTACTCAAATGCTATTGGTCTACCTGAACAGTTGACTATGATACTCTCTCAAGGTTTAGGTACAGGTATTAATACTGTTCTTGCTTTTATTCCACAAATTGGATTCTTGTTTATATTTCTATCTTTACTTGAAGACTCTGGATATATGTCAAGAGCTGCTTTTGTTATCGATAGATTTATGCAATCTATAGGACTATCTGGCAAAGCTTTTGTACCCATGATTGTTGGTTTTGGGTGTAATGTTGCTTCAATTATGGCATCTAGAACATTAGAAACTCGAGAAGATCGTTTAATGACTATTATGATGTCGCCATTTATGTCATGTGGAGCTAGACTTGCTATTTTCTCGGTATTCGCAACAGCATTTTTTCCAGAGCACGGAGCATCTGTAATATTTTTATTATATTTACTAGGAATTATCGCTGCAATTTTAACTGGATATGTTATTAAATTTACATTCCTAAAAAATGAAGCAACTCCTTTTGTACTGGATATACCAAAGTATCACTTACCACATTTTAGTACAATTATGCTTTATAGCTGGAATCGTTTAAAATCATTCCTACTTAAAGCTGGTAAAGTTATTGTCCCAATAGCTATTATTATTGGTAGTCTAAATAGTATTGATGTCACTAAGAATGAATCTGCTCTTAGCTATGCAGGTAAACAAATAACCCCAATATTTGCACCTATGGGAGTTAGTGATGATAACTGGCAAGCTACTGTTGGTTTAATGACAGGGGTACTTGCAAAAGAAGTTGTCGTAGGTACTTTAAATACTCTTTATACGCAAGATGATAGTCAAGGTATTCCTGATAGCTATAGCATTACCGATAACTTCAAAAATGCTATTTATACAACTTGGGATAACCTTTTCAACATGGATCTAAACCCAATCACAAGTAATGAGGCAGATGCTAATATGAGTAGCTCTGCTATGGGTAATATGACAAGTAAATTTAGCTCTGGGCTAGCTGCATTTTCATATCTATTATTTGTATTGCTATATATACCATGTATCTCGGTGATTGGTGCCACAGTCAGAGAATCTACTCGAGGTTGGGCAATATTATCTATATTATGGAGTTCAACTATAGCCTACACTTCTGCTGTAGTTGTATATCAACTTGGTAATATATTCAATACCCCAGTCAAATCAATCATATATAGTACAATTGCCATAATTGGATTAGGTATTGTAATTGCTATAATGAGATATCTCTCAACTAGAATCAAGTTTGTAGCAAATTTAACTGGTTGCTCAACTTGCCAAGTTAGAAAATAAAAACACCTACTTTATTCTTAGCATTTATACATAAACTATAAGCAAAAGTAAACGATGGAAGTATCTAATAATCCATAATAGTGCTAAAATTCAGATGTAAATCTAAGTTTAAGGCTTGCATGCTCAATAATAATTTAAAGGCTACTATTGCAATAATTGGTGCTGGTCCATCTGGCTCGGTTGCAGCAGCAATACTAGTCAAAAAAGGCTATGATGTAATTATCATTGAAAGACAAATATTCCCAAGATTTTCAATAGGTGAAAGTCTCTTACCTCAATCAATGCAGTATTTTGAAGAAGCTGATATGCTTGATGTAATTAAACAACAAGCAATATTTCAGCATAAAAACGGCGCTACTTTTAATAATAATAAAGACTCTATTTCTATAAATTTTAATCAAAAATTCACGACAGGTTATGGTGATACTTTTCAGGTTAAACGAGGGATTTTCGACAAAGCTTTAGCTGATAAGGCTCAAGGTCTAGGTGCAAAAATATTCTATAATACTGAAGTTACCCATGTAGCTGAAGAAAGAGATTATACTACTCTGACTATCAGAAATCTTGAAACTCAAGAACAATATAAATTAGAAGCTGATTTTGTACTTGATGCTAGTGGTTTTGGAAGAGTGCTACCAAAATTACTTAATCTTGAGAAACCTTCTAACTTTCCAATGCGACAATCATATTTCTGTCATATAGATGATAATATTGTCGATGAAAGTTTTGATCGCAATAAAATTCTTATAAGCGTTCATCCAGAACATCGAGATATTTGGTACTGGCTAATACCTTTTGCTGATGGAACATCATCCATTGGAGTAGTTGCAAAGCCAGAGAACTTCATTGATAACAATACCAATATACAAAATCTAGATAGCTTTATAAAGCAAATGCCATATTTAGCAAACTTAACATCCGCCTCAATACTTAGATCTGATGTTCAAACTATCAAAGGTTACTCATCAAATGTTTCTAAACTTTATGGCGAAAGATTTGCATTGCTTGGTAATGCCGCTGAATTTTTAGACCCTGTATTTTCATCAGGTATAACCATTGCCGTTAAATCAGCATCCTTAGCAGCAAATGCTCTTGATAGACATCTAAAGGGTATAGATGTAGATTGGCAAAAGGAATTTGTTGATGAGTTATATATAGGTATAAATACTTTTAGAGAATTTGTTAGCGCTTGGTATGAAGGCAGCTTGCAGGATATAATATTTCATAAAAATAGCACCAAAAACATAAAAGAACAAATTGTATCAATCTTAGCGGGATATGCTTGGGATAAAAATAACCCCTTTGTAAGAAATCCTAGACAAGGAATTAAAGCATTATCAAGGTTATGCTGTTAAAATACTATTTGATAATAACTCCTTTTAATGCAACTCCAGACATTAAGAGACCCTCACCACAAACATAAGTATCTTTACTTGATGTAGGATTATTTTTCCAGTTAGATTCGATATCTGCAACCCCTTTGCCACCTGCAGCTTGTGATTGCTCTTTTAGATCAATTAATGCTGAATAAAAAACCCAATTACAAGATTTCTCATAATGTTTAAAAGCACCATTAGTTCTTTTGCTAGTATATATTGTTCCTTCAGCTGAATAATCAAATGGCTTAGAATCTTTACCAAAATAAAACTTAAAATCGCCAAGTTTATTTTTGACTTTCTCAGGCATTACTTCCATAGCATTCTTGATACTCACATCATGAATATCATCCGAAGCATAAACAGATAAAGGCAAAACAAAACAGCCTGCAGCAACCAATGAAAATAATATCTTTTTCATATTATGTATCCTATAACTTTTCACAAAATTGTGTTAAATATCATATCAATTTTGTGACTAAAGTATAATCTTTATTCTAAAATTTTTTAAAAATCAAAGATGTATTAACTCCGCCAAAAGCAAAGTTATTAGTCATCACATACTCAGTCTCTATATTTTGTTTATCTACAAGATAGTCTAAGCTAGCACACCTTTGATCTACATTTTGTAAATTCACATTTGGGATAAATACACCTCTATTCATCATCTCTATAGTTAGCCATGCTTCAAGTGCGCCACTAGCACCTAGTGTATGACCAAAATAGCCCTTTAATGAACTGATGCTAATATCCCTACCAAAAACTTCACGCGTAGCAATACTCTCAGCTATATCTCCAACCTCTGTCGATGTACCATGAGCATTAACATAACCTATCATATCTGGTGTTATCTGTGCATCTTCTAAAGCAAGTTTAAGAGCAATCTGCATTTTTTCGGCTGTTGGTTGTGTAACGTGCTCAGCATCACAATTTGTGCCATAACCTACAACCTCCGCATAAATTTTTGCTCCACGCTGTTGAGCATGCTCTAATGACTCTAATATCAAAGTAGCACTTCCCTCTCCTATAACTAAACCATCTCTATCTCTATCAAAAGGTTTAGGTGCAAGACTTGGCGTATCATTCATCTGACTTGTCGCGAATAATGTGTCAAATATTGCAACCTGACTTACACAAAGCTCTTCGGCTCCACCAGCAACCATCACATCCTGCATACCATACTTAATAGCTTCATAAGCATATCCTATAGCTTGACTACTTGAGGTACATGCACTAGATGTCGGGATCAATCTACCAGTCAACCCAAAGAATAAAGCTATATTAACTGCACAAGTATGACTCATACCTTTGATATAAGTTGTTGCATTAACATTGCCAATTTTTTTGTCAGTAAGAATCATCAAAAGATCAGACAATGGTTGTGGGCTGCCAGAGCATGATCCATAAGCAACACCTGTTCTACCACTAGTTAATATATCTATCTTATCAAGTAAATCAGCATCTGCTAATGCTTGCGAGGTTGCTACGGTTGCTAACTTTGACACCATACCCATACCACGTATTTTTTTACGAGGATAATTTGGCATTTTAAAATCTGTTACAGGAGCAGCAAGTTTAGTATTAAGACCTTGAATATCATCCCAAGGCATTCTCTTAGTTGCGACTTTTCCAGCTAATAGTGATTCAAAAATAGTATCAGCATCACTACCAAGAGCTGTAACGCCTGACATACCAGTAACAACAACTCTATGCATTAAGCAAGTCCTCCATTAATAGAAATCACCTGTCTTGTTATATAAGCTGCAGCATCCGACATCAGATACTCTGCTAAGCTTGCCACCTCTTCTACACTACCTGCCCTTTTCATTGGTATTTGCTTGATAATCTCATCATAATGCTCGATATCATCCGTCATTTCTGTATCTATCAAACCTGGTGCTATACAATTTACTGTAATTTTTCTTTTTGCTAACTCTACAGCCAAAGCTTTTGTTGCTCCAATAATACCAGCTTTTGCAGCACTATAATTGACCTGCCCTCTATTACCCACGATACCAGATACAGAAGCCATAGTAATAATCCTACCACCTTTTCTAAGCTGTATCATTGGCATAATACAAGGCTTTAAAACATTATAAAAACCATCCAAATTAGTATCTATAACTCTTGACCAATCATCTTTTGTCATTGCTGGAAATGCAGTATCTCTACAAAGACCGGCATTATTAATCACTCCATAAAATGCACCATGATTTTCGATATACTCGCCAATAGCTTGTTCTGTCTGCTGATTGTTAGAGATATCAAAACTTATAATATCCGCTTGAAAACCCTTATCAAGAATACTATCACGAACGTTTTCAGCACCAACTTTGTCCGTATTATAGTGTATAGTTATATGCCTATTTTCAGCCGCAAGTTTCAGTGCTATAGCCTTACCGATTCCTTTACTCGCACCTGTGACTAATATTTTTTTCATATTTTATATTTCTCTACTAATAACTTTTTTTACATCTTCAAAACTTTGTGGCTGATAGGCATTGATCGTAAGTGATGCAACTTCTTGTTGACCTAACAATACTTTGCAACTAAATACCCCTGTCCCTTTATCAAGAATAATACATTCAGCAAATATATCTAAAACACTACCAGTTTTATATCTTTTAACATCTGTCTTGTAACCTCTCACACTCAGTAAAAATGCTACTGGAGGTTCATTGGTACTAGCGTCAGATGCAGCAAGCTTACTAGCTCTACCATAGGAAGCAGCCGTTTGAGCCATGATTTCAACCGCTACCCAGTGTGGTATACCATCTAATTGCTTATCGAAGAATATATTGCCATCAGTCACAATAGTTCTACAGTGTACTGTATTGTCTTCAAAAGCTATAAACTCATCAACGAGTCTCATAGGTGGTTCATGGGGTATCAAATCGGCAATATTATGCATCTATTTCTTTCCTATAATTACACTTACGTTATTACCGCCAAAAGCAAACGAATTACTCATGAAATTTGGCTTGTGATATCGAATATTACTAGTTATTATACCAATATCAGAAATAATATCCTTATCTGAATCGTATTGCTTTGGTAGTTTTTTGTTAGGATTGTAATTATCTGATAATAATAACCAACATATCGCAACCTCTGTAGCTGCCGCTGCACCTAGTGTATGACCTGTCAAAGATTTAGTAGAGCTACACGCAACAGGTGCTTTGAATATATCCCTTACTGCATTACTTTCCATATTATCATTTAGTATGGTTGCTGTACCATGCAAATTTAAATAACCGATATCATCAGGAACTAGATTTGCAGAGCTCAATGCCTGTATCATAGCTAATTTAGCACCTTCACCACTAGGATCTGGTGCTGTAATATGATAACCATCTGATGATTCCCCAACACCTAAAAGTACTATTTCTGAGCAATCTCTAGACATAATAAAGGCTGCAGCGCCTTCACCTATATTTATACCATCTCTTTGATTATGAAAAGGTAAACACAAGTTCTGAGATATCGCATCTAAGCAATCAAAGCCATTTAATGTTAATTCACAAAGAGTATCGCAACCGACAACAATAACTGCATCACACAAATTCTGTTTTAATAATCTAGCAGCTGAGGCAAATGCTTTACCACTTGATGAACAAGCTGTTGATATAGTATAAGCAATATTTTCAAGATTATAATACTCCCTCAAAAATTCACTAAGACCTGCGGTTTCTTCTTGCTTGTAGCTAAATTCTTTGGGGAATTGACCTGATATAAACTTTTTAGTTAAAGCTCGTTCACCATTATCTATACCTGATGTACTAGTACCGCAAACCACAGCCACCCTATCAGCTCCATATTTATCTATAACTCGACTTATATCATGATTTATTTGCATACAGGCATGAAGAGCCATTTGGTTATTACGACAATCAAATTCTTTTAATCGGTGAGGAATTTTTGGAAGTATATTATCATTTATTTGCCCTACAATTGTCTTGCGACCCGACAATAGATTCTTATCAGTTACCAAACCAGTTTGATTACTAAGCAATGATTGCAAAACAGCTTGTTTAGAATCACCTAAACAATTGATTATACCCAGCGAATTCAGATAGATTTCATTGCCACTCATATTCTGTATAATTTTGAATAACTTCCTGTAAGTATAAATTCAATTACGATTAGTTTAAATACAATTAAGTGTATGTTAACTGTATTTAATACTTAAAAAGGTTATAGATATACATTTTTTTACTTCAATATGATAGATTCTAGTAAAGACAATAAAATAGCATATTGGATGAGATTTTATATAGATTCGGTTTTAGCCACAGCTCAAGGAAAAAACGACATATCAAATTTTAAAGATATATCATACCTTGAAATGATAAAACAGGACATCAACATCGATACTAGCTTCATAGCTGCAGCTATGAGAAGAAGATGTAGTAAATCCAGCAAAATCGCTCTTTCAGTATCCATACCTCAACTCCATAAATATAAAATAGATGCCATAGTATTTGCATCTCAACATGGTGAACTAGCAAATACATTATCTATATTTAAAGATATTTCTAATCAAGAAATCCTTTCACCAAACGCATTTTCTCAATCTGTGCATAATACACCTTCTGGACTTCTATCAATCCAACAGAAACTAAAAATACCTTTTAACTCAATAGCTGCTGGTACCGAGACTTTTGAAATGGGTTTAATTGACGCTATCACACAGTTACAAGACTATGATAATGTTTTGTTTACTTGTTATGATGATAATGTGCCAGAAATCTTTGATGAACTTAATATCTCAGATAATCTTGCTTATGGAATTAGTTTTGTCATATCAAGAGAACCACTATCACAGTCAAGTATAGGCTTAAAATTAGAGATTAATAACAACAAAACATTATTACAAAAATTTAATCGACTCCCATCTGCAATTATTTTTGCAAACTGGTATGCTTGTAATGAACTTAATCCATTATTTTTAAAGCGTATATCTATAGAGAAGATGTAATTATGTATAAATACTTAAATAGATTTTATCGCAGAATTGCTACAGGAATATGTTTCTTTTTATTCAGCTTTTTTGGAGCAATATTAGGTTATATATACTTCCCTCTAGTCAGAATATTTATAAAAGATAAAAGTGCTCGCACAATACATGCTCAACACACTATAAACATTGGTTTTAAAATTTTTATTGGAATTATTCACCATTTTAGAATCATTCGATTTGAATTTGAAGGTATTGAAAAACTATATCAAGATCAAGGTTGTATTTTCATAGCTAATCATCCTACTTTAATCGACTATGTTGCAATAGTGTCTAGACTCAAGCTTTGCGATAATATTGTCAAACAAAGCTTATGGGAAAACCCATATTATAAGCATGTAATAGAAACAGCTGGATATATCCCGAATATCAATCCTGACCAAACATTCTCACGCTTAAATGAAATATTTGTAGAAGGTAGAAATTTGTTAATGTTCCCAGAAGGTACCAGAACTAGTCCCAACCAGTTACCAAAGCTAAAACGAGGTGCCGCGCAACTAGCAATTAGAACAAATGCTCCTATAAGAATGATACATATCTCATGCTCTCCTGTTACTTTGACAAAAAATACCAAATGGTATAACATTGCCGAAACAACGCCGTTGTTTAGAGTAGTTGTTGGAGATAAGGTTAATCCTCAAGATTTTATTGATGAGGCAGATGGGATACCATCTCTAGCTGCTCGTAGGCTAACTAAATTTTTACAGTATAATCTCTCTACTAAATTAGATTTTTTATAAAATAGGTACTTTAAAACATGCAACAAGAAATAAAAGAAATGATCATCGAGGTCTTAAATCTTGAAGATATTACAGCTGATGAAATAGATGCTAATGAAGCACTTTTTGGAGAGGGTTTAGGACTAGATTCAATAGACGCTTTAGAGATAGGGGTTGCGTTAAAAAAACGCTATAATATAAGTCTTGAAGTTGCTGATGAAGATGTCAAAAAACACTTTGAATCTGTGGCATCTTTGGCTAAATTTGTAGAAGAAAATAAATCTTAAGGATATACTGATGAGCTTTTCTAAAGAACAAATTTTCGTACAATTACAGGATATTCTTAATAATCTTTTTGAAATAGATAAGGATGATGTCACTCTCGATTCAACACTATACGAAGATCTTGATTTAGATAGTATTGATGCTGTTGATTTAGTAGTACAACTGCAAAACTTCACAGGTCGCAAGTTTAAACCTGAGGAATTTAAATCTGTTCGTACTGTTGGGGATGTTGTTGATACTATAATTGCAGCTCTAGCACAAGACTAAATACACACTTAATGAAATCTCTGTTTAAATTCTTTATATTGATAATTATTATACTATATCCATTTATAGTCTATATTGGCTTAAATTCACTCTCGATAAAGTATCTTGGCTTAATTGTCGTCTTAATATTTATACTAAGATTACTAATTTTAAAAAAAGATTCTAGCATCACTTGGAAACTTATTACTATTGTAGGGATACTTCTTGCAGGGATAGCCATCATTGTAGATAATATCACCGTTATGCTACTATACCCTGTCTTTGTAAGTATTAGCCTCTTCTGTGTTTTTTGTTATTCATTATTCCAAGACAAAAGCCTGATTACCAAACTTGCAATTCGCATGAGCAAAGAGACTCTACCAGACTATGCAATAAAATACACATGGTATGCAACATTAGCTTGGTGTGTGTTTTTTGCTATAAATGCCAGTATTTCAACATATACTATTATATTAGGTTCGATACAATTTTGGACACTTTATAACGGTTTTATCAGTTATGTCCTTATAGGATTAATGATGCTTAGTGAAATTATAATTAGAATTGTTGTTAGGAGATATTTTGAAAAGCACACTTAAATCAATACTAGAATTTTATGCACAAAATCCTTCTGAAATCATATTTATCAAAGATTCAAATAATATTATCGCAAAAGAGTTTTTAAATGATATAAAAGCTTTAGCTAATCACCTTGATATCATTCTAAGTAATAGTTGCAAAGTTGCATTATCAGTTGATGATATGTACTTATTTTGTTGCACATGGATAGCATGTCAGTTTTTAGGTAAAACTACTATAATGATACCAAATGACAAATCTGGCACAATTGCCAAGCTTGCAAAATATTACGACTCTTTAATAACTGATAATGATCTTAATTTATCAACAAAAATCATCAATGAATATACATTAAAAGATTGTGAAACTATATTTTTCACATCTGGATCTACTGGTGAATATAAAAGCTATAGCAAAACCATAGACAATCTTGAACAAGAGTCTTTCGCGATCAATAGTGTCATACAAAGCTTTAATCTTAAGAATATCAATGTGCTCACAACAGTATCACATCAGCACCTGTATGGCTTTAGCTGGGCTATAATATGGCCACTGCTATACCCAAAAATCATCCACACAGAAAGGCTATTTGTACCCGAACTTATCCACAAAAAGCTACTTCAAGATAACAATATTTTGATAACGACTCCTGTAATTATTTCTCACCTTGATGGTAGTATCAGTAGTCCTATCACTAACTCTTTGCTCATTTCATCAGCTAGTGCATTAAATACCGATATTGCGATTAAATTTCAAAATAGTTACAACATCCCTATTCTTGAAGCTTATGGCAGTAGTGAAACTGGAGTTATTGCGTATAGACAACAGTTAATTGATAAACTATGGAAGCCTTTTGATAATGTTTGTATTACTACAAAGTCTGATCAACTAGTTGTTAGATCTCCTTTTTTTAAGCAAGAAAAACAACTAATGGCAGATATCGTTGCATTATACAACGATAAATTTGAACTAAAAGGTAGAGTCGATAAGATTGTCAAAATTGCTGGTAATCGTTTATCAATATCACAAATGCAAAATATATTAATTGATTATGACTTAATACAAGATTGTGTATGTATCAAGCGTCAAAGCTATCGTGAATATATAGCAGTAATAATATGTCTAAATCAAGCTGGACAAGACTTATTACAAAATTTTGGTAAACAAAATTTAATTAAACAAATAAAGAGCTATCTATTAAACTATTACTCAAATGTAGTTATACCTAAACAATGGCGCTTTGTAACTGAAATACCAACCAACTCTCAAGGAAAAAGAACTCTAGAACTATTAGTTGAATTATTAGATGATAATTAAATAGGTTAGAGCTTATAAGTTTGATAAGATTTAAGCTTATTAAGGAGACTTTATTTAAAATTTATGGCGAAATAAACTATGAACAAACATCTTAAGATAAATAATATACAAAATATTGATGATTGCTGTGTTTTAGTATCGGCGCAAGTACTCCACGAGTGTGATTTTTTTAAAGGTCACTTTCAAGAGCAGGCAATTTTACCGGGTATTGCTCAAGTTGATTTTGTCATAAATTTGGCAAGCCAGATATTCGGTATTAATAAACTCTCTTTTGGTAATATTCCACAAGTAAAATTCAAAAAAGTTATATTACCTAATGATGATATAGAAATAAAAATCACAAATAATAATAATACAATTACTTTTGAAATTTCTGTCAATAATCAAGTAGCATCTCAGGGTAAAATAAAATATGAGTAGTAGTGATTGTAATTTATGTATTGTAGTACCAATCTATAACCATGGAAAGCAACTACGTAACACCATCAAAAATATCGCTAGATATGACTTACCTATCATACTTATAAATGATGGTAGCCAAGATAACACTAAACAAATCATGAGAGAAGTTGCTGATGAATTTAATAATATTGTTTTGATAGAATCACTTGATAAAAATCAAGGTAAAGGTGTTGCTGTAAGTTATGGTGCCAATTTAGCTTTTAAAATGGGTTATACACATATGCTTCAAATAGATGCTGATGGTCAGCATGATTCGAATGATATACCTAAATTTATACAAGCAATGCAGCAAAACCCTCAAGCACTAATATCTGGTATGCCTATCTATGATGATAGTATTCCCAAAAGTAGACTTCATGGTAGAAAAATTACAAATTTTTGGGTAGCAATAGAAACTCTGTCGTTTGATCTCAAAGAATCAATGTGTGGTTTTCGTATCTATCCACTAGAGGCTTATACAAAGCTTATGCAGAAAAGAACTTTCTCAGTGAAGATGGATTTCGATATAGATGTAATCGTGAGAATGTACTGGTTAGGTCTTCCTATAGTCTATATAAATACCAAAGTAATTTACCCTCAAGATGGTTACTCCAATTTTAGAATGTTTCGAGATAATGTCAGGATATCTTGGACTCATACAAAATTAGTTACTGGTATGATTATTAGATTACCATTACTATTATGGAGAAAAATCAGGTGAAACATTGGACTAAGATAAAAGAAGCCGGTGGTCTATTTGGGCTTAGAACTACTTTTATTTTATTTCGTTTATTAGGTCGTAGACTTACCTACTCAATCATGTCAGTAGTTATGATCTATTATTTTTTATTGTACAAAAATGCACGTAACTATTCTTTTAAATATATTAAACACCTCGATAAAAATATTAAAACTTCAAAATTATGGTTTTATAGTTTTAAACATTTTTTAGCATTTGGTGAAATGGTTATAGATAAAATAGCTGTTTGGAGTAATAAGATCACTATAGATAATGTAGACTTCTCATTACAAGATCGCAAAATCATGAACCAAGCTATCAAATCACAAAAAGGTGGTGTTATTTTTACGGCTCATCTTGGTAATCTTGATGTTGCAAGATCTCTAGCAGACTTTGATAGTAGTATGAAAATAAATGCTCTAGTATTTAGCAAGCAAGCTCCTACATTTAACAAACTTTTGACAAAGATTAATCCTAAATACTCAATCAATATGATATGTATACAAGATGTTACTCCAGATCTAGCAATTGAGTTATATGAGCGTGTTGCTAATGGTGAATTTATCGTTATACCTGCAGATAGAACTTCTGTAACTAAACCAGAGAGAAATCTTAGATTATCATTTTTAGATGATATGGCATTTTTCCCGCAAGGTGCATTTATATTAGCAAGTATTCTAAAATGCCCTACATACTTTATGCTATGCCCAAAAAAAGATCGTAATAACTTTGATTTTATTTTCAAAGAGTTTGATCAAAATAGCATTATTTTAAATAGAAAAACAAAACAACAAGATTTAGAAAAGTATGCACAAAAATACGCACAAATGCTTGAATCATATTGTAAAAAATATCCAAAACAATGGTTTAATTTTTTTGATTTTTGGCATCAAGGAGAATAAGTAAATGCTTAAAGATAGTTTATTCACACATGTTTACAAAATGACTATCCCATTTTTTGATGTTGATATGCTTGAAATTGTTTGGCATGGTAATTATATCAAGTACTTTGAAATGGCTAGATGTAGTATGCTCAAAGAAATTGGTTACGATTATATAGCTATGAAGAAAGATGGCTTCGCTTGGCCTATAGTTGATATAAAAGCCAAATTTATTAAATCTGCAAGATTTGGACAAGATATTGATATTTATTGTGATCTAATAGAGTTCGAGAACCGATTAAAAATAAACTATACTATTTTAGATAGCTTAACTAAAATAAAGTTATGTCAAGGTTATACTACTCAGCTTGCTGTTGATATTAACAAAAAAGAAACTTGTTTCGTAACACCTCAGCAATGGCAACAAAAAATAAAAGAGATTATTAGAAGATGAAGAGACTATTTACTTTTATTAGCATTTTTTTAACTATTGTGGCTCCCTTATATGCTTCAGACCTTACTAGTAATTCAGACTTCCAAGCGGTTGAAAAGCAATTAACCAAAGATACTAATATCTCGGGTAAATTTATACAAATCCGACAAATTGAAGGTTTAAACTCAAGTTTAAAATCTTCAGGAACATTTAAACTAACTAATGATGGATCTCTGTTATGGCAACAGCAACAACCGATCAAAACCACAATGCAAATGTCTAAAAATAAGCTTACACAAACTATTATGGATAATCCTCCTACGGTTCTAACACGTGATGACCAGCCAATAGTTTTCACATTCACTAGTGTTTTTATGTCTGTATTTAAAGGCGATACAAAAACTATATCAGAATTTTTTAATATCAATTTTGATGGTAATACTCAAAACTGGACTATCACACTCACACCGAAATCTAGCCCTCTTAATAAGGCTATAAAAGAGATAACTCTAAAAGGTAATAGATATATTACAAATATTGACGTCGCTGATACCCAAGATAATATAATCAAAATACAACTTTTTGATATTACAACAAACTAAATATTATGATTAATAAATCTCTTATCCGTCTTATTATTTGGGGTGTAATTGTTCTAAGCAACATAATCCTATTTATAGCCATTATTACAAAAGGACTAAACTTAAATACAAACATTCTAGCTTTATTACCAAACCAAGAGACCTCACCTGAACTTACCTCGGCATCAAATAAGTTTTCTGACCGTATAAGTAATGATGTTGTATTTTTAATAAGTTCTAAAGATCCGACTAAAGCTACAAATGCTGCAGCAAAATTTAGCCACTTACTAGAACAAAGTAATAACTTCACAACGGTAAATACTGGAGTAAACCAAGACCAGCAATTATCTTGGGCAAAATTTTATTTCCCATACAGACTACAATTACTTAGTGATAAAGACCAACAACTATTAGTTGATAAAAACTACGAAAGACTATACCAAAATGCTCTAGCAAATATATATAACCCAACAGGAGTGGTTAATCGTAACTTACTTAATAATGACCCTTTCTTTACATATCAAAACTATCTTTTAAACTTACCTAAACCAAGCTCCAACCTTAAGCTTAGAAATGGCTTTCTAGTAGCTGAAAAAAACAATACTTATTATGTTCTTATTAAAGCCGAAATTAAAGGACAAAGCTTTTCATTAACGACTCAAACTGAAATTATCAAAAGCATTAATAATGCTATCAAACAGATTAAATCAAATCATATTAGTGTTCTAAAAACTGGAATGCTCTTTTATGCAAATGCTGGAGCCGAAGATGCTCATCATGAGATAAATACTATTGGTATTGGCTCTATGATAGGCGTCTTGATTTTGATAATTCTAACATTTAGATCAATTATTCCACTTTTTTTTACACTATTTTCAATACTTTGTGGATTTATTGCTGCGTTTGTTGTTACACACTATATATTTGGTAGTGTCTTCTTATTTACGCTAGTTTTCGGTGCAAGTTTGATTGGTATATCTGTTGACTATGCTTTCTTTTACTATTCTGAGAAGCTTTTAGCTGATGCTAATTGGACTCCAAAAACAGGACTAAATCGTATTTTCAAAGGCATAACATTAGGACTTTTAAATGTTGTTATAGCTTTTTTAGTTATAGCAATCGCACCTTTTCCTGGACTACATCAACTGGCAGTTTTTGGTATTATTGGCTTAGCTGTATCATATCTAACCGTGATATGCTTTTTCCCATATATTATTAATATCAAATCAAAAAGCCATAAGAGTATTCCTCTATTAAGGCTTACGGATAAATATCTAAATCTGTGGAAAAATATTAGTACAAAAAAAATTATTCTGATCTTACTAGCTCTAGTAATAATAATTATTGCAGGAATATACAAAATAAAACCTAATGATGATATTCACATATTACAATCAACTCCTAAAGAGCTCAAGGATGAAGAACAACAGCTTAAAAACATAATTCGCAGTGATATAGGTCTCAGCTATATTATCGTATTAGCTAAAAATGATAATACCCTTCTGTCAAAAGCTAATCATGTAACAAGCATTATTCGTAGCAACTTTGCTAATATTAAAAATCCACTAATTAGCATAAGTGACTATGTACCAAGCTTAGAGCAGCAACAACAAAACTATAATCTTATACAAAACTTTATTAATACCAAATATCCACAAGAGTATCTTAAACAAATAGGTTTTTCAAAGGCTCAACAAGTAAAAGTGATAGATGAAATTAAAAATACAAAATTTAAGCCTCTGGAACTATCTGCATGGTTAGATAAACCTGTTTCAGCACAGATGAGATTTTTGTGGTTAGGAGACCAGCCAAATGATTATAAAGCTGTGGCAATAACACTTTCAAAAGATATTAATATTGCTAAACTACAAAATTTGCTTAGCTCTATCGATAATGTTTATATTGTTGATAAGGTAAGTCAGATAAGTGATATTTTTAGTCATTATCGTAATATGATTTCTTACATAATGGCGATTGCATTTGTCTTATTATGGTTGGGACTAACTGTTAGATATTCTTTTAGAAAATCTATAGTTTATATTGTAGTTCCATTATTATCATGTTTCATATCTATAGCATTTCTTGGATTACTCAATATTCCTCTGACATTATTTAGCATCCTTGCGATAATACTTGTTTTAGGAATAAGTATGGATTATGTTTTATTCTTAGCTGAGAGTCATAATAGATTCAGTAGTACTATGCTAGCATTGGCACTATCAGCTATTACTACTATACTATCATTTGGGCTTTTGGCGTTAAGTAATACTCCAGCTATTGAATATTTTGGTCTAACTGTACTAGTAGGTATTTCGGTAGCATTTTTATTAGCTCCTATAGCAATTAAGGTACAAGGTTATGAAAAGTAAAATTCTTTCAACTATTTTTATATTCATCTTTTTAAGCAGTTGCTCATTGTTGCAAACAAAACAGCAAATCGACGTAAAGGTAGCTATAACACCAGATACAACTGTAACACTACCCCAGCCACAACAACTAGGTATTGATAAAACAATATCGCAAATAGTCTCTGCTACTTATTATGATAAAGATGGCAAACAAAAAAATCTAACAACAAATATGATTATTGAAGCCAACTCAAAACATATCATAATGGTAGCGTTATCAGCTTGGGGAGGTTCTTTATTTAAGCTTGATTATAATGGCAAAAATATCCAAAGTAGTAGCCTGCCTATGCCAAACCAGAATATTGGTGTTAAACAAAGCCTCACAGAGTTTATTATAAGCCAAGCCCCTGTCAATGTTGTCAAAGAGATGTTTGCTAATACAAGCATTAGCGTATCAGAAAAAGCAAATGAAAGGATTTTAACTTCTAAAGATGGCAAAAAAATTCTGACAATAAAATACAGTGATAATAATAAAATAACTATTTGCAACTATCACTACAACTATACTATTAATATAACAAATCTAAATTAATGGTTCTTGATACCACTCTACTTTGCAAAAACACTATCAAAACCATAATATTGTGCAAACTGCTCATTGTTCCATCCCCACTTTCTAATATATTCAGGATCATCTGATTTAGGAATTAAATCAATATAAATAATTTTAGTATTCGTTCTTAATGGTAGTTTTGTTAATAAAATATCTTTATTACCAGCTTGTTGATAGTGTCTCACTTCGTTCATTCTAAGATGGTTATAATATCCTAATTGAAGATAAGCATAAAAAAACTTAACTGCAAAAAATAATAAAGCAATAACAAAAAATAAGTATAACTTATCAAATAAATATGAGAAACCTGAACGAAATAAGTATTTACATATAATATAAAAATATATAAGCATATATAGCATTTCAACTCGTATTTCTAAACCAAACATAATAAGAAATGTTGTCAGAGAAATCGATACTAAGCATAAAATTGTAAGAACCTTAGTTTTTATATCCTTTTCAAAAGCAAAAACCATAAATATAGAAAGAATAAATGGTAGTGAAAGTTCAAATTTTGAAAAAAACTTCATAGTTGTATCAAATAAATTATGAAATATATATCCTAAAAGAGATTGTCCCGCAAGCATATCACTAGTTCTAGCAAAGTTTCCAGGCGCTACCATCATCACGATACCCGCAATTATAAATGGTATGACAAAATATAAAGTATTTTTATTTAGTTTATCTTTTTTGACAATTTGATGAATTATATAGTAAAAGCAAATGGTAAAAATTACCATGAAAAATGCTTCGTTATATAAACCAAGAAAAATACCCAAAATAATACTTAATACTTTTGAGTGCTTGTTCTCTACGAAAAGAAAATAAAAACCCCATACAAGCAAGCTAATACCCCAAAGATACTGAATGTCTATGGTCTTCCACATTGCATTACCTAAAAAAGTATTTTCTATAAAGTAACCCATAAATAGACAAGCATATATAATGAATTTTCTAGATAGAATACTAACTTGATCTCTAAATATTAATTTATACAGGTAAACAACCAACACTGTTAATGCAAGTGCATTTAGCATATCTACAACATAAATCAAAGAAGGGTAACTTTTGTTAAAAAGAATATAAACTGGTAATTGTGCCGAAACTCTACCAGTCCAATAGAAATAGTCACTTCTAATGTGAAACCATATAGTTCCATCATGAAGAGCATTTACATTTGATCGCCAAAGATCATCCATCATCAAAGGTTGACACAGATTTATAATTAAAAAATAAGCGAATATCAAAAGGTAAACAAATACCTGATATTTTATATTTGATTTTGTACTAAGCATTTATAAAGTTTAAACCATTCATACAGTAAAAACATTATATATAATTTATGATCAAAAATACTGACTTTTTCTAAAAAGTGCTGACTTAGCCTTGACACGGCACATGAATCAAAAGTTACCGTTGCTTCCTTCCGGACCTGGCGGGGTTCACAATCTATCATTGCGTGGAAACCAAGTCAGCGTTACGTATATTACTAGATATATCCTAAAATTACAAGCTAACAAAGCAAATTCCATTATCTAAGATAAATTGGTATTATTATCAAAAATAGTTAGATTCGACAAATATCATGATAATAGTTATATCGCCTGCTAAAAGTCAAAATTTTGAAACCGCAATAGCAAAGTATCAATTTACACAACCAATATTCAAAGATCAAATAACCAAGCTTATAAATACCCTTAAACATTATGAGGTTGATGAGATTGAAAAGCTAATGAAAATCAGTCCTAAACTGGCTGAAGAAGTATTTGCTAAACATAATAACTTTGACCCTAAGAGTTATAACGAGTCAAATTCAAAAGCTGCTATTTTTACATTTAGTGGAGACGTTTATAAAGGTCTTGAGGCAGATACGCTAGACAAAGAAACTATCGAATATGCTCAAAATCATCTTTTGATGTTATCTGGACTATATGGACTGATACGCCCTCTTGATTTAATGCAAGCTTATAGATTAGAAATGGGTACAAAAATTAAAATTGATGGCAAAATTCTACATAAGTACTGGCAAGATAAGATCACAGCTCAATTAAATGAATACTTCAACCAGCAACAAAATAAAGTTTTGATAAATCTTGCGTCTAATGAATATTCCCAAGCAATAGATAAAAAATCTTTAGATGCAAAATGGCTAGACATTGATTTTAAGGAAAATAAAAACGGTACATATAAGACTATAGGGATTCATGCTAAAAAAGCACGTGGATTAATGACAAGGTACATTCTTGAAAATAGGATAGAAAATATTAGTGATATTAAAAAGTTCAATGTAGCTGACTACAAATTTAACCTAGAACTTTCAAATGAAAATCTTATGTGCTTTACGAGATAGTTTATGAAAATTAGAATACTCTCTTTAGGAGAAAAACCACCTAAATGGGTTAGCGAAGGTTATGATGAGTACAAAAAGCGCCTAAGTAAATCAATCCCACTTGAACTGATCGAATTACCAATAGCTAAACGAACTAAAACTGGTAATCCCAAACTTTGGATGGAACAAGAAGCTAAAACTATCCTTACTAAACTTAGTGACTCTGATCACTTAGTAATTCTTGATGTTAACTCTAAAATAATTTCAACGGAAGAACTAGCTGAAAAAATACAAAATTGGAAGTTTAACCATCCAAATGTTGTGATTTTAATTGGTGGTCCAGATGGTATAGATCAAAGTATCAAAAATATTGCTAAAGAAAAAATATCCATATCAAAGATGACTTTCCCTCATCCTCTAGTACGTATCATTATTGCTGAACAGTTGTATAGAGCTTATACGATATTAGAAGGCCACCCTTATCATAAATAACCACAAAACCTAGCTTTTGTACACCTATCTTTATAATTTAAATCTTTAATAGTCTGAATGTCACCGAAACTATACTGAGAAAATATATTTGCTATATCATTCGCTTGGGTGAAGCCATGTTCTATATACAAATATCCTCCCTGCTTTAGAAAACCACCTGCTTGGGATATGATTATTCTAATATCTGCTAAGCCATTATCTGCCGCAAATAAAGCTCTTGATGGTTCATGCTCTCTAACACTATCATCAATATTGGCATCGTCAACATCTATATATGGTGGATTTGATACAATGATGTCAAACTTAGTCCCATCTAAATTTTCATACCAACTACTTTGCATAAATTCAACATTAACAATCTTATTGGCTAGAGCATTTTTTTTAGCAACATCTAGAGTCTTAGAGTATAAATCAACAGCTACAACTTGACTCCTAGGTAGCTCATCAGCCAAAGCTAAAGCAATCGCGCCAGAGCCTGCACCAAGATCTAATATTTTTAGTTGAGCATTTTTATCTTGTATATCATCTAACACTGCAGCAACTATAACCTCAGTATCTGCTCGGGGTATAAGAGTATCTTTAGTTACATATAGCTTTTGATTCCAAAAATATTTATAACCAAGAATATAAGCTAATGGCTCACCCGCTAAAAGACGTAAAATTTTCCCATTTATTTTTGTAAGTATGGCATTATCTAACTGCTTATCAGAATTTAGATAAAGATAAGTCTTATCAACACTCAAAACATCGCAAATAATCATTTGTAGATCATGTTTTATTGATGAGTCACTTTGAGGAAATTTAGCTACAGCTGAAGCTAACAATTGAGATATTGAGATATTACTCATCTGACATAGTTGCTAGAAGATCAGCTTGATGCTCTAAAATTAGTGGCTGGATAATACTATCTAAACTTCCTTCCATAACCTCATCAAGTTTATAAAGAGTTAAGTTAATACGATGGTCAGTAACTCTACCTTGAGGATAGTTATACGTTCTAATTCTCTCAGATCTATCACCACTACCTACTAGATTCTTACGTGTATCAGATTGCTCTTTTTGTTGTTTATCAATCTCTGCTTGTAGAAGTTTTGACTTAAGCATTGACATTGCAGCTGCACGATTTTTATGCTGTGATCTTTGATCTTGGCATTCAACAACCACACCTGTTGGGATATGTGTAATTCTAATCGCTGAGTCAGTTTTATTGACGTGCTGCCCTCCAGCACCTGATGCTCTAAAAGTATCCACTTTAATATCAGCAGGATTAATATCAATTCCCTCAACCTCATCAGCTTCAGGCATAACCGCAACAGTACATGCTGAAGTATGAATTCTACCTTGTGACTCTGTAGCAGGTACTCTTTGTACTCTATGAGCACCAGATTCAAATTTTAATTGTGAATATACGCCATCGCCGTATATCCTTGAGATAATCTCTTTGTAACCACCATGCTCACCTTCACTAGCTGAAACGACTTCAATTTTCCAGCCTCTTTGCTCAGCGTATTTTGAATACATCTTAAACAAATCACCGGAGAATATTGATGCTTCATCACCACCAGTTCCAGCACGAATCTCTAAGAAAATATTAGCATCATCATTTGGATCACGTGGTAAAAGAAGTATCTGTAATTCATCTTCAAGTCTCTCAATTGACTCATTAGCTGACTTTAATTCTTCTTTTGCCATTTCAACTAGCTCTGCATCTTTCTCATTAAGCATTTCATAGGCGGCTTCTTTATCTTCAAGAGCTTGAGTGTATTCTTTAAATGCCTTAACAATAGGCTCAAGATGAGAATATTCTTTTGATAAGTCTCTAAACTTATTCTGATCAGAAATAACATTAGCTTCACCTAACAATGCACTAACTTCTTCATGTCTTTCTATCAAACTTTGCAGTTTTGCTTTAATAGAATCTTTCATTTATTTTTCCACATTTAAACCAAACATTCGTTTCATACATACCAAACAATCACTTCTACCCTGCTTTGAAGCCTCTTTCATACCGACCACAGGATAGTGTAATACTTTCTTTTTAATTTCATAAGCAAATCTTTTAAGCACTTCTTCAGGATCTTTACCATTTCTTATTTTCGCTAAGCTTTTTTCTAATGATAAATCCACTAAACCATCCGCCTTTTGAAATAGTTCCTTAATAGCACTATTTGAAATAATTGCTTTTTCTTTTTCTAGATAATCTTCTAGTGATTTTACAATAATTTTTTGAGCTCTTGAGCTCTCATGTTTCCTTTTATCCTTATTACCTTCTATTACTGTATTAATGTCATCAACACAATAATAAGCATTCTGTTCTAGATCTCCTAATTTAGGATCTAATGCCTGTGGTATAGAAATATCAATGAAAACTCTTGGCTTTTCTCCTACATCTTCACATTTGACTATGTACTCAGTAACATTAACTGCAGCAATTATAATATCCGCTTTTTTAATTAATTTAGGCAAATCTGCCAAGTAATATGCACTAGCATTATTAAAGGTAGATGTAATTTTTTCGGCTTTTTCTATTGTTCTATTAGCTAACATAATATGTTTAGGATTAAGAGCCGTCACATGGCGAAATAAAAGCTCTCCTGTTTGACCAGCACCTATTATAAGCACATTTTTAGTAGAAATATTGTCTAACTGTTTCTTAGCTAAAGTAATTGCTGAAAATGCTACTGATACAGGACAGTGACCGATTCTTGTTTCACTACGAACTTTTTTAGCTGTAGCAAAAACCTTCTGGAAGACTCTATCTAATTCCTTACCTATAGCATGATTTTTTTTACTAAGAGTATATGAATCTTTAACCTGACCTAATATCTGAGGTTCTCCTAAAACCATAGATTCCAAACCACATGCTAGTTTCATCAAATGCATGATTACTTCGGTACCTTGACGTAATTTAAAGTAATCTCTTATTTTAAATTCTGGATTTCTAACATAACTTTGCCACCAAGCCAAAATATCATCGACAACTCTTAAATCTGTTATTTCAAGATATACTTCAGTCCGATTACATGTTGACAAAATCACAGCATGAACAACATTATCTATAGCTAGTATTGACTTATATAACATCGACACATCAAGCCCTGAAAGTGCAAACTCACTACGAACTTCTATTGGGGATTTTTTATAATCAATTGCTAAAGATATTAATGCCATATTCAAATAATTTTTAAACGTAATAATTACTGATTAAACTCAGGAAAACAAAATCATATTTTAGCATAAAAGACCGAAACATTACATTCTAAATCTAACTAATAAACTTAGAACGTTGGCAACTTTTATGTTAAGATGTTGTAAGTTTACTATAAACAAATTTAATTTGTAGACGTCAATAACCATGAAAAATTTATCTAAAAAACAAAGTCAAGCCCTATATACGATAGTAGGTATAATAGTTGTAGCTATCATTTGTACTATAATTTTACAGTTTTATAACTCTGATAATGAAAAACGCATGTTTGAAGCATCAGATATTTACCAAAGAGCACTAATTGCAAATGAAAACCCTAAATCACCTACAAGTGTAAAAATAGCTAAATTTGAAGAAGTTACAAAAAACTACCCTGATACTAGCTTTGGCATATTTGCTAGTTGGCAATTAGCTGATTTATATATGGCTCCTACTGATTTAGATACCAAGAGTTTTAATGTTAATTTATCCAACCTACCTAAAGCTATTGATGTATTGCAACAGAGTGTCCAAAGCAACCCTAATGATAGCTTAACAGACATTACAAAAGTTAGGCTTGCTAAGCTTTATATATCAAGTAACAACCCTGATAAAGCTATCTCTATTCTTCAAAGTATTAGCTCTCTAAATAGCAATGCATATCCACTAACGCTATTAGGCGAAGCTTATAGCGAGAAAAAAGATAAGGATAAAGCATTAGATGCTTGGAAGAAAGCTCTACAAGATCCTAACAGCTCAGCTGAATTCAAACAAATAATTACCCAACTTATAAATAACGCTAAATAATCATGAAAAAATTATTTTTATTAACAACTCCTTTGCTACTATCATTATTAGTCGCTAGTTGTTCTGAGAGTAATGTCCCACCACCCACACCATTAGCTGAAAAACCTCCTAAGGAGGCTAAGGTGAAAGTTAAATGGAGCAGATCTACGGGTAATGGTAATGGCGGTTTACCAATCTATAATGTTTCCCCTGCTTATGCCAATGATATGGTATTTGTTCCTAATCAAAATGGTATGGCTTATGGTTTAGCAATTGCAAATGGTAAAATAATTTGGAAACATGATACTGGTACCATTCTATCATCTCAACCAAGTACTATAGCTAACGCGGTAATATTTGGTTCTATAAAAGGAACTTTAACAGCTGTTGATCAAAAAGATGGTCAAATACTATGGCGGACAGATGCTCCAAGTAGTATCTTTTCTCAACCAACAATATATAGCAACCATTTATATACCCATACTCACGATGGTTCTGTGACTTCTTTTGATGCCACCAACGGTGCAAAAATATGGAATGTAACAAACAATATTCCTGAGATAACACTACCAAGTGACTCATCTCCTATTATACTTAATGACACTGTGATGGTAGGGTCTGCTTTTGGTACAGTACTAGGCTTTACTCTAGACAATGGTGATAGAACTATCAACTTACCAATTGCTATTGCCCATGGTTCTTCACCTGCTGATAAGATGGTAGATATCACATCAAATCCAATGTTATATGGTAACTATCTTATATTTGGTGCCTATCAAGGTGCTATTGTTGCTCTAGATAGAGATACCGGAAAAATGCTTTGGGCAAAAAAAGCTTCTATAATTAATAATATGGCTATTAATAATGGTGTGATTTTCACAGTACAAGCTAATAGTGAGCTTAAAGCATACGATATCCAAACTGGAGATACGGTTTGGACACAAAATATACTAGAGTGGCGCAAAATAACTGCTCCTATATATTATAAAGGATTGATTGTAGTCGCTGATTATCAAGGTTATTTACACTTTTTCAACTCGCTGAATGGAGATTACTTAGGTAGATATAAACTTACTCCTAAAAGCGACTTTTTTGACTATGGAATTTCAGGACAATTAGTTCCAACTGAAAAAGGTATACTTGTAGAAGCTGATAGTGGTACTACATATTTAGTTGATGCTCATAGTGATAGAGTTATTTATGAAAATATACTAGGTGACTATAAAGTCGACCGAGGTCAAAACGTTAAGGTTATTTATCCTCTAGAACAACCAAAATCGGCTCCTATGGAAAATACACCAAAAGATCTATCTAGCAAAGAAGTTGACTCTGACAAGTCTAAAAACAGTACTGGCTCAGCAGCGACAACTGCAGCTGTTGTAGCAGAAGCTAATAATACAGATATATCGAACTCAACTAATCAAAATTTACCAAGTTCGAGCAACAGTACAAATTCAGAAGCACAAAACTCTGACTCTTCGATAGCTGAGGGTGTTGTGACATCAAATAACACAACCCCTATACCAAAAGGTAAAACTGCCACCATAATAGTTGGTGACTTTAGTAAGAGTGGTTCTGACTAATGTATAAAGGTATACGTCCATCGATTTTCATTTTGATTCTAATGGTCTCTTTGGGACCTTTTGGTGACACTATTTATGCTCCTGCTTTACCAGAAATCAAAACTATTTTAGGCACAGACTATCCTCATGTACAACTAACTATAACATCTTACCTACTTGGTTATTCAGTTAGCCAGCTTTTATACGGTCCTTTTTCAGATAGGTTTGGACGTAAGCCTGTAATGTTAGTGGGGTCAGGCTTTTTTATCATTAGTTCAATAATATGTCTACTCAGCACAAATATTGACACTCTAATTTATGCAAGACTACTTCAGGGATTTGGTGCTGCTGCTGGCGGTGTAATAGCAACAGTTGCCGTCAAAGATGCTTTTAAAGTTAGTGAGCAAGGCGCTATATTTGCTATTATGAATATTGCTTTTGCTTTAGCTCCTGCATTTGGTGCTATTCTAGGAGTTTTCCTTAGTCCTAACCTGATATTCTGGATATTATTAGTCGCAGCTACATTTTTATTTATTCAAGTAACTGTTTTTTTTCCAGAAACAGTAAAAGAAAAAAATATAGATGCACTAACCCTGAGATCCTTCTTTAAGAATTACTTTTCCCTTTTCAAGGATCATCAATTCTTCTTTGCAACCTTTGTATTAGGAATAAATATTAGTGTGATATACGCCTGTTTAGTTACAGCTCCGGATATTTTTATAAATATTTTAAAGCTTGAAAAAGCTAATTTCTTATATCTACTTACAATTATGGTTACTGCTGTAGTATTAGGATCAATTATATGCTCAAAGCTAAGTCGTGTAATAGCTTATAAGCATCTAGTTAATTTTGGTATGTTTTGTACTTTAATATCAGGATTACTCTTTATTTATGCATTCCATAAATTAACAGGATTAACTCTATCTGTAGCTTTAACAGGTGTTCTTTCTCTGACATTTATAGGTGTATCATTTAGTGTGCCCTTATTAACACCAATAGCATTAGAGAACTTTACTACTACTGCTGGAGCAGCATCTTCAGTTATGGGTTTTATGCAGATGGGAATTGCTTCAATAACTACTGCTGTAATTAGTCAAATTGATTTTGGTAGTGAATTTACTTTAGCTTTTGCTTTTGTATTGCTACCACTTATTGGACTAATAATATTTTTTCCTTACAGCTGCTATTTCCTCAAAAAGTAAATATCAAGGACCTTTATGCCTTAGGTTTACGAATTAAAATGATTATATGATAGAATCTACTTTAAATAATATATTTCAAATATCTAAAAATTTATAAATGCAAAACTATAATGCTAAATCTATCGAAGTTCTTACTGGTTTAGATCCTGTAAAGAAAAGACCTGGTATGTACACTAATACCGAAAACCCAAACCATCTTATACAAGAAATTGTTGATAATAGTGTTGACGAAGTTTTAGCTGGATATGCTAGTAAAATAAATATCACCTTATATGATGATAATAGTATCGAAGTAGCTGATGATGGTCGCGGTATGCCTGTAGATATCCATCCAGAGCACAAAATGTCGGGTATCGAGCTTATTATGACCAAACTACATTCAGGTGGTAAATTCAGCAACAAAAACTATACACACTCTGGTGGTCTTCACGGAGTTGGGGTTTCTGTTGTCAATGCCTTATCAAGCAAACTTGAAGCAGAAATCAAACGTGATGGTAATGTTTATCAAATAACTTTTGAAGATGGTCTAAAAACTAAAGATTTAGAGATCATTGATAGCGTTGGTAAAAAAAATACTGGTACTAAAATTAGATTTTGGCCTAATAAAAAATATTTTGATGATATCAAAGTTAACGTTAAAGCTCTTAAAAATCTCTTAGAAGCTAAAGCAATACTCTGCAAAGCACTTACAATTAAATACTCAAATGAAATAAAAAAAGAAAGAATCTCTTGGCATTTTGAAACAGGATTAAAAGGTTACCTTGACCATAAATTAGAAGCTGAGACTCTTCCTCTTGAGCCTTTTATGATAGATAATTTTTCAAATGGTGATTCTTATTTAGATGCTGTATTTTGCTGGTGTGAGGATCCTTTAGAAAGTATCAAAAACAGTTATGTTAACCTAATTCCAACACCACAAGATGGCACACATGTTACAGGTCTTAAAAATGGTGTTTATGAAGCTATTAAAACTTATATTGAAAAAAATTCTCTTGGGATAAAGAATGTCAAAATTACAGCAAACGACTCATTTGCTAAGTTAAATTACGTAATATCCGTAAAGATAACAAATCCTCAATTTGCAGGCCAGACAAAAGAAAAACTCTCCAATAAAGATGTGACTTCATTTGTAACCACAGCTGTCAAAGATTTGCTAACAATATGGCTAAATCAAAATCCTGATGAAGCCCGTCAAATCATCGAAAATATTAATAGCATTGCCCAAAAAAGAATTAACGCTGATAAAAAAACTACTCGTAAGCGTATTATGAATACTTCGATTCGCTTGCCTGGTAAGCTTACAGATTGTATTAGTTCTGATGTAAACTCGACTGAACTTTTTATAGTAGAAGGTGACTCTGCTGGGGGCTCCGCTAAACAAGCACGTGATAAAAACTTTCAAGCTGTCTTACCTCTTAAAGGTAAAATCCTAAATAGTTGGGAGCTTGATGCAGATACTATTATGAACTCCCAAGAAGTTCATAACATAGCTACAGCAATTGGCGTTGATCCAGATAGTGATGATATTTCTGGCTTAAGATACAACAAGATTTGTATCCTTGCTGATGCTGACTCAGATGGTCTACATATTGCAACTCTTTTATGCGCCATGTTTCTTAAACATTTCAGAAAACTTATCGAGTATGGGCACATTTATATTGCTCAACCGCCACTATTTAGAATTGACATCGGTAAGAATACTTTTTACGCTCTTGATGAAAACGAAAAAGAAAAGATTTTAGCTGAGAATACCAAACTAACAGGTAAGATAAATATTATGCGTTTCAAGGGTCTTGGCGAGATGAATCCTATCCAATTACGTGAATCAGCTATGGATGTATCATCTAGAAGACTTTTACAGCTTACAATCTCTAATACGTATGATGATGCTGAAATTTTAGATATGCTTTTGGCGAAAAAAAGAGCCAAAGACCGTCGTGATTGGCTTGAAAATCATGGTGATAAAGCTGAAATTGAATAATATTTTTCTCTCTTTACAAATAAGGAGTATAATTAAAAATAATACTTAACTTAAAGGAAGATTAAGTGTCTGTTTTATACTCAAAAAATTTTGACTCTTTTGATTGGGGCTGGCTTGTAATAAGCTTTGGTATGGCTCTAGGTGCTGGTATAGTTTTGGTACCAGTTACAGTTGGAGTATCTGGCATATTTATATATTTAATATCTGCATTATTTGCCTACCCTGCTATTTTTTTATTTCAAAAACTGTATATGAACACTCTATTTGATACCAAGGAGTCAAAATGCTACAGTGAAACCATAAAAGACCTATTAGGTGAAAAATGGAGCATTGTTCTTGGTTTTTTGTATTTCATAATGATGTCCATATGGACTATAGTTTATGCTGAGACAGTAGCAAATGCTCTTAGTGATTATCTATATCACTTTAATATAATAAATATTAGACTCGATAATAGCACTGTTTATAGCTTAATATTAATGATCATTTTAGTAGCTATTGGAACAAAAAGTAAAAATCTACTATTTAAAGCATCTACTTTACTAACCCTTATACTTCTATGTTCTGTTATTATTGCAGCTATATATGTTATCCCTGAGTGGAACTTCTCTCAGCTGAATATTTATCCAAAAGGCTGGGAGGCTGTACCTAAAACAATAATTATGATTCCATTTTCTTTAACAACCATATTATTTATACAATCATTAAGTCCCATGGTGATGGGATATAGAGAACAATACTCTAAGAATAATGAGTTAGCAAAATACAAAGCTCAAAGAACTATGAAAATAGCTTTTTTTACATTATTGATAATTGTTTCTTTTTATGTTCTTTCTTTGGCTTTAATTATTCCTCAAGATCAAGCAATTTTAGCCAAGAATCACAACCAATCTGTATTTTCAATACTCTTAAAAATCTATAGTCATAATACATTTTTGCAAATACTCGGAGTAATTATAAATATTTGTGCTATTTTAGCAGCTTTCTTGAGCATTTTAACAGGAATGAGAGAGTCATTACGAGGTGTACTATTAAATATCACAAAAAAATTCTTTGATAAGAACAAATTCTCTTCAAATCAAATAGAAGCAACTATTATTATTTTGATAATACTATTAACATGGTTATCTATTATATTCAAAATACCTATTTTTTATTTAGTTCCATGGTGCGGCCCTATATTTGGTATCATAGGTTGTTTAATACCTGCCTATATTGTTTTTAAGGTAGATAGATTTGCAAAATATAAAACTATTTCTGTTTACTATATAGTTTTAGTTGGAATCATTTTGTGTATATCGCCACTATTATCTGCATATCTTTAAAGTAAAAAGATAATTTAGTTTCTCATTTAGAAAAATTTATAAAATAAAAGATATTTTTTGATAAAAGATACGGCAACCTAGGGTCATTAAAATCTGCTTTTATTTACAGATATCTGCCAATCTTCCTGTCATTACTCCCAAAATAGCATCATCTGTTTCATTCATTCCTTTACCAGTAGCTAAGATTGCAATATTTTTGATTGTATCTTCAACATCATCACCAACAATACCGTCATGTGGAGTTACCGTATTACCAAGCATTGCAGCATTCACAGCATCAAATGCTGCATATACTGAGTTTGCTATCTTAATCGAGCATGATGAATTAGCACCATCACACATAATACCAATAATTCCTGCTAAAGCATTAATGATAGATTTCTCAACTTTATCCTCAGATAAGTCTAGCATCATTGCTAAACCACCAGCAATACCAGCAGATGCGCATGTTGGTCCACATAGAGCTGATAGCCTACCAATACTTGATTTGATATAAACTGTTGAAACAATAGCAAAGAATAAAGCGCGATATAGCTCTTCTTGAGACTTGCCTTTTGACTTTGCAAACTCAATAAGTGGTAATGATAAAGTCAGCCCTATATTACCACTACCAGCGGCTGTCATCACAGGTAATGCCGAGCCTCCCATTCTTGCATCACTACCAGCTGATGCTGCTGCCGCAGCACGATTACGGATATCATCTCCATAAAAGCCATTATCGATACCTGAACGAATATTTCTACCAGTCTGGATACCATATTGATGCACCAAACCCTCATTTGATATATTAGAATTATCTTTAACAATTTTATCTAACATATCACTAATTTTAGATATATCTAAATGAGATGCAATTTTGTAAATCTCTTTAATTGAGAATTTAGAAATTATTTCATCAACAAGATTGCTCTTATTATCTGCATCATCAACTTCATAAATAATTTCATCATTCTTTTTGATTAAAGTAATATTTGTATGCGTATATTTGAACTCTACTATAACCTTGTCTTGTTTGTAATACGCTTCTATACGAATATATAGCTTTATAGGCTTGGATGCATTAAATACTTTTATACAATCTTTTTGTAAATACTCTTGTACTTTCGGAAGATCTGCTTTAGTTACCCCAGAAATAACCATAAGTTCTTTAGCTGCATTACCAGCAATTGTACCCATCGCGACAGAGGCTTCTATACCAATCATTCCACCACTATTTGGCACAGTTACGCTTTTTACATTCTTTATCATATTACCAGAAGCAAAAACATCTATCCTATCAGGTATATGTCCTAGCACATCTCGTGTTTTTGCAGCACAATACGCCAAAGCCACAGGCTCTGTACACCCTTCAGCTGGTACAACCTCTTTATACAACAAGTCTATCAATTGCTGTTCTCTACTCATCTCTCTAATCTCCTTTAGATTTAAAATCTACTTTAACTAATCTAAATATTTTTTGAAGAATTTGTTAACTCAATCAACTACCACAAACATTTTATATTATAATTGCTTTTATTTCATCATAACATTATTCACGTACTTTATTTAGGAGATATAAATAATGAAACTATTCAATATGACTAAATTTGATTTTGAATGGCTAAGTATTAATTTTGGCATGGCTATTGGTGCTGGGATATTAATGGTTCCAGTAAGCATAGGTGTTGTTGGTCTACCATTATTTATAGTGGCTGTGCTAATAACATATCCTGGTATTTACCTATTACAAAGACTATATATAAGAACTCTTTTCGCTTCTAAAGAGCCTAAGGTTTATAGTGAGGTTATAAAAGAAATTCTTGGGGATAAAGCCGAGATATTATTATCGATAACTTACCTTCTAATGATGCTTATTTGGACTACTATATATGCTGAGGTTATTGCACAGACATTCTCTGATTATGCTTATAACTTCAACCTAACAAATAATCCAAATATAAAATCAAATCTTTTAGTAAGCTTCATATTTGTAATAGTACTAATGCTTATAGGGTTTAAAAGCCAGAAATTTCTTGTCAAGTCAATAACAGTTTTCGCTATAATACTAGTAATAGCAATACTGGGAATCACTGTTTCGCTAGCTCCTTACTGGGACTTTGCAAATACTACTTATACGCCAGGGCTAAGCGTTTCTATCCAAAAACTAATAATCTTAATTCCATTTACGTTAACTTCAATACTTTTTATACAGACATTATCTCCAATGACCATAGCATATAAAAAACATTATGCAGCAGATATCGCTAAGAAAAGAGCTGTACACGGAATGAAAGTTGCATTCATAATATTAACATTGATCGTTATATCTTTTATCCTATCATTCTCAATGACCATCTCTCATGATATGGCAGTATCAGCAATTGAAAATAACTACTCAGGTCTTGTATTGTTGAAAAAAAATGGTGTATCAAATTCATGGTTAGACATTTTTGGTGGAGCTATAAACATTTTTGCAATCCTGACTTCGTTTCTCAGCATTCTTTATGGAATGAAAAATTCTTTACTAGGTATTCTATTTATAATTACAAAGAAAATTAATAGAAGACGTAGTGAAAAAATTCTAAACCTTATCGCTATAATTTGCATATTCCTTATAACATGGAGTGCAATTGTATTTGAATATCCTGTATATGTTTTGTTACCGCTATGCGGTCCAATATTTGCTATAATAGGATGTTTTATACCTGCTTTTATTGTGTATAGGACACCTTCATTACATCACTTAAAAGGACTATCACTAAATTTTGTAATAATCGTTGGGGTCATTTTAGCAATTTCACCTCTGCTAACATCTTTCTTAGACTAAGATTAAAACTCAACCATATCCCAACTAAAAAAGGTGCCAGGATCTGTTTTTCTATTTGGGGCAATATCTTGGTGTCCAGTTATATCTTTCACAGATGGATATGCTCTTTTTAAATCTTTTAGTAAAATATTTAATACTTGATACTGTTCGCTCTTATAAGAGTCTTGAGCTGTTCCTTGCAATTCTATTCCTATCGAAAAATCATTACAGCCTTGTCGACCATTAAATTCACTTACTCCAGCATGCCACGCTCTATCATCTATAGATACAAATTGTATTATCTCACCATCTCTTTTTATGTAAAAGTGTGCTGATACTTCTACACCATTTAAACTTTGAAAGCTCTCATGTTGCTGACAATCAAGCTTGTTGGTAAAAAGCTTCTCAACATTAGTATTATCATACTCACCTTCTGGTAAACTTATACAATGTATAACTACTAGACTGATATCATTATCATTAGGTCTTTGATTAAAGTTAGGACTTTTTATATGCTTAGCTTTTTTATACCAACCTTGCTCGAACATCTTAGTATTTAAAATTATTTGTAATAGTATTATACTTTATCAACTAATTTGGTAATTTTGAATAATTTTAACTATGAAATGTCTTGATTGTAAGCTTGCAAAAAGAACTTTTTTATACGGTATAATAACATTAATAATCGTAGTATTTAGCTATAATTTCTTAGATGTAAAAGTAGCAAATTTTATACATACTAGTGATTTTTTCGGTACAGCAATTAGTACTCTAGCAGCGCTAACCTCTCAAATTTTTTCACCTAAAATTTGGGCCATCATCACTGCTATTGTTACACTAATATGTATTTATAAACACATAACTAAAAAGCCATCAGAAAAACTCTACATTATGTCATTAACCTTGATAATGACTATTTTAATCACCACTATAGTCAAAGTCATATTAGCAAGGTATAGACCAGAAATGTTACTCTTTGACAACAGATATGGTTTTCACTTTTTCTCTTTTAAAAAAGCTTATAATTCTATGCCATCTGGTCATACAGCATTAACTTTTGCTGGCTTACTTGCTATAGCTAACTTTTTTGACAAAAAATTTATCACGATTATAGCCGTAGCTGTATGTTGCTTCGTTGCTGTTAGTAGAATTATTATCTTAGATCATTTTATCTCAGATGTAATAGTAGCTGCATACATAGGTATTTTTACCTACTTATGGTCAAAAGCATTTGTTGAAAATAAAAGATCGAACTAAAAATCAATTTATATATTCTTTGAAATAAGTCAGTGCTTTTCGATAAACATCTTGCTTGAAATAAACCACATGATTTATTGGATACCAATAACTTACCCATCGCCAATTATCAAATTCAGGAGAGTCATTAGCTTCTAAGTTAATATTACTTTCTGAAGTTTTTAATCTTAATAAAAACCATTTTTGTTTCTGTCCTATACATACAGGCTCTCGACTTCTCACAAGTGAATCTGGAATATCATATTTAAACCAATCTCTAGTAGATGCAATTACTTCAACATCATGAGGACGTAAACCAACTTCTTCGTATAACTCTCTATACATAGCCTGCAATGGTGTCTCGCCTATTGCCACTCCTCCTTGAGGAAACTGCCAAGAGGTTCTACTCTTTCTTTGACCCCAAAATACTCTATCTTGTCTATTTAGTAAAACTATCGCTACATTTGCTCGATACCCACTTTTATCTATCATTATTCAAAGAAAACTTTCTTCTACCTAATCTTATTGTAAACTAATTTTTCTAAGTTTGATAACTTATAATTAGATTTAGTTCATAACAATATGATCTATAAATATTAACAAAATAAGCATTTTTTGATTCTTTACTTATCTTCATCAGCCAAATCATTTAACATAGTTATTAATACTCATATAAACACTCTTAAAATAGTGATTCCGAACACTCTTAGTAATTGCTTTTTTATACAAGCTAAACAAACTCCTAACAATATAGCTATCACTGATGAAAATATTGAACTTACTTATCAGCAAACAGCTAATCAAATCATAAATTTAGCAAAATATTTATTAGAAAATGGATATAATCAGAATAGTATAATCTCTATATACAGTTCAAAACGATATGAGATTATCATTGCCTTTTTGGCAGTATCAAGTATAGGAGCAAGTTGCGTACAGTTAGATAAATCATTTCCTTTACCTTTGCTTAAGGACATCATAAATGATACAAACTCGGACCTAATCCTATGTGATGAAATACCAGATATTAAATCAGTTAAATGTATAGATTATATAAATATCATCTCAAAATGTGACAACTCTAAGATTCAAGTACCTACTGATATAAACACAGATCCAGAAAAAGATTTTTGGCTAGTATATTCATCAGGTACTACAGGCAAAAATAAAGGAATTTCAATATCTCATAGAGCAATCCTAGAATCATATAAGATTAGAGAAACTATCAAACCATATGATAGTGGTAGTTCGATTGGTTGTAATATTTATTATCTCTGGGAAGCATTTAGACCCTTATTAAAAGGCGGAAGAACTAATATAATTCCAGATACAATACTTTATGATTTTAAAGCTCTTGCAAAATATATCAAAAATAAGAAAATCAATGAAATTCTTTTTACACCTTCGTATCTTGAAACTTTATTATCAACCTCTGAAGATACTGCTATAGAAATATTTCATAATATTGATACATGCTGGTTAAATGGTGAAGTAGTTTCTAGCTGGTTACAATACAAACTAGAAAAATTTATGAGCTCCACAAATATATATAATCTGTATTCCATATCTGAATGTCACGATGTTGCAGTATATAAATTACACCCAAATGATAAATATTTAGAAGAAGATGGCGTTGTCCCTGTTGGTCATGTACTACCCAAAGTTGATGCAGTTGTGCTTGATGAAAATAAAGAAATAGTTAAGAATGGCCAAAAAGGAGAAGTCTATATCCACTCTATAGGATTAGCTAATGAATATATCAATAGACCAGATCTAAATGCAGAAAGATTTATCACTGCAGCAAATAGTCCAATCAAGAAGCGACTTTATAAAACTGGAGATTTTGGCAAGCTATCAGATGATGGACAGTTAATAACAATATATGGTCGATGTGATTATATTATCAAACTAAGAGGTTATACCCTTTCACTACCATTTATTGAATCTGTTATTAAGGATAAACTTGACATAATGCACTGTATAGTCGATAAAATTGGTGCCACAAGAATGTCAGAATCACTAATTGCATATTTAGAAATTCCTAAAGAGAATCAAGATACTTTTCGCCAACGATGGAATCTAAAAGATAACAATAAACCATCTAAAAAACTACTAGATAAAATTGCTCCTTATCTAGCTCACTATATGCTCCCTAAATATATTGTTCTACTCGATGAAATACCTCTTAACAGATACTCAAACAAACTTGATAGGAATAGCATTAAACATGATGATTTAATCATTGAAACTCAAGAAGTTCAAGCAATCAATAATTTGCAAGACTATAAAAGACTATGGTCAAATATCTTAAATATATCTGAAGATGATATATTTCTAACAAGCTGTTTTTTTGAGCTTGGCGGATCATCCTTATCTGCAATGTTACTTATAAGTAATCTAAAAAAGCTTGGCTTTGATATTACTATCAGCAATTTTGTTGAAAAAAGTTCTTTGCAAGATAGTTATAATCTAATAACAAATAATCAATCCTCAACAAAACAAAAAATCACTCAAGAGATCTTGGATGATATTAATAAATTTACAACCGTAATAAAACCGAATATTTGCCAAGATTTACTCTCAACAAATACTGGAAATATCTTATTGACAGGCGCAACAGGATTTTTAGGCTCTCACCTTGTAGCTCAATTAATATCAAATGAGAAAATACAAACAATTTACTGTTTGGTAAGAGCTACAGATAAAAACCAAGCAAGACAAAGAGTCGAAAAAACTCTTAAAAAACTCGATGTTAAAACAAACTCAAAAATAGTATATTTAAATGGAGATATTACTAAAACAAACTTTGGTTTAGATAGTAAAAAATGGTTAGAACTATCTAAAGAGATAAATACTGTTATTCATACAGCAGCATCTGTTAACCTATTATTACCTTATAATGCTTTGAAACCAAGCAATCTTGATGGAACAGCACATTGTATTGACTTTTGTCTTACGAATAAAAGTAAACATTTAATATACATATCCACTAATGGAATATTCCCATTATATCTGAATAAAGTTTTTGATGAATCTAACTCCATTGATTGGATTAAATCACTAGAGTCTGGCTACTCACAAACAAAGTGGGCAGCAGAAAAACTCGTTCATAAAATGATTGAAAAAGGTCTTAATGCAAGTGTTTTAAGACTAGGAAATCTCTCACCTCAAACACCTAGCTATATAAACAAATCCGATACGAACTGGTTACTACTAAAAGAAATAATTACCCAGAAGAAAATACCTCAAAATATAAACTTAGAAATGACTCCAGTAGATCATATAGCTAAGATTGTAGAACATCTTATATTGACTAAACCAGACTACAATATCCTTAATATTACTAACAAAATTTTTCTTAACGCAAACATATTAGCTAAATGTTTCAATTATGAAACTATCGAATATAATAATTGGCTTGATACTATTATAGATGATTCAACAAAGTTCTTAGCAAATGATAAGCTAAACATCGACTCATCAATATGTAACTATGATAGAACTAATTACCAAAGAATCATGAAAGAAATCAATATCAATTATCCAGAAATAACTGCTGAATATATAAATAATATTTTTCTAGGAGGTAAAGATGAGCTTACTTACAAATAAACATGTATTAATAGTCGGTGCCTCTAGTGGTATGGGTAAAGCTATTGCTAATGCATGCCGAGAAAAGCAAATGAAAATATCTTTATGCTCGCGTCGTGAAATTGATATTCAAGGTGATAATATATTTTTTCAATCAATAGATATCCAGAATTTAGCTCAAGTAGAGAGTTTTATAAACCAAAGTATAGATAACTTTGGTGAATTCGATTATGTCATTAACTGTGCAGGTGTTATGTATTATCAATGTATAGAAAATAGAAATTACCAAGAATGGATGACTACCATAAATACTAATGTCATAGGATTTACTAATCTTTTATACTCTGTACTACCATCACTAATCAAAAATAAAGGCATGCTGATTAACATAACATCTGATGCTGCTAGGCAAGCCTTTCCAGGTCTAGCAATTTATTCAGGTTCAAAGGCTTTTATGGAATATACACTTAGAGCCATTCGTTTGGAGTTAATTGATAAAGATGTCAGAATTATCAACATCCAACCAGGTAATGTTGCTACTCCATTGCAAAACATGTCTACAGATAGTGAGGCTGTCAAAAAATATGCCAGTGATGATTCAGATAATTTCATACAGCCACAACAAATAGCTGAGACAATAATTTTTGCGATGAATCAACCAAAAAATGTTGCCATAAACGAAATACTAATAGAGCCTCAAAAAGAGCCTATCAGCGGATAACTTCAAACTATATAAACATCTATACTTGTAATATTTCATTCAATTAGCTAATGTATAGATAAATTATTCTTATTCTCAGGATTTTTTGGTTTGAATTTTAAAAAACGAGCTTTTCTATTTGGCTCGCTATCTGGAATATTTTGGGGTCTTGACTATACATTAGCGGGACAAGTTCACACACTTCTTACAATGACTTTTTTAGTTTCAATGTGGCTTACTTCAATACATGATTTAGGAGTTGCAGCAACTGTTAGTGTCGTATCAAAATCATCTGTAAAAAAAGTTAAAGATCTAAAGCTTTGGCAAATTATAAGTATATGCTGTATCCCGCTTCTAGGTGGACTTGCGATGACTATGTACATGCTTTCGACAAGAGATATCTCTACTGGGACAGCAATCATAATATCATCATGCTATCCTGCTGTAGGAATGATAGGCGCGCGAATCTTTCTCAAGGAAAGCTTAACCCCTCTGAAAATACTAGGATTTATAATTGTTTTAATTGGTATTACCTTAACAGCCTATAGTGAATTATTTGATCAGGCAAATAGCATTATAGGTCTTTGCTTTGCAATTTTAGCAGCTATTTTTTGGGGACTAGAAGGCGTTATCTATAAAATGGTTTTGAATGCTGATGTCTCGGCAAATACATTACTTTTTCTACGTAAGATCTCTACAATTATAATATTCTTACCATTCACTTGGATTATAATCGATACAGTTAGTATTTATGTGCTATTACTTATAGCTGCAATTGGTGTTATTGGCTATATTGCAGATCTAGCATATATGCAAGCATTTAAGTACTCAAATGTAACTTTAGCAATGTCACTAAATATTACTTATATTATTTGGGGGCCTTTATTTGCCTTTATGCTATTTGATCAAAGTATAAGTATTATACTTCTCATAGCTTGTGCAATTTTAATATTTATAGGCAATTATCTAATATTCAAATCCAAATCAGTTTACTAAAAAACTGAATTTTCCCCGTATAAATAATTAGGTAGCTGAAAGGTATTAAGAGCATAACCTCCTACTAGATCAGATGATTGATCTCCTATTGAGATAAGTATCTTATACCCCAGAGATTCAATATAAGCCCTTCTCTCTGCCTTAAAATTTTTAAAGACCTTAGAATCATATTCTGTCAAGTTATTTGGAAAAACAAATACATCTTCAAAACCTACATAACCAGCATTAGACAATGCCTGTTTTGTCGCTTCTAGATGCTTAGCAAAACGCGCACTTATGAAAAATATTTTAAGTCCTTTAGCAAGACAGTAAAGATAGAAGTCTAAAGTAGCCTTGATTGGATAAGCACTAGTTTTTGCAAGTAGTTCATCCCAAATTTGATGATTCTCCTGTTGAGGAAAGCCTACTTCTTTAAAAGGATAATAATGATTCAATGAAGTTTCATCAATATCAAGAACTATAGCCTGATTTTTTAATGAGGATTGAGCATCTATTATTTGCTTAGCTTTTTCAAGAATATTTCTTACGTCATCTTCATGAGCTTGACTCTCATAATAAGAAATAACTTGTTCTTCTGTCATATATACGTTTATTTTAGACCTAACTCTTTCAATCTTTCTTCTAGAAATATTCCAGCTTGAGGATATTTTTCAGATAGATATACTTCTGGCTTAGGATGTATAAAGCACGGTGTTGAAACTCGATCAAGATTCTCTATTTCACCTTCTGGCTTTACAACTCTATGCTTAGTTGCAATATACTCACCATTAGTCATTTCTTGAAGCATGTCACCGATATTTATAACTAGAGACTCACTATCACATGGCACATCATACCATTGATTAGTTACTGGCGATAAAACTTGTAAACCTGGTGAAGAAGCTATTGGCAACAATGTAATTAAGTTGATATCTTCATGGGCTGCTGCTCTTACTGCACCTGGCTCTTCATCACCTTTCATAGCAGGATAATGTAATATTCTTAACAACGTACTTTCATAAGAAACAGTATCTCTTAATCGTTGTGGTAGCTTACTAGCAACAGCTGGATCCATATGCTCATCTATCCATTCAAGAAGTGTCTCGCCAAGCTTCATCATTTTTTCAAACATTTCTCTAGCTGCACTACTTACTTCCTCAGGATATCGACCATTAGGAAAATATAAATGATAGAAGTGCTTAATGTCTTTTACTGTTTCACCCTTAGCAACTTCAGAGACATCTTTTGGAAAATATCCATCTTGGTTTTCAACATCAAATAAATATTTATCAGCATCACCTGACTTTAAAAAATCTTGCCACTCATTATAAACAGTTTGGATAAGATTCCAATCAATAGGATGAGTCTTTAAAACCGCAAAACCAGTTTCTTTCAAAGACTTTGTAAACTCTTCAGCTGCATTATCTGCATAGTAATCAACGCTACGAATATTCATTTTTACTCCATATTTTTAGAGGGAAACAATTCAAGGACTGCCTTTAATTATATCAATAATACTTTTATGTTTCATTAACTTGATGATATCTTAGATAGTAAAACTTAATTAAATAAACTTCTATAGCTTCTTCTTTATTTTTCTTCGCAAATATATCTCTAACTTATCAAGTGATCTTGCAAGTTTTTTACTTATTGCAATAAATGGTAATAAAGCTAATCCTATAAAAAATAATCCTGGTCCAGGAGTAAATAGCATAATTAGACCAAGTATCAAAGCCACAATTGAAATTATTAAAAACATTAATAAAACTAGAGGATTAGATAATTTTTTACGATAATATCTGTGCAATAAATAAAACCTTTTTCCTGGTTTAGCTTTTACTATACTTTTAAGTTTTAATATCACTTTTAAACATACCTTCTAAGTTAAGCAAATAACTCTAGCTCTAATAATTTTAACCTCTTGGATGATGTTTTTGGTATATTTCTTGTAAGCGATTTTGAGATATATGTGTATAAATAGTTGTTGTTGATACATTACTATGACCTAACAATAACTGAACCGATCTAAGATCTGCACCATGATTGAGTAAATGTGTTGCAAAAGCATGTCTTAGAGTATGTGGCGATATATCTGTGTTTATGCCCGCAATAAGCGCATAGCTCTTAATACGATGCCAAAAAGATTGACGAGTTATTCTCTTTGAATGTTTGCTAATAAAAACAGCTTTCTCTTTAAAATTTTTAGCTAACGACTCACGCGACTCTTCAAAATATTTATGTAAATATTCAAGAGCATACTCTCCTATTGGCACAATTCGCTCTTTCGAGCCTTTACCCATGACTTGTATTACCCCGACATTCAAATCAATATCATTAGTATTTAGCCCAACCAACTCACTAACTCTCAAACCGGTAGCATACATAAGCTCTAGCATTGCCTTATCACGAATACCAATATCATCTGTTAAATCAGGCGCTTGAAGTAGCCTTTCGACATCAACTTCTGTCATATCTTTAGGCAACCTTTTAGCTAACTTCGGTAAAGTTAATTTTGTAGTCGGATTAGTAGTAGCTTGACCTGTCGATATAAGCCAATTATAGAACTTACGTAAAGTAGATATCATACGTGCATTAGATCGGCTACTGTAGCCATTCTTAGAACGATAAGATATAAAAGCATATAGTTGCTCAAAATCAAGATTAATCAATTCTACTTGTGAGAAATAACTTTGTAAGAACTTTAGATCTGTGCGATAAGATGAAATAGTGTTCTGGCTTAAACCGTGCTCAAGCCAAAGATTATCAAGAAAAGCATCAACAGCTGTAGACACTTTTTGATTTTCCTAGAATTATACTTTTTCTTTAATTCTAGCAGCCTTACCAGTAAGACCTCTCATGTAGTATAGCTTAGCTCTACGTACATCTGCTCTCTTCTCAACAGTGATACTGTCAATTAGAGGTGAGTGAGTTTGGAAAGTTCTTTCTACACCCATACCTGAAGACATTTTTCTTACTGTGAAAGCAGAGTGAAGACCTCTGTTTCTTTTTCTAAGAACGAAACCTTTAAAAGCCTGAATTCTTTGCTTATCGCCTTCTTTAATCCATAGGTTAACAGTGATCGAATCACCTGGATTAAATTCTGGAAGATCTGTTCTGATTTGTGACTTTTCTACTAATTCAACAAATTTATTTTTCATTTTTCTCTCCTTTTGTGCTTACCATATCTATTTTATAATCATTTATAATTTGCTTATCTTCTTCAGATAGGCATAGGCACTCAATTAAATCTTTACGACGCTCATAAGTTCTTATCAACTTCTGTTTACGCCTCCATTTTGCTATTTCCTTATGATTACCAGATAACAAAACACTTGGGACCGCATTACCATCAGGCAAAACAGCTGGCTTTGTATAATGCGGGTAGTCCAAAAGACCATCATAAAAAGAATCCTCAATCATGGAATCCTTGTTACCCAACACCTCTGGCAATAGCCTTATCAGACTATCCATAACTAACATAGCAGGGAGCTCACCACCACTTAATACAAAATCACCGACTGAAATCTCTTCATCAACATAATCTTGAATCAAGCGCTCATCAACCCCTTCATATCTACCACAAAGCAGTATCAATGAATCATTCTCTAAAAGCTCAAGAGCCTTATTATGATTAAACACACTACCCTGAGGTGACAAGTATACTACTTTTGTATTATAACCTAAAGTACTTTTTGCATCTTTGATTGCCTGTGATAATGGTTCATATTTCATAACCATACCGGCCCCACCACCAAAGCTGGTATCATCTACCGTTGCATGCTTATCAGTTGTATAATCTCGAGGATTAAAGCATTTTATAGATGCCTTAGAGTCTTTTATCGCCCTAGCAGTAATCCCAAAATCATTTATCGCCTTAAACATTTCAGGGAATATAGATATTATGCCAAATTTCATTTTTCTAAATCTAGAATTAAAACAGCTCTAATTTTAGTACTTAAGACAAACAAACACAAATATTGAATCACAAAGCAATTGACTAATAATCGTATTCCCAATCAACAACTATTTTTTTTAAATCAAGATCTTCACTAACAATATATTGCTTAACATAAGGAATAAGATATTCATCAGAGTCTTTCTTACAAACTAAAACTTCATTAGCACCAGTTTCAATAATCCCAATTACTTTACCAAATGAATCATTAGCTGTATTTACAATCGTACATCCAATTAAATCTGTAAAATAAGCTTCGTCATTACCAACCTTTGGCAATGCTTCTTTTGGCACTCCAATTAGAGAGTTAACATATTTCTTTGCAGTTTCTACATCATTAACACTAGCAAGCTTAATATACAGCTTATCAGCTCGTCTTAAGACACTCTCATCTTTAAGTGGTTGCCAAGCACTATTAGCCGGTAACTGGATATACCAGTTGCCATAACTCAAAAGTGTTTCTATTGAACTTGCTAAAGGATACAAGTTAAGCTCGCCATCAAGCTTATATGTAGCACCAATTTTAGCTATTTCCACAAAATCTTGTGACATAAAAGAAAAATAATTTGATTCTATAAATACGAATTAAGCAACTTTTTTAGCTTCTTTGATTAAGCTAGCTACTCTATCAGAAGGTTGAGCACCTTTAGCAAGCCAAGCTTCAGCTTTAGCCACATCGAGCTTTAATCTTTCTTCACCACCTTTAGCTAAAGGATTAAAGAAACCTAGTTTCTCGATAAATCTACCATCTCTTGGACTTCTTTTATCAGCAACTACGATTCTATAGAAAGGACGCTTTTTAGCACCACCACGTGCCATACGAATTACTACCATTTATTTATTCTCCGGTTTTATATTTTAATTTTTTAATTATTAAAATTTATTAGCTAAGTTTAGCAGCCATAAACCTAGCAAAAATTATGCAAAAATTTAATAGCAATACTTTAAAGTCTCTTGACTAAAATGTCAATAGTTGACTTCACATAAACATAATATATAATACCCGAAGTCGCTGAATTTAACAAACAACTTGCTTGCGACATTAAATAATAAGCTAAAGCGTTTCTACTAAATTTTTATTCAAAATTTTCTAGAGACCTTTTAGCAACACTAAAAGGGAGAACAAAATGTCAAAAAATTATTTATTCACATCTGAGTCGGTTTCAGAAGGACATCCAGATAAACTAGCTGATCAAATATCAGATGCAATCTTAGATGAAATTTTAAAACAAGATAAAAACGCTCGTGTTGCATGTGAAACTTTAGTAAAAACTGGCATGGCTCTAGTTGCTGGCGAAATTACAACTTCTGCTTGGATTGATATTGAAGAGCTAGTCAGAAAAGTAATCGTTGAAACTGGATACGATAATGCAAACAAAGGTATTGATGGCAGAACTTGCTCTGTAATCAATGCTATTGGTAAACAATCTAGTGACATTGCCCAAGGTGTTGATCGCGGCTCACTAGAAGATCTTGGCGCAGGTGATCAAGGACTAATGTTTGGTTTCGCTACCAATGAAACACCAACTTTGATGCCTTCTGCGATTTACTATTCTCATTTACTAATGATAAAACAAGCAGAACATAGAAAATCAGGCAAACTTGGATGGTTAAGACCAGATGCAAAAGCTCAAGTAACTTTAGCATATGAAAATGATAAACCTAAGTTTATTGATACAATTGTCTTATCTACTCAGCATAACGAATCAATATCTCAAAAAGATTTATACGATGCTGTTATTGAAGAGATTGTAAAAGAAGTAATCCCTGCTGAACTAATAACAAAAGACACGAAGTATCATATTAATCCAACAGGTGTCTTCTTAATAGGCGGTCCTCAAGGAGATTGTGGTCTTACAGGTAGAAAAATTATTGTTGATACTTATGGTGGAGCTGCTCATCATGGTGGAGGTGCATTCTCTGGAAAAGATCCTTCAAAAGTTGATCGCTCTGGTGCATATATGGGTAGATATATCGCTAAGAATATTGTTGCTGCTGGGCTAGCTGATAAATGTGAAGTTCAAGTTGCTTATGCTATTGGTGTAGCAAAGCCTGTTTCTTTGATGGTCAACACTTTTGGTACAGGTAAAATTTCTGATAGCAAAATTGAAAAACTAGTCTCAGAAACTTTTGATCTTAGAGTTGGTAAGATTATCGAAAATCTTGATCTACTTAGACCTATTTATCGCAAAACTTCTAACTATGGTCATTTTGGTCGCGAGTTACCAGAGTTTACTTGGGAAAAAATAGATAAGGCTGATAACCTTAAATCTGCTGCTAAAATCTAATTTCTTATTTATATTCTCTATATTTCAATAAAATCAACCACCTATATTATTAGAATCTATTACAATAATATGACAATACTTTGTGAAAGTGAAAGTGGTTGTCTTTTTATTAAGAGTTTATAGCTAACCATATATATTATTTATACAATATTGAGAATAATAATATAAACTCATATGCCACTATACTCCGGCATTTCTAGTATCTATTTTTCAATCTAATCGAAAATACAAGATAATAATAAAAAGACTTATATTGGGAAATATAATTGGCTCCATTAGAGACTTTTAAGATAAACTTTTAGAGGTGCTCATGAAACTTCTGAGTTAGACGACTCTAACTAAATTAGATAATTTAATAGTTCGTTAATCACTAAACATTTATATCTAAAGAGTAGTTGAAAGCAACAAATCTAAATATCCCTTACCAGTTTCTGTAAAGTTAAGCATATTTTGGTTACAAAGTTCGATAATAGAATATAGACACTCTTTTTTTGGACAGTATCAAGGCAATATTACATTACATTGTGTCAGGGCTTGACTACAGAATCTGGTAAATAGCTTAGATATGAGCCATTTAGTCAATTATCACTTAAATTATTATGTGCATAAGAACAAATTTACTAAATAACCTACAACCTTTGATACATAAATTTTAAACTTATATTTATAAAATATTAGAGGGAAAGTTTTTGAAAGGGAATACCTAAGAAATATTTATTAGATTATGCTATAGTACTAGCTTTATTATATTTTTTCTTCGCTTGAATAAATTCAATTTTTAAATCTTTATATTTAGATTTTATCTCTTTTATATCAGCTTTAGATAATACATTTTCTTTCTTAGCTTTTAGATATTCTTGCTTAGCACTATACATGTTTTTAACATTTGTAACTAACTTAGAGTACAATTCCTCAATACCCAAATCGAACGATTTATTCTTCTTAGTTAGCGCCTCATCTAACTTAACCTTAGCTTTCGCAATTTCAATTAAATGCTTAGGCGTGGTTTTAAGATCATAACACCAGCCTATTTTTGCTAAACCTGCAATAAACCACTTAGATGGATCTAGATCAAACCATCTGATACCATTTCTATAATCGCCAGCAAACGCATGATGATAGTTATGATAGCCTTCTCCACCAGTCACTATAGCAGTTATCCAACTATCTCTAGCTGTATTTTTTGTAGAATATGGTCTTTTACCAATAGTATGCGCTAAGGAGTTAATACAAAAAGTTGCATGATGAACTAAAACAACTCTAAGCAGACCACCTAAAATTAAAAACCCCAAGGCACTTTGCCAAGCAGCTGTAAGTGTTCCACCTGTTGCAAATCCAAATATAAAACCTAAGAACGCTGGCAACCCAAAACACGCCAGAATAGCCAACACAGTATAATGATTATGTTGAAACACTAAAGCTTTATCCTTTAACAAATCATTAACTCCTCTTATTTCTTGGACATCAGGACTACTATGTCTTAATAACCAACCAAAGTGAGAGAACCAAAAACCTCTTGTAGCTGCATACGGATCTTTTACAGGATCATCAACATCTTTATGGTGTTTTCTATGATCTGATGACCATTGAATTACACTATTCTGTAATGCTGCAGTACCAAAAAGAAGAAGTGCGTATGTTACTATCTTGTTAGCCTTGTATGTTTTGTGCGACCACAATCTATGGTAACCCATTGTAATACCAACACCTGTAAGTGCATAGAAAACTATTAGACAGACATAATCTGAAGTTGAGAATCCATAAGTCATAGCATACCACGGCACTGCGATAACTGTAACCAATGGAAGAAGCAATAGCCCGAAGACACTCTTCCAAACTATACTTCCTTGTTTTTCTATGGTTTGATGTATCATTTCATTATTATTATTCATTTAGAACCTTTAACCTTTTTTTGAATTTAATCCACCTGATGTGGATACGGGAAAATTAACTACAATACTATGATAACACGTATCTGATTTTTTTGATAGCTATTTAAGCGGGTTTAAATTTGGGCTCTAGCTTTAACATTGATTTCTAAATTAGAATCCTTAAAACTATTGGCATATCTATAAGCACCAGCAAGAGCAATCATTGCACCATTATCTGTACAATATTTCATTGGAGGGAAAAATATCTCATAACCCTTATTCTTGGACAGTACATCCAACTTAGAGCGTAGCAATTTATTTGCACTAACCCCACCAGATATAACCAACCTTTTGTTTCCTGTCTTCTGTAAGGCTTTTTCACACTTTGTTACTAAAACATCTACAGCCGCTTCTTGAAATGCATAACATAAATTTGCTTTATTTTCATATGACTGATCTATTTCACTATACCAAGTATTCAATACAGCAGTCTTTAGACCGCTAAAACTAAAATCCAAATTAGGCTTATTTTTCATTGGTCTAGGCAGATCATACTTTTTTTTATCTGTAGCTTTTTCAGCAAGATTAGCCACCTCGACTCCACCAGGGTATGACATCCCTAGAAGTTTAGCTGTTTTATCAAATGCTTCTCCAGCAGCATCATCAATAGACTCTCCGAGTAAAGAGTATTCTCCAAACTCTCTAACTTCGAATAATTGAGTATGCCCACCAGATACCAGTAATGCAACGAATGGATATTTTATATCACTACTTTGATCTAAAAGAGGCGATAATAAATGTCCTTCAAGATGATGTACAGCTACTGTATCAATATTATGTATCAATCCTAATGTTTTAGCAAAAGTTGCCCCCACCATCAGTGCACCAATCAGTCCTGGCATAGCTGTATAGGCAATGCAGCTTAAGTCATTAAAATTGATGTTAGCATTACTGAGTAGCTCTTTAGTCAAAATATTTAATTTTGCAATATGTTCACGTGATGCAAGTTCTGGAACTACACCACCATATTTTTTATGCAAATCTATCTGACTATATAATACATCTGCAACAAGAGTTTTAGATGAATAATCATAAATCGCCAAACCAGTTTCATCACAGGAGCTTTCTATACCTAAAACAAGCATTATTTCTTAGCAGCCCCAGCACCACCATTAGTCTTTGTGATCTGAATAAATTTAGTTATAAATGAGCCCACAACCAAACCAATCACAAAAGCAATAGATAAAAGCACCATAAGAGGCAATGTTGTACTACCAAATATGTAATCAAAACTGACATTATCAGTATTCAATATAGATAAAAAAACAATTACAATAATTGCTAAACCAAATAGTATTTGCCAAAACAGTTTTTTAATTGTACTAAACACTAGCCACATTCTTATATAAGATATATTGACAATATTATAGTTAATTTTTTTGAAATTATAAAACTTAATTTGAGAGATATTTTAGAAAACTCTTTGATATTGCATTTATAAATATGCAATACTTTGATACAAATAATAATTAGAAATCTAAAGATTCCAAAGCATTTCTTAATGACTCTTCAATATCATCATTAAGATCTTTATCTTCTTTTTCAATTTGATTCTCAAAGAGAGTGTCTTCAGAGTTAAATGATGATGCTTCTGTGAATATCATATTATCTTCTACACCTAGCTCTTCTCTCATCTTCTCAATTTTATTAGACTCTTTTCTAACCGCTAAACCTGTACCTGTAGGTATTAGTCTACCAATAAGAACGTTTTCTTTAAGTCCTCTTAATTGATCAACTTGAGAATGTATCGAAGCCTCAGTTAATACTCTAGTCGTTTCTTGGAAGGATGCTGCAGACAAGAATGACTCCGTAGATAAAGATGATCTAGTGATACCCATTAGAGTAAGCTCATACTCAACCAATCTCTTACCTTCTTTAGCTAGTCTATCATTTTCTTCAAGTATTCTTACTAATTCAATACTTTCATCTTTGACAAACTTACTATCACCTTCATCAAGAATTGTTGCTTTTCTTAACATCTGTCTAACGATTGTTTCAATATGCTTATCGTTAATTACAACACCTTGCATACGATATACAGACTGAGCTTCAATCAAGATATAGTCAGCAAACGCTTCTAAACCTTTATACTTAAGAAGATCATGTGGATCAGTAGGACCATCGGCTAATACGTCGCCTTTAGATACCTGCTCGCCATCAAAAACTACTAGATGTCTAGATTTAGGCAATAGTATCTCTTCAGCAATATGACCGCTCTTATCCAAGATTTCAATCCTTTGCTTTTCTTTAGTATCTCTATTACCCAATCTAACCATACCATCGCAAGGCGATAATATTGCAGCATCTTTAGGTCGTCTAGCCTCAAAAAGTTCAGCAACTCGTGGAAGACCACCTGTAATATCCTTATTCTTAGATCCTTCTAAAGGAATCTTAGCAACAACATCACCAACCTCTAATACTGAATCATCAGTAACGTTCAATACAGCACCTACAGCTAATGAAATTGATTTAAGCTCATTGCCTTTTTCATCAACAACTTTAACAACTGGCTTTAAGTTCTTAGAGGTTGTTCTTTGAGATATTGAAGTTATCTCAATAGTTTGCTGACCAGTTAAATCATCATATGTATGCTTTGATGTAATACCATCAATAACGTCTTCTAAAACAACTTTACCAGCAATATCTGTAATTAACGGCTGAGCATGCGGATCCCAAGTAGCAATAACATCGCCAATCTCAACACCCTTGCCACTTGCTAAAGGAACAACTGCACCCATAGGGATTTTATGTTGCTCTCTAACACGGCCCATAGTATCAGAAACTATAATTTCACCAGCTCTTGATATAACTATATTTTGACCATCTTTATTTGTAACTGTTCTGATGTTTTTGAACTTAATCTTACCAGCAGTCTTAACTTTAATATCAGATACTGTAATACCTAATGATGCCGCACCACCAGTATGGAACGTTCTCATCGTAAGCTGTGTACCTGGCTCACCAATTGACTGAGCAGCAATTACACCAACAGACTCACCGACATTAACCTTTCTCTCACGAGCAAGGTCACGACCATAACATTTAGCACATAAGCCTCTACGAGTCTTACATGTAATTGGAGATCTAACCTTGATCATGTCAATACCATTATCGTCAAGTATCTCAACAAGATTTTCATCAAGTAGAGTACCAGCTTCTAATAGAACAACTCCCTTTTCAGTCACAACATCAGCAGCTAATGTTCTACCTAAAGCTCTCTCTACTAGAGGAACTTTAACTTCGCCATCTTCAACAATAGCTGAGAACATTAAACCATCATCAGTACCACAATCTTCTTCGATAACAACTAAATCTTGGGCAACATCCACAAGTCTACGAGTTAGGTAACCAGCGTTAGCTGTCTTCAATGCTGTATCTGCTAGACCTTTACGAGCTCCGTGAGTGGATGTAAAGTACTGCAATACTGACAAGCCTTCTCTAAAGTTTGCAGTAATAGCAGTTTCAATCATCGTTCCATCTGGCTTAGCCATTAGACCACGCATACCTGCAAGCTGTCTCATCTGGTTATAAGAACCCCTTGCCCCTGATTTTGCCATCATATATACAGAGTTAAATGATTCGATTTCTTTATTCTCACCATTTACCATTACAGTATCTTTTGAAATCGCATCCATCATCGAAGCACCAACCTCATCCGAAGTTTTGCTCCAAATATTGATGATATTATTATATCTTTCATTCTCTGTAATTAATGAAGACTGATACTGCTCCGTAATATGCTTAATTTCTTTTTCTGCCTCTTCTACTTTAGCTTCTTTATTTTCAGGTATTGTCATATCATCAACACCCACAGAAACGCCTGATAATGTCGAATATTTAAAACCTGCATACATCAGTTTATCTGCTAAAACTACAGTCGCCTTACCACCTAGCACTCTAAATGCTTGATTAATAATCTTAGAAATTTCTTTCTTAACAAGTACTTTATTTAATAATGAGAATGACAAACCTTCTGGCAATATATTAAGAAGTAGTGCTCTACCAACAGTAGTATTTACAACCCCCTTCTCATTATAAGTATTGCCTTTAGTATCAAAAACTTGTCTATCTATTCTAAGCTTAATTTTAGCATGGATATCTATAGTGCCAGAGTTATATGCTCTACTAACGTCATCATAGCTTGAGAATAGTTTACCTTCACCACGAGCGCCCTCTTTCTCTCTAGTAATGTAGTACAAACCTAGTACAATATCTTGAGTAGGAGTGATGATCGGCTGACCAGATGCTGGAGATAAGATGTTGTTTGTAGACATCATTAATACTCTAGCTTCTAATTGAGACTCTACAGTTAATGGTACGTGTACAGCCATTTGGTCACCATCGAAATCGGCGTTAAATGCCGCACAAACCAAAGGATGTAGCTGTATCGCTTTACCTTCGATTAGCTTAGGTTCGAATGCCTGAATACCAAGTCTATGAAGTGTTGGAGCACGGTTTAGTAATACAGGATGCTCATTAATAACAACTTCTAGAATATCCCATACAACAGCTTCTTCAAGCTCAACCATTCTCTTAGCTTGTTTGATAGTTGTTGCATAACCACCTAATCTTAACTTAGAGTATACAAAAGGCTTAAATAGCTCTAATGCCATCTTTTTAGGTAAACCACACTCATGCAATCTTAGAGATGGACCAACCGTAATTACAGAACGACCAGAATAGTCTACACGTTTACCAAGTAAGTTCTGACGGAAACGTCCTTGCTTACCTTTTATCATATCAGCAAGAGACTTAAGTGGACGCTTATTTGAACCTGTTACAGCCCTACCACGTCTACCGTTATCTAGTAACGCATCTACAGCTTCTTGCAACATTCTCTTTTCATTTCTAACAATAATATCTGGAGCATTTAGATCCAATAGTTTTTTAAGTCTATTGTTTCTATTAATTACTCTACGATATAAATCGTTAAGATCAGAAGTTGCAAATCTACCTCCTTCAATTGGAACTAGTGGTCTTAAATCTGGCGGTAAAACTGGTAATACAGTCATCACCATCCACTCAGGTTTATTTCCAGATGCTTGGAAAGTTTCAAGAAGTCTTAATCTCTTAATAGCTTTTTCTTTTTTAGCTGTAGATTTACTCTCTTCATATTCGGCTTGTAAAGACTCTATTTCAGTTTCAAGATCGGTATCTGCTAATAAGTCTCTTATAGCTTCTGCACCCATAGATGCTTCAAACTCATAACCATAGTTCTCTAGAGCTTCAGCATACTCATCATCAGTAAGAAGTTGTTTTTTCTCTAGTGGAGTCATGCCTGGATCTGTAACTATGTAAGATTCAAAGTATAGAACCTTCTCAACATTCTTTAATGGCATATCAAGAAACAGACCTATTCTAGAAGGCAAAGATTTTAGATACCATATATGTACTACTGGACATACTAAATCTATATGACCCATTCTTTCTCTACGTACTTTGGCCTGCTCTACCTCAACACCACAACGCTCACATACTACGCCACGATGCTTAAGTCTTTTATACTTACCACACAAACATTCGTAGTCTTTTATTGGACCAAAGATTTTAGCACAGAATAATCCATCTCTCTCTGGTTTGAATGTTCTATAATTTATAGTTTCTGGTTTTTTAACTTCACCATGAGACCATGAACGAATGACCTCTGGAGATGCTAAAGATATTTTAATAATATCAAACTTTTTACTATTGTAGTTTTGATGTAGGATACCGTTATTCACAGGTAATTCTCCTATACTTTTATTTTAAATAACAAAAAATAAGTAGCTTCAAATTAAGATGCTTATTCTTCCTCAGATGAATAGTCAAAATCCATATCTATACCCAATGCTCTAACTTCATTTCTTAAAACATTGAATGATTCTGGAACATCTACATTCATAGTTAACTTACCATCAACTATATTCTTATACATCTTAGATCTACCAGTTATGTCATCTGACTTAACCGTTAACATCTCTCTTAGAGTATAAGCAGCACCATATGCTTGTAATGCCCAAACTTCCATCTCACCGAATCTTTGACCACCAAATTGCGCTTTACCACCTAACGGTTGCTGCGTAACTAAGCTATAAGATCCAGTTGATCTAGCATGCATTTTATCATCTACTAAATGGTCTAACTTAAGCATATACATATAACCAACCGTTACATGCCTATCAAATGGTTTACCGGTACGACCATCAAATAGTTTCATCTGACCATTAGTTGCAAAGCCACCTATTTTTAGCAATGATTTGATATCTTCTTCTTTTGCACCATCAAATACAGGGGTAGCAATTGGCACTCCTCCTTTTAGATTTTCACAAAGGTTCAATATCTCTTCATCATTTAAAGCTTTAAGATCAACTTTTTTATCACCTACACTATTATAGACTTCTTCTAAAGTTTTTCTTAACTCTGCTGCTTTTCTTGTTTTTTCTAGAGTTTGCTCTATTTTCTTGCCTAAGCCATAAGAAGCTAATCCTAAATGAGCCTCTAGAATCTGACCGATATTCATACGCGAAGGAATACCTAGTGGATTCAAACAGACATCTACAGGAGTACCATCTTCCATATATGGCATATCCTCTACTGGTAACACTCGTGAAACCACACCTTTGTTACCATGACGTCCAGCCATCTTATCACCTGGCTGAATACGCTTTTTAATAGCGACAAAAACTTTAACTGTCTTAAGTACACCAGGAGATAACTCATTACTTTGCATGATAGATTTTTTCTTAGCTTCAAATCTAGCATCTACAGCTATTTTTGCTTCTTCGTAATACTCTCTAGCATTCTGTACTTTTTGCTCAAGTTTTTCATCTTCAAAAGAAATTTCCAGCCATTTAGAAAAAGGTAAAGTTGCTAAAAATTCTTTTGTAAGAACAGCACCTTTCTTAAGTCCTTTTGCTTTTTGTATCTTAGCTCCAATCACATCTGTCTCGATAGATGATTTAACTACAGATTCAATCACAGCAAATTCTTCATCGAAATCTTTACGCGCTTTATCAATTAGTTCTTTCTCAATTTTAAGAGCTCTTTTACTCTTGCCACCTTTATCATTTTCAAAAACCTGAACATTAATTACAGTACCTGAAGTACCGCTAGGCATTCTTAATGAACTATCAGCAACATTTGATGCTTTTTCATTAAAGATTGCTCTAAGAAGTCTTTCTTCAGGAGTTAACTGCTGCTCAGCTTTTGGCGTAATCTTAGCGACAAGAATATCGCCAGCCTCAACATTAGCACCGATATGGACAATACCTGACTCATCAAGCTTAGCAAGACTTGACTCACTTACATTTGGAATATCTGCTGTTACTTCTTCAGGGCCTAATTTAGTATCACGAGCCACACATGTAAACTCTTCAATATGGATACTAGTGTACTTATCATCTTTTACTATTCTCTCAGAAAGTAAAATTGAATCCTCAAAGTTATAACCATTCCACGGCATGAAAGCAACCATAAGATTATGGCCAAGTGATAACTCACCAAAATCAGTTGCAAAACCGTCAGCCAAAATATCACCCGCTTCAATCTTATCACCAACATTAACTATTGGACGTTGATTGATACAAGTATTCTTGTTTGAACGCTTAAACTTAGTCAGGCTGTAAATATCAACTAACTTGCTTGTTTTAGATTTTTCAGTATCAACTTTAACAACTATTCTATTAGAATCAACTTCTGCTATCTCACCAGCATTTCTTGCGATAATACAGTTACCAGAATCTCTTGCAACAATCTTCTCCATACCGGTACCGACTAGAGGCTTTTCAGATTTAAGCGTTGGTACAGCTTGACGTTGCATGTTTGCACCCATCAATACCCTGTTAGCATCATCATGCTCTAAGAATGGTATTAATGCTGCAGCTGCTGAAACCATCTGTTTAGCAGAAACATCCATATACTGAACTCTACTTGACTCAGTAAATATTGCCTCACCGCCAGAACGACACTGAATAAGATCTTCTACAAAATGGTTATTTTTATCAAGTTTAGTTGATGCTTGAGCAATCACGTAATGATCTTCATCAATAGCTGATAAATACTCAATTTCATTAGTTACTTTACCATTAACTACTTTTCTATATGGTGCTTCTAAAAAGCCATAATCATTAACTCGCGCATAACTTGCCAATGAGTTAATCAGACCAATGTTTGGACCCTCTGGAGTCTCAATAGGACATAGTCTACCATAGTGAGTTGCGTGAACATCACGAACTTCAAATCCTGCTCTATCACGCGACAAACCACCAGGACCCAGTGCTGAAATTCTTCTTTTATGAGTTACTTCAGATAGTGGATTATCTTGATCCATAAACTGAGATAAAGCACCCGATGTAAAGAATTCTTTGATTGCTGCTGTAATTGGTTTAGAGTTAACAATATCTTTAGGCATAAGCTTATCTTTATGTACCAAAGACATACTCTCACGGATACCTTTTTCTACTCTATAAAGACCAATTCTAAACTGGTTCTCAACCATCTCACCAACAGAACGAACACGTCTATTACCTAGATGATCGATATCATCAACCTTGCCTTTACCATCACGGATATTAATAAGCTCTTCGATAACACCTACAATATCACTATTTTCTAAAGTATAAATATCTTTAGATACATTATCAGAGCCTAATCTTGCATTTAGTTTCATTCTACCTATATCAGACAAGCTATATCTACTTTCAATAAAGAATAGTCCCTCAAATAGCGCTTTTACAGAAGCTGCTGCTGGAGGATCACCAGGTCTAAGAACCTTATATATTTCTACAAGTGCTTCATCTGTATTTTTAGTAAGGTCATATTTCAGGGTATCTGATATATATCTACCTCTTTCGGTAGTTATAAAATCAATAACTTCCAATTCAAGCATGCCCGCTTCTACACATGCTTCTAATAAATTTTCTGTAACATCGTCATTAGCATAAGCTATCACTTCACCTGTAGCTTCATTAACGATATCTTTTGCCACTCTAAGAGTACCAACCAAATCAAAATCAATCGCTACAGAATCAACTCCTGCATCTTTGATTTTCTTAATATCCCTAGATGTTAATTTTTTATTTTTCTTAACAATTGTATTATCTTTTTCATCAATAATATCAAACTTAAGCACTTCACCTTTCATACTAGAAAGATCATCAAGCTTAAGTGCAAAACCTTTATTATTAAAACTAATTGTCTTACTATCAGAGAATCTATTTAATATTTCCTCTTGCGTATATCCAAGAGCTTTTAAAATTACTGTAGCGCAAAATTTTCTTTTTCTGTCGATTCTAGCCCATATAATACCTTTTGAGTCAAACTCAAAATCAAGCCATGAACCTCTGTAAGGAATAATACGTGCCGAAAACGCACCTTCCTCTGAATCATCCTTACTAAAGAACACACCAGGAGATCTATGCAATTGTGATACAACTACTCTTTCTGTACCATTAATTATAAAAGTACCATTAGTTGTCATAAGAGGAATATCGCCCATATAGACATATTCTTCTCTAATATCCTCTACCACTTTTTCGCTAGGAAGGGCTTCTTTGTTATATACAACCAATCTTAACTTCACATTTAATGGAGCATCATATGTAGCACCACGTACCTGACACTCTGTTTCATCAAAAGTAGGTTCACCAATTTGATAATCGACATAATGAAGTTCATATTGCCCATTTTTACTTTCTACAGGAAAAGATTGCTTAAGCACTAATTCAAGACCAGAGTGAAGTCTACCTTTTGCATCATCTGCATTTAAAAATTTTCTATAAGACTCTGTTTGAATGGAAAGTAAATATGGCACATCTAAGATATGAGGAAGAACCCCAAACTCTTTGCGAATTCTTTTTTTCTCAGCGTATGAGTAAGACATCAAAAACATCCCTAAGATTTTGTTTACACAAAATAAAAAGCAAATATGACTATATTTGCACCAATATCTATGTATCTTTCAATACTAGAAAGACTAGGGGCCAAAATTGACCACTAGTCATAAATTTCTAAAAATTATAATTTAGAATTTTATTATTTAAGCTCAACTTTAGCGCCAGCTTCTTCAAGTTGCTTTTTAAGAGCTTCCGCTTCATCTTTAGATGCAGCTTCTTTAACTGTGAAAGGAGTACCTTCAACAGCATCTTTAGCTTCTTTAAGACCAAGACCAGTAGCGCCTCTTACCGCTTTAATAGCAGCAATTTTGTTTGAACCAGCATCAACTAAAACAACGTCAAATTCAGTTTTCTCTTCAGCAGCTTCAGCAGCAGCAGCTGGAGCAGCAGCAACAGCAACAGCAGCAGCAGCAGATACACCAAATTTTTCTTCCATCATTTTAACTAAATCACATACATCCATTACACTCATTTCAGCAACAGCATTTAGGATATCTTCTTTTGTTATAGACATTTTTATAACTCCTATTTATTTAACAATTAATTCTTTTTTAGCTTTTCTATAAGCCAGTGCAATTATTTACTATCTCCAACAGCAGCAAATACTCGTACCGCCTGAGACGGAATCTCATTAAGAGTACGAACAAACTTAGTAACTGGTGCTTGCATAACATTAAGTAATGTAGCAAGTGCCTCTTCCCTAGTAGGAAGCTTAGCAAAGTCATCTAACTTTTCAGGACCAAACAGTTCACCAGACATAGCTAAATTTTTCACTTCAAAAGCATTATGATCTTTTTGGAAGCTTTTAAATAGCTTAGCTGCTGCACCTGGCTCATCCTTAGAAAGAGCAAGAACAAGAGGACCTTTAAGAGCATCACCAAGACACTCAAAATCAGTTCCTTTAATTGCTAAACGTGCTAAGTTGTTACGCACAACTCTTAAATAAACTCCAGACTCACGAGCTTGCTTTCTTAATGAAGTCATTTCATTAACAGTCAAACCACGGTAGTCTGCTACTGCTGCAGACAATGCTGAGGACACTTGTTCAGCAACTTCAGCAACAATTGCTTTTTTATCCTCTATTCTAAGTGCCATATCGACTCCTTATTTATTGTCCACACTTTATTTAATTAACACGATATTTAGACCAAAAAAGGTTGTCAACATCGTCTGCGTAGGATAAATATTAAGCCAAGCAAGCTCGACTCCTACGGTCTTTGATCGTTGCATTTTCATACAACCCAAAGAAATTGCAAAGCAGTATATTATATATTTAAATCTGAAAAGTCAACACTTATTCCTGGACCCATTGTACTAGATACAGAAACTTTCTTCAAATATATACCTTTTGATACTGATGGCTTTGCTTTTTTAAGATCAGCCAATAGCTGCTCTAAATTCTGCTTTAAAGCATCACTAGTAAAGTTTACCTTACCAATAGTAGTATGAATTATACCTGCTTTATCAACTCTATATCTAACTTGACCTGCTTTAGCATCTCTAACTGCTTTAGCAACATCCATAGTCACAGTACCAACCTTAGGGTTCGGCATAAGACCTTTAGGACCAAGGATTTGACCAAGCTGTCCAACAACTCTCATTGAATCTGGCGAAGCGATAACAACATCAAAGTCCATATTACCTTTTTTAACTTCATCAGCTAAATCTTCCATACCAACCACATCAGCACCAGCTTCTTTAGCAGCATCAGCAGCAGGACCTTTAGCAAAAACTGCTACTCTAACAGTTTTACCAGTACCATTAGGAAGAACAGATGCTCCTCTTACAACCTGATCAGATTTACGCGGATCAACTCCTAAAGCTACAGATACATCTACTGATTCAACAAATTTAACAGATGAAACATCTCTTAAAATATCAAAAGCTTCTGATACAGGATATTTTTTCTCAGCATCAATCTTAGCTGAGATTTCTTTCATTCTTTTTGAAATTTTAGCCATTACTCAACCCCTTCTACTTTTACACCCATACTACGTGCAGAACCCGCAATAATTCTTACAGCAGCATCAATATCTGCAGCTGTTAAATCAGGATCTTTAACCTTAGCAATCTCTTCTAATTGCTCACGAGTAATAGTACCAATAAGATCTTTTGAAGGATTTGATGAACCAGACTTAACCTTGATAGCCTTCTTAATTAAATAAGAAGCTGGAGGAGTCTTCATTTCAAAAGTAAAACTACGATCACTATACACTGATATTTCAACAGGTATTGGCATACCAGGCTCCATACCTTGTGTCTTAGCGTTAAACTCCTTACAGAATCCCATAATATTAACACCGTGCTGACCCAATGCAGGACCAATTGGTGGGCTAGGATTCGCCTTCCCTGCTGCTACTTGCAACTTGATAATAGCTTCTATTTTTTTCTTAGCCATTTATTTTTCTCCAAATTTAGGTTAATAGCACTTATATAAAGATATAAGCTCCCCACATCTTAGCAAATCATTACTAAGATTCTTTTTCAACCTGTGAAAACTCAAGCTCAACAGGAGTAGATCTACCAAATATAGATACCGCCACTCTTAATCTTGATTTTTCATAGTTAACTTCTTCAATAACACCAGTAAAATCGTTGAAAGGTCCCTCAAGAACTCTAACAACTTCTCCAACATGATAAGTTTTTCTCAACCTAGGTTCAACCGTAGAAGTACTTCCCTCTACAAATCCTAATATCCTCTCCACCTCAGCCTTACTTAATGGAATTGGCTTACCTCGTGAACCAACAACAGTTAGCACTCTAGGTACAGCCTTTATGATATCCCACGCTTCCGTAGTTAAATTAGCCTCAATCAAAACATATCCTGGAAAGTACTTTCTTTCACTCTTACGTTTTTGACCACCCTTCATTTCAACAACATTCTCAGTTGGAACAAGTATTCTACCAAAGTTTTCTTTTAAGCCTGCTATTTCTATATTTTCTTCTAGCTGAGTTTTCACTCTTTTCTCATAACCTGAGTGCACTTGCACAACATACCAAAGCATATTTATATCCCTTTATTAACCCAGAAAATACTGAATAAAACTCTCAAATATAACACCAAATAAAGATATTATTAGTGCAAAAATTATAACAACCACTATGACCATGGCCGATATTGTCATCGTCTCCTTGCGTGTAGGCCATACAACCTTTGCCAACTCAAGTTTAGACGCCTGAAAAAATGCCCAGAAGCGACGCCCTTGATTCGTAAATCTTGCAACAACTAAAGCCACCAAGACCACAATAACAGCTAAAGATGTATTATAGGAGCTATAACTCCCACCAAGCACATCAGAGTACATAGTGATCGCAACACCAAAGACTATAATTGCTGCTGAAACTACCCACAACAACAAGCTACTTGACTTAGAAATCTTCTTGATTTCGCTAGTCTTTGTAGCACCACTGACCCACACTTTATTTAAACCTTGATTTTTTTTCACAAGATATCCCTTTCTTAAAAAAGTATTTACATAGAGAAATTACAAACGTAGCCAATAAAATATCACACCAAATAAATAATATCAAGAAATAAAAAAGGCGATGTTGCAAAAATCACAACACCGCCTTAATTATGTGGCAGGCCAGGAGGGACTCGAACCCCCAACTTGCGGTTTTGGAGACCGCTGCTCTACCAATTGAACTACTGACCTATATTTTTTGTTAAACTATCTATTATTCGATAATTTTAGCAACAACACCAGCACCAACCGTTCTACCACCTTCACGGATAGCAAAACGTAGACCTTCGTCCATAGCGATTGGGTTGATTAAAGTGATAGTCATCTTAATGTTATCACCAGGCATTACCATTTCAACACCTTCTGGTAACTCAACAGCACCAGTAATATCTGTAGTACGGAAGTAGAACTGCGGTCTATATCCTTTGAAGAATGGAGTATGTCTACCACCTTCTTCTTTAGAAAGAACATATACTTCAGCTTCAAACTTAGTATGTGGCTTAATTGAACCTGGCTTACATAGTACTTGACCACGCTCAACATCATCTCTCTTAAGACCACGAACTAGGATACCTACGTTATCACCAGCTTCCCCTTTGTCAAGAAGCTTACGGAACATTTCAACACCAGTTACTGTAGTTTTTTGAGTTGGACGAATACCAACAACCTCAACTTCATCACCAACATTGATCACACCACGCTCAATACGACCAGTTACTACTGTACCACGACCAGAGATTGAGAACACATCTTCAATTGGAAGAATGAATGGTTTAGCAGTGTCACGCTCAGGAGCTGGAATATAATCATCCATAGCAGCAACTAGCTCAACAATCTTCTCAACATACTGCTCTTCACCTTCGATAGCTTTAAGAGCAGAACCCATGATAACTGGAGTATCATCACCAGGGAAATCATACTGATCAAGAAGCTCACGAACTTCCATCTCTACCAACTCTAGTAACTCTTCGTCATCCACCATGTCACACTTGTTCAAGAAAACAACTATATAAGGTACGCCAACTTGACGAGAAAGTAAGATGTGCTCACGAGTTTGTGGCATAGGACCATCCGCAGCAGAACATACTAGGATAGCGCCATCCATTTGAGCAGCACCAGTAATCATGTTTTTAACGTAGTCCGCGTGTCCTGGACAGTCAACGTGAGCATAGTGTCTATTTGGAGACTCATACTCTACGTGAGAAGTATTAATAGTAATACCACGTGCCTTTTCTTCAGGCGCATTATCGATCTCATCAAACTTACGAGCTGAACCACCGTTCTTTTCAGCCATAACTTTAGTGATAGCAGCAGTAAGAGTAGTCTTACCATGATCAACGTGACCAATTGTACCTACGTTTACGTGCGGCTTCGAACGTTCAAATTTTTCTTTAGCCATTTCTATGCTCCATTTTTTTTCAACAAAAAACAATAAATCAAATATGGTGCTCACAACCAGACTTGAACTGGTGACCTCTCCCTTACCAAGGAAGTGCTCTACCAACTGAGCCATGCGAGCTTATTAATAGTGTTTATTTTATACAATTTAGTTTAGGTGGAGCGGGTGATGGGAATCGAACCCACGCTATCGGCTTGGAAGGCCGAAGTTCTACCATTGAACTACACCCGCATGGTGGAGGGAGCAGGATTCGAACCTGCGAAGGCTGAGCCGTCAGATTTACAGTCTGATCCCTTTGGCCGCTCGGGAATCCCTCCCCTAAAACTTTTAGATAACTATAAAGTTTATTTGACTAAAAATCAAGCTTTTTTATGATAATTTGCACTTTGCTTTGCAGAAACAACTTATCTAACAAAAAACTAAGTTTATATTACTATGTGTAAATATAAATGTAAAGCCATTATAACCTTTTTTATAAAACTATACATGTTTTTTGTGCTCTTGTCATAGCTACATATAATATTTGGTTTCTCTCCGTATAGTTCTTGTTTAGTACAATATCTTTTAAAAGTATGAATACTTTTTTATAAGTTGATCCTTGTGCTTTATGAGCTGTAACAGCAAACCCATAATCTAAATCCTTCTTTATTACATTGCTTTTTGCTCTTAAGCCTCCATCAGAATACCTTTCGATATCAATCATTAATAAGTTATTTTTGCGAAACTCATAGTAAGTTGACCACAATCTATCACCTCTAGCAATTTTTAATAAATTATCGTGAATCTCAGCATACTCGTTGAGGTTTTCACTACTATCTGAATCTATTATAAAAATACTTTTCTCATCAAAGCCTCTATAAATCTTTGCTTTCTCATGTACTCTTACCGTATATCCAAACAGTCCATTTATATTTTTTTGCCTATCTGAAACCTCCACCACCTTATAATCTACACAATTATTTATCAAAAAAGATTCTTTAGTACTAGCTTTTATAGCCCGATACCCTATCAAGACATCTCCTTTCTCGATTAAGTTAGCATTTTCTCCAAAAACCAAATTCCTAATTATCCTGTTTGACTGCATAACCGTTCTATTACGCCAAGCTATTAATTTTGCATAATTTAAATCAGCTTTTGCATAAGAAGAACCAAAAACTTTTTTAATCTCATCTCTAAATTGATCACTTGAATTAACGAATAACACACCTTCGCCATCTTTGTTCAGCATACTTTCTTTTTTATCCAAAAAGATTGGTAACTCTTCCCCGACATTTCTAAGTTGCTGACTTAGCTCTGCTATAGGATTATCATCAGATTGACGCATAAGTTGCGTAAGTTCATAGTTATTCTCTAACTGAAAAATTGGACTTTCTTGATCTCCTACAGGAGGTATTTGTGCTTTATCTCCCAAGAATATAACCTTAGATGATAATGACTTAGTAATTTCAGCATCAATAAGTGCAAATAATGATTTATTTATCATGCTTGCTTCATCTATTATTATTAAATCATAGTTTTTGATAGTAGCTTTATTAATTTGCCCAAAAACAGGTTCATTAGGGTTAAAATCAGCAAGATTTATATCAGGTTGCAATCCAAGCAAAGAGTGGATCGTATACCCAGGTGCAGAAGTTGATTGTGAAATAACAGCATTTGCCTTACGGGTTGGTGCTGAAACTATTGCTCTCTTAGGATACTCATCCAAGATCTTCTTAACAACAGTAGTCTTACCTGTACCTGCATATCCTGAGAGTAGAAAATAAGTATCTTTACTCTTAAGGAATTTTTTTATATGACTAATCGCTTTTATTTGCTGATTATTGAGAATTATTTTTTGACCATTTGGTGTATATAAATAATTTTCGGAATTAAGAAAACTTTTTTGCATTACTTATTTTCTGATTCAGAGAATCTTGTAATAACTCTAGAAAGAATTAAATTATTTGGTACAACAATTTCATTATCGTTTTCATCATCAAGTTTTGTATACAAAAATCCAATTGACTTAACAATCCCAGCAATCCCTCCTAGATCGACCTTTTCACCTATCTCAAAAGGCTTACTAAATGCAAGCATAATACCAGATGCGATAATATTATAGGAAGTTTTAAGAGACATAGAAATACCAAAAACAATCCCTGTCAAAACTCCTGTCACAGGCGATATAGGCACTCCAAGTTTTGCCAATGCGATTACTACAACTAAAACTAAAAAGATAGTATAAACAACACTAGATAAAAATTGCGATACTGTTTTATCGTAGTCTTCAAGCAGACGATAAACTAGTTTTTTGATATATTTAGATATCCAAAAACCTATGACTAAAATTAAAATTGAAATAAGTAAATTGATCCAAAAAGAACTTCCAATACTAACTTGTTCAAACATTTTTTTTACTCTCCATATATATTCTTTTTGCTCTAGTAAGCATAAAAACTGCTATACAACTAAGGACTATCGATATTGTAGCAAACGAAATCTCTTCGATAGCTACTTCATGTTTCACAACCCCTGTCATAACGTTTAGGATAAAGACAGCATTCTCCACAATAAATAATGCCATACTTATAGCAAAAGCTGATAGACATATAGAAAATCTATATAAAAATGCCGATATTGCAAATAATAGCAATAGTGGATAGATAACAATCTGTAAAGCATCTATAAAAAAATGCTCAAACGCTATAACACAGTCAGGATTATATTTTATTGTAAATATATAGATAAAAGCAAAAACAAAAAATGTTGCAAACAATATTAGACCATCTCTGCTAAAAATATTATCATTAAAATCGAAGTATCTCTTTCTTGAAAACAAAAGTCCACACACTGTAATAAACGCAGCACCAGAAATAAAACCATCGTAAGAGAAAGTATTTTCTAGATAAATGTGATGAACAACATAACCATAGCTACCCATACCAAATAATGATATTGAAAAACATATCCAAAATGCCACATCCCAAGGTTTTCTTTTTGCAAAGATATAGCTTAAAATCACGCAACACAAGAATAGCATAATTGAAATAAACAGCCTCAAAAGATCATCAGCCAGCAGTGGTAGATAAATCATCTCACACATTTTGTTAGAAAACTCCCTTTGTCTTTAGAAATAAATACAAACCTGTAGCAATAGCACTGCCTAAAATAGGACCAAGTATCGGCACCCACGCATAGTTCCATTGAGAAGAACCTTTTCCTTGTATCGGCATAATAGCATGAAATAATCTTGGACCAAAATCTCTAGCAGGATTTATAGCATAACCAGTTGTTCCACCTAATGACAAACCAATCACAACCACCACAAATGCAACTGGTATACCGCCTAAAGCACCCATATCTATCGGATATGCTGTTGCAATTGCAGGATCGCCAACCTGGACAACTACTCCATGCATCGCCAATATTGCTAAAACTAAAACAAAAGTACCAATAACTTCACTAGCAAAATTGGATGGTAAATGTTTGATAGCCGGAGAAGTACAATGTGTCGCCAGCTTCAAGTCTGTATTATCAGTGGCTGAATAATGAGGGTAGTACATAATCCAAACAAGTAACTGCCCAAGCATAGCTCCAATAATTTGACTAACGATATATGGAGCCACCCAAACCCATGAAAATTTACCAGCTAGAGCAAGAGCTATCGTAACTGCCGGATTCATGTGAGCACCACTAATTGGGCCTGCAACCAACACTCCTATAAACACTGCTAATCCCCAAGCCAATGTTATAACAATCCAACCCCCATTATGAGATTTAGTTTTGTTTAAAACCACTCCTGCTACAACACCATTACCTAGAAGAATAAGCAACATTGTACCTATTACTTCTGCTATACATGCTTCTAACATAATTACCCCAGCTATTTACCGTTTTTTCTTACCGATTGTTTAATCAAACTCAAAACATACTCGAAATCATTATCAAAACCTATTTGAATCTCATAATCCCCATTACCTAAGTGTCCTATATTTGACATATCTCTAGCAATTTTCTTAGGATCATCCAAACTCCCTATTGGTAGGTTTATCCATATTTTTAATGCTTTTTTCTGAACTTGCACATCAATAATATTTTTAACACCAATAAAAGCAATATAATGCTTATTTGGTTTAATATCGATATCTCCAAAATTTAAAACAGCAACCTTAAGTTGCATATAAAGCTCTTTTATTTCATCAGAAGCTTTAGACACAAGATCTTCTTCAGAGTAAACTTTAATTTCTTTACTAACACTATCTATAGCATTATCTTTTTTAGATATTGTTTTTATACTCTCTTGTGAATCTGTTTTACGGATCTGCTCATATGAAATAGTTTTATTTTCATATCTTTTAACTTCCCATAGCTCTATAGGTAAGTCTTTAAAGTTTATTGCTTCTCTCTGATAATTTGTAAAAGCTTGAGATATAAATATAACTCTTGACTGAGACCAATCAACATCTTTCCTATTTAATGACTGCTCTGAACCCTCGTTATACTCTAAAATAAAGTCTGCTTTATTATTCAACATTAAAGATAAATAAGCATAACCCTGATCAATGACACTAAAATTCTTGTCTCTCTTGTATTCGATAATCACAAAAGACTTTGTGTCTCTATCAAATGCGAGAGAATCTATCCTAAAGTTATTAAGGGCAAACTCTGACTTAACAAGCTCTAAGCCAAAAACAATTTGAATGTTATCTTCTGTTAATAGCTGGATCTCTTTTTCTAATCGAAAAGGCTTCTCTTTTATATATTCTAAAGATTTATCAATTTTAAATAGTGCCACATCAAAAACCCTTATTTATACAACTCATCCACATCAAAATTCTTAGCAAACTCTTTAAAGCTAGCAACTTGCTGATCTTGCCATGATTGATCTTTACCAAGCTCTTTTGCCATAAGCTCTGCTACTACTGGAGCTGTAGCAATACTAGCTTTGATGTCTAAAAACGCCGCCCTAGTACGACGTGCTAATACATCTTCGACACTTCTAGCCTTTTCAGCTCTCACATGATAAATCACCTCTGCCTGATAGTATGGCAAATCACTATGTAGCAACTTATGACTATCTAACTCTTTTTGAATGATTTTGATATCTTCAGCATTTTTGCCGTAAACTTTTAAAGGATATACATCTTTTGGCTCAATAGCATCAACAAGTAACTCATCAGAAGTTTTGGATATTTTTTGGGCAATTTTTTTGGTTTCAATGAAATCTAAAACATCTTGCCCCATTCTTCTAAAGATTGTCCATTTACCACCAACAACACTTATTAAGCCATCCTTTGACTCTACAATTTCATGTTTACGTGAGATTTTTGCTGTATTTTTAGCATTCTTTGGTGATACTAGAGGCCTTTGACCACAATATACAGACTTAATATCCTCGATAGTAGCTTTTGTTTTTGCATACCGATTAAATGTCTCTAGGATAAAGTCAATCTCAGATTTTTCTGCTCGTGGTTCAATACTTGGAGCCTCTTTCTTTATATCTGTTGTACCTACTATTAGATGATTATGCCAAGGTAAGATAAACAAAACTCGACCATCTTCAGTTTCTGGAATTAAGATTGCATGCTCTGTAGGAAACTTTTCTCTATCAAAAACAATATGCGTTCCTTGAGCAACCGATACATATTTATGAGAATCTTGCTGATTCGCTATATCTATAGTTTTATCAGTAAAAGTACCAGTAGCATTAACAATGTGTTTAGCTGTAAATTCTTTTTGTTCCCCCGATAAAGTATCTACAACTTTTACAGTATCCAATTTTGAATCTGTTGAGCTAAATATTTTTTCTACTTTATGATAGTTAAGAGCGACACCACCTTTAGCTTCAAAAGTTTTCATCAAAGAAATCAAAAGCCTAGTATCATCAAATTGACCATCGTAATACACTAAGCTCTTTTTAAGTTTTGAATCATCGATATTTGGCAACACTGCTAATGTTTGTTGTTTACTAAGATTATAGCTTTTGCCAATTTTATATTTACCTGATAAAAACTCATACAACTTAACACCAATTGTATATTTAACTGTCTCAAAATAGCTACGGGTTGGGATCAGATAAGATTGTTTATGAGTTAAATGTGGGGCATTATGTAAGAATGAAAATCTCTCTTCCAAACCCTCCTTTACTAGAGCAAAATCAAAATTCTCTAGGTACCTTAAACCACCATGTATCAACTTAGTCGATTTTGAAGATGTACCTTTACCAAAATCATAAGCCTCTAAAAGCAGAGTTTTATAGCCTCTTGAAACCGCTTCAATAGCACAACCAAAACCAGTCGCACCACCACCTATTATTATTATGTCGTATTCTTTTTTCATTTATATTTAAAATCTTTGTATTTAAAAACTATTTGCTCTCTTGTCGAGCTACCTTAAATCTAGCCAATAAAATATTATTCAGCCCAAGCCATACTTCTTTGAACTGCTTTTTTCCAGCCTTTGTAATCATGCGCTACAGTTTCAGGATCTTTTTTCGGCTCAAAAGTTTTTTCTGTTGTAAGAATAGTCTTAAGTTCTTCTTTATCTTTCCAGAACCCTACAGCTAGACCTGCCAAGAATACCGCACCTAAACCTGTAATCTCATTAATTTTAGGCTTAGAAATTTCTGATTGTAAGATATCTGATTGGAATTGCATCAAGAAATTATTTTGCACTGCACCACCATCGACACGAAGACCTGCCAAATCAAGACCGGTATCTTCTTTCATACAATCTAAAACATCCTTTGCTTGATAAGCTATAGCCTCAAGAGCTGCTCTAATAATATGCTCACGTCTAGTATCTCGAGTGATACCAACAATAGTTCCACGAGCATACATATCCCAATATGGCGTACCAAGTCCAACAAATGCCGGCACCAAGTACACACCATCAGTTGAGTCAATTTTTGTTGCATAGTACTCACTATCCTCTGCAGAACGTACAAGACCTAGACCATCTCTAATCCATTGGATAACTGCTCCGGCAATAAAGACACTCCCCTCTAAAGCATAGGTTGGTTTACCATCCTCAGCCCAAGCGATTGTAGTCAGTAAACCAGCATCAGAAAATACAGGCTTGTCACCCACATTCATTAGAGCAAAGCATCCCGTACCATAAGTATTTTTTGCCATTCCTTCTTCAAAACAGCAGTGTCCAAACAATGCTGACTGTTGATCTCCTGCTACACCAGCTATTGGAATTCGAGCTCCCCCTAGAGTGCTAGGATGTGTATGTCCAAAATCTCCACTCGAAGATCTAACCTCTGGCAACATTGATACTGGAATATCTAAATACTCTAGAATTTTTTTGTCCCATTCAAGTGTATTTATATTGAACAACATTGTTCTTGAAGCATTTGAAAAGTCAGTAGCGTGAACTTCACCCTTAGTTAAATTCCAGATTAACCAAGTATCAATTGTTCCAAAAAGTAAATCTCCTTTTTCTGCTTTTTCTCTAGCTCCGTCAACATTGTCTAAAATCCATTTGATTTTTGTAGCAGAGAAATACGCATCAACAATAAGACCCGTGTTTTTACGGATATATTTTTTAAGATCTTCGTTCTTGTTAATTTCATCACAAATATGCGATGTTCTACGACACTGCCATACTATAGCATTATATACTGGTTGACCTGTATTTTTATCCCAAACCACGGTGGTTTCTCTTTGGTTAGTGATACCAATCGCTGCTATATCCCTAGGAGAAACTCTAGCATACTCAAGAGCTTCTCTAACAATACTACTTTGTGATGCCCATATTTCCATTGGATCATGCTCTACCCAACCACTTTTTGGATAAATCTGTGTAAATTCTTTTTGTGCTATTTTTTTGATATTGCCTTTTTTATCAAAAATTATTGCTCGTGAACTAGTAGTACCTTGATCTATTGCTAATATAAATTGCTTGGACATGAAATTTCCCTTATAAAAAATGATAAACTTCTTAAAAGATATTCTAAGCTTTTTTCTCTTTAATAAAAAGAGACAATAATACAGATAAAAACATTAATATAGGCAAAATGAATAACGAATATTTAAAAGCTTCTAACTGTCCAAAACCATAGTTTTCAAAAAATGAAACCATATATCCAACAAATGGCTGAAGTACAGCACCACTTAAAGGTATAAATAGATTAACTGCAGCAATACCAGTAGCTATATACATTGGACTGATGTGTTGGCGCAAAATTGTAAAATTAAGAACGTGAGCTGCCTGCATACCACCCCATAACACACACAGTATACACATAATTATTGGATTAACATGCAAATATACAACCGCTATAACGATAAATAAACCAAAAATTGAAGCCCAAGTAAGTAAGGCTTTTTGTTTGTTTAACAATGTTGCTATCACTCCCCATAAAGGGCTAAAAATTGCAATCCCAATAAATATCATAGATGATGCTAAACCAGCATAGTGCTCAGGATATCCATCCAAACTTAAGAATCTATAACTCCATAAATCTGCAAAAATAGCTGTCGTACCATAAATTGTGAAACAGAAAAATCCATTTAGTAAAATTTGCTTTATCTTAAAAACTATCGGAATATCTTCAATCTTAGTATGAGTGTCAGCTAATTCATCAGTATCTGTCTGATTATGAGGTTCTTTAAATGGTATGAAAAATAATACACTTAAGAACATAATTATTGAAACAACAAGAATCCCAGACATTATCACTTGAATACTAAAATGGTTTGCTAGAATTACTAATGGTAAACCCGTAAGAGTACCTGCACCATACATAAGCATCTGAGTTGCTCCCGTGAATAAAGGAAAAGTTCTTTTAGGAAGCCATATAGCTATCGCTTTTAGTGCAGATAAAAAAGCAAAACCACCGCCAATACCAGCTAATACTCTATATAAAATAAGATACTCTGGAGATGTAGCCATAGTTGCAATAAGAACTCCTATAGAGAATATCAAAGTACTTATTGCCATAATCTTTTTGACACCAAATTTATCAAGCAAAATACCAGCTGGAAGTTGTGAAGCAACATACGCCCAGTAAAATGCCGAACTTAGTACGCTAATTTGCTCGGCTGTTAGATTATATGGATCTGTGGAAAAATCATTGTAAAGTGAATTCCCTGAAGCTCGAATTATAAATTCAAGCGCATAGAAAAACGCGCATATAAACCATATTGTAAAACCGGCTCTCGTAATTTTTTGCATAATTTGAAACATATAGAACTAATGTATCAAAATTATGCTCCAAAAGCCCTTATATGTAAATAAAATAATATCTACTTAAACCAAACTAAATACTCTACTTGAATCCACTAAAAAAACTAACTTAAAAATTCCACTCAAAACCGGTCTTTAACATTTTTGAGCCTCTATACTGAGCACCATCAAACCCTGTAAACATATCCGTATTACTAGCCATTTCACCTGTTAGATTATATTGACCCTCTAAAAGTAATCCAAAATTATCTGATACATTATATTTAGCTCCGGTCCGGCTACTTGCAAAAGCAGCTATTCTAGATCCTGTATCATAAGCTGAGTTAACATTATTTAATTGATAAGGATTAGCTCCTAACACTGTACCACCATAAAGCTCAAACTTATCATCCCACATTTTTTTAACAAGCTTGGTTTCTTGTGTATAGAACTTAGTATCTTTAAGATCTCCCATAGATCCCTGAGCTACCAAATTAGTAGAGCTAGTATATGCATCAAAAACAAGACTATCAGTAAGTTCGATAGCATTATCTGAGACACTCGAAAGAAACTCTGAAGCATTATCTCTATCTATCACCTCATTACCGCGCTCAGTACTTGGTCGATAAAAAGCATCATTTGCTGTTATGTAATACTTACCTGTTTTTGGATTAAGCATGTTATCAGAATAACCCATAAAAAAACTTAAGAACAATAGAGTGAAAACTATCCTAACTTTCATAGATAACAACCTCCTTCTTAAAAATTTAATATTATCATAACAGCGATCAAATTAGAGTATGTTAAAAAAAGTTAATTAGACATTTATATAGCAAAAAGATAAATTGAAATTATAATTTTTTAAATCTAATTTCAATGCAAAAACTCAAATTATCATTGGTACTAATAGTCGGAATAAGTTTTTATTGCTATGAATTTTTCTTGAGAATACTTACAGGTGCGTATCAAGAACAAATAGTTGAGCACTTCAATATCTCAACTCATATTGGATTTTCTTTCTTAGTGTCTAGCTATAATATTACATATCTACTGATGCAAATACCCGCAGGAATATTACTTGATAGGTATGGTAGTAAAAAAGTACTAATTGGTGCTACGATTCTTTGTGGGATTGGTAATATTATTTTTGTCTCAGGAGGATATGAGTTAGCATTATTCGGTAGACTGCTAGTTGGGCTGGGGTCTTCATTTGCATTTATAGGTGTTCTAAAACTTACCTTAGAGAATTTTGAGTCAAAGTACTTCCCAATTATCACAAGTCTTGTTATATCTTTAGGTACTCTTGCAGCAGCATTTTCTCAAAACATAAGTGTAATTATCTCTCACTATGACACTTCTTGGATAAATATTTTTATCTACTCTGGTGTAATAGCTTTACCGTTGGCTATATTTTTTCAGCTTATAATTCCGGATGAAAAATATTCTTCTGCTCTTATGCCCAAATTTAGTGAAATACTAAAAAGAGGTAAGCAACTAATAAAAAATAGTTTGATCTGGAAAAATGCAATGTGGGCAGGACTACTATATACGCCTACAGTGATTTTAACATCGCAATATGGAGTACTATATTTCAAACAGTCTTATGGTTTTGATAGCATATATTCAACAACTATGATAACCGCCATTTTTGTTGGATGGATTATCTTCTCTCCCATAATGACACATCTATGTAATAAATTTAGCGGTAAAAAAATTATAACTATTTCAATAGCTGGGATTTTATTAGTATCTATCCTAATTAACGCACAATTATTCAAGAATTATGCAATTAGTATAGCATTCTTATTTGGAACTTTTTCAGCATCACAAGTTCTAGTATGGTACTACTTTAATAAAATATGTCCGCCAAGTTTCGCTGCGGTTGGAATTGCTATCACGAACATGCTTATAACGTTAGTAATAGAGATAGGACAACTTAGTGCTGGACTAGCTATTGATAGCGGTGATCACTTTAACATAAATGCAAATACAAGTATAACGATTGCTTTTGGTATTGTGCTAGCTTTAGCATTTATTATCATGATAAATATGGTCAAAAAAATCAGAAACAACTCTTAGAGTTTAGATATTATGACAAGCCACATAAACATCATCCTTAACTGATCTTAAATTTGGACGCTCTTTCTTACAGATATCTGTAGCTATCTTACATCTTGTATGAAATGCACAACCTTTAGGTGGATTAAGAGGAGATGGAAGCTCTGCTTTTTCTATCTCAACAGTTCGTTGTCTAGCTAATTTTGGATCTGCGATAGGAATAGCATTCAGAAGGATTTTTGTATACGGATGCACAGGATTTCTGTAAATATTTTGTTTAGGAGATACCTCAACTAAACTACCAAGATACATCACAAACAATCTATCAGAAATATGTTTGACTATACTCAAGTCGTGTGCAACAAATAATATCGTAAGCTTAAAGTCTTTTTGTAGTTCTTTTAAAAGATTTACAACTTGTGCCTGTATTGATACATCTAATGCGCTAACTGGTTCATCACAAACAAGTAGCTTTGGTTCACAAATTAATGCTCTCGCAATACCTATCCTTTGGCACTGTCCTCCAGAAAACTCGTGTGGATAACGATACATCTGCGATTCATTCAAACCAACTTTTTTCATCATTTTAAGAACTTTTTCATCAACTTCTTTTTTACTCAAATTCTTATTAAAATTAATCAAAGGCTCTGCAATAATATTTCTAACCACCATTCTTGGATTAAGACAAGCAAAAGGATCTTGAAAAATCATCTGAATATCTCTTCTCACACTTAACCATTGCTTATGTGATTTGTACTTGTGTAGAGGGTGCTCACCTTTCCAAACAACCTCTCCAGTAGTAATCTCATTAAGCCCAATCAAGGCTCTTAGAAGTGATGACTTACCACATCCAGACTCTCCAACTATACCGATAATCTCGCCTTCTTTAACATTGAAACTGACATCCTTTACAGCGGTAACTTTTTGAGTAACTTTACCTGTGATTGATTTTTTTATAGGAAATTCTACGGTTAGATTTTTGACTTCTAGAACATTCATCTATTTATACTCCTTAACAAGATGACAAGCTGTACGCTGATCTACATATGAAGTCAATTCCGGCTTAGTATCTCTACATATATCTATAGCAACATCACACCTTGTAACAAATGGACAACCTTTTGGCATATTATAAATATTTGGTGTTTCACCAGGAATAGTCTGCAATATATCAACATCCCTTGTAATACTAGGCATTGTATTTAACAGACCTTTTGTATACGGGTGCTGTGCATTTGCAAAGATACTATCTACTGTGCCCTGCTCCATAATATTGCCACAATACATAACCATTACATCATGACAAATCTCAGCTACCACACCCAAATCATGAGTGATAAATAACATAGACATATGAAACTCTTTTTGTAAATCTGATAATAACTGTAAAATCTGACCTTGAACTGTAACGTCTAGAGCTGTAGTAGGCTCATCAGCAATTAGTATTTCAGGTGAGCAAAGTAGTGCCATGGCAATTACGACCCTCTGACGCATACCTCCAGAAAACTCATGTGGATATAGTTTAAGTCTATTCTTCGCATCTGGTATTTGCACCGCATCCAACATTTCTAAAACTTTTTTAGTCGCATCTTTATGAGACATACCTTTATGTATTGTTAAAGGCTCTAAAAGCTGCTTGTGAATAGTTAAGTACGGATTTAAAGAAGTCATTGGATCCTGAAAGATCATTGATATTTTATCACCACGAATTTTATTTAAATTCTTGGTTGGCATATTTATAAGATTTTGGTCATGAAACAAAGCTTGTCCTGATACAACAGCATTACCTGCCAGTAATCCCATAAGTGACAATACCGTTTGACTCTTACCAGAACCAGATTCTCCAACTATTCCAAGAGTATGGCCTTTTTTAAGATCAAAGCTGATATCTCTGACAGCAGAAAATATGCCATCATCAGTCTTAAATCCGACATTTAAATCTTTAATCTGAAGTGCTAAATCTTTCATTATCTACCTCTTACTCTTTGGATCTAGTGCTTGTCTCATTGCATTACCAACAAAATTTAGAGCTAGAAGTGTTATAGTCAAAAATGCAGCTGGATAAACTAACAACCACCAATATCCCATAGTTATATATGATGCTCCATCACTTATCATCTCTCCCCAATCTGTCATTGGTGGTTGTACACCAAGCCCTAGGAAACTTAAAAAAGCTGATAGCATAAGTACTGTAGGAATTGTCAAAGTGATATATACAATAATAATTCCAATGAGATTTCTGATAATATGCTTAGTGACAATCTTACGGTTAGTAAGACCACTAACTTTAGCCGCTTCGACAAACTCTTTATGTCTAAGTGCAATAGTTTGTCCACGCACAACTCTAGCCACATCAAGCCAAGATACCACACCGATTGCAACAAATATAAGTATGAAGTTTCTACCAAATAATGTGACTAGCAATATTGCAAAAAATAAAAATGGTAACGCATACAAAGCATCTACAATTCTCATCATAAAGCCATCTATTTTACCTCCAATGAAGCCTGCAAAAGCACCCCATAATGTACCAATTACGACTGATACAATAGTAGCAACTATCGCAACCTCAAAAGAAATCTGTCCTCCAACAAGTACTCTAACAAACACATCTCTACCAATAGCATCAGTGCCAAAGAAATGCTCAAAAGATGGTGCCTGAGTTGTACTATATAAATCTATATGAGAAAAATAATTATCTGGATAAAACCAAGGTACAACAAAGCATGCAACTAGAATAGCCACTATCACAAACAGTGAAAATACTGCCACTTTGTCTTTTTTGAATCTTATAAACGCATCTTGAAAAAGGCTCTGTTTTTTATTTGCCATTATTTGACCCTCGCTTTAGGATCTATAAATCCATATAAAATATCTACAATCAAATTAAAAACTACAACTAAAACACTATAAATAATAGTTAAAGCTAACACTATAGAATAATCTCTATTTGTTGCTGCGTTTACCATCTGCGTACCCATGCCTGGTAATGCAAATACTTTCTCAATAATAATAGTACCCGTCAAAATACCTGCTGCAGCTGGACCTAAAAATGAGATAGATGGCATCAAAGATGGTTTGATAGCATGCACTAACACTATTCTAGTTTTTGATAGTCCTTTCGCATAAGCTGTACGAATAAATGGAGAGTTAAGCGTTTCTACAATACTATTTCGCTGAATTTGAGCTAGTATACAAATAAACGGCAAACTCAAAGCTATAACGGGTAGCACTAAGTGCCTGAAATCCATACCCCATTGACCTGGTGGCAACCAATGTAGCTCTACGGCAAATATAAGCACCAAAACTGGAGCTGTAATCACTGTTGGTATAGCAATAAAAGTAACAGAAAAAATACTTACAATTCTATCCAAGATACCATCTTGCTTTAGTCCAGCAATAGTACCTAAAGTTAAACCAAATATAGTAGTCACAATTAGAACTATAGTTCCAAATTTCACAGATAACCAAAAACCACTATCTCCATCTGCTGGAAATATCAGCTCATTAACAGACGCACCAATATTTTTATATGATAAGCCAAAGTCAAAATGAAATATTAAATTTTTCAGATAATTTAAATACTGTTGCCATAAAGGTAAATCCATACCATACTGATGATGTAGTTTATCTAGAACTTGTTGACTCATTGCCCTATCCGAAGAGAATGGATCTCCTGGTGTTAGATGCACCAACAAAAATGTAATTGTAATAACAAAGAATACTGTTGGAATTGCTCCTAGTATTCTTTTTAAAATAAATTTCATCATAATATTTCTACCCTGTTAGAAAACTTATACTTCTGACTGCCTAATCGAAAGCTGCTTGGCTCTATATCTACCCATGACATTTTCTTTTGGTTTAAAGCCTTTTACATACGGTTGTACAAGCTGTATAGCAGGCTGAGTAAACAATGGTATAGTTGGGTACCCTGCAGTTTGTTTGATTATCAACTCTTTCTGTAGCTTATAAAAATCATCCATAGAGTTAGTAGTTAGTGACTTGTTATAGATTTCATCAGCTTCTTTATCACAATAGTGTCCACGGTTATTGTCACTATCACATGTATACATTTCAGTATAAGTATTCGGCTGGTTAAAATCTGCAATCCAAGCCATTCTAGCAACATCAAAATTACCATTTTTTAAGCTATCAAGATATACTTTCCAATCTTCATTGAAGATACTAACTTTAACCAAATCTCCAAAATCTTGTTGCCACGAGCCTTGTAGAATTTGCGCCATTAAACGGTTAACATCAGAAGTATTGAAATTAACAGTAAACTCAAGTGGATGTTTTTTTGAATAACCAGCTTCTTTGAGAAGTTCTCTTGCTTGTTTTATTCTTTGCTCTATAGGTTCATTTATCCAGTCATAATCTGGAATATCTTTTGCTAGATCCTTGTATCTACCTCCAGCTATAGCCTCTGGTATAACCAAATAAGAAGGAATAACCAAACCTTTTTTAACACCTTCGGCGATACCTTTTCTATCGATAACCATACTTAAAGCCTTACGTACTCTAATATCTTGGAACTTAGGATCTCTCATATTAAATATGAAGTAAGCCTGCGAAAGCATCGGTGCTGGCTGAAATTGATTATTTGTAAAGTTTTCTTTATACCACTCTGCTGTATTAGCAGGTAGTGTATTATAGGTAAGACTTTCTCCTCCGGCTTTGTAATTCTCTAAATCACTAGCAACATCATTGATCATAAGATATTTTACAGAATCAATCCTTACATTTTTAGCATCCCAGTAATTAGAAGACTTCTCTGCCAAAGCATAACCATTGTGTATCCATTTTGTTAGTTTATATGCACCATTACTTATGATTGTATCAGGCTTTGCCGCCCAAGAGTCACCATACTTTTCTATTGCCTTTTTGTTGACAGGGAAAAATGCATATATAGTAAGAGAATCTAAAAATGTTGGATTAGGTTCTGTAAGTTTGATCTGTAGGGTATATTTATCTAGAGCTTTTACTCCGAGTGTCTCTGGAGACTTTTTGCCAGCCTGAATAGCTACAGCATTTACAATCGGGTTAAAATATGAAGCATAAGCACGTGTTAAAGTCTCTGGTGTTACAGATCTTCTGTATGAGTAGACATAGTCATCAGCTGTCACAGGATCACCATTAGTCCACTTAGCATTTTTTCTTAGATAAAATATATAAGTCTTACCATCTTTAGATATCTTCCAACTAGATGCTCCCGTTGGAATAACCTCTGACTTCTGATTATAATCAACCAAACCTTCAAAGATATCCTCAATTACTCTGCTTGAACTATTATCAGAAGATTGCTGAGGATCAATTGATGGCATATCAGAGCCTATATTTACAACAAGTTGATTATTATCCTTTGTTAATTGTCCAGCGTAAGGATCAGTATTTTTATCCGAATCATTCGAGCAACTAGCTAATATAAGCACACTAATCAAAGATGAGAGTATTAATGTCTTCTTGAACATAACCTAATATAAAAAATGTTAATTATTTCAATCTAAACTATTAATTTTTAAAACTCAATAATTATACATACTAGGATTGTATATTTTTTAGACCTTAACAAGATTAGCAATATCCGCCAATAAAATCTTCTGACCGACATCTACACCAAAGTCTACAGTATAAAACTCTTTTGAACCTTGAGATTGTGCTTTGACAAAAATCCCCTTACCAAAGACTTTATGGAACACCTTATCTCCCTTTTTGAACTTATTACCTTTTGTATCATTTGACTTAAGAAAGTCAAAAGGAGATACACCAAAATTTGATTTTTGCTTTAACTTTGGTTTATTTTGAGATCCTACAGTTAGTTTACCCTCATTAATATGTTCAGAGTCTATCTCCATAAGAAAGCGTGATTTGACTTGGAAACTGCTTCTACCAAAGATATTACGCACTTGAGCATAGCTAATGGTTAGAGCCTTCATAGCTCTTGTAACAGCAACATAAAATAGACGTCTCTCTTCAGCTAGCTTTTCTTGGATTTTTTTAGATTCTGCACTAGTATATGCCTCTTCAGCATTAATAATCGAGCTAGGAGGAAATACTCCTTCTTCTGCTGCTACTAAGAAGACATAGCGAAATTCTAAACCTTTTGACGCATGTATTGTCATTAGCTGAACACTATCTGTATTTTCATCAGCCTGCATCTCACCAGCTTCTAGCACTGCAAAAGACAAAAAATCTTGTAGTATATCAGTATTATCATCAAGTAACTCTATCTGCGGTTCAAAATCTTTAGCTGCACTTATTAACTCTTTTAAGTTATCAATTTTTTGACGATCTTTTTCAGTATCTTTTTCTTGATATGATGCCAACAAACCACTTTCATTGATTACAGTTTCAAGAAGCTTATCTAGACTTAAGTCTTTTATTTGTGATGAGATAGCATTTATTATTTCTATAAACTTTAACAGAAGAGACGCGGTTCTTTTTGTTACAATTTCTTTCTGGATAATATCTATAGTGGCTTGCCAATATGACACATTATTAATCTGTGAGAAATTACGAATTGTATCTAAAGTTTTATTGCCAATCCCTCGTGTTGGTGTGTTAATAATTCTCTCAAATGCTAAGTTGTCATTACTTGTAACAGCTAATCTTAAATATGCTAAGGCATCCTTAACTTCAGCTCGATCAAAGAAACGAAAACCTCCATAAATCCTATAAGGTATACTTGCATAAATACAACTCTCCTCAAGGACACGCGACAAATAGTTTGAGCGATATAAAATTGCTATATCAGAGTAATCGACTCCTTCATCATGTAATTGGCGAATTTTATCTATAATATACTTCGCTTCATCCCGCTCATTAACTGCACAATATACTTCAACTTTTTCGCCATCTTCAGCAGCAGACCATAGTTCTTTTGACATTCTATTATCATTATTTTTGATTACAGAATTGGCTACTTTAAGAATATTCTTCGTTGAACGATAATTTTGCTCTAACTTTATGATTTCAACATCATTTAGATCTGCGACATATTTGTGAATATTATCAACAACGGCTCCGCGCCAACCATATATTGACTGATCATCATCACCAACAGCCATCATGTAGTTATTATCTGTAACAAGTAACTTCAACCACATATATTGGACTTGGTTAGTATCCTGAAACTCGTCTATCAAAATATACTTGAATAAACTCTGATAGTATTCTCTAAGCTGTTGATTAAGAGAAAACAATTCATATAAATACAAAAGTAAGTCGGCAAAATCTAAAGCATTATCTAACAGCAACCTCTCTTCATAAGCAGTATAAATATGAGCATAATTAATATCATACTGCTTTGTTAATTTGTTACTACGAACAGCCTTATCTTTTTGTTTATTAATAAAGTTTTGCAATAATTTTGGTGGATATTTTTTGTCATCAAGATCCAAACTCTTAATTACTTTTTTGATTAATTGAGCTTGCTCATCTTGATCAAGAATCCTAAAGTTCTTATCTAAGCCCAACTCATGAGCATGCTTACGTAATAATCTATGAGCAATACCGTGAAAAGTACCTATCCACATACCAAAAGTTGAAATACCAAGCATTTTCTCAACTCGATGCTGGATTTCTTTAGCGGCTTTGTTTGTAAATGTTACAGCCAGAATATTTTCTACAGATACTCCTTTATCACGACAGAGATATGCTATACGAGAAGTTAAAACTTTTGTTTTGCCACTACCGGCTCCAGCAAGTATCAAAGAATTACGATCCTCTAGCAAGGTCGCTTTTTTTTGTTGGGGATTTAACCCTGAAAGAAAGTCTTTATTAGACATTAGAATCAATATTTTATATAACTAGATAGACAATATTTTAACAAAAAATATCTACTAATGTGAAGTTTCAATAACTAAACCTATTACTGTTGTGAATTAGAGCTAAATAATGCTTTTGTGAAATTTTTTGCATTAAATACTTGGAGATCATCAATCTTCTCACCAACACCGATAAATCTAAGCGGTAATCCCATTTTCTTAGCTATTGAGAAAACTATACCGCCTTTTGCAGTACCATCAAGTTTAGTGATTGTTATACCTGTTAGGTTAACAATCTCATTAAATGCCTCAGCTTGACTAAGAGCATTACCGCCAGTTGTAGCATCTACAACAAGCATTGTTTCATGAGGTGCAGAATCATCGACTTTTTTGATTACTTTAACAACTTTTTTTAGTTCTTGCATCAGATTATCTTTATTATGCAATCGTCCTGCAGTATCTGCTATTACTACATCGATACCTCTAGATTTTGCAGAGCTTATAGCATCATAAATAACTGATGCGCTATCAGCTCCTTCTTTTTGATAGACAACTTGCGTATTATTTCTATCGCCCCATTCTCGAAGCTGCTCAACTGCTGCTGCACGGAAAGTATCTCCAGCTGCTAATATCACTGATTTACCTTCAGACTGTAGTTTTTTGGTAAGCTTACCTATAGTTGTTGTTTTACCTACACCATTTACACCGACAATAAGTATTACATAAGGAGTATTTTCATGGTTAATCTGTAATGGTTTCTGACACGGCAAAATAATTTCTGTCAGTTTATCTTGTATTATTTCATTAAGTTTATCTGCTGTTTGAAGTTCATTTCTCGCAACTTTCCCACGTAAATACTCAATAATTTCATCAGTTGCTTCAACACCAACATCAGAGGTTAAAAGTTGCATTTCGATATCTTCTAAAAGCTCATCATCGACCACCTTTTGACCCATAAGAATGGTGCTTAATCCGCTTCCAAACTTACTTGCTGTCTTTGATAGACCTGACTGAAGTCTTGAAAATAGTCCTTTTTTATTATCTTGTTCCTGAACTCTTTCTATCTCAGAAGATGATTGAGTTTCTTTCTTTTTTTTAAAAAACATCACTATACTCTAGAAAAATTATTATAAAATTTGACTACTCAAAATACTTATCTCTAAGCTTTGCTATTTTTTGGTGTAAAGGATCAAACATACTCACAATATTTTTAGATTTGATAAAGTGAACTTCTCCTTCAAAAGCAATCTCGTCGCCTGCTTGAGCATAAACCTCTAAAAGTTTATAACGTAAATCAATATTATTAGGGTTCTTCTCTAAAGAATCTTGAATTGTTATACTTGCTTCAACATACTTTTCACTATCCAAAAATTGCTCAACAAGCTCATTTACATATTGCAGCTCTTGCTCAGCTTGTTGTTTAGCGTCTATTTCCTGAATTTCTGAATCACCACTATTACTTAAAAGCGATTCATCAGTACTAGTTTCAAACACAACTCCCCGTTCTGTTTTAACTACAATATTATTATCCCTATCCGCGTATAAATCATTTGCAATTTCAGCGAACTCATCACCTTCATTGATGTCTAAATTATCTTGATTATTATTCTCAGAATCCTCTAGATTAACTCCAGTTTGAGCGCTAGAACTAGCCTTGTTAGAATTATTGAAAAAGTCGAATTCTTCCTGAGGGCTATTATGAGATTTTCGAGAGCTATAAAATTCATTACCTGACACAACAGGAGAAATACGTGACATCAGATGATCACGTTTCTTTCTTGATATGATTTCAAGCTCCTGCTCTTTTTTTGTACTTCTTGTTTCCCAAAATCTTCTACCAACAATAATAACTACTGCTAAAACTATAACATAAACTATAAATTTAAATAAAGACCCTAAAAATGAGAACGAACTTTCCTCATAAGATTCATTTTCTTGAATATCTGTTGGATTTATTTGGCTATCTAAATTACTCTTATATGATTGCTGAGTATTTTCTTCTCCAGAGATCAAAGTCGGAATTTTATCTTCGCTTAATACATTTGGAGCTGATGAACTATCAGACTCAGAATCGCTTGAAACCATTGTTTGATCACCAAGCTTAGGCGTAGTTGACACAGAAGAAGGTTGATTATACGAGCCTTGAATCATCTGATTTCTTGTTAATGTTAGACCGTCCTCTACTTCGCCTTTTGTAGTAGGAATCGCTAGTTTATCACCAACTTTAATTCTATTATCGACAATCCCTGGAATCTCTGATTTATTTATACCCTTGATTGCATCTGTTAATTCCGAAGTACTTACACCATTTATTGAATGACTTTTGGCTATCTTATATAGATAGTCATTTGACTTGACTGTATATATTTCCATAGCAAAAACTGGCACTGCCATAGCTAATGCACATCCAACAGCAATAACCCTATTGATACCCTTAAACATCTAGCACCCTAATAAAATAATGAATAAATACTTGAAAATTATAGCACATTTTTTCTACTTAAAAAGTATATGATTCTAATGCTCTCTTGTAGCACTAAATATAATATCAGGATTTTTATCTTGAGCTAAATGCAAGTTAACTCCCGTTGGAGCAAGATATGTAAGATACCCAGCACCATCGTATGACAAATTAACTTCATATTTTTTCTTAAAATCATTAAGCTTTTTCTCATCATCACAAAAGATCCAGCGAGCTAAAGAAACATTAACACCTTCATAAGAACACTTAACGTTATATTCAGAAGCAAGACGCTGTGCAACCACGTCAAACTGCAATACACCTACCGCCCCTAGAACTAAGTCATTAGAAATCATTGGTTTGAAGACTTGCGTCGCTCCCTCTTCGGAAAGTTGTACCAACCCTTTTTGTAAGGCTTTCATCTTAAGAGGATCATTCAATTTAACCCTCTTAAAAATTTCAGGCGCAAAGTTTGGGATACCTTTAAATTTAAGCTTCTCTCCTTGAGTAAAACTATCACCTATCTGTATACTACCATGGTTATGCAAACCAATAATATCTCCAGCATAACCCTCTTCAACTTGCTCACGTTCGCCGGCCATAAATGTTAAAGCTTTCGAAACCTGCATCATTTTACCAGTTCGCTCATGATAGATTTTCATGCCTTTCTCATACTTTCCAGAACAAATTCTAAAAAAGGCTATTCTATCACGGTGCTTATCATCCATATTCGCTTGTATCTTAAAGACAAAGCCTGTTAACTTATTCTCATCTGTATTTACAAGCCTTTCATTTGTCTCACGTGGCTGAGGTTCTGGTGCATAAGTTGTAAAACCATCCATCATCTCTTTCACACCAAAATTTGCCAATGCTGTACCAAAATAAACCGGTGTTAACTCTCCCTTTAAAAAAGCTTCTTGATCAAATTCATGACTAGCACCACGAACCAAATCTATTTCCATTTCTAAATCATCAAACAGATCTGCACCAATTTGATCTTTGGCATTAGCTAGACCTTTAATTTTCTTGTAAGGGTGAATTTCATGACCATGTCCACCTTCAAAAAGGGTAACTTCATCATTATATAAGTCATATACACCTTTAAAAAATTTACCCATACCTATTGGCCAATTCATCGGCGCACACTTAATTTTCATAATATCTTCAACCTCATCAAGAAGCTCCAAAGGATCTCTTGTATCTCGGTCAAACTTATTCATAAATGTTACTATCGGTGTATCTCGAAGACGACAAACATTCATAAGCTTGATTGTTCGATCCTCTACACCTTTAACAGCATCTACAACCATCAAAGCAGAATCTACTGCCGTTAATGTACGATAAGTATCCTCCGAAAAATCCTCATGCCCTGGTGTATCAAGTAAATTTACAACTTTACCATTGTAGGGAAACTGCATGACTGATGTCGTAATTGAAATCCCTCTTTCTTTTTCCATCTCCATCCAGTCAGATGTTGCATGAACGCCACTTTTTTTAGCTTTTACTGTTCCTGCTGTTTTAATAGCATTTCCAAATAAAAGCATTTTTTCAGTAATAGTTGTTTTACCAGCATCTGGGTGAGAAATAATTGCAAAAGTTCTTCTTTTTGCAATTTCTTTTAAAATATCATTCATAACTTATATTTTCTTACATAAATAAAACTAACAGAGATTTTACTAGAAATATTTTTATTTAAAACTAAAAATATTTATCTAAGATGGCGTAGATTTCTTTTTCGATAACATCTATAGACTGAGAAGCATCAATTTCATATGCATTATGATTTACTGCTACTAAGCTTTTGAAAACAGCTCTTGTTCTATCAAAGAATGCTAAACCAGCTTTCTCAATTCTATCAGGAGAGCCTACTTTACCTGCTCTAGCCAATCCAATAGCAGGATCAATATCTAAATATATTATTAAATCAGGCTGACAATCTTTTAAGAATGTCTCATTAAGAACATTTAACTTATCAAAACCAAGTTCTCGCCCTCCTCCTTGATAAGCAATGCTAGACCAATAGAACCTATCTGATACAACATTAACTCCCTTAGTTAGAGCTGGGGCTATAAGATTTCTATAATGCTGTATTCTTCCAGCATAAATCATCAGTAGCTCACTATCCGGATGAATCTCTTCATCATAATCATTATGTAGAACTATACTTCTTAATTCTTCAGCCACTTTAGTACCACCTGGTTCACGTGTATATACTGCTGCTAAAGATTTAGAATCTAAATATTTCTTAATAAAACCAATAGCCGTACTTTTGCCAGCACCATCAAGACCTTCTATAACTATAAATTTTGACATATCTTTTTATATAAACAATCCAACAATCACTGCTGATAGAAAGCTGACTAGAGTAGCTCCATACAACATTTTTAAACCAAAAGCCCCAACTATCTCTCCAGACTTTTTATTCAAAGAATATATTGTACCAACAACTATTCCAATCGAACTAAAGTTTGCAAAAGATACTAGAAATACAGAAATAACCGCTTGAGTATGTAATGATAAATTAACCATATTATCTTTAACCATCAACATCGCCACAAACTCATTTGACACTAGTTTTGTACCCATCACCTTTCCAGCGAATAAAAGCTCACTTGCAGGAATATGTAGAACCCATGCAAATGGATAAAACAAATAACCTAGTAAGTTTTGGAATGAAATACCTAATATACTTTCAAAAACTGAATTTAGTGTTGCTATTAGAGCCATAAAACCAATTAAAATTGCCGCAACTACAACAGCTATTTTAAAACCATCGAGAATGTATTCACCTAATACTACAAAAAAAGCTCTTTTACTGTCTGTATCATAATCAACTTCTAATTCTTCATAACTAGATTCTTTTTTGTAATCATAAGGATTTATGATATGCAGTACAAAAAAAGTGCTTAGCATATTCATAATAATTGCTACACATACATATTTTGCATCTATCATAGTCATATATGATCCTAATATCGACAAAGATACTGTCGACATTGCCGTAGCTGCCATTGTATACAAAACATTTGGTGATAGATGCCCAATAATATTTTTATATGCTAAGAAATTCTCTGCTTGACCAAGTGATATTGAACTTACAGCATTAAATGATTCTAACTTACCCATGCCACTAACCTTAGATAATAAAAATCCAACTCCTCTAATGACTAAAGGTAAAATCTTAAGGTACTGTAATATCCCAATAAGCGCAGAAATAAAAACTATTGGCATCAAAACATTTAAGAATAAAACAAAACCATTATTCTCATTAGTATCAATATTGCCAAAAACAAATCTTACACCTACTTGAGATTTATCGATTAAAAAATCAAAAACATTGGCAAAACCATTCATAATGACAATACCAAAGCGCGTTTCTAACAGAATCACACACATCACTAGTTGTACAGTCATTATTATAAATAAAGAGCGATATTTAATAGCTTTTCTATCTGAGCTACAAATAAAAGCTAATAAAAAAACAACTCCCACTCCAAGAACGAAGAATAAAATTCTTGAGATCACAACGTTACCTTTATACTATTAATCCAACTACACATGCTGATAAAAAACTCACCAACACTGCCCCATAAAGAATTTTTAGGCTAAACTTCGAGACTTTAACTGATGCTTCTTTACTTAGTGCTTGAATCGCTCCTATTATTATCCCAATTGAACTAAAGTTTGCAAAGGAAACCAAAAATACTGATATAACCGCTTTAGTGTGCTCTGTAAATTGCTGTGACTGTGTACTCATCATCTGCATCGCCACAAACTCATTAGTTACCATTTTAGTACCCATAAGCTGTCCTGCTGCGTGCAACTCATCACCATTAATATTAAGTATCCAAGCCATAGGATAAAACAAATAGCCCAACAAATCCTGAAAACTTAGACCAAATAGACTACTAAATATCGCATTTAACATCGCAATTAAAGCAATAAAACCAATAAGCATTGCTGAAACAATAACTGCAACCTTAAAACCATCTAATATGTACTCGGCAAGCATCTCAAAGAAGCCTTGCTTCTCTTCTTCAAATTCTTCATGCAATTTATCATAACTAAACTCTTCGGAAGCTTCATAGGGATTAATAATGTTTAACACAAAGAAAGTACCAAACATATTCATTACCAGCGCAACACATACATACTTAGGATCTAATAATGACATATAAGCACCTGCAACTGCTAAAGATACTGTAGACATCGCCGTTGCAGACATTGTATACAATACATTTGAAGGAAGGTGGCCAATAATTTTTTTGTAATTAATAAAATTCTCTGATTGTCCAACTGCTAGTGAGCTAACCGCATTAAATGATTCTAACTTACCCATACCTGTAACTTTTGATAGAATCCAACCTATGCCCTTAATGACAAGAGGTAGTATTTTAAAGTATTGTAAAATACCAATCAGTGAAGATACTAGAACAATAGGCATTCCCACATTGAAAAAGAAGATGAAACCATTTTTAGACATATCAGTAAGATCACCAAAAATAAATGCTGACCCTTCATGAGCATAATTAAGTAAATTCTCAAAACCATCAGCAATAAAACCAACAACCTTTATACCTACTTCAGATTCAAGCATAAAAAAACCAAGAGCTATTTGTACGACCAAAATAACTACTAGATTTTTGTATCTGATTTTTTTTCTATCACTACTCCATATATATGCCAATATAAAAACAACAATAATACCCAATATAAAAAACAATATCCTAGTAGCCACTACCAATTTCTCCATTTAAAAGATTATCGAGCAAACCACTAACTCCGAATCTAAAAGTATCTGCTACTACATAATTCTTAGACATAATCTCTTCCGCTAGTTTAATATATCCTAAGGCCTGAGCTTCATCTCTAATACCACCAGAAGCTTTAAAACCAACCTCATACCCAGAGTTTTCTATAGTCTCTAAAATCACTTTTGCTGCTTCTAGGCTCGCTCCATTTGGAGTTTTGCCTGTAGATGTTTTGACAAAATTAGCTCCATTTACTATCGCATCATGGCTTGCTTTACTGATTAAGTTATCTTCATTCAATTCGCCAGATTCAATTATGACTTTCAAGATGCGATCTTGGCATACATTTTTGACTTTCTCGATCATATCACATGATTGTTGTGAATGACCTTTTTGGATATATTCATTATAATCAATTACTAAATCAATCTCATCTGCTCCTAATGATATCGCTTCTTTAGCTTCTGAGATAACTTCTTCAACTGAGCTATTCCCCTTAGGGAAATTAATTACAGTTGCAACTTTGAAATCACTACCTAAAGTTTTTTTAACTACAGGGACAAATTGTTTATAAACACATATTGCAGCAACTTCACCTAAAGAATTTTTAGCTTTTGCGCATAGCTTAACGATATCAGCGTCAGTGTCACTCTCACCTAACTGAGTCAAGTCCATTAATGATACTATCTTCTGTTTAGTTGTCATTATTAGCTCCAAATATTGACTTACCATAGTCTAGAGGCTCTATACCCATATAATCGGCAATTGTTTGACCAATATCCGCAAACGTATCTCTTGCTCCAATGAACTCTGCTTCGATATTTTTGCCCCATAATAAAAACGGCACACATTCTCTTGTATGATCTGACCCTGGTGCAGTTGGATCACAACCATGGTCTGCTGCCAGTATAACAATAGTATCTTCATCTAACTTAGCATCTAAGTCAGGGATCCTTGAATCTAAATACTCTAATGCTTTACCATATCCTTTAGGATCTCTACGATGACCATAGCTTGAATCTAAGTCTACAAAGTTTGTAAACACTAATGTATTTTCTTTTGCTGATTCATACTCTCTAATCGTATTATCGAATAACTCTTCTAACCCAGTTGCTTTTACTTTCTTAGATATACCTTGATTAGCATAAATATCAGCGATTTTACCTATTGAAACAACTTTACCACCTTGATTAGTTAACTTATCAAGTAATGTTGGTGCTGGTGGCAATATTGAAAAGTCTTTACGATTACCAGTACGAGTATATTCATCGGCAGACTCCCCAATAAATGGACGAGCAATAACCCTACCAACTTTCATTCCCATCTCATCAAGAATTTCTCTAGCTATTTTGCAGATATTCAATAATTTATCTAAACCATAATAATCTTCATGAGCAGCTACCTGAAAAACACTATCTGCAGACGTATAAACAATAGGCTTCTTAGTAACACAACTCTCACAACCATGCTCTTTTAGAACTTCTGTTCCTGATGCGTGCCCAGCATCTATAAAACCATCTGTAAGTCCAGCTCTTTCAACCCATTCATCAATAAACTCTTTGTCAAAATAACCCTGATCACCTTTATTTGTAAAATAATACCAATCAAACATAACAGGCACACCAGCTAGCTCCCAGTGACCGCTTGGTGTATCCTTACCTTTGCTAACCTCAGCACAATAGCCATACTTTGCATTTTCAATAACATCTACATGACCAACTTGTTGACTAAATTCTTTACATCTATTGTATTCAGCAGCTTTCAACAACCCTTTTTTTGCTAAATTTGGTAGTTTAATACTCATACCATTATTAGTAAAGTAATCAACAATATGACCCAAAGTATCTGATCCCTCATCGCCAAAATCAGCAGCATCAGGTGCTTGCCCTATACCAAATGAATCAAATAATAAAATGACCGCTTTTTTATTCTTTAACATATCACTAAACACCTTTTTTGTTATTCTCTAGGAATGCAATTCTAATCCCACGCAGAATTAAATCTGGGGATATCTCATCAAAGATTCCCTCATCTTTAAACAACCCAGCAAATCCACCTGTTGCTATAGTGTAAACGGGTACCCCAAATTCTTTTAAACTTCTAGTTTTAAGCTCTCTTAAAGCTCCTAAATGACCATAATACAAGCCTGAGCGAATATTAGTTTTCGTATCATAACCTATAGCAACTTCTGGTTTGACAATAGTTATTGACGATAACTGTGAAGCTCCTTGACACAAAGCATTCAAAGAAAGTTTAACTCCCGGCATAATTGAGCCACTCAGATATTTCTTATCTTTAGTCACCAAATCAAATGTTGTTGCCGTACCTAAGTCAATAATTAATAAATCCTTATTCGGATAATCTGCTATAGCGCCGATACAACTAGCTATCCTATCAGCCCCGACTTGATGAGCCTCAACAGCTGTCATATCAAGATCAGTTGTTTCCATACTAATAAAAAATGGCTTCATACCAAAATATTTTATAACAGCAGAACCTAAAGAATAATTCAAATGAGGAACTACTGAAGATATCGCACACCCTTTGATCTTACTTAAATCAACCGAGTTCTCTCTTAACGCTTGTCTAAGAAATACACCAATCTGATCCGACGTCGAATCTACTGATGAAGTTGCATATCTAATCTGAGAAATTATATTCTCACCCTCAAAAACACCAATGTGTATGTGAGAATTTCCCACATCCATTACTAGCAACATAAAACACCCTATAATTAATATACCTAATGTGCTTGATCCCAACTCTCACCAGAGTCGACATTTACCTCTAGAGGAACATCTAGTTTTACAGATGTCTCCATTATACTTTTTATTTTTGTAGTTATTTCATTAAGCTTGGCTTTTCTAACTTCAAACACCAGCTCATCATGAACTTGCATAACCATTTTTATATCATCATTATACTCTTGCAAAATCATTGTGTTAACATCTATCATAGCTTTTTTGATGATATCTGCAGCCGTACCTTGCATTGGAGCATTAATTGCCGCTCTTTCAGCAGCATTTCTTTGGATTACATTTTTAGAGCTAATATCTGGCAAGTATAATCTTCTTCCTAAGATAGTTTCAACATAACCATTTTGCTTTGCAAATTCTTTAGCTGTTGTCATGTACTCTTTTACACTTGGATAACGATTAAAATAAACATCGATATACTCCTGAGCTTCTCCTCGTGGTATTTCTAATTGTTTAGCTAATCCAAAAGCACTCATTCCATAAATAAGTCCAAAGTTTATTGCTTTAGCTCTTCTTCTTTGTTCACTAGTAACCATATCAAGACTTATACCTAAAACCTCAGCCGCAGTAGCGCTATGAATATCTAAACCTTGATTAAAAGCTTTCAAAAGATTTTTATCCTTTGACAAATGCGCCATAATTCTTAATTCAATTTGGGAATAGTCTGCAGCAACTACACAAAATTCTTGTTCTGCGATAAATGCTTGTCTTATCTTACGCCCTTCGGGACTTTTAATAGGAATATTTTGTAAATTTGGATCTGATGAAGACAATCTACCAGTTACAGTTCCTGTTTGGTTGTACGAAGTATGAACTCGGCCATTCACATCAAGCATTTTCGGCAATTTATCTGTATAAGTATTTTTTAGCTTTGATAGGTGGCGATACTTCATTATTAAGGCTGCTATTTCATACTCTTCGGCTAATTGAACCAGAACCTCTTCAGATGTTGAAGCCTGACCTTTAGCTGTCTTTTTGACAGGAGGAAGACCCATTTTATCAAACAAAATTTCTCTTAACTGCACTGGAGAAGATAAATTGAATTCTTGACCAGCAAGATCATAACACTTAATCTCAAGCTCTTTGATAGAGTCTTCAAGATTAGCACTCTGCTCTATAAGTTTAGCAGCATCTATCTTAACACCAACTTTTTCCATATTATTAAGAATAATAGTCAATGGCATTTCAACATTAGAATATAGACTATATAAGACTTCATCATCCTTTAGCATTTTCAAGAAATGATTATAAAGTCTAAATGTAATATCAGCATCTTCAGCAGCATATTTAGCCACTTTTTCTATATCTATTTGATCTAATGTCAACTGATTACGACCAGTTCCAGCTAATGTCGTATATGCAATTGGTTCAATACCTAAGTGCTCTTTTGATAAGCTATCCATATCATGTTTACCACTACTTTTTAGCACATATGCCATAATCATAGTATCATTAACTTGATTAACTATCTTAACTCCATATTTTGACAAAATTTTTTCATCAAATTTAAAATTGTGGGCAACTTTAGACTTTTGAGAATCCACGAAAACAGGTTTTAAACTATCTAAAACAATCTCTAGTTCTAATTGCTGTGGAACTCCAAGGTATCTATGCTGCAAAGGAATATAATAAGCTCGACCCTCTTTTGCACAAAATGATAAACCAACAAGATTAGCTTCATAAGTATTCAGTGAATCTGTTTCTGTATCAAAAGCAAAACTACTGCTATTTTTTAACTCTTTGACCAAATCATCAAGTTGTTCTTTTGTCGCAACTATCTTATAGTCAATATCTATATTATCAGCTTGCGGTTTTGTTAATTTTACTGAAGATTGAATACTTAAATCTTTAAGTAAAGATTTAAATTCATAACGTGTAAATACCTCATATAGATACTCTTTATTTGCATTTTTACACTTTAAGTCTTCTATAGATAGATTAAGCTCCACATCGCACTTTATAGTCGCTAATTTATAAGATAATTTGAGTAGCTCGATATTATTGCGTAAGTTTTCACCTACCTTTCCTGTTATTTTATCCTGATTAGCAATTATACCTTCAATGTCTTGATACTCTTGCAACCACTTAATTGCAGTCTTAGGTCCAACCTTAGGTATACCAGGGATATTATCTGAAGAATCTCCCATCAAGGCTAAATAATCTATAATTTGATCCGGTCTAATTTGATATTTTTCCAATACCCCTGCGAAATCAGTAGTTACGTTTTTCATAGAATCATAAAGAACCACATTATCCGTAACTAACTGTGCCATATCTTTATCGCCAGTAGATATAATGACATCATAACCTTGCTGCTCAAGATCTCTTGCCAATGTCCCTATTACATCATCTGCTTCAACACCATCTTTTATTATCAATGGAAAGCCCATATTCTCGATAATTTGATGTAATGGCTGGATTTGCACCCTTAGCTCATCATCCATCGCTTTACGATTTGCTTTATACTCAGGATACATCTCATGACGAAAATTCTTACCTTTAGGGTCAAAGACTACTGCAACATACTCGGTATCATACATAGCAGGCAACTTCTTAAGCATATTAATCACACCTATAATAGCCCCTGTTGGCTCACCTTGACTATTAGTAAGGTTTGGTAAGGCATGATATGCCCTAAAAAGATACGATGACCCATCAACTAAAACAATTTTTTTCATAGATTTTGTAGCTACTTTTTTATCAGGTTAATAGTAATATATATGCTTTGGTATATCAAACTGATTTATACTCTAGACTTCCATTCTAGTGGCAAATTTTCAGCTTAACAGAATAATCAACAAAACTCTAAGGCTATATCAAGATACCACCAATTACTCTTGGCAAAATCTTTACATTTAATGGCATCCTTATAAGTCATAATAACTATCTGTTCAGGATCAAAATGTTCAAAATCCTTAGGCGTATATTTATGATGATCTCTGAAGATATGCTCATGGTAGATATTCACTCCAAGCTCATCCAGCGAGCTAAAAAATTTATCAGGGTTACCAATACCAGCAACAGCATCTATTGATTTACCATAGAAACTATCTATAGATATGCTTTGTTTTGTTACAAGATTTACAAATTTTATCGCCTTGATTTTAGCTCTGACAATATTAGAATTATAATTTAATAACTCACTATAGTTTTGGTCATCAAGATTACCTATAGCGATTATTTGATCGACCGATTTTAGTCTTTCTACCGGTTCTCTGAGAGGTCCAGCTGGCAGACATAATCCATTGCCAAACATCCTACTAGCATCAACTACTACCACCTCTTTAGTTCTAGCTAGTTTATAATGCTGCAAACCATCATCAGATATAATAACATCAGCATCATGATAATTCTTTTCAACATATTTAACAGAATCAACCCTGTGTGGAGATATTACTATTGGCACCTTACCGCCTAATGCATCAAATAACATTGCCGGTTCATCACCACATACACTTGCAGGTGTCTTTGAGTCGACTTCAAAAGGATATTTTTCTGCCTTAGCACCATAGCCACGACTGATTATAACCGGCTTCTTACCTTGCTCTAGGTATTGATTAGCAAACATCCTCACTACAGGAGTTTTACCTGTTCCACCGACGGAAATATTACCTACTATAATTACAGGAATTTTTGACTTATATTGATTATTCTGTAGCCTAATTTTACGATTATGAGCAATTTTTGAGAAAATAAAAGCGATAGGACTTAAAATATAACTAAGTATCCCTAGCTGAGGTTTATACCAAATGTTATCTATCATTAGTATTACTGAAGTCCTGATTGATATAGCCTAGTATAAAGTCCACCTTTCGCCAGAAGCTCTTCATGCTTACCACTTTCAACTATTTTGCCATCATCCATTACTACAATCTTATCAGCATTCTCTACCGTGCTTAATCTATGAGCAATAACTATAGTAGTACAAGATTTAGTCAAGCTTTCTAATGCTTGTTGAACCACTCTTTCGGACTCATTATCAAGCGCACTTGTTGCCTCATCAAATATTAGCACTGGAGCATTTTTCAATAGAGCTCTAGCAATTGATAATCTCTGACGTTGACCGCCTGACAATTTAGAACCATTATTACCAATATTAGTATGAATACCATCAGAAAGCTCTTGAACAAACTCATAAGCATTAGCTCTTTTAAGAGCATCTACGACCTCTTCTTCAGAAACATCTCTTGAAAGTCCAAATGCTATATTATTAAATACAGTATCATCAAATAAGTGAACATTTTGTGAAACCATAGACAGGTGCGATCTTAAGTTTTCTAAAGTCAAATCTCTTATATCAATATTATCCAATAATACTTGACCTTGCTGTTGAGTATAAAATCTCGAAATAATACTCGTAAGCGTTGTTTTACCACTCCCTGATTTACCAACAAAAGCAACTGTTTCTCCAGCCTCAATCTCTGTACTTACACCATTAAGAACCTTATGATCTGCAAATGCAAAACTAACATCTTTTATCGTTACTTTGCCACTAACTTTCTCAATCTCTTTCTTGCCCGTCTCTTTTTCAGATGGATAATCTAAAATATAGAATATATCCTCTGTAGCAGCTACTGCCTTTTGTATAACCACGTTAACCTTAGTAAGATTCTTAATTGGTTTTAGAATGGCAGCAGCAGCAGCGAAGAATGATGCAAAAGAGCCAGCAGTTAACCAAGATGAGCTACCACCCTCATTAGTCCCAAAAATTGCTATTGTAAATAATGAAAAAGCAAGAACTAGTGAAGCAATAATCTGTATAACCGGAGACGTTAGAGCATCCAATGCAATTGTTCTAATTTGCTGAGAGTAAGTATAATCAAGATTTTTGAAAAACTTATTCTGCTGTTTTTGTTGCGCTCCAAAGATTCTAATTTCTTTATAATTCCTTATGGTTTCTTCAGCAATATGAGTCACATTCCCCATTGATGATTGAGTATTTCTACTTAAAGATCTAAATTTCTTATTTATTATGGAGATAAATAATCCCAAAAATGGTCCTATAATTATTAGAAATAATGACAGCTGCCAACTTGATACCACCATCACTATTATTAAACCTATAACAAAAGTACCATCTTGTACAACTGTAATAATAGCAGTTGAAGTAGCCTCTGTAACTTGATCAACATTATATAGAAGCCTTGAGATAATCTGACCTGAAGAATGCTTATCAAAGAAACTAGCAGGCAGATTCATAAATCTCTTATAGATATCTTTTCTAAACTTATAAACAACTTTTTGCCCCAAAGACCCTATAAAGTATTGAGACAAAAATGACCCGACAGACCTCAAAGCTAGTAAGCCAACCATACCAACACCCATAAGCATAAGTATACTAGCACTTTGCTTAGTAATATCGCCACCAGGGCCAAAACCATAATTCAATATCGGATTGATCAGATATATCATCGAAGCATCTGCAGCTGAAAAAAATATACTACCTATTGCTGCGATAACTAGAAAATACCATAAGTGCTTAACCTGAAGCAGTAATCTTTTATAAAGAGTCCCCACTTTTTCTTTATTCACCATTTCTCCACTTAGATTGCCGGAACTTTGGGATTTAAGATCAATTTTGTCAATTAAATTTGCCATAAAATATAAGAAGCCGTTAAAAAACCAACGCGAATAACAAATAATTATACACTTTTTTCTGTTAACATAAAGCAAACAGAAAGATGTTTATTTGGCTATGGAATTTTATTTAGTTGGTGGTGCTGTTAGAGATATATTGCTTGGTATAGCACCAAAAGACAGAGACTGGGTGGTGGTTGGTGCTACAGAAACTCAAATGATCAAAGCTGGCTTCACAAAAATACTATCTAGTTTTCCAGTCTTTTTACACCCAGAAACTAAAGAAGAGTATGCCTTAGCTAGATCAGAAAAAAAAATAGCTAAAGGCTATCATGGTTTTGAAGTTAATTTTTCAAGCAACATCACTTTAGAAGAAGACTTAAAACGCAGAGACTTGACCATCAACTCTATGGCAATAGATAAAAACAATAATATAATCGACCCTTTTAATGGTCAAAATGATATTAAAAATAGAATACTTCGACACACATCAGAAGCATTTATTGAAGATCCTTTACGTGTAGTTAGATTAGCTCGCTTCAAAGTCCAACTTAGTGCTTTTAATTTTTCAATTGCTGATGAAACAATAAACATAATCAAATCAATTATTAAATCAGGAGAACTAAACTACCTAACCAAGGAGCGCTTGCATATAGAATTTATCAAAGCTCTTAGAAATCCAAAAATTTTTTTTGAGACATTAGATGAGTTTGACTCATTAAGAATAATATTCCCAAGTATTAAAAAATCTTTAAATGCAATCCCAAATAAGAATTTCTTCAGAAAAAAAACATACCTAAATTCATCAAATGAAGAGAAAATATGCCTATGCTTGTTAAACCTAGAAGATGATACAATAAACAACTTAAAACTAGAGTTATTACTAACTAATAAGCAACTCAAACTTCTAATTGCCACTTCAGCTATAAGAAAAATTATTGAATTTAAGAGCATCAATGCAGAAACTGCTCTTAAAATAATAAAAAGAGCAAATCTCTTAAGAGATAAAAAGCTACAACAAAACGCTATAGACATTTTTGAAAAATATTCAGAAATAGATAATTCAAGATTCTCTCATACGATCATCAAACAATTTAAAAGTGCTCTAAATATTATAAATACAACAAATATCGAGACATTAATAACAACAGTACCAAAAGAAAATTTAGCAAACGCCATTGAGACCCTTTATATGGATATTATAAAAAAGCAATTAAATCTATGATACAATTACAAAAATTTCTTTGAATTTAGAAAATTTAATAATGAGATTTATATTTAGACATATTTTTTTACTTAACATTATTGTTTGTTTTTTTGCCTTAATCACGGTCGTATTTACAATAATTGGCTTAGGATGGAAACCATGTCCTATGTGCTTGATACAGCAGCTATGTGTACTTTGTATAATGATATTCAGCATTCTAGGGCTGATCAAAAATAGTTCAAAAGGATTCAGTACAATAGTGCAAACAGTAATTATCTTGATTATTGCTGTAGGCTGCTATATAGCTGCTGATCAAGCTTATTTACAGTACTTCTCCTCAACAATATCTGATGACCCTACAGGCTGTGGCGCTATTAGCAACCCTTTCCTAATTGATGCTACAAAATCATTAACAGGAACCGTCAGTAGTTGTACTAGTATTGCTGAAGAAATCTCTGGTATTAGTTTGGCTGTATATAGTTTAATATTTTTCATTTGCTTATTAGTCATGAATTGTGTCAGTTTATTTGTAAGAATATTTAAAAAATAATGGGATATAACAGTGGATTTTAAAAAAACTTTTTTAGACCTTAAAGAGAAAATTAACTCTAGTAAGAAAAACTACTCGATTTTTGTACTGGCGACTATTGTTGTAGCTTGGCTTATACTAGGTAAGCTCGGAATATCACTAGCAATTGTCTACTTTATTTTCCAAATCAACTACATTAAGACGAAGCTTTCTTTACTTAAAAACAAACGTACTGCATCAATAGCAGTTGTGGTAGCAACACTGGTACTTTTTGGAGCTATTTTTGGTTTTGCTGAATTTATCCAAAGTATGATAAAAAAAGGTATGGCTTCATATGTGCCTCAACCTGTCGCGGTAACATCTTCAGTTGTGGAAAAAACTGATTGGAAACAAGTTATAAACACTATTGGTGAAGCGCAAGCTATTCAATCTACAGAGATATCTTCTCAATCTGGTGGAATCGTGAGTGAAATTAACTTCAAAAGTGGTCAAGAAGTTAAAAAAGGAGATCTTCTATTTAAACTAGATACTAGCCAATTAAAAGCAAGCTTAGAGGAAGCATTATCAAATCTTAAACTTGCTAAAATCACAAAAGATCGTTATAACAAACTTGTAGAACAAAGAGCAACTTCAAAAGAATCTGCTGACAAGGCTAACGCTGATTACTTATCAGCATTAGCACAAGTTCAAAATATAGAATCTCAAATTGGCTTCAAAGAGATTAGAGCACCATTCGACGGCAAGATAGGTATTAGAAACATAAGCTTAGGTCAATATTTCAACAACGGTGATAATGCTGCTACACTTACCAAAATTGATCCTATATTTGTCACATTCCCTGTACCACAAAACAAAGTTAGTATGATTAGCGTTGGACAAGAAATTAACTTCTATTCTGACTCATACCCAGGAGAAACATTTACTGCGAAGATAACAGCTATAAACTCTTTTATTAATGATTCAAATAGATCCATAACTGTTCAGGCAACATACCAAAACTCACACCACAAAATCGTCCCAGGAATGTTTTTAACCGTTCATGTTAGTCTACCTGTTAAGAAAGACTCTATTGTAATTCCTAGAAATGCTGTTTCATATAGCCTGTATGGTCAGTCAGTATTTACACTTGAACCTGTTATGAAAGATGGTAAACCTGTTATGGCATCGTATACGTCAACTGCTGATGGTGGTATGAAAACTGTTAATACTGACAAAACATTATACAAAGTAGGTCAAGCTAATGTTGAAGTCTTAGAAACTAGAAACAACTTAGCTCTTGTTAAAGGCTTGGAGCCTGGTACTACAATTATTACGTCAGGACAAAACAAGGTGCGTAAAGGAATGGATGCAATACTGAACAATAGTGTAAAGATTGACAATAACATATATAATCAGGGAATCCAGTAATGCGTTTAATTGATCTCTTTATTAGAAGACCTGTTCTATCTCTTTCAATAAGCTTTATGATTATTGTTGTAGGAGTTGGTTCATTCTTTCAATTACAAGTTAGACAATATCCATACATAGATAGTGCTACTATTACAGTTACAACAGCCTATCCAGGTGCAAACCCTGCTACAATCCAAGCTTTTGTAACTAGACCGATAGAGGCGGCTGTAGGCTCCTCTAAAGGTATTGATTATATGACATCATCATCAGCACTAGGTACAAGTACAATTACGGTATATGTAAAGCTTGGCCAAAATACTAATGATGTACTTTCAGAAGTAGTCCAGAATGTAAACTCTGTACTTAACCAACTTCCTCAAGATGCTTATTCTCCTGCTATTAAATTAAATCCTGCAGATAACTTCCCTTCATTGATTCTAGCTTTCACAAGTAAGACCATGAATACTTCTGAGATATCTGCATATATTAACTCTGAGCTGACACCTAAACTTCTTGCTCAAGGAGGACTTTCATCTGTTGATGTTTGGGGTAATAAGCCTTATGCAATGCGTATTTATCCAAATAAAACTCGCATGGCAGAATATGGAATTACCCCTACAGAATTAGCAACAGCGATAGGTTCAAACAGTTTAGTTTCAGCAGGTGGTCAAATACAAGGACCATACTTAAACTATACACTTAATCCTGAAACAAGTATGTCTACAGCTCAAGAGTATAGAAACTTAATTATCAAAAAAAGTGATAAACAGGTAGTACGACTCAAGGATGTTGCGAAAGTTGAGCTTGGTGCTCAAGACTACGATTCTTCAGTATATTTTGATGGCAAAAATGCTGTCCTAGCAGGTGCTGTAGTCTCCCCTGAGGAAAACCCTCTAGATGTAGTTGATAGACTAGTTGAAGAGCTACCAAATATTAAAGCTGCTTTACCAAATGGTCTAGATGTAAATATTGCATACAACAGTACTACATATATTGAAGTTTCTATTGAAGAAGTTCTACACACATTATTCGAAGCTGTGATAATTGTATCTGTAGTAATGTTTTTATTTTTAGGATCATTTAGAGCGATTATAGTTCCAGTTGTTGCAATTCCTCTTTCAATTATTGGATCATTCTTTTTAATGTCGCTTATGGGCTTTTCAATCAATCTTCTAACCCTTCTATCCATGATTCTTGCTATCGGTCTTGTAGTTGATGACGCTATCGTTGTACTAGAAAATATCTATAGACATATTGAAGAAGGAATGGAGCCTTTTGCAGCTGCTATCAAGGGAGCTAGAGAGATAGCCAACCCTGTTATATTGATGACTCTAACCCTAGTCGTAGTATATGCTCCTATCGGTATGATGGGTGGCTTCACAGGGCAACTATTTACCGAGTTTGCATATTCACTTGCTGGTGCAGTTGTAATATCTGGTATAGTTGCCTATACACTCTCACCGATGCTATGCTCTAAAATCCTAAATAGAGAAATGATGAGCACAAAACTAGTTAAATTCATTGATAAACTTTTTACAGCTTTAACTGCAAAGTATAAAGCAACTTTAGAGTTTGTCTTGGATATCAAGCCAGCAATAGCTATTGTAGGGCTTATTGTACTAGCTAGCTGTTTTATAATGGGCAAAGGAATTAAATCAGAACTAGCTCCCAATGAGGACATGGGCTTCTTAGGAATTATGGGACAAGCGCCATCTTCTGCAAATATCAACTATCTAGAAACTTTTGGTACAAAATTAGCTAGCACATTAGATGAAGTACCTGGTAAGCAAGATACTTTTATTCTTAATGGTGTAATGGGCTCAAATGTAATCTTCGGTGGCTTTATTATGCAACCATGGGATAAAAGAGAAATATCTCAACAAAAAGCTGCTCAGATAGCTCAAGCTAAAGTTACAGAACTACCAGGTATTCAAACCTACACATATCAGACTCCAGCTCTACCAGGGATACCTAGAGGAGCTCCATTATCCTTAGTTATTCAAAGTGTTAATGACTATGAAGCTATTAATGAAATTACCAACAAAGTAATAGATAAGATGATGAAAAGCGGATTATTTGTATTCGCTCAAAGCGATCTTAAATTTGATAACCCTGTTGTTGATATTAGTATTGATCGTGAAAAAGCTGGGATATTGGGTATTACCATGTCAGATATTGCCAAAACATTAGGTTACTCTTATGCTGGAGGATATATTAACTATTTCTTCCTAAAGGGATATAGCTTCCAAGTAATCCCTCAATTAGCTCGTAATGAAATGTTAACTCAAGAGCAGTTAGGTAATATATACATCCGTTCAGATGAAGCTAGTGATTTGTTTAATTCAGAACTTCCTTTATCTGCACTAGTATCTTTCAAAACTGAGGGCCAACCTCTCACTTTAAATACATTCCAACAGCTCAATGCATCAACAATTTCAGCAGTTATGGCTCCAGGAGTAACTCAAGGTCAAGCTATTGACTATGTTAAAAATGTAGTTAGAAGTGAGTTGCCGGAAGGATTCTCGTTTAACTTCTCAGGCTCTGCTCGTCAATATATTGAGAATGGCAATACTATGATGGTAGCTTTTGCGTTTGCAATTGTACTTATTTTCTTAGCATTATCTGCTCAATTTGAGAGCTTTAGAGATTCTCTAGTAATCTTAGTTACTATACCAATGGCTATATCTGGTGCACTAATACCTTTATATGTTGGTCAGTATATGGGTGCTGGATGGGCATCACTTAATATATATACCCAACTAGGGCTTGTAACATTGATTGGTCTAATATCAAAACAAGGTATCATGGTTGTTGAGTTTGCCAATCATTTACAAAAACATGAACGAATGAATAAATATGATGCTATTGTAACATCATCATCACAGCGTCTAAGACCTATTTTGATGACAGTATCAGCAATGGTTGTGGGTGTCATCCCATTAGTAACATCCTCAGGTGCCGGTGCTATCAGTAGAAACTGTATAGGTGTAGTTATTTCTAGTGGACTGGTAATAGGAGCAATTTTCTCTCTATTTGTACTTCCTGTGGTATATATGTATATCGCTAGTGATAAATCTATTGCTGTGAAAACTGAATCTGAACAACAAAAAATCATCGACAATCTTTCAGAATAATTACTTAATAACATCTTTTGTTATTAGTAAATTTATATTTTTTTTGATAGACTAAAAATTATGTTCAAATTTATAAAATTTCCAAAATGAGCAAAAGTCACCTTCCTCAAACCAAACTACTGGCTACTTTAGCATGGGTAATATGTTTAATCGCGACTCTTAATTATAGTTATGACTTTTTTATTAGAGCAGCTCCCGGTGTAATGGGAGATGACTTAATTCGTGATTTTGGTATCAGCCACACACAACTTGGAATGTTATCCTCAGCATACTTTATATCTTATACGATAATGCAAATTCCCGCAGGTGTGCTTTTAGACAAGTATAATCGTAAAGTAGTAATTAGTATTGCTACAGCATTCTGTGTTCTTGGTAACTACTTATTTTCTGCGACAAATGATTATGAAATTGCTTATATTGGTAGAATATTTATGGGTATAGGCTCTGCTTTTGGATTTATTGGTGCCGCTAAAATGGCTGCAATGTGGCTACCAGAAAGACTTTTTTCAACATTTATAGGTTTTGCTACTGTTGTTGGAATCTTAGGTGGTTTAGTCACTGATACCATGTTATCTAGCTTAGTTTCCGAATTAGGATGGAAAGAAGGTAATTCTGTGTTTACATATATTGGTGTTGGAATATTACTTCTAATAGTTCTATTTATTCGTGATAATCCAAAACATGTTCAGAAATTTACTCACTTAAGTGAAGCTAACTTTAAAGAAACTATCGCTAAAGTTTTTAAAATCTTCTGCAATACAAAATTTTGGTCAGCAAGCATAATTGGTGCTGTATTATTTATACCAATTAATGTTCTAGGCTCTTTGTGGGGTGTTGGTCTAATCCAAGCTAAATTTGGTCTTGACCAAGAAACTGCGTCTCATATCAATGGTGTATTATTTATTGGTGCTGCGGTAGGCTTCACAATAGCAGCGATTGTAGCTTCGCTAACAAATAGATATCGTCGTATGCTGATTCTGAGCATAGTATCTCTTGCTGTTATTTTAGCTATCATTCTGTATATCCCTATGAATTTATCAGTATTCACTCTGTTATACTTCTTACTTGGTGCTGCAGCTGGACCTCAAGCGGTTACATTTGGTATAGCTAAAATAATATCTCCAAAAGGGACCGCTGGTTCTGCAACAGCTGGTGTAAATATGATAAATAATTTTATACCTATCATATTACTACCATTAGTAGGATATATACTTACTCATTTTGGGACACTTATTGGAGACTCAACTTCAATATACACAATTACAAGTTATCAAAATGCTCTTGATATGGTAATAGTATTTTTATTAGCTTGTCTTCCAATCGCTATGATTATTCCTAAAGAAATAGATGCTGATCTTAATCACTAATATAATAGCTCTTTAATCTTCTATATAATTTAAATTTTCTGGATACGGGTTTAAGTAGCTCTGCTTCTCTAGATAGGGTATATCTAACTCTATTAGATACATTCTTATTACACTAACAGGTACTTCCCAAGAAATCTTACAATCACGATATTTATTGAGTAATTCCTGTAAATACTGTCTTTGCGCCTTGGAAATTTTTTTATTTATTTCTCTAAGAACATTCTGAAGTGCCATATAGTGGGCCCCTCTTTTAGCTGGCTTAGCTATTGCTTGCATAAAAAGTTCTATATACCTGTATTTAATAGTCTCAATATTAACTTTATTGCCTGCTTCTGAGAGCATATTACCAAGTTCTTTCTTGACTTTGTTATTGTGCATACGCAATAACACTTTATGCTTTGAATGGTATTCCATCATTTGAGTAATATTAGAACAAGCCATAAACTCAGTTTTAAGACTATGGTAACAAAATACCTTACGCAGGAAGTGATCTCGTAATGTTCTATCTGTTAATTTACCATCATCTTCAATCGGCAAAAGAGGATCATACTCTCTCAATGCCCTAACAAAAAGACCATCTGCTTTTATGCCTGTATAACCATGATTTTCGTCAAAAACTCGTGCTGTCTCAACTCCACAACTTGGGGATTTTGCCTTCAAGATAAAGCCATAAACATTATCAAGCTTTGATATAAGCATATCGACAGCTTTCTGTATTTTATCTGTAACATCATTATTAGTCTTATTAGTTTTTACGGATAAAATACTTTTCTGAATATCTTCAACTAAAAACAAAGTAGGTCTTGGAACACCTAAACCTGCAGCAACCTCAGGACATACTATCTTATAATCAAAATACTCAGCATATATGCCAGTAATATATGATTTATGACAATTACCGCCATTATATCGAACATTATTGCCTACTAAACAGCTGCTAACCCCTATTGGTATTTTATTCAAAGCTCTCACCAAATTTTGTAAAAGATAGTTAAGATTATAAATAAGATATAGAGATAATAAAGATATTTATTCAAAAGATGTTGCTATGTTAAGAATCTCATTAAGACGTTCATCAGTATCAGCAAGCACCAAAATCATAACTTTGTTATTTAAATCAAGATTGCCAATACAAGTTATAATTACACCTTCACTATCACCATAAGTATAGTCAATACCATTATCTTTAAGATACTGATAATAATCATCTATAGTAGAACCTTTAGGGACAAGTACATTATTATGTCCAACCCAAGGCTTATGCTCACCACTGCGTAATTCATAAGCCAAGAAGCCAGCATATATTGCGCCTGTTTGTCTAGCATTAACTTCTAGTACATAAGGAACTATTTGACCATTAATTTCACGAATAAGAAGATCAACACCTACCACCCCTCTAGCACCCATATCACGAAGAATTTCTGTCATTTGATCACAAAGTTCTATAACAGCTGGTTCCTCACTAAACTTTGACTTATATTTATTACCTAGATGTGTCTGACCATCAAGCATTTGATCACTTAGCCCCAAGCAAACATCATCCTCTTTTTTGTCTGCAATACTCACTTGGAATGCTGGAGAACCTAAATTATCAAGCCACGGGTCAATCATAAACACTTCGACTCTATGCATAAGCTTTAGGATATCTCTTAATTCTTTCTCGCTTTCAAATCTATGGATACCATACCCAGAACAAGCTCGAGGCATAATTACAGCACATTCATAGATACCTTTGTTCTCATAATCACGATATATTTCTAACGCTCTTTTCACATAATCATCATCACTAATAGTAGATACAATATTAACACTAGGAACCAATATTCCCTTATCGTGTAACATTTGTCTAAGGAATGATTTATCATTCAAAAACTGTGATAATGCTTCTGATAATCCATAGTTTTTATTGTGCTTGATTCCGATCAATTCGATTGCAGTAGCTGCTGTAAATGGCACAATATGTGTATATTCAGAATCACTAAACTCAGGAATCTGATCAGCATAGTTCATAACTATAGTAGATAATCTATAATGCTCCATCAACTTATCTAAGAATATAAAGTTATCCATAGTTATATACGTAAGACCAATATTATTAAAATAACTAACAATTTTCTCAACTTCACTCTGTGTCTTTTTAGGTAGGATAATTTTGTGATCTTTTGCAAGCAAACATAATGTACGTGTAACATATTTATTTACAAATGAACTTACTAAATCTGCGCCATATATATCTGTTGTATTAGGTATATGAATAGCTTTTTTACCCCATATTCTCTCAGAGACAGCATTTGTCTTTTTTATTGCCATATTTTAAGCTCCTATTAGTTGTTTCTGCCGCTTATACGCTACAGCTTTAGCAAATGCGTCCGCCATCGATGCTAATTTATGTCGATCTACTTCCAAATTAGCTATATCATAATGCCCATCAGCAGTTGTTGTTTTAGACAGCAGATCTTTTGGTATATCGATACAAACTGCCTCAAGCTCACACACAAGATAATGTGCCACCAAATGCTCCGCTAATATATACGGCTTGTCATACTCTACATCAATACCAATTTGCTTTAATTCATGAGATAGAGATTCAATCAAGTCTTTGGAGGCAAATATCCCATTGCGAGCATCTCCCGTAAAGAGTTCTGTAACTCTTTTTTCACCCTCTTTGTGAGCATTTTTATATAGCTCTATATATCTTTTTAATGTCTCTGGGGTTTCTATAACAGCCTCTGAATACCTTTCTTGTACTACATTTGGCGAATAGCTAGACATCGTATGTAAATCTATTGCAACTGCATTGTAGGTCTTGGCAACAGCTACTATATGACATAATTTCTGCATGTATTTATCAAATAGCTTCATTAACTCTTGTTTTAGCTCAATATGCTGTTCATAGTCAATAATATTTCTTATACAGTTTGGATATAGTCTTCCTGCATCAAGTATAGAGCGAGGAAAAGAAGGCTCAGCGATAAGGGTATATAGCCCATACTCAGAATACAGTCTTTGTGCTATTGCTTGAGCAAGCTCATGTGTACCAAAATCACATTCTATTGCTAAAAAGTCGTCCAACTCTTCTTTATTGAGTTTAATAAGCTGTCCAATAGCAGGAAAGTCTAACTCAATAAAGTCTTTACCTAACTCTGCATGAGGACATGTAATGACTAAGTCAAACTTCAAATCTTCCTTAGTGTAGAAATATAGAGTAGCTGCCTCATAATACTTAGTATAAAAAGGCTCAACTACTTTATTTATGCTATCCAATAAAACCATATCGCTATTATCTATAAATAATATTCGATTATAACAATTATAAAACTAATAATAAAATTCAAAATTGATTATAATTATTTTACTGAATGTTTAAATTTCTGTTTAGCATGTTTTTTAAGAATAAAAAAGAAAGCTCTATTTTAAGTTTTCTTGTAGTTTCTTTCGCAAGTTTCTTTGCTATTTTTATGCTTGTTATATCTATTTTTAGTTTCTATCAAGTTAAGCATCAGAATAACTCTCTTTTTAACTATCAACTTAAGACAGCTGCTCAAGTTATTGAAACTGTCCTAAAGATATATCCTTTAGAAGATGATGAAAATACTACAGATATGATCGTTAATAAAATATCATCGTCATTTTTAAATATTAAAAACTATAATGAAAGCGTTGGCTTTATTGTTTATGACAGAAAGCATAAGAAGTTACTTTTAAAAACATCAAATCTACCATCATTCCATAAAAACTATGATGGGATTACTTCTACAACAGGCTTTGAGTGGATTTATACTGATAATGATGGTGCTCAAAAACATTGGTATACTTATACGCTAAGAACTGACAATGGCGATGTAATAACCGTATTTGTAAATAATGCAGATAAAGATAAACTCTCTCGTCAAATTATCTTTAAATTTGCAATACTTCTAGCATCGATTTATATAATTCTTATTGGATTTATTTACTATATATTAAAAACAGCTCTCGATCCATTAGAAAGGATAAACAAACGTGTAGCAAAGATTAATCCTCGCAAAAATGAAAAACTTAATGAAGATATCATACCTTTTGAGATAAAATCTATCGTTGAACAAATCAACTCCTTAATAGAAAAATTCCATGCAACTTTAGAAAGAGAAAAACGATTCTCAGGGGATGCTGCGCATGAACTTAAGACTCCAATTGCTGGAGTCAAAACCTTGGTAGAAATAGCACTTGCTTCTGATGATATAAATGAAATCAAACAAAAGCTAGAGAGAATCAAAAGCTCAACAAATAGATACTCTCATATTATTGATCAATTATTAACATTAAGTAGAATCCAGCCAAATGAACAAATTACATTTGGTAAAAAACTTATGATAAATACTGTTCTTGAGACATTTATTGCTGACAATGCCATTAAAGCCATCGAAAAAAATATAGAGATTGCCTTCTACCCTTCACAAGAGCAGTTATATTGTTATAGTAATGAATATCTATTAGGAATAATGTTCAAAAACTTGATATCTAATGCTATTAAATATACTCCCGATGGTGGACTCGTTGAGATACACTCTTTCCAAAAGGATGATAATATCGTTGTTGAAATTAAAGATAATGGTATAGGTGTACCTCCTGAAAATATCGAACGTATTTTTGATAGATTCTATCGAGAAACAGGTACAGGTGAAGAAGGAAGTGGACTTGGATTAGCAATAGTTTCTGAAATCGTAAGACTCCATGATGGTAAGATATTTGCACAGAATAATACTGATGGTAAAGGTATAACTGTTACAGTGAAAATCCCTATTGAGCATAAACAAGAGGATTAAATATATCTTTCTAGAGCCTTTGAGATCTCAGGGTCATCAAACTCAAAACCTTTGCTTTGTAACTTTGTTGGTTTTATATTTTGGCTAGATAATAAAAGCTCGTCACCCATCTGACCAAACATTAGCTTAACCATTACGCTTGGAATCTTAATTATACGTTTTTTAGCTAGATACTTACCTAGAAGCTCTATCAACTGTCTATGCTGGCAAGCTTCAGGCGATGTCAGATTATAGACTTCTTTTTTATCTAACTTATTGTCTATAATAAACTCAACGGCTCTCGATAAATCATGGACACTTATCCAAGTCATATAATTATGTCCTTTACCAAACATTGTCAAAAAGCCAAATTTGGCAGGCAGAATCATTTTTTCGAGGACACCGCCATTACCAATAACCACTCCAAAGCGCATAATTGTATATCTAGTTAGTTGAGACTCTATCAAACACTTCTCCCAACTATCAACAACCTGTTGGCCAAAAGTTAAATTATCAAACTTTCTATCATGCTTATCTTCATCTTGAGGTATATCAGAGAAATTATAATATCCAATTGCACTAGCATTAATTAGCCAAATATTCTTATTACCTATTAACTCAACTAATCTAGTAGTCGGTTCAATACGACTGGATATAATTTTGTTTTTGACTGGGTTACTCCAACGCTTCTGACCAATATTATACCCACACAAGTTTATAACAATATCAAACTCAGATATCTCAATCTCATCAAGCTCAGACCAAGTTAATAAGTCATCATAATATCCAATTTTAGACTTTTGCGATCTAGTAAGTAGAGTCAATCTATGTTTAGAGCTCAATTGCTTTGATAGCTCTCTACCTACAAACCCAGATCCACCTGCTATTAATATTTTCATAAGATATCCTCAAATCTTAGATTATATCTATTATTATATTTACAAAATATGGCTAAGTAACATTACAATTTCTTAATCTAGATTATCGTTACTTGAGAATATCAAGCTATTGTGAGATTCTAAGTATATTAGCCTTACAGCTAAAAATCATAATAAAAGCTACTAGCAAGATATAATCTAGCTAGTTTTGACAACAATAAAAACACAGAGGTTCTTCTATGTACTGGGTCGAAATACTATCAAGAATACAGTTCGCCTTTACAGTGAGCTTTCATATTTTGTTTCCAGCCTTCAGTATAGGATTATCGACATTCCTGATGATCTTTGAAGCGCTATGGCTAATTACCAAAAATGATAAATACTTATCTATTGTTAAATTTTGGACCAAAGTATTTGCCCTCACATTTGGTATGGGCGTTGTATCAGGAATTGTCATGGAATTCCAGTTCGGTGCCAACTGGGCTGGATTCGCCGAAAAAGTAGGTCCTGTACTTGGATCACTCTTCACCTACGAAGTCCTTACAGCTTTCTTCATAGAGGCTGGAGCACTAGGTATTATGATTTTTGGTTGGGGTAGAATTAACAAATATGTTCATTTTCTAGCTAATTTCACGATATTTGCTGGTGTGACGTTATCAGCTTTTTGGATATTATCAGCTAATTCTTGGATGCAAACTCCTGATGGCGTTAACTATATCAATGGTAAGTTTGAAGTTTATAGTTGGTATCATGTCATTTTTAATCCTTCTGTGATTCCAAGATATATCCATATGCTTATGGCGGCATACCTAAGTACTCTAATGGTCATATTAGGTGTTAGTGCTTATTACATTATCAAGGATAAACATCATAGCTTTGCTAAGACATGCATCAAATTTTCAATAGTTTCGATTTTAATCCTGAGTGTAGGCCAGCTTGCAGTAGGCGATGATGTAGGTAGAGAAGTACATGAACATCAACCACTCAAAACAGCAGCTATAGAAGGGGTTTGGGATACACAAAAAGGTGCTCCTTTTGTAGTCTTTGCATATCCAAGCGAATCACAAGAAAAGAACTTATTCTCTATAGAGATTCCTAAGCTTGCTTCTTTGATAAATACTCATGAATTAGATGGAGAATTAATAGGTCTAAAATCTGTTCCGGAGAAAGATAGACCAGTAGTTGCTGTGGTATTCTACAGCTTTAGAATCATGGTAGGTATTGGTACACTGATGATACTTATGGGTGTGGTAGGAACTATACTCTTAGCTAGAAAAAAACTGCAAACTTCAAAATGGTTCCTAAGACTTTGTACATTAACTACACCACTAGGTTTTGTTGCTATCATCACAGGATGGTTCACTGCAGAATTCGGAAGACAACCTTGGACTGTATATAACATACTAAGGACTGAATATTCTGTCAGTGACATTAACTTCTGGCAAGTGTTTAGCTCATTAGCAGCAATAATCATTGTTTACTTCGTTATATTTGGATTCTTCTATTTTAGATACTTATTTAGAATTATAAATGGTGGTCCAAGTACTGGTGGTGAAGAAAGAATGCCTTACTCATACTTCCAATCAGTTGAGAAGACTACAGGCGAGGAGGAATAATTATGGACTTAGGATTAATTTGGTTATTTATAATTGCTTTTGCTCTACTACTGTATATTGTATTAGATGGATTTGCTCTAGGCATGGGGTCACTATTTCCATTTTTTGATGATCATCAAAAAGATATCGCAGTGAGTATATTACTACCGACTTGGGATGGTAACCAAACATGGCTAGTTTTTGCTTTAGCATGCTTTTATGGGATGTTTCCTATCGCATTTGCTTACATATTCCCTAAGATTTACTTATCTGCGATACTTTTAGTAGTTATGATACTCTTCAGAGGTATTTGCTTTGAGTTTAGACTAAAATCTCATAAAGGTATCAAAAACTGGGATAAACTTTTCTTTATATCTTCATTGACGGCAACTTTTCTGCAAGGCTACATAGTTGGAGAATTGATAGTAGGTTTCCCGCATAGTACTTTTTATGGTGCTGGCTTTTCTATACTTACTGGTATTGCTTTGGTATTTGGTTATAGTTTACTTGGCGCAACTCGTCTTATACTTAAGACTGAAGGAGAGCTTTTTGATAAGGCTAAAAGACTAGCTAAATCATGTAGTATAGTACTTGCGATATTAATGTTAATTATTGGAGCAATTACTCCTATATATACCAAACTACCTTTAGATAGCTTCTATAAAATGACTGTTCTTGGTGCACTTTTTGTACTTACCATTATAAGTTTCTTAGTTCTTATCAAAGTGATAGATGCTAAAAATCATGCTTTACCATATTGGTCAGCTGTAGCAATATTTGTCTTTACATATACAAGTATGTTGGCACTAATATTTCCATATATTATCCCTTATCACATTACATACACTCAAGCACAAGCTAGTGATACCACATTACTATTTACGCTAATTCCAGCTGTAATTATGATCCCATTACTGTTGCTATACACCAGCTATGCTTATTATATCTTCAGAGGAAAGACCAAAGAAAAACTAAGTTACTAGGAGAACTAATTTGAAAAGCTATAAAAATCTAGATATTTATCTCGCATATTTTGGCTTAATACCTTTTGTTTTCTTCTCACTCTGTCTAATACTTGGTTATAACGACTTTTTAATATTTGGCAATATAATTAAAGCTATCTCACTATATGGAGTGGTTATTGCATCATTTATAGCTGGAACCCATTGGGGAAGACAAATTAATTTAGAACCCAGCTCTACAAAAATATTTATACAGCTTACTAGTAATTTAAATGCAATAATTATTTGGTTTGGATATCTAAACTTAGATCCCAAAAATTTTATATTATTACTTATAGCAGAATTTCTAGTATTACTTAAAGTCGATTACTACTTCTTAAAATTAAATCTTATTAGTACAAAATATTTCAAATATATAAGACTACCAATAACACTATGTGTTGTTGTTTCACTAACAATTTCTTGGATTCTTATATGAAGATAGCAATAATCGGTGCAGGTCTTGCTGGATTGACCGCTGCAAATATTCTAAAAGATTCGGTAGAAATAACTATTTTTGAGAAATCTCGTGGAGTTAGTGGCAGAATGTCAACAAGATATGCTGACCCTTACTATTTTGATCATGGAGCTCAATATTTTACTGCTAAATCCTTTGAATTTAAAGAGTTCCTTAAGCCAATGATAGATCAAGGTATAATAAAAAATTGGCAAGCTAATTTTGTTGAAATCAAAAACTCTGAAATAATAAATCAAAAATCTTGGGATAATGAATATAAACATTATGTTGGCTCTCCTAGAATGAATTCTGTAGCGCAATACTTAGCTCAAGGTCTAGATATCTCTCTAAACACAAGGGTTGGCTCAATCACTAAAGAAGATAGGCTATGGATTGTTAAAGATGATAACAACCAATTTCTAGGATGCTTTGACTGGATTATCTTTGCCATCCCATCAGACCAACTTAAAGATTTACTACCTCAAAATACTTCTTTCTATAACCAAATTAGCTCAATAAAAATGGATAGCTGCTTTTCACTAATGCTTGGCTATGATAAAGAGATTAATCTGAATTTTGATGCTGCTCTAGTACATGACGAGATAATTAGTTGGATATCTCTCAACAACTCGAAACCTGATCGCAATACTCATAACTGCTTAGTTATACACTCTGCAAATAAATGGGCTAATCAATATATTGATTACGATCGAGAACAAATCCTAGAAACAATTTTTGATAGAGCCAAAGAAGTATTAGCTGTAGATCTAAATAAGCCAGACTATAGAACACTGCATGCTTGGCGTTATGCAAATATAGGTAAACAAAATACAGCTGGTTACTTTATTGATACAAACCAAAATATATCCATATGTGGTGACTGGTGTATAAAGGGGCGTGTTGAATCAGCATTTACTAGTGCCTATATGCTGGCAAATCAAATTAAACAAATCTCTAGTACTAATTCCAATATAAATTTATATTAATATCGCAAGGTAGTTTATGCCTAATTTAAGTTTCCAATGTGTAGATAATCTAGGCTATTAGCAAATATTGAAAGCTATAAAATAGATGTGGAATACAAAGCGAGAATGTATGAGTTTGTGTTGGGATTGGTATAAATCCTATCCAAAAGAATATTTTATCTTACTATTATATATTTAGCTGCTTCTTCAGGAGTTATTGTTCCGGCTTTAAGAAGATTCTCAATACTTTGCTCCATAGTAGCCATACCTTTTGCTGTTCCAGTTTGTAGTGCTGTGTAGATTTGAGAAAGCTTATTTTCTTTTATCATATTTCTGATACCTGTATTAGATATAAGAACTTCATATGCAGCAACACGACCTCCACCTTTTCGCTTAAGTAGACGCTGAGATATAACTATTTGCAATGATTCTGCTAACATATTACGGACTAATTCCTGCTCAGCTGGTGGAAATACCGATATTACCCTATCCACTGTTTTGATTGCTGACATTGTATGTAATGTTCCTAGTACCAAGTGACCAGTTTCAGCTGCCTCAAGAGCCAAACGTATAGTTTCTAAATCACGCATTTCCCCAACAAGGATACAATCGGGATCTTCCCTTAGTGCTGATTTCAAAGCGGCATTAAAGCTTCTAGTATCTCTTTTGACTTCACGTTGATTAACTAGAGCTCTTTGACTTGTATGCACAAATTCAACAGGATCTTCAATAGTCAAAATATGAGAGTCTTCTTTTTGATTTATCTCATTAACCAATGCAGCCAAGGTACTACTTTTACCCGAACCTGTAGGTCCTGTAACAAGAATTAATCCTCCTTGCTTAGCTTGTACGTCTTTAAGTATACGCGGTGCCCCAAACTGATCTAGAGTAGGGATCGTATTTTCTAAACGACGAAATACCGCACCATAGCCACGATTATGAAAAAAAGCATTAACCCTGAATCTTGCATCATTATCTTTATCATCGATCGAAAAATCACACTCATAAGTTTCTATAAGCTCATCTTTTTGATCATCTGTCATAATCTCCAAGAGCATTTGTGAAATCATCTTATCATTTAATACTGGAGATGTTTCGATATCAATCAAGTCGCCATCGATTCTATACTTGGCTTTACACCCAGATGATAGGTGCAAATCTGATGCTTTCTTTTGCACACAAAGAGTTAGTAGTTTTCTTATCATATAATAAAAATAAAATTAATAGTGATAATGAAACTTTATCACTATTAAAGAATAAAAAAAATAGAGAACTAAATAATTTTCAGAGATAAATTATTTGAATAGTTTTTTAAAGAAATTAGCCATCTTTGAAAATGGGCAAGAAAACTCTGAAGAATCTCCAGAACAAGTATTAGTATCAGTATTTACTGAACTAGATTTTTTTTTTTGTTTCATGATATCTTTAAGAACTGTTTGTAAAATACCGCCATTCTTCAAGTAATCAACATCAACATCTGCATCTAGACGAGCCAATGCTTCAAATGTTGTAGTATGCGCTGTTTTTGGATGTACTGCTTCTACAACTACTCTTTGGCGAGGCTTGATATTGTTTAAATTCTTGATATTAAACATTTCTGAACCATCCAAACCAAGAGTTTTAGCATTTTGACCATCGACGTACTCAAGAGGTAGTACACCCATACCCACAAGGTTAGATCTATGAATTCTTTCGTAGCTCTCAGCTATAACAGCCTTAACACCTAACAAGAATGTACCTTTAGCAGCCCAGTCACGTGATGAGCCAGTACCATACTCTTTACCAGCCAAAATTACTAAAGGAATATCTTTTTCCTTATATTTCATAGCTGCGTCAAATACATACTGTTGAGAGCCATCAAGATGATACTTAGTATATCCACCTTCTACGCCATCAAGAAGTAAATTACGAATACGAATATTTGCAAAAGTACCTCTCATCATAACTTCATGGTTTCCACGACGTGAACCATAAGAGTTAAAGTCTTTTTTCTCAACACCATGAGATTTTAGATATTGTCCAGCAGGATACTCTTCTGGAATTGCACCAGCAGGCGAAATATGGTCTGTAGTTACAGAATCACCTAACATAAGTAGAGTTCTTGCACCTTTGATATCTAAGTCATCATTACCCTCTGCAAACTTCTCAAAGAAGTTTGGACATTGGATATAAGTCGAAGAACTATCAAACTCATAAAGCTTACCTTCAGGAGCATCAAGTTTTTGCCAATCAGCTGTTCCATCAAGTACTGTAGCATAAGCTTTTTCAAACATTGCAGAGTTGATTACATCAGATTGAATCGCAGCGATCTCTTCTGTACTTGGCCAAATATCTGCTAAGTAAACATTATTACCTTCAGTATCTGTTCCAATAGCATCTTCAACTGGATCAAAGTCAACTGTGCCGGCTAAAGCGTAAGCAACAACATGAATAGGAGAAGCCAGATAGTTAGCTTTAACATGTGGGTTAATACGACCTTCAAAGTTACGGTTACCAGAACTTACAGAAGCTACAACCAAATCCGCTTCATTAATCGCATCTACTACAGGCTCATCCAGAGGACCTGAGTTACCAATACAAGTAGTACAACCGTAACCAACAAGGTTGAAGCCCAAGTTCTCAAGCTCTGGCAATAAATTAGCTTTTTCAAGGTATTGAGTAACAACCTGAGAGCCAGGTGCTAAAGATGTCTTAACAAATGGCTTTACTTTAAGACCTTTTTCATTTGCTTTCTTAGCCAACAACCCTGCACCGATTAATAATGAAGGGTTAGAAGTGTTAGTACACGATGTAATTGCAGCAATAGCTAGCGAACCATGAGTAATTCTTTCACCGATGCCTTTAACTTCTGCTGACTTATGAAGCTCTTCTTCAGTCAAACCATAGCCATGCAAACCTTGCTCGTGAACTAAGGCTTCTTCAAATGATTTTTTCATATCATGGAAAGCAACTCTATCTTGCGGACGCTTAGGACCAGCAAGGTTAGATTCAACTTCTGATAAATTAATTTCTACAATACTAGAGTATTCAGGCTCTTCTGCTGGATTTTCTCTAAATAACAATTGCTCTTTATACATATCACGCGCAGCATCAACAAGTTCGCTACGGTTTGTATTGTTAAAGAAGTCTAATGTAACTTCATCAACAGGGAAGAAACCAATAGTAGCACCATACTCTGGAGCCATGTTTGCGATAGTCGCTCTATCTGGTAGAGATAAACTCTCTAAGCCTTCACCATAGTACTCAACGAATTTACCAACAACACCGTGCTTTCTAAGTACTTCAGTAATCTCAAGTACTAAATCTGTTGCTGTAACACCAGTTTTTAGTTTACCAGTAAGCTTAACACCTACCACATCTGGTAAAACCATGTAATATGGTTGGCCAAGCATAACAGCTTCAGCTTCAATACCGCCTACACCCCAACCTACTACACCAACACCGTTGATCATAGTAGTATGTGAGTCTGTACCCACTAATGTATCTGGGTAAATAACATCTTCACCATCAATATTTTTTACTAATGCGCCCTTTGCAAGATACTCAAGGTTTACTTGGTGAATAATACCCATTCCCGGTGGTACAACTATGAAATCATCAAATGCTTTCTGAGCCCACTTAAGTAAACTATATCTTTCACCATTTCTTTCAAATTCTTTAGCAACGTTTTGTGCTAAAGCTGTTTTTGTTCCATAGTAATCAACTTGTACAGAGTGGTCAATTACCATAGCTGTATCTACAAGAGGATTAATCTTGTCAGCATCGCCACCAGCATCTTTGATAGCTTTTCTCATCGCTGCCAAATCAACTACAGCTGGCACACCTGTGAAGTCTTGCATCACTACTCTAGCTGGCATATGTGGAATTTCAGGTCTTGAGCTAGCTTTAGCATCCCAATCTAAAACCTTATGCATATCATCTTCTTTTACTTTATATCCATCTATATTTCTTAGTTGGTTTTCAAGTAATACTCTGATAGAGTAAGGAAGACGAGTTACATCTTTACCAAGCTCTTGAGAAAGTTTCTTTAAGCTATACAGAGAGTATTTCTTTCCTTTTTCCTCTATCTGTAGCTTAGTGATATTTTTAATATCAGACATGCTTTAACCTCCGTAGATACTAATTAATTTTTGCATAACACGCGTATATTTTAACCTGTTAATGAGTATTTGTATATAAAATATAATCTTTCAGCTATTTTGCATCACTTTAATAATGAAATATCAAGCCTAGCTTTTTTGAAAGGTGGACACCACAAATAGCTTGTCTCAATAATCTTAGAAAATTTAAAGACTCCGTCAACAATACCATCACTACCACCGAGCATATTACCCATCTGTAAATTAAATGATCTAAATGATAATGCAAACGCAGAGAACATAAACCCTCCATTTAGATTATCATCTGACCAAGGCATTGATCTTCTTAGCAACTCTGCTTCTGGATCAAAGTTTTCTTTGGCAGATCTCTTAACATGAGCGAAGTCTTTCAAATCCTTAAATTGATGAGAATCATCCAAAGACCTACCTATACACTCTTCTTTAGCTGATTGACTTGCATTATTTAACCAATCAAAGTCATGCAACCATTGTTGAAGAACCCAAAAACTCGACCCCTCTAACTTACCTTCTGGTATTACTGATGCTGGAACAACCTCTTCACCCTTAGGATTCTCAATACCATCTTCAAATCCTGATAAATCATACTTGCCATGATAGGTATAGCTAGACACTATTTTTTCTACAGTAAAGAAATCCTGTAATGCTTTTCTAATATTTAATGCATTATGAAATAGCTCTCCTCGATCATCTCCTCTTAGCCAAAGTACTAAGTCATAACCATCATTATCTGACATTCTTTCATTATTAAATTTAGCTCTTTTGAAATTATCATCACTAGGAAGATCAAACATTTGCAAAAGATCTTTACCAAATCCAGCAACTACACTCTTACCATCGACAAACTTTTGTAATACCTTTAATCCAAACTTAACATCATTATCTTTATTGATACTAAACATCATATATAAAGCAGATGATGGTAAGCCTTCAACAATTCCCAATTGATATTTAATTATTTCCATCTAACTTTCCCTTATAAAATTCTCTTTAATAGTTATAATATAAACAACTACTATAAAACTCCACAAACTAATGTTAAAAAAACAACTATCTTATTTCATAATTATAGGTATATTAGCATCAATAACTAACTTTGTTATTGTATGGTTGCTTGTTGAACTTGATATTTTTAAGCCTATGGTCGCAAATTTTTTTGCATTCCTTATTGCTTTTAATGTCAGCTATTTTGGACATAGATTTTTGACATTCTCCACAACAACTCAATCACATAAAAAGGCTGCCACACAATTTTTCATTAATGTCATGATAGGTTTAGCTCTCAATGAAGGCATATATTATGTGTTGCTTCATCTTCTACATATACAATATTTACTTGCACTATTTATAACGATGGGATTAGTCGCAGTATATACTTTTGTCGTTAGTAAATTTCTCATCTTTAAGGCATAAGATGTTTAATATAAACAAGCAAATAGGAATATATATACACTTTCCCTGGTGTGTACGTAAATGCCCTTACTGTGATTTTAACTCCCATGCAATCAAAGATGATACATATCTCTCACAGGATTATTACAAAAAACTAATTGCCGACTTTGATACTCATCTAACTGATCTACAAGATAGAGAAGTTATAAGTATTTTCATAGGGGGCGGGACACCTTCACTTTTCAAAGCGGATTATCTTGGTAAAGTTTTACAACACATAAAAGATAATTCAAAGCTTAATCCCAATTGCGAAATAACTCTTGAAATGAATCCTGGTACTGTCGAACGTGGATCTATTTCAGACTATGCAAATATTGGTATAAGCCGTATCTCAGTTGGTGTACAAAGCTTTCAAAATAAAAAGCTACAGTTACTAGGCAGAATTCATAATTGTGACAATGTTTACACAACCATCGAAGAGATTAAGAATTCAAGAATCTCAAATTTCAATATTGATATAATGCACGGGCTTCCAAATCAAAGCTTTGAGGATGGTATTTTTGACATTTCTCAAGCCATAGCAATGCAACCGACACATATATCTTGGTATCAGCTAACCATAGAACCAAACACCCTTTTTGCAGCAAAACCTCCAAAGTTACCAGATGAGGAAACTTTAGAGCAAATTGAAATCACTGGTAAAAAATTACTCCAACAAGCTGGATACTATCAATATGAGATCTCAGCTTATGCAAAAGATAATTTAAGATCTATTCATAACTCAAACTATTGGAACTTTGGTGACTACATTGGTATTGGCGCTGGAGCTCATAGCAAGATTACAAATCTTCAAACCAAGGAGATCAAAAGAACTTGGAAACACAAACATCCCAAAATATATTCACAGGCAGATAACTTTATAAAAGATTCAAATGTTGTCAGTCAGGATGATTTAGTCTATGAGTTTATGCTCAACACCCTTCGCTTACGAGATGGTTTCAGCTTTGATCTATTTGAAAGGCAAACTTTTTTATCCAAAGATACTATACAAAACAATTTACAGGTAGCAATAGACAGGGGTCTACTCAAAGTGAATAAAGATAACGTCAAGCCTACAGATAAGGGCTACTTATTCTTAAATGACTGTATAAATACATTTATTTAATCATCATATTCGATTTGAGATATCTTACCACTAATAGCATCAACATATACTTTAACTTCTTTATTAGAACTATCTACACATTCAACCTCATAAACATCACTTTTGTCTTCAACGCTTGTAATGGTTTTACATCTATCATTAGGTACTACTGCTATAGCTTTGCTCATATTAATTTCTTTTGAGCCATTTTTGGGCAAAGGAACTTTACCTGTATTCGGATCTATATACAAATACTCTTCTTTGCCAGCATCATTGATGACTTTTGCTTTATATACTCCATCATCAAACTCAATTTTATTGATGCTAGGGTATCCTTGAGAGTATATATTTGCAACAACCTTACCAATCGGAACTGCTGTTGATGATGGTATATCATCCGCGTAAATAACTGACGTAGATATTACCATTAATAAAATCATCTTAGAAGCTATTAGAACTTTTCTCATTTTTTTGACCTATTATTTTAGAGATGGTTTTAAATTACCATTATGAACTTATAATATCAATGATATGAGCACCAACTATTATTGACCCAAAACAGTGCTCACATAATTTTTAGCATGTTTTCGAAGAAACTCTATTAACTTCGTTCTATTACCAACATGTTTTGATAGTATTATTACTTGTTTATCATGAAATGTTTCTGTTGTAATTCCATCTATAGCAACAATAGGCGAATTTGATATCTGTGCATAATTATCCAACAAAACACCAGCCCCTAAACCTTTTTCAATCAAAGATACTTTATGCAGATCATCCTCAACAAGATACTTTATCTTTCTAATACGTTTACTTAAGTCTTTACCATTTACTGTAACGTTTAAACTAAAAGATGACTGATCTCTCCTCATAATAAAAGGAAGCTCAAAAACTCTCAAAGGATTTGTGCTTAAATCATACTTATCTAATAGCTCCTGATTAACATAAATCTTAGATGGTAAATTTACCGAATCTATAGTTGCACAAATCATCCAGTGGTCTTGATCTATTTTCTCAAGATCTTTAGATGCTATAAGAGCTATATCATAATTATTTAGTTGATAAATATAGCTATTAGCTTGATACAATAAATAACTATCAAAAGTGAAAGTATAATCATCCTTAGTATCTATATCATGGATATTTGGCGAAATATAATTGACAAATGTTCTAGTACCAAAAATACGTATATACTTCAGCTTATCAACACCCTTATATTTACTAGAAAGAATACTATTTTCTAAATCTATGTACAGCCTATGACACGATGCATAGTATTTTTTACCATATTTTGTTATTTCGACTTTATTGCTACCTGATTGGATTAATTTGACGCCTAGATAGCTTTCCAATAATTCGAGCTTATTCCTAATAGTATTAACTTCAACTGAATAGTAACTCTTAACTGCTGCATAAGACCCCAACTCAACTAAAGATATAAAGTATCTTGTACCTTCTATTATATTTTTATCTACAACTTCTTTAGGATTTTTACTCATTGATAATTCAATTAGTTAGATATTTTTAATACACTACTGTTATGTTATCAACAAAAAAAAATATTTAATAGACAATCTTAATGAGATATTACTTAAACAATTAATAATACAAAAGCCAAATCTTATCTCAAGAAAACTATATCTTCAAAACAGTTTTTATATAACTGTCTACTTGTTTTCGGAGAAACTTAATAAGTTTTGTTTTACCAGAAACATGTTTCGAGACTATTACCGCAACTTTCTGATGGAAAGTTTCACTTATAATATTATCTAAGGCGATTATGTTTGATTTAGAAATTTGCGAATAATTATCTAATAAAACACCTGCACCGAGCCCATTTTCAATAAGCATAACCTTATAATTATCATCCTCGACAAGATATTTTATATTCTCAATTGTCTTACTTATATCCTTACCTTTAATCCTAACATTAAGACTAAATGCTGTATGATCTTTACGTAAAATAAAAGGTAAATGGAAAACATTTTCTGGATTATTGATTAAATCATATTGATTTATCAATTCTTGATTTACATAAATCTTTGATGGTAAATTAACTGAATCGATGGTTGAACAAACTATCCAATTATCCTGATCTATTTTTTCTAGATCTTTAGCTGCTATAAGAGCAACATCATAATTACACAACTGATATAAATAGCTTATTGTTTGATTAAGTAAATAGGTATCAGATGTAAATGTGTATTCACCTTTATCATCTATTTGATGAATTTTAGGCAAAATATACTCTACAAAAGCTCTTGTCCCAAAGAGACGAATATATTTTAGTTTATCTATACCCTTATATTTACTAGATAATATAGTATTTTGTAGGTCTGTATATAACTTATTACACGATAAATAATATTTTTTACCATCATCTGTTATATCTATTTTATTACGACTTGGCGTTGTTAGTTTAACTCCTAAATAACTTTCCAGAAGCTCTAATTTATTTCGAACTGTACTAATTTCGACCGAGTAATAATTTTTTACTGCTGTGTATGACCCCAAATCAACTAAAGATATGAAGTATCTTGTCCCTTCTATTACATTCTTATCAACAACTTTTTCAAAGGTTTGACTCATATACAAAAAATTAAAAAACAATATGTATTTTTTATATTATCAGAAAATTGTATTTTAAAGAATTCTAGATTTTGGTGCACCGAGCGAGATTTGAACTCGCACGTCCTACGGACACCACCCCCTCAAGATGGCGTGTCTACCAATTCCACCACCGGTGCTAAATAGAGTACTTTATTTCTTCGTACTAGTAGAACTTTGATCTATCTCTTTTTGATATTGATCATATTGGCTAGCTATAGAGTTATCTGTACTAACTGAACTTACACTAGCGGTTGTATTTTGACTTTTACCTAAATATCCTAAAGTAAGACAACATACAAAAAACACTGCAGTAAAGAACACTGTCATTTTAAACAAGAACGAAGCCGCTCCCTTACTACCAAAAACAGTATTAGAAGCACCCGCACCAAAAGAGACACCCATATTAGCGCCTTTACCTTGTTGTAGCAACACTAGAGCTACAATAGCGATAGCTGCAATAATATCTATAGTTAAAATTATTCCGTACATATTTTATTTGCTTGATTTATTATTTCGTTAAACTCAGAAGCTTTCAAAGATGCTCCACCAATCAAGCCACCATCAACATCTGGTAGACTTAATATATCTTTAGCATTTTCAGCTTTTAGGCTACCACCATACACTATTTTCATATTTTTAGCAAGATTTTCATCTACTTTAGCCACAAGCGAACGAATAAATTGATGTGTTTCTTGTACTTGCTCTAATGATGCTACAACTCCTGTACCTATAGCCCAAACAGGTTCGTAAGCTATTACAACCTTAGCAAGTTGCTCAATAGATAAATTTTCTAATATTAGACTTAATTGTGTTGTTAGTACTTTTTCTAACCTTCCGCCTTGTCTATCTTCTAGCGACTCACCTATACATACAACTGGCACAACTGATGTATCTATAATTTTATTAAGTTTTTTGAAAACATCTTGATCAGTTTCACCAAACAAAGATCTTCTCTCAGAATGTCCTATAAGTAGATAATTACAACCAACATCATGTAACATCTCTGCAGATAACTCTCCAGTATATGCACCATTATCATAAAAAGTAATATTTTGCAGACCTACACCGATTTCTTTAGGAAGCTGTGTAAGTACCTCTTTAACGTATATGCTTGAAGGAAAAACAGCAACAGAAATTTTCTCACTATTGTAATCGACTTCCGAAATACCCCTACAAAGCTCTTTTATGCTTGCAGAGCTACCATTCATTTTCCAATTTCCCATTATTAATTTTTGCATATCTACACCAATTTTTGTTTTACTTTCTCAACCAAATACTCTGCTTCTTTTGTAGCTAAATCTTTAGTATCTGCCTCAACCATAACTCTCAGAACTGGCTCAGTTCCTGAAGGTCTCAACAATACACGTCCACGACTACCTAATCGCTCTTCAGCTTTAGCAACGTCACTAGCTAGCTTAGCTAAATGATCAGATGTTACTTTAAAATTAAGTGGAACATTGATCATAGTCTGTTGCATTAATTCACCAGGTAATTTAAAAGCTGATACAGGTTTATCACTTTGCGAGAAAATCGCTAACAATTGAATAGCTGTCGACAAACCATCACCTGTAGTTCCAAAATTTAAATTAATGACATGCCCTGATGACTCTCCACCTATTTTATAACCATGCTTAACCAAATCTTCCAAAACATATCTATCACCAACTTTAGAGCGAATAAATGGTATATTATTTGACTTATAATGATTTTCATAACTCATATTTGTCATCTGTGTACCTACAATACCAGTAGTACCACCACATATATTACTATATTGAGCAATAATATTTAATATTCCATCGCCATCAATTTCTTGAGCATTCTCATTAACGATAATAATTCTATCTGCATCTCCATCTAGAGAAATCCCCAGATCAGCATTATGCTCTATCACTGCTTTTTTGATATTTGAGGTACAAGTCGCCCCACAATCAACATTTATATTTAAACCATCTGGATTAGATGCTATAGAAATATAGTTAATATCAAATCTATCAAGCAATGCTTCAAAATGATTCGAAGCAGCTCCATGAGCACAATCTATGACAACTTTACCTTTATAGTTAACCAAAGAACCAAAACTTTCAAATAAGTTTTCAATATACTCGTCTATAAAGTTTTCAGCAACCTTATAATTACCAAACTTGCACTCTGTCTGATAAATAAAATCCGAATCAATTTTAGCTTCGACTTCTTCTTCTAGAGCATCATCCAATTTAAATCCACTTGATGAAAAAAGCTTAACACCATTATCAGTAAACTTATTATGTGATGCTGTGATAACGAATCCAACAGCTGCTTTGTATTTAACAGTCATAAAAGCCACAACAGGTGTAGGGATTACACCTAGATCAATCACATCTATACCAGCTGCATTTAGACCTGAAACTAAAGCAAATTTTAAAAAATTACCAGAACTACGCGTATCTTGTCCGACAATAACAAACTTCGGATAATCCCTTTCATTTATTAATGCTCCAACCGCATTTCCAAGCTTTTGCATAAATTCTGCTTTTATAACAGATTTACCTACTTCACCACGAATACCATCTGTACCAAAATACTTAGCCACAATCATCTCCTAATATTTTACTAATGCTGAAACATTATGTCCTTCAAGAACTTTTCTACCATTTAGATCTTCAAGCTCTATTACAAATATAAGACCTACGACACTTGCTTGAGTTTTTTCTATAAGCTGAACAGTTGCTTTTGCTGTGCCACCAGTTGCTAACAAATCATCGACAACCAGTACTTTATCCATTGGCTTAAAAGCATCTTTGTGAATCTCTAAGCTATCACTGCCATACTCTAACTGATAGCTCACTTTATAAGTTTCTCTAGGAAGCTTGCCAGGTTTTCTTACAGGAACAAATCCTAAGCCTAAAGCTTCTGCAAGTGCTACACCAAAGATAAACCCTCTACTTTCAGTACCAGCAATAATTGTCGGCTTTATACCTTTAGATTTCAACTCTTCAGCCATAGCTTTTGCAGTCATTTTCAACCCTTGAGGGTCTGCCAATAATGGAGTGATATCTCTAAACACTATACCAGGTTTTGGAAAGTCAGGTACAGCCACAATTCTGTCTTTTATAAAATCTAAATTCATCGAAATAAACCTTTAGAATAAAGTGAAAGAAAAATAATTATACTTGTAGAAGGATTCTATTTGGATCTTCTAACAATTCTTTAATCATCTTCAAGAATCTTACTGATGTACCACCATCGATAATTCTATGATCATAAGATAATGCCAAATACATTATTGGACGGATTTTGATCTCGCCGTTTACTACTACAGGTCTTTCAACAATATTATGCATACCCAAGATCGCACTTTGTGGTGAATTAATAATCGGTGTGGATAGCATAGACCCATAAGTACCACCATTAGTAATTGTAAACGTACCACCTTGCATATCCTCTAGACTTAATTTACCATCGCGACCTTTGATTGCTTTATCAAGCACATCTGCTTCAAGCTCTGCTAAAGATTTACCATCTGTATCTCTTAAAACAGGTACCACTAAGCCTCTATCTGTACCAACAGCTATACCAATATCAAAGTAGTTATGATAAACAATCTCATCACCATCAATAGAAGCATTAACATCTGGGAACTTTTTAAGTGCTTCAGTTACTGCTTTAATAAAGAAAGACATAAAACCAAGCTTTGTATCATGCTCTTTAAGGAATATATCTTTATATTTATTTCTAAGCGCCATAACTGCACTCATATCAACCTCGTTAAACGTCGTCAAGATAGCATTAGTATGCTGAACCTCAACTAATCTATTTGCAATAGTCTGACGTAAACGAGTCATCTTAACTCTTTTTTCGTATCTTGGACCTTGGTTAGCGACTATAGCAGGCTGTTGTGGCTTGCTACTAGATACCGCCTTTTTAACATCTTCAGAAGTTATACGTCCTTTCTTACCAGTACCTTCAATACTTGCAGCAGAATCTAATCCACTTGCATTGAAAGCTTTACGTGCAGAAGGAACTAGATGAGGATCATTGCCTTTATCTTCAGTCTGTATTTTTGCATCTGACGTAGGTGCTGCAGATGCCACTGCACCCTCTATAACTTTTGCTATTAACTCTGATGAAAGAACTGTTTCACCTGCAGGCTTTAATATTTTTGATAAAACACCGTTGGATGTTGCAGGGACTTCCATAACAACCTTATCTGTTTCAATCTCAGCTAAGACATCGCCCTCTGCTACAGCATCGCCTTCTTGCTTATGCCACTCAGAAATCGTACCATCTGCAACAGACTCAGGGAAAACAGGTGCTTTAACATCTATTTCTTTACCCAAAGCTTGTGAAGAAGCTTCTACAACGACCTCTTGTTTTGGCTCAGAAGTTGAAGCATTAGTATCAATATTTGCTAAAAATTCTTCAGATAAAACTATATCACCTTCTTGCTTTTTAATTCCTTTAAGAACACCACTTGCAGTAGCTGGAACTTCCATAACTACTTTATCAGTTTCTATTTCAGCGATTATATCACCTTCTTCAACAAAATCGCCTTCACTTTTATTCCACTGAGCTAGAGTGCCATCTGCAACAGACTCTGGAAACATAGGTACTTTTAATTCAACCATTTCTTACTCCTAGTAATAACTTAAATTTTATATTTCTAAAGCTCTATTAATAATTTCTTCTTGCTGTTTAACATATAGTGCATGATACCCTACTGCAGGAGTTGATGATCTCTCTCTTGCAACACACAGCAACTCTTGGTTTTTTAATACTAGTTTTTCTATGAAGTGTCTAATATTATACCAAGCTCCCTTATTTTGAGGCTCTTCTTGTAGCCATACTACCTTATCGGCATGCTTATACTTAGCAAAAATATCTGCAAGTTCGTCTTGCGGGAACGGATACAACTCTTCAAGTCTAACTACAGCGATATCCTCATGAGTATCTTGCTTTTTAGCAATTAGATCATAGTAAACCTTACCATTACAAAGTATAAGTTTTTTAACTTTTTCTTTATTAGCACTTGCATCATCTATAATAGATTCAAACTTACCCTTAGAGAGCTCTTCTAGTGTAGACACAGCCATAGGGTTTCTTAATAAACTCTTAGGTGTCATTACGATCAATGGCTTTCTAAGCGGTCTAATAACTTGACGTCTTAGCAAGTGATAGATTTGTGCTGGAGTAGTAGGTGTACAAACTTGCATATTTTTATTTGCACATGATTGCAAGAATCTCTCTAAGCGTGCTGAAGAATGCTCAGCACCAGCGCCTTCTTGACCATGAGGCAAAAATAGTGTCAACCCTGATAAAATACCCCACTTTTCTTCAGCAGCTACCAAAAACTGATCAATAACTACTTGAGCCGTATTTACAAAGTCACCAAATTGAGCTTCCCAAATTACTAGAGAATCCGGACTATAACAACTATAACCATATTCAAATCCTAAAACACCGTATTCAGATAGCGTAGAATCGATGACATCAAATCGAGCTTTTTCATTAATATGCTGAAGTGGTACATACTCTTTTAACTGCGAGCTAGTATCCATATTTTTAACAACAGCATGACGATGAGAGAATGTTCCTCTACCACTATCTTCTCCAGATAGCCTTACCGAATAACCTTCATCAAGCAATGTTGCATAAGCAAGAGATTCCGCAAACCCCCAATTTAATGGAAGCTCTCCATTCGCCATCTTGACTCTATCTGTTATCGCTTTTTTGACCTGCATCTGAGCACTAACCTCTTCCGGTACTTCACTCATTTTCAAAGCCAAATCTTTGAGTTTATTTTCAGGTATTGCATGATAAGTATATTTAGTCTCTTGCTTACCAATATAAGGCAGCCAGTCACAAACATTAAGTTTGTCTTTTACAGCCTTTCTATCAAGAATATCTATAGTGACTTGACCATTATCTAGTTTACTACGATAATTAGCATTTAATTGTGCAACAAGGTTACTATCGACGACACCTTCTCTAATAAGTTTTTCACTATATAGTTTTAGTGTTGAAGGAAGCTTTTTAATCACTTCATACATCTGTGGTTGAGTTCCAGATGGTTCATCAGTTTCATTATGTCCATTTCTACGATAACAAACCAAATCAATAACTACATCCTTGTTAAACTTCATGCGGTATTCAAGGGCTATATCAGCAACCTTAAGTACAGCCTCAGGATCATCGCAATTTACATGAAAGATTGGTGCATCAACCATTTTTGCAATATCAGTTGAGTAGTTACTACTTCTATTGACCCCAAATGTACTGCTAGTAGTAAAACCAACTTGGTTATTTACCACAAGATGAACTGTTCCACCTGTTCCATAAGCTTCTGTAAGGGAAAAGCCAAAAGTTTCCATTACGATACCTTGTCCACAAAAAGCTGAGTCACCATGTATTAATATAGGTAGTACTTTATTATAAACATTACCATCTAATTTATCTTGTATAGCTTTAGCTGCACCTTCGACAACTGGATCTACTGTTTCGAGATGCGATGGGTTAAACGCTAGTGCGATTTTTGCTTCTTTACCATCAATACATCTATAATTTGAATATCCCATATGGTATTTGACGTCACCAGACAAACTCTTTTCGCTTCTCTTACCTTCAAATTCTTCAAATAGATCCTTAGGATTTTTACCCATAACGTTCACAAGAACATTTAAGCGACCTCTATGAGCCATACCTAATTGAATAAATCTTGTTGAATGTCTAGATACTGCTTTTTCTATAACGTGTTGAAGAGAAGGAATTAAAGATTCACCACCTTCAAGACCAAACCTCTTCTGGCCCACATATCTCAAAGCTAAATACTTTTCTAACCCCTCAGCTGCAACCAACTGCTGTAAAATCCATTTCTTATCTGACTGCTGTGTGGATAGATTTTTTTCTATCTTATCTTGAAGCCATAACTTCTCTTCTTTATTACCAATGTACCTATACTCATAACCTACACTAGATTCATAAATTGCCTTAGCTTTATCTATTATTTCTTTCAGAGTAATAGCTTTATTATCAGTAAATTCTCCAAGATTAACTTTCTCAGACAAATCTTTTTCAGATAGGCCATGTGCAGACAATTCTAGATCAGAGTCTCTTTGATACTTCATCAGCCCTAATGGATCAATATTTGCTGATTTATACCCATGAGATCGATAAGCTTTTACTAGAGCTTTTGCCTTCAAGCTCACATCACCTTCACTACTGATAACTGTTGTAGCAGTAGATCTATTTTTAGCCAAAAATTTGAACTCATCAACCAAGTCGCGATGCACAGTATCTGTTGAACTAGCTATAGAATCAAAAAAGGACAACCATTTTGGATCAATATCCTCATAGTTGCCCATAATATAATCATCATATATTGATTCAAGATATTCTAAATTACCTCCGAAGAGCTGGGTTGTTTCCAACCACTGACTAAAATCCGGTTGTTTTTTTTTCATATAAATACCTAAATGTCAGGTTTTAAATTTTACACATTTTTCTTTAATAGTGCAGATCTGATCTTACCGATAGCTTCTGTAGGATTAAGACCTTTAGGACACACAGAAACACAGTTCATAATAGTTCTACATCTAAATAGACTAAACGGATCTTTTAAATCTTCAAGTCTTTGTTCCGTAGCAGTATCTCTTGAATCTGCAATAAATCTATATGCCTGTAACAAACCTGAAGGCCCTATGAACTTATCTGGATTCCACCAAAAAGATGGACATGATGTTGTACAACATGCACATAGAATACACTCATAAAGACCATCCAATTTAGCTCTATCTTCAGGAGACTGCAACCTTTCCTTGACCGGAGGTTCTTCATCATTTATGAGATATGGCTTAACCTTTTCATAGTTTTTATAAAACTGCTTCATATCTACAATCAAGTCTCTAACAACTGGTAAGCCCGGTAGAGGATTAACTTTGATTGGTTGCTTTAACTCTCCAATTGAGGTAATACATGCCAAACGGTTTTTACCATTAATATTCATACCATCAGAACCGCAGACACCTTCTCTACAAGATCTTCTCATAGCCAATGTAGGGTCCTGTTCTTTGATAAGTTCCAAAGCAGTCAAGACTTTAACTCCCTCATTTTCTACTGTGACAGTATACTCATCATAATATGGCTTTTTATCTACTTCTGGATTATATCTATAAATCTTAAATCTTACATCCATTTATCAAATCCTCGTATTAATACTTACGTTCTGCTGGTTGGAAAGCTTTAACCTTAGTAGGAGACATATTTACATCACGTTGTGATGTTTTATCACCATCTAAGAAATACAACGTATGCTTCATCCAGTTCTTATCATCTCTTTCAGGATAATCTACTCTCGAATGCGCACCTCTAGACTCTTTTCTTTCAAGTGCTAACTTCGCCGTAGCTATCGCAGTCAATACAAGATTATCTAGTTCCAAAGCCTCTATTCTCATCATATTGAAAATTCTAGAATTATCTTCCAAAACAGCATTATCAAGTCTTTCTCTAATTTTGAATAACTTATCAAGACCTTCTTTCATTGTACTTTCTTGCCTAAATACTGAGAAATATTGTTGCATAGTCTGCTGAAGCTCTTTTCTAAGCACCGCTATTTTTTCTTGACAACCTCTTTGCTCAGAAGTATCCCACTTAGTGATTCTAGCAGTTGCTTTTTCAATATTCTCTTGCGAAACTTCTTTCGAAGGCATACCTTCTTTTAAACTCTGCTCAGCATGCATACCTGCAGCTCTACCAAATACAACCAAATCTAATAAAGAGTTACTACCAAGTCTATTTGCACCATGTACTGATACAGAAGCACATTCACCAACGGCATATAAGCCACCAATAACCTTATCTTCACCATTCACCTGAGTGATTACCTGACCATGCTTGTTAGTTGGTATTCCACCCATTTGGTAATGACATGTAGGTACAACTGGTATAGGCTTCTCAACAGGATCTATACCAGCAAAAGTTCTACCTAACTCTCTAACTGTAGGCAATCTTTCATCAATAACTTCTTCACCAAGGTGAGTCAAGTCTAGCCATACACAACTTGTCCCAGAGAAAGTATCACCACGACCTTCCATAATTTCTTGTTGCGATGCACGCGACACAACATCACGACAAGCAAGATCTTTTGCATTAGGAGCATATCTCTCCATAAATCTCTCGCCATCTTTGTTACGTAACACTCCACCTTCACCTCGACATCCCTCAGTAACCAAAACCCCAGCTCCAGCAATACCAGTAGGGTGAAATTGCCAAAACTCCATGTCCTGAAGTGGCAAACCTGCTCTTAAAGCAAGACCCATACCATCACCTGTGTTGATATAGGCATTAGTACTAGATTCGTATATACGACCTGCTCCACCAGTAGCCAATATAGTAATTTTTGCTTTCAAGAAAACAGTTTCTCCTGTTTCTATGCTAAGAGCTATTACACCGGCTATACTTCCATCATCAGCTTTGACCAAGTCAACAGCAAACCATTCCGTATAAAAATCAGTTTTATGAGAAAGATTGCCCTGATATAAGGTGTGTAAAAGCGCATGCCCAGTTCTATCAGCCGCAGCACAAGTTCTTTCTGCCTGATTAGCAGGATCATAATTTCTAGACATACCACCAAATGCTCGCTGATATATCTTACCGTTTTTTAGTCTTGAGAAAGGCATACCCATATGCTCTAACTCAATAATTGACTGCGGCGCATGCTCACACATGTATTCAATCGCATCCTGATCACCAATATAATCAGAACCTTTAACCGTATCGTACATATGCCATTTCCAATCATCTGATGGCAATCCATCATTAAATTCAATATTTCCTAGAGCAGCTGCAATACCCCCCTGGGCTGCAACCGTATGCGATCTAGTAGGAAAAACTTTAGACACAACAGCTGTTTTGAAACCTGATTGCGACAACTGAAAAGATGCTCTCAGACCAGCACCTCCAGCACCAATTACAATAGCATCAAACTCTTGCGTAGCTATACTCATAAAAATAACCTCTTAGTAGAAAAATAAAACTGCGAATAACCAAAAAAAGCAGAACACATAAATCAGCACAAAGCTCAGCATAACAAGAGCTGATGCCCAAGCATACTTAATATAGTCACCACAAATAATCCAAATACCAACCCAAGCATGGAAAAACATGGCTAGATAAGCCATCAGTGTAGCGACTCTAAAAAACATACTATCTGTGAACAATCCTCTCCAACTGTCATAATTAAGTGTTCCAGCATGAGATAAACACAAAGTTTCCAAAATCAGATAACCAAAGTAAACAGCAATAATCACAGCTGTTACTCTTTGAACAAAGAAGTCTTTAATTCCAGAAGAAGTTAATGAAATTACAGCCATAAGTAGCACCCCCATAAAATAGCAGATAAAACACCTAAAATAATAACAAGCAACGAAGTAATCTTAGCTGCTTTCATACTTTCACCAAAACCCATATCCATAATCATATGTCTGACACCTGCATAAACATGATAGGTTATAGATGATAAAAACAGCCAAAAGAATATACTGCACCATCCTCTAGTCAAAACAGCAACAGTTTGCTGATAGCCATCCGGACCTGCAAGTGTATAATTCATACCAACAACCGCCAGAGGTATTGCAAAAATCAATACCACACCAGATATACGATGCAGTATAGAGCTAATAGCAGTAATAGGAAACTTATAAGATTTAATTGACATCAAATCAACATTAGTAATTTTTTTCATGCTCGACATTCCTCCGAAGCAATTTATGTATATCAGTAAATCGGATGTAAACCAATGTTATACAACAACTCTTAAATAATATATTTTTAGTAAAACAAATTCAAATACTTAAACAAATTTTTGATTCTATTTTACTAGATAATTAAATGCAACAAACTATTAAGCAAAATAAACAATATTCACATCATTGATATCTTATGACTTTTTTATTTGCAAAACAGAAATCTTTAGCTTATTATTCCCCTGTAATGATACCTAAATAAATATGTTTTTTTTAGAAAAGGTATCTTTTTATTGCAAACCTTTTGCATTGTATTTTTTGATCAACTCACTTGGAGGCCTATTAATGAGTAAATATGCAACTCTTAAGTATGCAGATAAAAATATTGAAATAGAATTACCAGTCTACTCTCCTAGTCTAGGTAATGACTGCATAGATGTATCATCTCTAGTAAAGCATGGTGTCTTTACTTATGACCCTGGCTTTATGTCGACAGCTGCATGTGAATCTAAAATCACGTATATCGACGGTGGCAAAGGTATTCTTTTACATAGAGGCTATCCAATCGAACAATGGACGCAGAAATCAAATTACAGAAATCTTTGCTATGCTTTGATTTATGGTGAATTAGGAACAGATTCTCAGATCAAAGATTTTAGAGAAGAGATTATAGCTAAGATGCCAGTATGTGAGCATGTTAAAGCAGCTATTTCTGCTATGCCACAACACACTCATCCAATGTCTGGATTAATTGCCGGTGTCAATGTTTTGGCTGCTGAACATATTCACAAGGGTCAAACTGAAGCACAAGATGAAGTTGCTAAAAATATAGTTGCTAAGATTGCAACTATTGCAGCTATGGCTTACAGACATAACCAAGGTAAAAAATTCCTAGAACCTAAAAAAGAGTATGGTTATGCTGAAAACTTTATATACATGATGTTTGCAGAGGACGAAAGCTTTAAGCCTGATGAGCTACACGTTAAAGCTATGGATACTATTTTCATGCTTCATGCTGATCACGAGCAAAATGCCTCAACATCTACAGTTAGACTTTCTGGCTCAACAGGTAACTCTCCTTATGCAGCTATCATAGCAGGTATTACAGCACTTTGGGGTCCTGCTCATGGTGGCGCTAACGAAGCTGTATTAAAAATGCTATCAAAAATTGGTAGTGTTGATAATATCGATAAGTTTATAGAGAAAGCGAAAGATAAAGATGATCCATTTAGACTAATGGGATTCGGTCATAGAGTTTATAAAAACACTGATCCAAGAGCAACTGCAATGAAGAAAAATTGTGAAGAAATTCTTGCTAAGCTTGGTCATAGTGACAATCCTCTTCTTGCAATCGCAAAGAAACTAGAAGAAATTGCTCTTCAGGACAGCTACTTCATTGAGAGAAAGCTTTTCCCTAACGTAGATTTTTACTCTGGAATCATATTAAAAGCTATGGGTATTCCAGAGAGTATGTTCACAGCAATATTCGCTCTTGCTAGAACTTCTGGTTGGATATCTCAATGGATCGAAATGGTGAATGATCCAGCACAAAAAATTGGTCGTCCGAGACAATTATATACTGGTGCAACAAGTAGAGATCTATAATTTAATCAAAACTGCTTTCTTATTTTATTTACTTTTTTCTTTAATTAAACTACGATTCTTTTATCAAAAAATTTCTATTCTATAGATAATGAATAACTCTCTAACATTTAGTGACAAATTGGTTGCACCATTTAAACAGCCTAAAATGTTTACTATGCTAATTTTAGGTTATGCCTCTGGATTACCTCTGATGCTTACAGCATCATCATTACTGCTTTGGTATAAAGATAGTGGTATCAATATTCAAAATATAAGTTTTTTAACACTTATAGCAATACCATATACATTTAAATACCTATGGGCTCCATTCCTTGATAAAATTAATATTTTAGGGATTGGTAGACGCAAAGGTTGGATACTTACAACACAGATAAGCCTAATTGTTCTAATAGCTCTTATGAGTCAATTATCTCCCGCAGCTCAACCATTTATGATCGCTTTTATCGGCTTTTTAATATGCTTTACATCTGCAACACAAGACATCGCCATAAATGCATATCAGACTGAGGTTCTTAATGAGAGAGAGAAGGCTCTTGGTAATGCTATAGCGGTTATGGGCTATCGTATTGCAATGCTTGTAACAGGCTCGTTAGTACTAATATTTGCTGATTATTATAGTGGCGGTGCTGAACCTATAGAGATATGTACACCTAAACTTACTGAATACTATGGTAGCAATGTCTTATTTACTAATATTGATATAGTTTCTACTCAAAAACTTATATCTAACAGTTGGAGCCTAGCACTAATAACAATTCTTGCATTTTTCATAATCTGCCCATTATATTGTTTATTTCTAAAAGAACCTTCATCGGCCAAAACTCCAAAAAGTTTTAAAGAAGCCTTCACACAGCCTTTTATTGAGTTTTTTAAACGACAGGGAATCAAAACTGCAATTATAATATTATTGATAATAATTGGATATAAACTTGCAGATGCGATCGCATTTTCACTTAATACAGTCTTTTTTGCCGACTTAGGATTTGATAAAACCACAATAGCAGTTTCGTACAAAGCTTTTTCATTAGCAGCAACTTTAATAGGTCTTATCGTAGGTGGACTAATCGCAAGAAAAATAGGTATTTACAAAAGTTTTCTCTTCTTTAGTATTATTATGGCATCAGCAAATCTAATGTATGTGTTACTAGCAATTGTTGGTAAAAACTACTATCTAATGGTAAGCTCTGTTGCTGTTGAGTATTTTTGTGGAGCAATGGGTACAGCAATACTTGTAGCGATGATTATGAGTCTTGTAAATATAAAATTTTCCGCAACGCAATTTGCTGTCCTTAGTTCAATTGATTCACTAGGAAGAGTCCTTGTAGGACCATTTGCGGGATATGTACAAAGCCACTATAAATGGGAAGGACTTTTCATAGCAAGCTTTATAATAGGAATACTTATATCTACTATCATCTACATTTTTAGACAAAGAATTAAACTAATGGCAAATATCCAATAAATACTCAAAGATTTATTTATTTTTTTCTAACAAATAATAGAGAAATAATAAAAATTATCCACGGAAACAAAAGAACTGCTAGTACAATATTTTTTGTAACAGCAGTTATTTGAAGACTTGGAAATAGTATAATCACCACTAAAACAAATACTATAGACAATACTCCAACAATAAAAGAATATAGTGGTATTTTATTTTTATTCACTTGATACAACCCTATTTCTTAAACTGCTCAGAAACAAATTTCCAATTTACTATATCCCATAAAGACTCAACATATTTAGGTCTTGCATTACGATAATCAATATAATAAGCATGCTCCCAAACATCAAATGTAAGTAAAGGTTTTTTGTTATCCGTCAAAGGACAGCCTGCATTACTAGTAGTAACAATCTCAAGTTTGCCTTCGGTATTTTTTACCAGCCAAGCCCAACCAGATCCAAATGTAGCTACAGCCGCTTTCGAGAATTGATCCTTAAAGTTATCTATTGAACCAAAAGTTTCAATAATCGCTGCTTTTAACTCGCTTGATGGTTCAGTTTTAACTGGTGACAGGCAATTCCAATAAAATGTGTGATTATACACTTGAGCAGCATTATTAAATATACCGCCTGAAGAAGTTTTTATTATTTCTTCTAAATTTTTACCAGCATGCTCTGTACCTTCAATCAGATTGTTTAGATTAGTTACATAAGCTTGATGGTGCTTACCATAATGATACTCAATCGTTTCTTTTGAAATAGTAGGCTCCAATGCATCAAATGCATAAGGTAGTTTTGGTAATTCAAATTTCATCTCATTATTCTCCCTGAACTAGTTGAATTAATTATTATAGCATCTCGGTACTATACCCGTTTAGTATAATATGCTATCATTTTTTAGATAAAATTTCTAAACTTAGTTGTTTAATCAAATAAAAAGGAAATAAATATGTATACACAAGAAGAACAAAAAGTTGTTGATAGAATAGAAAAGCAACTAAAGGAAAATGATATTATCCTATACATGAAAGGCTCTCCAAATTTGCCTCAGTGTGGGTTCTCAGCCCATGCAGCTTCTGCAATTAGAGCATGTGGAAAGCCCTTTGCGTTCGTTAATATTCTAGAAAATCCGGATATTCGTGCTATTTTACCTAAATATGCTGATTGGCCTACTTTCCCTCAACTATGGGTAAAAGGTGAACTAATAGGCGGTTGCGATATAATAATGGAGATGAATGAGTCGGGTGAACTTAAGGAACTTATAGACTCGGTCAAATAAAAACTACTCACTGAAAATTATTTATTATTCATTTTTGTCCAAGCATCTGTACCATATTTACCCGTTGGCTTATATGCACTCATGGTACACAAGCTTGACTCAGGGCCGATATTACATCTATACAAGTCCTTATTAACAGCCACAACCGTGCCCCCTTTATAATCCTCTATACCATAAGGGTAGATATAATCAGCGCCACTAGGTTTAACATCTTGCTCTTTGTTCACAAAGTGAGAAATATCATTTGTAATATTACTCCATGCCACAAAACCTTTTTCTTTAATAGGGCTATAAGAAGATTTATTACAATACTCTTCTTTCTGACACTCGAACTCTCTTCCATCAGCAAGCACAATTTGGCCCACCTTATAGCTCCCTATTCCTTTTGGATAAGTAGCTACCTCACCTTCTTTCAATTTAAATTTCTTACTTTCAGAATATTTTTTTGTGCTTTGTGGCTTAATCTCTTCCCATGCAAGATCCCCGTATAAGCCATTGGGAATATATGCTTCATCATTACACAGCTTGACCTCTAGCATAGACTTACATTTATACATCTTGCCTGCAAAACTTACAACAGTGTCTGATCCATAAGTGCCTATCTGATACGGATATCTAACAATTCCTGTATCCATAATATATTTTTGCGGTTTATGAGAATCATTTACTTTTTTCAGGTATCTATCACTATCATTCACAATTGAAGCTACTGGAGGTAGTTCGATATTTGCTATATTGTTAGTAGAGCTCCAAGGTAAATGCTGATAACCATCACTTAAATCTCCCGACTTAATATTTGTAGCATCAAAATCCATACTCCAAAGAGCAAATCCAGCAAAGGATGCTTTATTTTCTTTCATTAATGAAAGTATTTGCTTTATCTCCGAACTTGATAAAACATAAGTATCTCCTCCATGAACCGCGCCCTTAGTCGCTGGAACAATAAATACAAGTTTATTAGCTGGAATTTTAATAGGCCTATCAACTTCATACTTCGGATGATTTGCTTCAAATCCTTGAGGTGTTGTCAGAGCCCATGCAAGCGAAGCCAAAAATTTATCATAGCCATCTAAAGGAGATATTTTCATAAATTCGCCCTTTTGATCCTTATATAAACCTAAAATTGCATCAGCTGGTCTTTCAGAAAAAGTATTAAGAAAAATATAATTTATCTTACTCATACCAATATTATCTAATAACTCAACATAGCCATGACTAACGTACATATTGTCCTTATTATTCTTAGCTAAAGGGGCTACAATATAATCCCATTCAGGAGAAAAGGTTAACCAAAAGTCTTTATCATTATTTCTAAGTGACCTTATCAGTCGATTTATTTTTAGAGCAGCAGTTTGAGCCTGTTTCTCATCCTTTGGCACTGCTGTTTTTGGCAAATCAAAATTTATACCATTGAAACCAAAATCTTTTACAATATGAATTAAACTATCAAAGTTTACAGCTTGCCAATCGATGTGCGATGACTTTCCTCCAAAAGAAATTAAAACATGTTTTCCTTTTGACTTCATATATCCAATAAATTCTTTAAGCTCATCAAGGTCATATAACTTATTCGAGCTACCATTCTCATCATTAAATGACAACTCAAATCCTTTACTATTGGTATACCTAGCATATGCTGCTATTATTACATTGTATTTGCATACATCAGGATTTTTATCACAATATTCTTTATTTTCTGGCATTGATATATCAACTGGAATCGTATTTATCTGCCTACCTGAAATATTATAAGAGCTACTCTTTCCCCATAAAGGCAAAAATCCCGCAATTACAGGGCCTTTTATTCTATTATCAATTTGAACACATACATTATCATAAATACATGCTCTAAGATTTTTAGCAAAGGAACCGGAACTATGAGATGAATCCCCATATAAGTCAGCGGCATAATCGGTATTTAAAGACCAACCTGTTACTCCCGCAAATCTCGGTTTAAACTTAAGTTTCTCAAACTGAGGTAACATAAGCTCTACTGCCTGTTCAGTTGTTAATGATAAAGTTGCATTGCCCTCAGGATGATATACTGTATTTGTACCTCCTGAAATTGCATTTGTTGGTTCACCAATTAAAATCTTAGTATGAACAGGAATATTCAAATCATTGACAATTTTTGAATAACTATCTGCTATAAAACCAGGCTCATATTCTGGGTATGTATCATACTCTTGGATAAATAAATAATCTATATACCCATTTTGAATTACTTTATCATAGTCATTACTCTTACCCGTTGTTACTAATTTATAATCATTTATCTGAGGCTCTGCAACTATGACAATATTTGGATCAATTTTTTTGATATCCAAAGAAAGTTGATTAATAAAATCCGCTGATGTGAATTTCCTAAAACTATAAACAATTCCATCAATACTATTTTTATGCAAAAAATTGACTATATTATTTGCTAAGGAATAGATCTGTGCATCTGACATATCTTTGCCAAAAACTTTTGGTGATACATCTGTCTTATTTAGTCCAGGATGAAATGTATTTGGAATGCCTCCAACAGCTAGCAAGACTTTCATACCATTTTTTTTAGCTTGTCTTACTTTATCAATGATAGTTTGTATAGATATAGGGCTAGAAGTATAAAGTCCAATATCTGTATTATAAACCTCACCATAAGCTATAACAATAACATTATATCCATCATTCTTTGCCTGCTCAATATCAACTCTAGATGTTGAACTAGGAGTTCTAACATCTAAGAATCCAGCTATAATTCTCTTAGGAAGCAGATGCTCTACAGAGCTGCTTTTTTGAACTTCGACATCGTTGGATGATTGGGCGATTATATATGTAGGTATTATCGACAAACAAAGTACAATTAAAGTAAAAACTTTTTTCATTATTAAACAATATAAATACTAGTATTATAATTATAAATAATTCTATATAAATATGTTAGAAATAGTCATTTTTTCATAAATCAATACAATAAATTTATAAGCAAATGTAAATCGAATTTAAACTTTTTGAAAATTAATAGAGTTGCTAGTCTTCTTTTGAGTAATACAAGCCTTTAGAAGAATTAAGAGCTTTAAGACGAGCATCAGCCTCACTAAGTCTTTTGCTCGCAGCTTCTATGTCAAGTTTTGAAGCATCTGGATTCTTAAGAGCTTCCTGAGCTCTAGCTCTAGCTTTTTCAGCCTCTGCTTGATTTAAGTTTTCTGCTCTCTCCATATCATCTACCATAATTGTAACACGAGTAGGAGTAACTTCTACAATACCACCTGAGACGTATAGAACATCAGTATGTTCATCTTTTCTAACATTGACCACACCAGCTGGTAGAGTGGATAGAAGCTCTGTATGTCCATATGCTATACCCATCTCTCCAGCAGATCCACGTAGACTTACAATATCAGCCTCGCCTTTAAAAACTGAACCTAGGGGACTAACCACATCAACTTTTAGGTATTTTTTTGTCATATCTACACCCAATTATAGAGTTTTTGCCTTCTCGATTGCTTCTTGTATCGAACCAACCATGTAAAAAGCTTGCTCTGGTAAATGATCATACTCACCATTAACTATTGCTTTGAAGCTAGCTACAGTGTCTTTAAGTGATACAAACTTACCAGGATTGCCAGTAAACACTTCTGCAACATGAAATGGCTGAGATAAGAATCTTTGAATCTTACGAGCTCTATCAACTGTTCTTTTATCTTCATCAGAGAGCTCATCCATACCAAGAATAGCAATAATATCTTTCAACTCTTTATATCTTTGGAGCACCTTCTGAACAGCACGAGCTGTCTCATAGTGATCATGCCCAACAACTAGTGGATCTAACTGTCTAGATGTAGAATCTAATGGATCAACCGCAGGATAAATACCCAACTCGGCAATTTGACGAGATAACACAATCGTTGCATCTAAGTGAGAGAATGTAGTCGCTGGTGATGGATCTGTCAAATCATCTGCTGGTACATAAACAGCCTGAACTGAAGTAATAGAACCAGTTTTAGTAGATGTAATACGCTCTTGTAAGGCACCCATCTCTGCAGCTAGTGTTGGCTGATAACCTACTGCTGATGGCATACGACCTAATAATGCTGAAACTTCTGTACCGGCCAATGTATAACGATAAATATTATCAATAAACATCAATACATCACGCTTCTCATCACGGAAGCCTTCTGCTATCGTTAAACCACTAAGTGCTACTCTTAATCTGTTTCCTGGTGGCTCATTCATTTGGCCATATACTAGAGCTACTTTATCTAGTACATTTGAATCTTTCATCTCATAATAGAAATCATTTCCTTCACGAGTTCTTTCACCAACACCTGCAAATACTGAGTATCCACTGTGTTCTTTTGCAATGTTGTTAATAAGCTCCATCATTGTTACAGTCTTACCAACACCAGCACCACCAAATAGACCTACTTTACCACCTTTCGCAAATGGACAAATAAGATCAACTACTTTGATACCTGTCTCTAATATTTCTGTACTTAATGCTAACTCATCATATGCAGGAGGTGCCTGATGAATAGACCTAGTTTCTGTATACTGAATAGGTCCCGCCTCATCAATAGGTTCACCTAGTACATTCATAATACGACCCAAAGTACCATGCCCTACTGGTACGGAAATTGGTGCGTTAGTATTCTCAACAACCATTCCTCGTCTTAGACCATCACTAGAGCCCATAGCAATAGTTCTTACAACACCATCACCGATTTGTTGCTGTACTTCTAATACTAAATTTGCTTCTTTTACATTTAATGCATCATATACTTTTGGAGTGTTATCTCTAGAAAACTCTACATCAATAACAGCACCAATTACCTGAATAATTTTACCTGTACTCATTTATTTCTCCTAAACTGCTGCCGCACCTGAACAAATTTCTGCAAGCTCTTGTGTAATCATAGCTTGTCTGACTTTGTTGTAATCTAGTTTCAACTGATCGATTATATCACTTGCATTATCAGTTGCATTTTTCATCGCCATCATACGAGCAGCTTGCTCACATGCTGCATTCTCTAATATTGCCCCTCTTACCTGAGCTTCAATATATCTAATACATAAAGCATTTAAAACTTCTTCAATATCTCTTTCATAAATATAGTCCCAATGACCCTTAGAAGCCTGCTCTTTGTTAGTTTTAAGCTCTTCTTTTGAAAAAATGTCTTGGATAGGCAACAATGTTTGCAATTTTGGTTTTTGTTTGATTGTACTAACAAATTGATTGCTACTCATATAAAGTCTATCAATCTCACCATTTGTAAACCTATCTAACATAACTTTAAGTGCACCACGAATAGCTCTAATACTACCTTCATTATCTTTATCATTGTAATGTGCTGTAGCAACTACGTTAACATCTTTAAGTTTTGCAAAAAATGTTGCCGCTTTAGAGCCAATTGCGCAGACATCTACCTCAACTCTATCATCAAGATTCTTTTTGATATCTTTAAGAACATGCTTAAATAAGTTGATATTAAGACCTCCACAAAGGCCCCTATCTGTGGATGTGACTATATACCCAACCCTTTTAACTTCTCTATCAAAAAGATATGGATTTGGATAATCAATACTTGCCATTGTAACGTTTTTGATAATAGTATTTGCACTTTCAACATAAGGGCGTACATTATTCATTTTAACTATCGCACCCCTCATCTTACTAGCTGCAACTAATTCCATAGCACCAGTGATTTTTTGGGTGTTCTTAACACTCTGTACTTTAGAACGTATCTCTCTAGCATTAGACATAGTCTATACTCCTATTACCAAGCTTGATTTGCTTTACAATCTTCAACAATTGTTTTTAACTTCTCTGCAATCTCAGCATCATACTTGCCAGTTTCATTAATCTCAGCAACAACTTCTGCATATTTATTTTCTGCAAGCGCATGTAATGCTGATTCAAAAGGAATAACTTCCGAAACTTCTAAGCTATCTAGATAGCCATTATCCGCTGCATACAATGATAATGCCATCAAAGCAATTGACAATGTCGAGAACTGCTTTTGTTTTAGAAGTTCTGTAACTCTTTGACCTCTATTTAGCTGTGACCTAGTAGCTTCATCTAAATCCGATGCAAACTGTGAAAATGCTTCTAACTCTCTAAACTGCGCTAGTGCCAAACGGATACCACCACCTAGTTTCTTGATAATCTTAGTCTGCGCAGCTCCACCAACACGTGATACTGAGTTACCAGGGTTAATAGCTGGTCTTAGACCCGAGTTAAATAAATCTGTCTCTAAAAATATCTGACCATCAGTAATTGAAATTACGTTTGTTGGTACAAATGCAGAAATATCGCCAGCCTGTGTCTCAATAATAGGCAGAGCAGTCAAAGAACCTGTCTTACCTTTGACTTCGCCATTAGTAAATCTCTCTACATACTCTTCATTTACTCTTGCAGCTCTTTCAAGAAGTCTTGAGTGAAGATAGAATACATCACCAGGATAGGCTTCACGCCCCGGAGGTCTTCTTAATAATAAAGAAATCTGTCTATATGCCCATGCTTGTTTAGTTAAGTCATCGTACACAATTAGTGCATCTTCGCCACGATCTCTAAAATATTCACCCATAGAACAACCAGCATAAGGTGCTATATATTGCAAAGCAGCAGAATCAGAAGCTGTAGCTGCAACAATAATTGTATGCTCCATAGCGCCGTGCTCTTCAAGTTGTCTTACAATATTAGCAATTGATGATGCTTTTTGACCAATAGCAACATAGATACATTTAACACCTGTACCTTTTTGATTAATAATTGCATCAATAGCTATGGCTGTCTTACCAATTTGTCTATCACCAATAATTAACTCTCTTTGACCTCTACCAATTGGAACCATCGAATCAATTGACTTAATCCCAGTTTGTAAAGCTTGATCTACTGATTTTCTCCAAATCACACCTGGAGCTATCTTTTCTATTGGTGAAGAATGAGCTGTTTCGATCTCACCCCTTCCATCAATTGGATTACCTAAAGCATCAACAACTCTACCTAGTAAAGCTTCGCCGACAGGAACTTCTAAAATCCTGCCTGTACAATATGCTTTATCGCCTTCTTTAATATGCTCGTAATCACCTAAAACAACTGCTCCAACAGAGTCAGTATTTAAGTTTAACGCTAGACCATATACATCTCCTGGCAACTTGATCATCTCACCAGCAGTTACATCATCTAAACCATATATAGTAACAATACCATCAGCAACGCTAACGATAGTACCCTCTGATTTAAGTTCAACTGAATTATCGAACTTTTCAATTCTTTTCTTTATTAAACCACTTATTTCTGATGGACTTAATTGCATAAGCTCACTTCCTATAATTTATGATAACAAAATACTTTTTAATGTCTCTATACGACCAGATACAGAATCATCTATTACTGTATCACCAACCTTAATTACCGCTCCACCTAGTATAACAGGATCAATAATCACATTCATATCTATTGAACAACTGAATTTTTCTTCTAACTTAGTCTTCAAATTAGCCAATGTGTTTTTATCAATAGCATAAGCTAATGTAACATCTGCCACTTTTATATTATTATGAACGTTTCTTATATTTTCAAACTGGAATGAAATTTCAGGCAGTATAGATAACTTTTTATTTTCCGCTACTAGTGCAACAAAGTTGAAAAACTTCTCATCAAGCTGATCTTTTACTGTATTTATAATCTCTGTTTGAGAGATTTCAGGACTAGAAACAATAGCAGCGATAGCGTCATCTTGAACCAACTCGGCAAACGATTTTAGTTGCTTAGACCATTCTTGAAGTAGATTATATTCATTTGCAAACTCAAATGCAGCTTTGGCATACGGTTTAGCAATCACACTTAGATTTGTCATTTACCTACCTTCTCATCCAAATTTATACTTTCTCTACAAAGTCTTTCAAAATTTTCTTGCTAGACTGCTCATCAACATTTGCTGATATTATCTTACTAGCTGCTGCCATCGCCAAACTAACAACTTCATGCTTAAGCTCTTCTTTTGCTTTCACTTTTTCTTGCTCAATCTCAGCCATAGCCATACTCTTAATCTTATCAGCCGCAGCGATAGCCTCTTCTTTTGCTTGCTCATCAACCTTATGGGCCCTAACATAAGCATTCTCAACTATCTCAGTAGCTTTTGCCTTAGCTTCACGCAAGATTTCTGCAGACTGTCTTTTTGCAACTTCTAACTCTCGAGATGCCCTATCAGCAGACGCCAAACCTTCAGCAATCTTTTCTCTACGCTCGTCTAAAGCTTTGCGCAGTGGAGGCCATACAAACTTCATTGTAAATCCAACAAAGATTGCAAATGTTATCATCTGCCCAATTAGAGTTATATTAATATCCATCTACTTATCCTTTAGATAATAAAATTATGATTTTATATTACTTTATTATGCACCAATAACTTTCTGAGCAGCATCCGCTAGACCTGGAATAGCTAGAGGATTCGCGTACAATACTAAGAAACCAATAGCAATTGAAATAGCAGCAAACGCATCTACGAAAGCAGCCACGATAAACATACGACCTAATAACATACCGCCTAATTCTGGCTGACGAGCAACACCTTCTAAGTACTTGCCGCCCAACACACCAAAGCCTATAGCCGTACCTAAAGCAGGTAGTGATATCAGTAAAGCAACTGCTATTGCTGTTAAACCATTTAAGTTACCCAAAACTTGTAAAGACATATCCATTTTTTATTTCTCCTGTTTTATTTATTTTTATTTAGGTTGATTTAAAACTTAGTGAGCTTCCTGAGCCATATTTAGATAAACTACAGTTAGCATCATAAATACAAAAGCTTGTATTAAAACTATAAGTATGTGGAATATTGCCCATATACCACCAAGTGTCCACTGGAACCACCATGGCAATAATGCTATCAGAATAAATATAAGCTCTCCTGCAAAAATATTACCAAACAAACGTAGCGACAATGAAACCGGTTTAACTATCTCATCTACAAGCCTAAAGAATATATTTAAAGGGAATAACCATATCCCAAAAGGAGAGCTTAAAATTTCTTTCAGCAAACCAAAACCCTTAGCCTTGAGATTATAAAAAATCACCAAGAAAAACACTGCAATAGACATCGCAAAAGTAACATTTGGATCTGCTGTAGGCACAACTCTAAAATACACTTCATGACTATTAGTAAAGAAACTAATTATCCAGCCAAAAAGATCTACAGGGAGTAAATCCATCAAATTCATAAGCACAACCCAAACAAAGATTGTCAAAGCTAGCGGTGTAACAAAGTCTCTTTTATGATGGTAATTTTCTGCAACCATACCATCCATCCACTCCCACACTGCTTCGATCATATTTTGAAACTTGCCAGGAACGCCTGCATTAGCTCGTCTTGCAGCCATAAACATAGCCAAGATAAATACTATACCTAAAACCCCACTGACCAACAGTGAATCTACATTTAGCTGCCAGAAAGAACCCTCACCTAGGCTTATTTGCCAATGATGTAAGTGATGCTGAACGTATTCTGTAGCTACTTGAGAACCCGCCTCTGTATTTGCCATTACTTATTCCACCAATAATTTAAATAAATTAGTATTTACAACCCTAAAATACACCTATCTTACCCTTTTAAACAAAATAGGCACAAAACACACGACTAATTGTAACAAAAGTAATCCGAAAATGTAAGAAAATAATTTTGGTTTGACATAAACTGCCAGCAGTATTGTAATCAATGCAACAATGCTTAATTTCAGGAGTTCGCTCAAATAAAAAATAACTATCTCAACCCCTGGACTAAACTGTTTTTCGACAAATAATCTAAAAAAAAATACAAAATTAGCTAAAAACATTGTTAATGCACCAAGTGCAAATGAATTAGCATAAGTATATCCATAGACCATGAGCACAATAACATAACCCACAAAGCCTAAAAGAAATTGCATCAATATAAACTTCTTTTCATCAATTCTAATATTTGCCAACATATCTAACATTAATATAAGTAAATTTGTTGAGCCTATAATATCAAAAATGCTTATATTAAACAAAGAAAAGCTTTAGGCTTGATTTATATATTTCAGAAACTTAAAATTATACTCTTAAGCTATAACAAAACAAACGCCGTATGGAACAAAAAATTCACAACATTCGCGGATATGCATGGATAATTATTATTCTCAGTTCTTTCTTGCTTTTTGATAAGTATATTATGCAAGTATTCCCTAGCCTGATTACCGATGATATGATGTCTAGCTTCCACACTAATGCTACCCAAACAGGAGCTTTAGGCTCGGCATTTTTCTGGTCAATAATTATTTGTCAGCTATTTCTTGCTGGACCTATTATAGATAAATTTGGTTTTAGACTAATTAGTCCTATATCCATAACTATTTCTGCGATGGGAGTTATTCTATTTGTTGTTGCCTGTAATCTCGGTAGTTTGAGTATGGCTTATATAGCTAGAATTATTACAGGCATGGGCGTCTCTTTCGCTACCATCTCTTATCTTAAGGCTGTTTCAGTTTGGTTTGAGCCTCGTAAATTTGCTTTTGCTGCTAGTTTTTTAGCAACTGCTGCTATGATAGGAGCACTCTGTGCACAAGCTCCATTAGCATATTTGATAACTTTATGTGGTGATTGGAAAATGGCTATGCTCTTGTTTGCGGTAGCTAGCTTATTGATTGGTGTACTTTATTATATAGTTGTACGCGACTTCAATCCAAAACAACCGGAAGCTAGCTCACCAAGCAATCAGCTAAAAACTCTAGAAGCACTTAAAGAAGTCATCAAAAATAAAAACAACTGGCTTTTGACTTTCTATGTTGGCTTAAGTTTTACAGCAGTAGATGCCTTTGCTGGATTCTGGGGTAATGCTTACTTTAGAGAAGCCTATCACCTATCACGTGAAGAAGCTGCCAGTATTATATCAATGATATTTATTGGCATGGCAATAGGCTCACCAATCATAGGAAAACTATCAGAAATCCTTGATAGTCGAAAAGGAGTAATGATTTTCTTTCACATAATAGGCTCTATTGCTTTAAGCTTTGTTTTACTTACTAAAACAAGTGCAACACTCTCAGCAATTCTACTTTTTATTTTTGGATTATGTCTTGGAATATACATGCTCTCATTTGCCATAGGAAATCGTATAAATCCAATAGTCATAACTGCAACAGTAGCGGCGTTTATTAATACCGGAGAGCCTATATTAGGAGCGATATTTGATCCTTTAATCGGCTATTTCTTAGATTGGTCGTGGACTGGGAAATACTTAAATAAAGCCGGAGAAATTGTTTCACAACACACAAGTCCTAACGATATTAAATATTTTGATTTAAGTTCTTACCATTTTGCATTTACGACCCTTGTAATAAGCTTGGTAGCATCACTAATAGTGTTATTAATGATAAAAGACAGTAAAGATTAAAACAAAACTATTCTGTTTTAACAAACTCATCAAACCTTGAATCTAATTTTGCTTCAATAGATATCAGCTTCTGCTGCTTCTCATCATAAAACTCTAATTTACCAGCATGAAGTAATAATTTATCAACTCCTTTAGCAAGTAGTTTTTCATCATCAATCATATAACCATATTTCTTATCAGCAACAATCGGATGCCCCATTGCTCTTGTATGAACTCTAATCTGATGTGTTCTACCGGTTTCTAACTTGATTTCTAGTAAGCTGTAATCACCTATTTTTTGCACTGCCAATATTCTTGTAAGAGCTCTTTTACCTTCTCGCTTGTCAACTTTAACTATTCGTTGGCCATCTTTAGTTTCTGTACGACTTAATGGTAAGTCAATCGCATCTACCTTTTCATCCCAATGACCGTGAACTAAAGCATAATAAATCTTATTTACTTTACGCTCTTTAAAAATATCAAAGAAATATACTAATGAGCTATGCTTTTTGGCTAGTAGCACACAGCCTGATGTTTCTTTATCAAGTCTATGTACCAAATCTAAACGCCTTACCTTAGGACGTAGTTGTCTTAAACGCTCCACCAGACCTGAATTAACTCCGGAACCACCATGGACGGCCATACCTGATGGTTTATCAACAACGATATAATCATCCGTCTCGTATAAAATTCGTTGTTCCAAAAAGTCCAAATGAGATTTCGATACTTTTGCTATCTCTAAATTTTCTTCTAGACTAAATGGTGGCACTCTAACAATATCTCCCGCACTTACGCGAGTCGTTTGCTTAACCCTTTTTTTATTAACTCGTAGTTCACCTTTACGAATCCAACGGTAAATTAATGATTTTGGTAGTCGTGAAAACTTACTTATCAAAAAGTTATCGATTCTTTGCTCTATAACATCATCAGTAACTTCAATCAATTGAACTTTATTCATTTAAAACACCAAAACTAGAATTCTGCATATCATTAAGTCGGCTTATTGTTCGCTGAAATTCAAATTTCAAGCGCTCACCTTCATACAACTCTGTAAAATCATTATTAGCCAAAATTACAACTTTCTTATTTTGATCATAAAACTCATCAATCAAAGCAATAAACCTTCTTGCCATATCTTCATTATATTGATCAAATCCTGTCAGATTATATATAAAAATTTGTTCATACTTACTACAAATATCAATATAGTCATAAGAACTACGCCCATCACCACAAATGACTCTAAAATCGAAACATATATCTTTATGGCTTACAAGCATAGCAAAAATCTCTCTGCCCAAAACTTCTATATTAATATCTTTATCAAAGTGATGATTTCTAAGGAAAAATTTATCAAAAAAATTTTTACGGTTCTGCTCGTTATATGGATAGATATAATTTAAATACTCATTTGGCAAACGAAATCTATAATCAACCCCAGAATCTAAATTTAAAACATTTACGTTTTTAATCAAAACATCAATAGCTGGTAAAAACAACTCTCTCTGCAAGCCTCTCTTATACAAATTTTCTGGCTCAATATTTGAAGTTGCAACCAGTGTCACACCAAGCTTAAACAATTCTGTAAAAACATTTCCCAAAATCATAGCATCAGCTATATCTTCGACAAAAAACTCATCAAAACAAATAACTCGCATACCTTTTGCCATATCATAAGCCACTTTTGATATAGGATTCTTATAACCTTGATACTTTCTTAGTTCAGAATGAATACCTTTCATAAAGTGTGAAAAATGCTGTCTTCTTTTCTGTTCTATCGGTAGATTATTATAGAAAATATCCATAATAAAAGTCTTCCCTCTACCAACACCACCCCACATATACAATCCCTTTACAGATGGATATAGCGATCTTTTAAGAAAACCAAATTTTGTTTTCTTATTTATTAATATCTGATCTATTATTTCTTGCAAGCTTCTGATAGCTTCAAGCTGCAAAGAATCAACCTTTAAATCAAGCTCGCGAACCTTTTGGAGATAAATATCATCTAAATTCATTATTCAACTTCTTTATCTTTAACTAAAACAAGTAGAAAAAAAGATACAATCATACTAAACACTAAAATCAAGAAAGCATTATGATAAGCACTTATGTGGAAATATCTATGAGCTCCATCCGCAGCTATATTCGTAATTTGATTATGAACATCTATATATTGACCAGTCCATGTCAGATCAAGCAAATGCCCTATCAAAGGATCAAATAACGCCCCAAGCAATGGTTCACCAGTATTAATAAGCGCAGCTACAGTAGCAGCCACAACTATTGGATTTATACGATTACCTATCGCAAAAGCAAGCATGTATACTCCTAAACAAAAACCAAATACAAACAATAAAGCTCCTGAAATTCCAGGAGTAAGCTTAAATTGCAAAACCAAAGCCAAACAGATTGTAGCAATTATATGAAAAATTATCATAATTTTAACTCTATTATCAAATTTTTCAGATAACTTACCTATTACTGGTGAGCCTATGGCAAGTCCAAGAAACATCATTGATACAATAAACGAAGCTTCTTTTGCTGGAATAGCATACAATTCTCTGAAATAATTATTACCCCAAATACCTCCAAAAACATCTATCGTTGTAAAGGTTAGTCCTGTATATAAAGTAAGATACCAATTATTCTTGTTCATAAGTACCTTTTTTATACCTGCAAGAGTTCCAGTATTTCCTTTTGAATCATTTGCAAATGATGCTTTGGGATTATAATCTCTTACTAAAGCCAAATATAATAAGGCCATTACAATACTAAAACAAGCATAGCCAATTAATGCTCTATGCCATGATCCTGTAATTTCAATAAGATATACAAGTGGAACTTGTCCAAGCAAAGCCCCCAACATTGCAGCAGTCATTAAAAAACTACAAACAAAAGCAAATTTACGTGGATCAAACCAAACTGCAGCAGCTTTAATATAACCAACCGTGGCAAATGAAGCACCGATTCCAATCATTAATCGAGAAATACAACCGAGCGCAAAGCTATGAATGTCTGCGGAAAGAACAAACAGTATCAATCCTATTGCAGAAAGAATTAGTGAAAAAAAACTGACCTTTCTAAATCCTAGCTTATCTATAATTGGCCCAGCTACAAAAAACTGACAAAACACTACTGACCATAAAAATAATGACACCATAGCGCTCATTTCAGTAGCGTTTATCGAAAAACTAGTCATCAATTCATTTGCTATCAGACTAGGAGACACATTCATTATATATTTATCAATCAGTAAAAATGAGCTCAGACCTACAACTATCCAAGCATAACCTTTTATATTATGTAACTTCATATAGCTATTTTTTCTAGAAAATTTATTAATTTATTCAAAGGAATTTGTTCTTGTTGCTTATCTTGTTGTAAATATTTTACACCAACAGTCTGTTGCAATAACTCATCTTGACCAATTATTACAGCTATTTTAGCATCTGATTTATCTGCCTTTTTGAACTGTGATTTAAAGCTACCAAATTTCAAATCCATATCTATTTTTAATGCCGGTAATTCTTGACGAACATTTTCAACTAATAGTAACGATCTATGTAGCTGATTATTATCTAATATGAAAAAAACATCACTTTTATCATCTTCAATTGGAAGCTTACCCTCACTCTCAAGCAAAAGTAATAGACGCTCTAAGCCAATAGCAAAACCAATAGCTCCCGTTTTTTGCCCACCTAAGCTTTCTATTAAATTGTCATAACGACCGCCAGCACATACTGCTGCTTGAGCTCCTAACCGATCTGTGACCCACTCAAAAACTAGTCCACTATAATAATCCAAACCTCTAACCAACTTTTGATTAACCTGATAGTTAACTCCTAAGTTATCAAGATACTCACATGTCTGCTCAAATCTCGCCAATGAATCTTCATCAATAAAATCAATGAGTTTAGGAGCATTAACCAATACCTGCTGAGTTTGCTCATTCTTAGAGTCAAGTATTCTCAGAGGATTTTTGTCTAATCTTCTGATTGAATCCTCATCAAGCTGAGCATGATATGGTTTTAGATACTCTAACAATGCCTTCGTGTATTCTTGTCTGTTAGAACTTGATCCGAGACTATTTAACTCTAATTTTACACATTCAGAAATACCTAGTTCTCTAAATAAGTTCCAGCTAATAGTAAGAATTTCTAGGTCTATTGCAATATTATCATAACCATAAGCTTCAACACCAAGTTGATAAAATTGTCTATACCTACCTTTTTGAGGTCTCTCATAGCGAAACATAGGACCAGAATACCAAAGCTTTTGTGTTTGTCCTCTATTAGCCAAACTATTTTCGATTACCATACGCACACAGCCAGCCGTTCCTTCAGGTCTGAGCGTTAAACTTTCTCCACTTCTATCTACAAAATCATAAGTTTCTTTAGAAACTATATCCGATGTTTCTCCTACGCTTCTATGAAATAGTTCACTCTTTTCTAAGACCGGTAGCCTTACTTCATCATAATTATACTTATCTAGAATTGATTTTATTTTTGACTCTAAAAACTGCCACTTACAGCTCTCTTGAGGAAGAATATCATTAAAACCACGAATAATAGTAAGTTTGCTCATAAGCTACCTACCTTAATTTTTCAACTTTAGTTTCTTTATCACTATCTTTATAGTTTTCTTGTAACGAATTATCATCTTGCTTGATTATTTTAGAATCAGCTTCTAGAGCCTGCTGGATTTTTCCTTCCATTTCCATCCCATAATCAAGAGATTTATCATAAATAAACTTAAGATTTGGAACTATTCTAAGATTCAATGATTTAGCTATAGATGATCTAAAAAAACCCTTTGATTTTTCAAAGGCTTTAGAGATATATTGAGCTTCTTGAATATCTAAGCATGTGTAATATACTTTTGCATAAGATAGATCTTTAGAAAGCTCAACCTCAGTAATAGTTGCAGTAGCAAGCTTACTATCTTTTATTTTTGTACGTAGTAGCAAAGATATCACCTTTTGAAGCTCACTTGCTACTCGTTGCACTCTACCTTCTGCTGCCATAATTATAGCTCCTTAGCAACTTCAATAACTTCAAACACTTCTATTTGGTCACCTTCACGCACATCATTATAGTTTTTGACACCTATGCCACACTCCATACCTTTTTTGACTTCACTTGCGTCATCTTTAAATCTCTTTAAGGACTCAAGTGTACCTTCATATATCACAACGTTATCACGTAATACACGAATAGGATTTGTACGCTTTACAGCTCCTTCAACAACCATACAGCCTGCGATCGAACCAAACTTAGAAGATCTGTAGACTTCCCTAACTTCAGCTATACCGATAATTTGCTCTTTCATATCCGGAGATAATAGACCAGTCATTGCTTTTTTAACATCATCTATTAGATCGTAAATAATATTATAGTAGCGAAGCTCCACACCATCAACTTCCGCAAGTTTCTTAGCTGCACTATCTGCCCTAACATTAAAGCCAATAATTACTGCTGTCGAAGCAACCGCTAAGGTTACATCAGAAGAAGTAATAGCTCCGATACCACTTGCAATTATATCAACCTTCACCTCATCAGTGGAAAGCTTAAGTAATGACTCTCTAATTGCTTCAACTGAACCTTGTACATCACCCTTAAGAATAATTTTAAGAGTTTGTTGCTCACCTTCTTTACCCATATTGCTAAACATATTAGAAAGTTTAAGAGACTGTTCTTGTGCTATCTTAGCTTCTTTTTGTCTTTGAGATCTTTGAGCTGCTAACTCTTTAGCTTTTTTCTCATTCTCAATAACAACCATATCATCACCAGCTGCAGGAACACCTGATAAACCTAGTATTTCAACTGGAGTTGCTGGCCCTGCTACTTTAATCTGTTTACCTAGATCATCATGCATTGCTCGGACTCTACCATACTCAGTACCACACAAGATATTATCACCCTGTTTAAGACTACCATTCTGAACTAGTACTGTTGCAACTGGACCACGTCCTTTTTCTAGACGAGATTCAATAACAACCCCCTCAGCTAAACCTTCAGCAAATGCTTCTAGCTCTAGAACTTCAGATTGTAATAACACAGCATCTAATAACTCTGCAACGCCTTCACCAGTTTTAGCAGAAACATTAGCAAACATAACATCCCCACCCCAAGATTCTGGAATAACGTTACGTTGAGCTAACTCACCGACAACCTTATCAGGATCAGCATCTGGCTTATCAATTTTGTTGACAGCCACAACGATTGGAACACCTGCTGCTTTAGCATGCTGAATAGCTTCCTCAGTCTGAGGCATAACCCCGTCATCTGCTGCAACCACAAGGATTACGATATCTGTACTTTTAGCACCACGAGCACGCATTGATGTGAAAGCTTCATGACCAGGAGTATCTAGAAAAGTAATAGCTCCTTTACTTGTTTTAACAGAGTATGCACCGATATGCTGTGTTATACCACCAGCTTCTCCTGCTACAACCCTTGCTTTACGTATATAGTCTAATAGGGAAGTCTTACCATGATCTACATGACCCATAATAGTTACAACAGGCGCACGAGATATTTTCTTATGTAAACTTCTATCAACAGTAGTCACAGCTTCTTCAAGAGCATTTTCATTATGTAATGTATATTTATGCCCCATTTCCTCAACAATCAAAACCGCTGTGTCTTGATCTAATGATTGGTTAATTGTAGCCATTACACCCATATTAAATAATACTTTAACAATCTCAGCGCCTTTGACTGCCATTCTATTAGCCAAATCACTAACTGTAATACCTTCACGTATTTCAATTGTTTTAACAGCACTTTCGACAGGCATTGTAAACTCTTGTTTTTTAACCTTAGGTGCTTTTAACTTACCTTTCTTACTACCAAACTCATCAAATGATTCCAAATCACCTGCAAGTTGTGACAATTGTCTTGGATTAGCTTTTTTGAAGCCTTTACCACTAGCCTTTTTAGCTTTGGACTTCTTCTCTTCTTCTTCTCTTTTATATTTAGTATTAGTGTTGTTACCACTTTCAGTGAAGACTTTCTTCGGAGACTTTTTCTTATTACTTTTAGATTCTGTAGATTTATCTTCAGATGACTTTTCTTCATCCTGAGAATTATTCTCTTGAATTTTGACTTCAGGCATAGCAGTTATCTTAAAACCATTATCTTTTATAACTGGTTTAATAACAGGCTTTTCTTGCTGAGGTTGTACAAGATTGACAGAATCTCTCTCTACACTTTCAACAGCTTTATTATCTTTAACATCAACTGCTGCTTGTGGCTTTTCAACTATAGACTCTTCTACTTTAGCTGGGGATTGTTCTTCTACTTTTTTTGCAACTCGTCTTTTTTTCTTGACCGAAACATTTATCTTATGCTTACCATCAAGTTTAAGAGAAGTTACTTTTTTTCTAGTAACAGTATTTTTAGCACTATTAATCTTATCTAAAAGAGTTTTCATTTCTTCCGGAGTTAAAGTATCTTTTTCGCTACTTTTTTCTATACCAAAAGACTTAAGTTGCTTTAGTAATGTGCTTACTTCTTTATTTGTTTGTTGTGCCAGTTGGCCAACCGTAATCTCTGCCATTTCCCTCTCCTTTGTACTATTTTGATTCGTACTTTCTATTCAAACCAAGGGGCTCTTGCTTGCATTATCAAATCTGTTGCTTGTTTTTCATCAATAGCAACAATGTCAAGCAACTCATCCACAGATAGTTCCGCCAGATTTTCCATTGTCACTATATTATTTTGAGCAAGCTTATCCGCTAACTCCTGATTCATACCTTGCATATTAAGCAAATCTTCAGCTGGTTTTTTACCACCTAATGCTTGAGATAAAATCACGGCCTTTGCTCTTTCTTGAAGCTCATCTACAATCTCTTCATCAAAGCCTTCAATTTCCAAAAGCTCATCTCTATCTAAATATGCTAAATCCTCTAACGTTTCAATACCCTCTTCTATTAGTACCAAGGCAAAATCATGATCGATATCTAATGCTTCAACAAATTTCTCAACTATAGACATCTGCTTTTCTTCTTGCTCAGTATCAGATAAAACATTTATCTTCCAACCGATTAAAGCACTAGCCAATCTGACATTAACTCCATTCTTACCAATAGCTTTTGATAAACTTTCTTGTTTAACAACTATATCCATTGAATTAGTTTCTTCATCAACATTTACTTCTAAAATATCTTCAGAATCAACTGGTGATAAAGAGTTGATCGCATATTGAACCATATCTTCATCCCATAGAATAACATCGACTTTCTCACCATTTAGCTCGCTCATAATAGAGTGTATTCTTGATCCTCTAACACCCACACAAGCACCGCATGGATCTATCCTCTGATCATTGCTCTTAACAGTAACTTTTGATCTAAAACCAGGTTCACGAACAACATTTACAACATTTATAAGCTCCTCTTCAACTTCAGGAACCTCTAATTTAAATAAAGCTTTAAGCATCATATTACTAGCGCGACTAAGCATGACCGTGCTTGGTTTACCAAACTCATCAACCTCAACACTCTCAACACATGATCTGATCTTATCACCAACGCGAAATCTCTCTCTAGAAATCAAATCTTTCTTTGGTAGGATACCTTCAGCATTATTACCAAGGTCAATAACTAAAATCTCGTAAGTTGCTCTTTTTACCTCTCCGTAAACAATATCTCCAATCTTACCTTGATAAAATCTAGCTGTCTTTTCTCTTTCGAAATTTTTAATCTTTTTCATTAAGATCTGTTTTGCCATAGTAGCAGCGATACGCCCATACTCTTTGACTTCTACAGATTCACGGATCACATCGCCAGCTTTGACATTGTAGCCCTTTTCTTGCGCGACATCCTCATAGAGTTCTTTAGAGTAATCAATCAAATCCTCATCTTCTGACACAATATGCCAAACTCTATCTGCTTTAAAGTCACCTGTAACCCTATCGATTTTAACTTCGATATTCATATGCTCGTCAAGCTCTTTTTTAGTTATAATAGCTAACGCCTCTTCCATAGCTTCGAACAAAAGATCTTTTGAAATATCTTTCTCGTTTGCTACAGTTTCTAATACTAACAATAATTCTTTGCTCATACCTAATCCCTCTATCTAACTAAAATCTGGCGAAACTCTAAATTTCTTAAGCTCATCAAAATCAAAACTGACTTCTCTGCCATCATCAAGCTTTAGAATAACGTTATTGCCTTCAACTCTCTCAAGCACACCTTTAAATTTTGTTTGAGACTCAACTGGCGTCAAGGTAACTGCCTTAACATTAAATCCTACCAAAGCTTGCGCCTGAATAATATTAAAAATTTGGCGATTCATCCCTGGAGAAGACACTTCTAGAACATACTTATCTGAGATAGGATCTTCCACATCAAAAATTGCACTCACCTCTTTACTTACAACCTGACAATCATCAACCGAAACACCATTCTCATGGTCAATAAAAATACGTATAGTAAGCTTGCCAGCACCCACGACCTCTATTCCCCATAAAATATAGCCTAAATCAGCTGTGATGGGTTCTACTATTTCATACAAATCATCTAGTAACATTTTCACCCCTTAGATTTTGCATACCCTCTAGATAGCAAAAAGGCCCTTGAAGGGCCTTTATAAAATAAAAACTTTTGGTAGCGGGGGCAGGATTTGAACCTACGACCTTCGGGTTATGAGCCCGACGAGCTACCAAGCTGCTCCACCCCGCGTCTATGACAATATATAATAACAACATTTTAACAGATGTCAAGCTTTATGACAGTTTGTTTTTTAAACACTGAATTCTCTTATTGCATCTACCATAATTTTAACATTATCAGGATTGATATCTGGGTAAATGCCATGACCTAAATTAACAATATAGTTGTTTAGCTTATCAGACTGAATAAATTCCATGTTTTTCTTAACTGTGTTTCTAATACTATCAGATGTGCCATACAAAAATGCCGGATCAAAATTGCCTTGCAGAACTTTACCTACGCCTATTCTATGACGAGCTTGATCTAGAGTTACATTCCAATCCACACCAACGCCATCACATGATTTATCTTTCAACTCCTCAAAAAAGTTTGAGCCTCCCTTTGTGAAGAAAACCACAGGAACATTGGATTTCTGCTTCACATTTTTAGCAATATACTCCATATACTTTAATGAAAATTCCCTATACTGCTCTAAAGGTAGAATTCCTCCCCAAGTATCGAAAATCATTAAAGAACTAGCACCAGCTTTGACTTGCTCAAGTAGATAAATCACTATTATGTCAGCTAACCTTTGAAGAAGTGCGTGCATCAATTGAGGATTTGCATACATCATTTTTCTTAGTTTACTGAATTGTTTTGAGCCAGATCCCTCAACCATATATGCAGCAAGTGTCCATGGACTTCCAGTAAAGCCTATAAGGGGTACATTTATAGCAGCCTTCGTAGTTCTAACCGCATTATAAACATACTCCAAATCGCCAACACTATCTTCTGCTGACTTTAACCTATTTAAATCCTTTTCTGACTCAATAGGATCAGAAAATACAGGACCAACTCCCTTGATAAATTTTAGATCCATACCCATTGCTTCAGGAATAGTTAAAATATCTGAAAATACAATTGCAGCATCAAGATCATATCTTTCTAGCGGGTGTAGTGCCACCTCACAACAAGCATCTGCATTGCGACACATATCCATAAAGTTCTCAAACTTTGATCTTACTGCACGATATTCTGGTAAATATCTACCAGCTTGACGCATTATCCATATCGGTGGTTTTTCTAATTTCTCATGCTTAAAAGCATCCAAAAACAACTTTCTCATACTTAAAATGTACCTTTAAATTTATTGTGAAGGACTATTTAAAAAACTTGTCCATTTTTCTGTAACCTATAGCTTCTTGGATTGCTAGTTTTTCAATTTTCTTGCATCCGCTTAAATCTGCTATTGTTCGAGCAACTTTGAGTATTTTATAGTACCCTCTGGCAGATAGTCCAAGCTTTTCTATAGCTAGTGTTAGCATTTTTTTACTTTCTTCATCAAGGTCACAAACCTCGTCTAACTCTTTACTTGTTAGCATTGAATTTATTTTACCTTGCCTAGTGATCTGGATATCTCTCGCCTTTTTAACTCGCTCCCTAATTATACTACTTTTTTCACCTCTTAATTCTTGATTTGTTAGATCCTCTTTTGCTAGCTCAAGAACCTCAACTTGTAAATCAATTCTGTCTAAAAGAGGTCCTGAAAGCTTACTTTGATACCTTTTGATTGATTGAATTGAATCTGAGCACTCTTTATACTGCGATCCTAAATACCCACACGGACAAGGATTCATAGCAGCTATCAATTGAAAGTTCGCTGGATACTCTACCTGACACTTTGCTCTAGAAATATTTACAACTCCCGTCTCAAGAGGTTCTCTTAAAACTTCTAGAACCTTACGGTCAAACTCTGGTAACTCATCAAGGAATAACACTCCATTATGAGCTAAAGATATTTCACCAGGCATAGGGTTGCTACCACCTCCAACCAAAGAAACACCTGAAGAAGTATGGTGAGGATGACGAAATGGTCTTTTATAAAAACTTTCTGCTATCCCTGATTCACCTTTAATTGAAGCAATCATCGCCGATGAAAGGGCTTCTTTCTTGTCTAATGGTGGCAAAATAGAATTAAGCCTACTAGCAAGCATTGTCTTACCAGTTCCCGGTGGACCAACTAAAAGAATATTATGACCACCTGCTGCTGCAATTTCCAAAGCGCGTCTAGCCTGATATTGTCCTTTGACATCTTCTAAATCAGAATACAGTCTCTCAAAGTCAATTTCTTGTAATTGTTCTACCGAAGCTTTATCGTCACCAGATAAAAAATCTACGATTTCTTTTAGAGTCTCAAAAGAATAAGCACAAACATCTTCAACTAAAGCAATCTCTTTTTCATTATGAATAGGTATCACAAGTTTTTTGTTATTCGCAACACACTTAATAGCCATCAGTATCGCACTAGAAATTTTCCTAAGCTCACCACCCAGAGACAACTCTCCAGCAAACTCGAAATCTTCAACATTTCTAACAATATTTATTTGACCTGATGCATATAAAATACCTAATGCTATAGGCAAATCAAATCTTCCACTACTCTTAGGTAAGTCTGCAAGGGCAAGATTAATTGTGATACGTTTATTTGGAAAATTAAATCCCGAGTTTATGATAGCACTTCTAACACGATCTTTGCTCTCTTTGACAGCTGCCTCTGGTAAGCCTACTATTGATAAGCCAGGCAGACCATTTGACAAATGAACTTCTATCGAGACAAGCGGTGCTTCAATACCCAATTGAGCTCGACTTTTTAGAATTGCTAAAGACATATCACTCTTTCTCAGCTATTAATTTATCCAACTTAGCTTCGATCTGCTCTAATTTTTGACGTATTTTCAAAAGAATTTTTTTCTGTATTTCAAACTCTTCTCTACTCACCACATCAAGTTTTTTTAAACTTTTATTAATAATATTATCTTTCGAGTTTTTGATTACATCATTAATTGGACCTAAAATTTCTTTCATAGAAAAATAGTATTAAATTATCTTTACATAAAAGTATAAAAGTTATGACAAGAATAGGCAATAAACTATTGAAACTTAAATAACGTTAGTAACTTGAGTAAGAACCCCAAGAAGAAGCATTGGCATAATACCTAAGAATAAAAGAACTAAACCGTTGATACTTAGTGCTATAAGAGATGTCATTGGAGGTTTAACTGTCTCATTATTCTCTGGCTCATCAAAATACATAGTTCTAATAACTCTTACATAATAGAATGATGCCACAACAGCCATAAATAGCACAAAACATGCCAATACATAACTGCCATCATTAATTAAGCCCATAATAACAAATAATTTTGCTATGAAACCACCGAATGGAGGAATCCCTGCCATAGAGAACAAAACTATCAGCAGTATAAATGCTAACCAAGAGTCTTTTGTATTGAAACCTTTTAGATCTTTAAGATCTTGAACTTCATAACCGCCAACAGAGATTGTAGTTAACACCCCAAATGCTGCTAGAGTAGTAAAAACATAAACTATTACATAGAAACTAGCCGCTGTTAAAGCATAGCCCTGTGGATTAAGTGTAGTAGCTAACAAAACAAAACCTATTTGCGATACTGTAGAATAACCCAAAAGTCTCTTAACGTTTGTTTGCGATAAAGCGACTAAACTACCAAAGAATATCGACAATATACCTATAACTCTGAATAAGTATATCCAAGAATCTTTAAGCGATGGAAAGCCTACAAATAAAATATTAACAAGCATAGCAAATGCTGCTACTTTTGGAATAGTCGCAACAATATTGGCAACAGCATTTGGCGCGCCCTGATAAACATCCGGCAACCACATATGAAATGGGAAAGCTCCTAACTTGAATAAGAAAGTTGCTATCATCATAACTAAACATACAAGTAAGAACTGCTGCTCTAAGCCTGTGAAATTTCCTTGTGAAAGTGCAGTTGCAATATCAGTAATATCAAGTTGACCTGTCATACCATATACAAATGACATACCAAATAACAATAAAGCTGAAGCAATAGCTCCTAATACGAAATATTTAATAGCAGCTTCAAGGCCTGTACTAGAATCTCTATAAATTGCTATTAGTGCATACATTGGTAATGACAATAACTCTAAACCAATATAGATTGTAACCAAACTATGTGCAGCTGTAAGAACCATCGCACCTAAAACACACAGCATCAAAAGTGTATAAAAATCACCATCTGATATTTTTCTATCTTTTACATACTCTCTTGAATATAGCGCCACGAATACTGCCAATACAAGTATCACTAACTGTAACGTATAAGCAAAACCACTGAATACAACTTGCCCCTCAAAAACAGAGCTACTATTTTGGATTAAGTATTCTTTGGCAAAAGTAGCAACAAGAGCAAGTAGCGTAAATACTTGAAAGAATATGTAGTTAATATTCCTAATTTTACCGTGTAAAAAAAGCCCAGAAAACATTACAACTATCACACCTAGTGCTAATAGTATTTCTGGCAATATATAAAGAATTGATAAACTCATAATCAAAACACCACCCTATAGAGATAAACCAACAATATTAGCCGAAGCAGCTTCTGAAAGATGCAGTATCGGCTCTGGATAAAAACCAAACAATAAAGTTGGTACCGCTAACAATATAAATACAAATAGCTCCATCTTATTCAAATCAGTCAGGTTCGCTACTTGCGTAGATACCACTTCTCCAAAAAACACCCTCTTATACATCCATAGAGTGTAAATTGGCGCTATGACCAAAGTTAAACCAGCAATTAGTGCTATTAATGGAGAGTACTGAAATACAGCCAACAAAATCATGAACTCACCGACAAAGCCACTAGTACCTGGTAAACCTACATTAGCCATACAGAAAAGTAAGAAAAACATTGCGAATATTGGCATAGTCTTAGCCACACCTGAGAAATCTGATATTTCTCTTGTATGCATTCTTAAGTATAGATAACCAATACCAATAAACATACCACCAGAAGAAAACGCATGAGCAATCATCTGAAATACAGCACCCTGTAGTGCTAATTGCGCATTAGTTGTACCAAGTACAGGATCGGCACTCTTAAGTATGAAAATAGAGAACAAACCTAATGTAACAAGACCCATATGCGAAATTGATGAATATGCTATCAGTCTTTTGACATCAGTCTGAGCAACTGCAACCACACCAACATAAACAATAGCTATCAAAGACATAATTATCAGTACGTACTCTAATGATGCTGTAACTTCAGGTAGCATCGGTATTGCGAATCTTAAGAAACCATAAGCACCTAGCTTAAGCATAAGTGCTGCAAGTATAACAGAACCTCCTGCTGGTGCCTCTGAGTGAGCATCTGGCAACCATGAGTGGAATGGCCACATCGGAATTTTAACTGCAAAAGCTAAGAAGAAAGCACCAAATATTAGCCATTGAGCAGTAAGTGTAAACTTAACAGAATCTGCCAAACCATTTGATTGAGCAGCCCATGCGATAAAGTTTTGGATTGAATATGTATCTGCACTTACTAGTAAGTCAGCTGGAGATGCTGCCACTCTTGTTTGAATATATAAAATCGCAGCTAGTAAAAATACTGAACCAAAGAAAGTATACATAAAATATTTAACAGCTGCATACGCTTTGTTCTTACCACCCCAAATACCTATACCCAAGCAAGTTGGAATTAATAATGCTTCCCAAAAAACATAGTAAAGTATAGAGTCTGTTGCACAGAAAACACCATTTGTCAGACCACAAGTAATCAAAAATATTGCCATGTATTGTCTAACTTTTGTTTTGATAGAAGTCCAAGCTGCTAGAACAATAACTAAAGTAGCAAAACTTGTTAAAACAATAAATAAAACTGAAAACCCATCAACGCCTAGACCATAATAAATATCATGCATGCCAAATACCTTGAACCATTTTGCTGATTCTTGGAACTGCATCGCAGAACTACTATAATCAAAAGATGCTACCAAAGGTATGCATAAAGCCAGAGTTAAACAGCTAAATACTAAAGCCACCCAACGTGCAGCATCACCATGCAACTCTTTTGTTCTTGTCGCTAATACAACAAAGCCACCAACTATTGGAAGCCAAATTATTAAACTTAATAAGTAATTACCTAAATTCATAATACTAGTTTACCCTCTACCTATACTGATATTAGCAAAATCATAAATAACAACACACCGACCATCATTACAAAAGCATAGTCAAACAGATATCCACGTTGAATTTTTCTAAAACTATCACCAGTATGATAGATCAGACTAGATGTGCCATGTACAATCGTTTTATCTATGATAAAGATATCTACTGCTTTCCATAGGAAAGTACTAATAGCCAAGAAGATATTAACAAATACAACATCATAAAGAGTATCAATAAAGTATTTCTTAACTAAAATATGATAAACAATACCAAACCCAGACTTAGCATTTGCAAGCACTCTTGGTATAACTGGCAACCATATATACAAAATATAAGCCAAAACTAAAGCACTGAAAGCTAACCAGAATGGTACAGTTGATATTGAATGTTTTATAAATGCTATAGAACTAACTGTAGCAGGTTCACTAGCAAGATGAGCTGTAACAGATTCTCCACCTAGTCCTGCCTGAATATATGAAGTTATAGTATCACCAAATAAGCCATGATTTTGCGATAAAATACTTGTGAAGAAATACTCTCCAACAAATACTGAAGGTATAGCCAATAATACCAATGGAATTAGTATACTAAACGGCGACTCTTTGATATGAGACTTCTCTTCTTCTGACATTCTCTCTTTACCATGGAATACCAAGAAAAACATTCTAAAAATATAGAAAGATGTCACAAATGCACATGCTAATACCATGTAGTATGCAAACTGGTGACCATATACAGTAGTAGACTGCGCCGCTTCAATAATTAAATCCTTTGAAAAGAAACCTGAAAATGGCGGTAATGCTGCAAGTGCCCAAGCACCTATAAGCATACATAAATATGTAACAGGCATATACTTTCTCAAGCCACCCATTCTACGAATATCTTGCTCGTGATGCATCGCAACTATTACAGAACCAGCCGCCAAGAATAATAATGCTTTAAACATAGCATGCGTCATCAGATGGAACATCCCAATAGAAAATGCTCCTGCGCCCTGAGCTACCATCATATATCCAAGCTGAGAAAGTGTACAATATGCAATTACTCTTTTTATATCTGTCTGTACTATCGCAATCAAGCCCATAAACAAACATGTAATTGCACCAATAATAAGTACAAAACTTAGTGCTGCAGGTGATAGTACAAACATTGGAGAAAGTCTAGCAACCATAAATACACCCGCTGTAACCATTGTTGCAGCATGGATTAGTGCCGAAATAGGTGTCGGACCTTCCATCGATCCTTCTAGCCATGAGTGTAAAGGAAACTGTGCGGATTTACCCATCGCACCAATAAATAATAGCGAACACATCAGTGTAACAGGACTGAAGCTCAAACCTAAGAAGTGAATAGTTTGAGTATTATCAATATTTGATAAAGCTGCAAATACAGTTGTATAGTCAACAGATCCAGTGTATAAAATAACCGCCCCAATACCTAACAAAAAGCCTAAGTCACCAATTCTATTTACAATGAATGCTCTCAAACTAGCAACGTTAGCTTTATCTCTATTAAAATAAAAGCCAATTAATAAGTATGAGAATAAACCAACGCCTTCCCATCCAAAAAATAGCAATAAGAAGTTATTGCCCATAACTAGGCAGAGCATTGCAAAGGTAAATCCTGAAATATATGCAAAAAATCTTGCATAGCCTTCTTCACCTTTCATGTAACCAATAGAGTAAACATGTACTAATGTTGATACAAAAGTTACTATCAACATCATGTATACAGTTATCTTATTAACAGTAAAACCAACATCAAATGTAAACTTATCTGAAATCGGAGCCCACTGATAATAACTTACAGAATAAACTTCTGATCCAGCAAAAACACCATAGGCTAAAATTACACTAAGGACAAAAGAAAGACCACACAAAGAAATTGTAAAAAAGTTAACACCTGCATTCTTTACAGACTTGCCACCAAATCCAGCAATCAGAGCACCAAGCAATGGTGATAACACTATGACTGCTATTAGTACAGCTGCTACTTGAGTATTTATTATCATAGCTTGCTCTTAACCTCTTAGTGTATTGAGTTTACTTAAATCAATAGTTTTACGTTTTCTAAATATTGCCACAACAATTGCCAAACCAATTGCTGTTTCCGCTGCTGCCACAGCCATTATAAAGAAAACAAAAACGCCACCCATCGCTTGATGGTGCATATTAGCAAATATCAGAAAGTTAGTATTAACTGCTAGAAGCATCAATTCTATCGACATCAAAAGTATAAGAATATTTCTTCTATTAATAATTATGCCCGCAACACTTATTACGAATAACAATGTACTAAAAATCAAACCATTCGTAACTGAAACTGAAATACTATTCATCTCTAGCGCCCTCTCTATTACTTGGTATCTTAACCATAGTTAGACGATCTTTTGCTCTAACTTTGACCTGTTGCGCAGGATTCACAGACTTGTTACCTTTACGCTTAGATCTCAATGTTAATGTAATTGCTGCTGTCATTGCTGCTAATAAAATGAAATCAACTAATTCAAACACATATAAATTGCTATTATCAAACATTGTTAGACCTATGATTTTAAGTCCACCAACACCGCCCTGCATAGAGTCTCCCGCGAATACTTTAGTAGCAGCATAGCTAATCACTGTAGCAAATATTGCACAAACTATTATAGCTGCAAAAGCATAGAAGAATCTTCCGACTCTACCTTGCTTCTCAACATGTAGATCCAGCATGAATACTACGAACAAGAACATTACTAAAACTGCACCAACATATACAACTATAAGCAACAATGCTAAGTATACTTGTTGAAAAATTATCCACACAGCTGCTGTAAATACGAATGTAAAAATCATTGCTATTACAGAATTTACTGGATTATTCGCCAAAACTAACACTAAAGCAGAAATAATAGCCAGTGATGCAAATATGTAAAATAAAATATCTGTTACTACCATTTCTCTACCTAAAATCCTTATCTTGTAATCTATCTGCTGCTATCTGTGCCTCATATTTATCACCAATAGCTAAAAGCTTAGCTTTTGTCATAATATTTTCACCACGCTCTTCAAAGTGATACTCAAGAATATTGGTTTCAACAATAGAGTCCACTGGACAAGACTCTTCACAATAACCACAAAAAATACACTTAAATAAATCTATTTCATAACTAGATGTTCTACGTGATCCATCTTCTCTTTCAGTAGAGTTAATTGTGATTGCTAATGCTGGACATACAACTTCACATAGCTTACAAGCAATACATCTTTCCTCACCATTCTCATAACGTCTTAAGGCATGCAACCCTCTAAATCTATTAGATATAGGAGTTTTCTCATCAGGATATTGCACAGTAACCTTACGTGTAAAAAAGTGCTTACCCGTGACCCTCATCCCTTTTAGAAGTTCCCAAAGTAGAAAGGTTTTAAAAAAACTTGTTATATTTCTCATAATATTATCCTTTTTACCACCAAGGTCCTATGCCAAACCTAACCATACAAGCTACTACTACAACCCAAACAAATGTTAAAGGTATAAATATTTTCCAACCTAGACGCATGATTTGGTCATATCTATATCTAGGGAATGTCGCACGCACCCACAAAAACATAAACATAAATATACCAGTCTTAGCAAACAACCATACAACACCAGGAACAAAGTTAAATACAGCTTCTAAGGGAGTCGCCTCAAACGGTGAGCACCAACCACCTAAGAACATAATTGAAGTTAAAATACTAATTAAAATCATATTTGCATACTCTGCTAAAAAGAATAGTGCAAACCTAGATCCTGTATACTCAATATGGTGACCAGCAATAATTTCTGACTCACCTTCAACCACATCAAAAGGCGCTCTATTGGTCTCAGCAATACCTGCTATGAAATACACTACGAATAGCGGGAACAAAGGTATAAAGTACCAATGCCACAGACCTCCAGCCTGAGATTCAATAATCCCAGTTATGCCCATAGAACCAGCTGCAATTACAACTCCAACGATTGCAAATCCCATAGCTAATTCATAAGATACAACCTGCGCACCCGCTCTAAGAGCACCAAACAAAGAATATTTACTGTTAGATGCCCATCCTGCAATTACAATCCCATATACTGAAAAGGATGTCATTGCTAATATATATAGAAGCCCTAAATTCATATCTGACAATACTACACCTTTTGAAAAAGGAATAACTGCCCAAGCAGCATAAGCAGGAGCGAATGCTAATATCGGAGCTATGAAAAACAAATACCTATTTGAATTTGTCGGGACAATAATCTCTTTAAGAAAAAGTTTTAGAGCATCAAATATCGGCTGTAGTAAGCCAAATGATCCTACTCTATTTGGACCTATTCTATCTTGCATATAGCCAATAACTTTACGCTCAGCATATGTATAATAAGCAACTACAAGTATAAGAGGAATAACAATTAACAACACATAAAGCGCTGTCCATAATATATACTCTAACATATTACTTAACCTCCCTCACCAGCTTAATATTCACACTATCGCCTGACAAAAATGATTTATACAACGATCTTGGAATCATAATATTCTTAGCCTGCAAACTAGAATCAACTGATACTTCAGGTGTTATTTCATTGTCAATATCGTAGATTTTAACGATACCGACCTCAGCTTTCAGACCGATTTCATCAGCTATTTCTTGTGAAATCCTAACTCCAGAGAAACGCTTGGCATCATAAGTTTTCTGTAAAGGTTCTGCCCTTCTGAGTAAGCTACTAGTACTATACATAGAATTTGATGCAACAAATGCAATATCTTTTTGATAATCTAGATTTGCATTAAGAATTTGCACTACATGATTAATACCAACTCTAGCTCTATGAGCATAAGTATCATTAGTAACTTCTGATATTGAATTATACTCAAAACCTTCTAATCCCAACAGATTCCCAACGACTCTTAATACACGCCATAGCTCTTTATTATCAGCATATGGTTTTACTACTTGCTTAAACTCTTTAGTATTGCCAAATAAATCAACGAAACTTCCGCTTGTTTCATAGTGAGTAGCTACAGGCAAAATAATATCTGAGACATCTTTTGTAAACTTATCTGCAAATGCAGTAAAGCTAACAACGATATCGATATTATCAAGAGCCTCTCTTAGCTTCTGCTCACCGTATAAACAATCTTTAGATAACTCAGTATGAGCAGTAAATAAAAGCTTAGTAGCTGTTTGACCGTTCAAACATTTATATGTACTAAATTTAGATTTAGAAGAGCTAAATATTCTCTCAGCTGCCACCGAATTAACATTACTAGCCAGCACACCACCTTTTACACCAATAACTTTTTCTAATATTTCCAAAATACTAAATACTGTTTCAAAGCTACTACTGTTAACAATATCTTGGCCAACAATGATTTTTGGACTATCTGATGCAACAATTCTATCTGCAGTTTCTCTAACTTCAGCTGCTGGATCAACTTTTCTCAAAATTTCATCCAAGTCACCATATGGCAAATTTGCTCTTACAAAGATCGCTTTTAATAAAGATAATGCAATATATTGAATATTATCAGCAGCTAGTTTGACCTGTTTAACATCATAGTTAAAATCATAATCACAAATATTCCAAGCCACTACTTTAGCATTGTTTTTTTCTACAGCATCTTTAACCGCAATATTAACTAATGGATACTCTTTTCTAATATTTGATCCAAAAACCAAAATAAAATCACTTTCACGAATATCATCTAATGAACAATTAAAGCCTTTACCAGCACTTATCCCCGGTATATCAGCATACTGTCTTACTCTACCATCAATATTAGTTGATCCAACACTAGCTAAGAGCTTTTTCATTAAATACATCTCTTCAGATGTTGCTGACTCTGATACAATAGCTGATATAGCATCAGCACCGTCTTTTTCTTTGGTTTTCTCAATTGCTACCTTAACAAAATCAAGCGCCTCTTCCCAAGATACTTCGACCCAACCACCAGACTTTTTAATCATCGGCTTTTCAATTCTTTCTGGGCCATATAATCCAGAGTATTCAAACCTATCTCTATCAGCTATCCACGTACCAGTTATTTCGTTCTCTCTAGGAACAGTTCTGACAATTTTATTTTGATAGACATGTGCATTAATATCTGTAGCCAAAGCATCACCTGACGATACCGTAGGGAACTGTTTTAGTTCCCATGCTCTTGCTTTGAATCTAAAAGGCTTAGATGTCAAAGCACCGACAGGACAAAGATCAATAATATTGCCTGAAATTTCTGAGTCGACCATATCTCCTGAAATATATGTGCTGATAGCAGAATGATCTCCTCTACCCATAACACCTAATTCTTTGACGCCGGCTACTTCCTCACCAAAACGAACACAGCGTGTACATAAAATACATCTAGTCATATCAGTAGCAACCAAAGATCCTAGCTCAGGATCTTCAACAGCTCTTTTTGTCTCAAGGTACTCAGAAGTCGTATTACCATATCCCATAGCAATATCTTGAAGCTCACACTCTCCACCCTGATCACAGATCGGACAATCTAATGGATGATTTATCAATAAAAACTCCATTACGTCTTTTTGCATCTGTAAAGCCTTCTCCGAACGAGTTTTGACCTTCATGCCATCCATAATTGGAGTAGCACATGCAGGGGAAGCACGTCTTGCACCTTCCACATCAACTAAGCACATCCTACAATTAGCAGCTACAGATAGCTTTTTATGATAGCAAAATCTAGGAATATAGATACCATTAGCATCTGCCACTTCTATTATTGATTGATTTGGCAAAGCTTCATAGCTTTTACCATCAATCTCTATACTTATTTTTTTGGATTCTTTATTGTCTGACACTGAACTACCTCAATCAACTATTGATCCACAATACTCTTACCACCATTCTCAATCATATAGACAAATTCTTCTCTGAATTTATTTATATAACTTTGGACTGGCCATGCTGCAGCATCTCCAAGACCACAAATAGTGTTACCTTCTATATTTGTTGCTACTCTAACTAGAGTATCGATATCTTCGGGTTTTCCGTCACCAGCAACAATTCTATGCAATGTCCGCGCTAACCAGCCAGTACCTTCTCTGCAAGGAGTACACTGACCACAAGATTCCTCATAATAGAAATCTGCCAATCTAGCCAATGTTTTAACCATGCAAGTTGTTTCATCTAAAACAACTACTGCGCCAGATCCTAGCATAGAACCCGCTTCAGCTATAGACTCATAGTCCATAGTAACCTTAAGCATCTCTTCACCAGTAAGAATCTTAGAAGAACTTCCACCTGGTATCACAGCCTTTAGCTTATGACCATTACGAACACCACCACACATCTCTAAAACATCTTTGAAAGGAGTACCTAAACCTATTTCCATGACTTTTTGATGCTTAACATGACCAGAAATACAAAAAAGCTTAGTACCGCCACTTTTTTCAGTTCCAAGATTTTTAAACCACTGTCCACCATGCTGTAAAATTACTGGTGCCGATGCGTAAGTCTCAGTATTATTTATGTTAGTTGGTCTGCCATAAAGGCCTTTGAAAGCAGGAAATGGTGGCTTAAATCTTGGGCGACCCTTTTTGCCCTCCAACGAATTAAGCAATGCTGTCTCTTCACCACAGATATAAGCTCCTGCGCCAATCGCAGAATACAAATCAAATGAAATGCCTGAAGATTTAATATTTGACCCCAACAATCCTGCTTGATAAGCCTCTATCAAGGCATCTTCAAATCTTGCAATAGGTTCGTAAAACTCACCTCGTGTATAGTTATAACCAGCCGTAGCACCGACCACATATCCAGCAATAGCCATACCCTCTATTAATTGATGAGGATTATTACGCATTATTTCTCTATCTTTACAAGTACCTGGCTCCCCTTCATCAGAGTTACAAACCACATACTTCTGACCTGGAGTATTACGTGGCATAAAGCTCCACTTAAGACCCGTAGGGAACCCAGCCCCACCACGACCTCTAAGCCCTGATATCTTGAGCTCTTCAATAATTTGCTCAGGCGGAATCTTCTCTGTTAAAATTTTATTCCAATAAGAATAACCTCCTACAGATAAGTAAGACTCCAAGCTGTACGGCTTATCTAAATGCAGGGTACGAAAACAAACTTCATTTGCCATATATAACTACTCCAAAGAATCAATTATTTGATTCACTTTTTCTATAGTTAGATTTTCATAAAAAATCTTATCAACCTCAAGCATAGGCGAGCCACAACAAGCTCCCTGGCATTCAACTTCTTTTAGAGTTATGCGACCATCTTTCGTAGTCTCTCCAGGTTTGATTCCTAGTTTTTTCTCAATATGCGTCAATATATCATACGCGCCATTTAACATACACGAAACATTCGTACATAAATTTAACTTATGTCTACCCACAGGTTTCAGTTCATACATACAGTAAAACGTAGCAACCTCATAAACATCAACTTTACTAACTTGTAAGTATTCAGCAAGAGCTGTTTGTAAATCATCAGTTAAGTAGCCACCATTTTGATCTTGTAAAATATGCAACCCTTCCAAAATCGCAGATCTACGCTGGTCCGCTGGAAATTTACTCAAAACCCTGTCTATATCTTCTTTCGCTTGTGGCGATATCAAATCTACTAAAGACATCTTTTTCCTCTATCTATCTACATCACCAAACACAACATCTATTGTAGAGATAATCGCTGGAGTATCTGCTAACATATGTCCTGACAACAACTCATCCATAGCACTTATGTGAGTAAATCCCGGTGCTTTCATCTTAAGTCTATAAGGCTTATTTGCTCCATCAGACTTAATATATACACCAAATTCACCTTTAGGATGCTCCGTACCAACATAAACCTCTCCCTCAGGAGTACAATAACCTTCAGAAAAAAGCTTAAAATGATGAATAAGCTCTTCCATATTATTTTTCATTGCATTTCTTTTTGGAGGAGCAACTTTGTGATTATCCGAAAGAACTGGCCCTGGATTAGCTCGCAACCAATCAACACATTGTTTAATTAGCTTATTTGATTCGCGCATTTCTGCCATTCTGACAAGATATCTATCATAACAATCGCCATTAGCACCAACAGGAATATCAAAATCAAGCTTATCATAAACCTCATAAGGTTGAGATTTTCTAAGATCCCAAGCCACGCCACTACCTCTCAACATTGGCCCAGTGAAGCCAAGCTCAACCGCTCTTTCTGCTGTAACAACGCCAATATCCACAGTTCTTTGTTTCCAAAGCCTGTTATCTGTTAAAAGTGTATCTATCTCATCTAGAGATTTATCAAAATCAACAACAAAAGAATCTAAAAAGTCCAACATACCGCCTTGCCTGTTAGCATTGATTTTTTTGGTTTTTCTTTTGCTTGTAAATCTAGTTTGCTTATATTGTGGCATTTGTGTTGGTAAATCTCTAGCAACACCTCCTGGCCTAAAATACGCAGCATGCATACGAGCACCAGAAACAGCTTCATAACAGTCAAATAAGTCTTCTCTAACCCTAAAAGCATACAAAAATACTGTCATAGCGCCTAAGTCGATACCACACGCAGCAACCCAAAGCAAATGATTAAGAATCCTTGTCATTTCAGCAAACATCACACGAATGTACTGAGCTCTTTCAGGAACCTCAAGTTCCAAAAGCTTCTCGATCGCCATCACGTAAGCATGCTCATTACACATCATCGAGACATAATCCAATCTATCCATATAGCCAATACTTTGATTATATGGTTTAAATTCAGCAAGTTTTTCTGTTCCTCTATGAAGTAAGCCAACATGCGGATCAGCCCTAACAACCGTCTCTCCATCTAGCTCTAAAATAAGCCTAAGAACACCATGCGCAGCAGGATGGACTGGACCAAAATTTAGTGTATAGTTTTTATACTCTGCCATTGTTACAAACCCATAATTTTATTGATTGCGAATTACTCTTGGTGCATTGACCCTATCATCGATCTCTACAGGCTCATAAACAACCTTGCCAAGATTTTCATCATAACGCATCTCCACATAACCTGTCTGGGGAAAATCTTTTCTCAAAGGATGCCCCACAAATCCATAGTCAGTAAGCACTCTACGTAAGTCTGGGTGATTATTAAAATAGATCCCAAACATATCATAAACCTCTCTCTCAGCCCAATTAGCCGAAGGCCAAAGATCCTCAACCGAGTCAACCATAATAATCTGAGCATCTTTTAATTTACATTTGACACGAACTCGAACGTTATTAGCCATACTTAGCAACTGATAAATAATCTCAAATCTATTATTAACATCAGCAGTTTTAAAGCCCTGTTGTCTCCCCCTTGAAAAACCTGTTTGAGAAACAACCTTACCCACTTGCCAATCAGACTGACCATAAGTCAAATAATCAACAGCCGTAATATCAGTAAGTTGCTTGAAGTGATACTCTTTCTTAAGTTTTTTTAGCACAAGATGTATGTCACGCTGATCTTTAATAGAAATATTAATCTCACCATATGCAACATAACACTCAACACCAAAACCGTTCAATATTTTTTCTACATTATTAAAATGATCTTGTAACCTAGCACTCACGATCACTTCCTCGCTATAGTATCTTTTCTAATAATTTTGTTCTGCAGCTGTATTATCCCATAAACTAAAGCTTCTGCAGTCGGAGGACATCCTGGAACGTATATATCCACAGGAACTATTCTGTCGCACCCTCTCACCACAGAGTAAGAGTAGTGATAGTATCCACCACCATTTGCACACGAACCCATAGAAATCACCCACTTAGGATCTGGCATCTGATCATAGACTTGACGTAGTGCTGGAGCCATCTTATTACAAAGTGTACCAGCAACGATAAGAACATCTGATTGCCTAGGAGATGGTCTAAAAACAATACCAAATCTATCTAAGTCATACCTAGCAGCACCAGCATGCATCATCTCAACCGCACAACAAGCCAAACCTGTAGTTACAGGCCACAATGAACCAGTGCGCACCCAATTTATAAGTGCATCAGCACTTGCAGTTATAAAACCTTTATTCTCGTTACCTATTCCCACTCTAAAGCTCCTTTTTTCCAGGCATATATCAAGCCCAAGAATAGTACCACCAAAAATATAATCATCGCAAAAAAAGCATGATTTGAAATAGCAGGCATTCCAGCACTAGCCTTTAAATTTATACCCCAAGGAATAATGAACGCCAACTCTAAATCAAATACCAAAAACAGTACCGCTATTAAGTAAAAACGGACATCTAACTTTTCTCTAGCATCTCCGAAGGTTGGAAATCCACACTCAAAAGTCTCACCTTTTGTTGCATTCGGGTTATTAGCTCCAACAATCATCGATAAAATTTTACCGATCATTGCAAATGCTGCTCCCAAACCAAAAGCTATGATAAGGAATATCAATATTGGTGCAAATTCTGCATAAACATTAGCGCTCATAGAAAAAGATTGATAAAAATAATTAGTTCGTTAATGATAGCACAATTAGAGTTTAAGTACAAAGTCATAAGAAATTTAAAAGCTTATAGATACTATAAAATAATTATTTGAACTACAAAAACCTAAAATCGTAAAACACTATAGCCTCTAAAGGCTTTACTTAGTCAAGCTTTTCACATAATCTTTAATATTAGAATTTTATAAAAAATCTATAAACAACATAAGATGAACTCAAATAACTTTGATCTAAAACAATATGGCTTTAAGATTACTCAACCACGAGTTGAAATACTTAAACTTTTTGAAGAAAATAAAGACAGACATCTTAGTCCTGATGATGTTTTTTCTAAGCTTAAATCTCAAGGAAGTAGTACAGGCATAGCTACAGTTTATAGAGTGCTTAATCAGTTTGAATCAGCAGGAATAATAAGCCGACTTAAGCTAGACTCTGATCAAGTTATGTATGAGCTAAACCAAGGAGATCACCACGATCATATTATCTGTGTCTCATGCAACAAAATACAAGAATTTTATAGTGAAGAAATCGAAGCCATGCAGAAAAAAATAGTTCAATCTCTTGGAGCTGAAATGGTTGACCACAGTCTAAATATATATATTAAATGTAAATCTTGCTTAAAAAAGTGACTTCTAATTTTTGAAAATTTCATCATACACTCTTTGCAAGAGAGTATTATCGCTCTCTGTTAGAAAATATAAGCTATTACCTTTAGCTCCATAACCAACTAACTTACTACTTGATATGCCTAGCCTATCCGAAAGGTCCTTAAACAACTGAGGTATCTTATCTAAACCATTTCCAATTAAGGCGGTTAAAGATAAATTACGCTCAAATTCAAAACAATCAAGATGTAAGGCAGTTAAATCACTAATTACAGAATTTTCTATAAATTTATCAAGTCTATTAATAACAAATGAGAATTCTTTGTCACTCAAACTAACTATAACTGGCGTTACTCCATATTTTTTTAGCAGAGAAAAAATATCAGGAGCCACATCTGATATATCTCTATCTTGAAGTTTTATTTTCATCAGAATTTGTTCATGCTTTTCTGTAATAGCTCTCACTCCATCTCTATTAACTAACTCTTGATTATCTACAATACAAGTTCCTCCTTTATTAGGATCAAATGTTGACCCGACAAATACTTTTGTTCCACTTCTTATTACAGGCCAAAGCGTATCAGGATGCAAAACCTTTGCACCAAAGCTTATCAGTTCAATAGCCTCTTCAAAATTTATCTGTCTTATTACTCGAGATTTAGGTATCAATCTTGGATCAGCTTGATGTATACCCGCAACATCTGTCCAAATATACAGCATATTTGCATTTATAGCCTCAGCAATCAATGCAGCTGAATAATCACTCCCTCCTCGGCCTAACAATATTGTTTCATTATCTAAATTTGAACCAATAAAGCCGCCCATGACATATATCTTTTCCGAATCAGAAAGATATTTCCTCGCCTGATTTTTTATGTTTTCTAATAAAGGCTTAGCCTCAATATAACCACCATCGGCTTTAATAATTTTTCGAGCATCTATATGCTCACAATTTATGCCTTGCTCCCTCAAAATATGATTAAAAATATATGCTGAAACCCTCTCTCCAAAAGATAAGATCTGTGATTGTAATCGTAAATCTAATTCTTGACTTATATATAGTCTCTGACAAAACTCCTCGAGCTCACTAAATAGGTTCTCTACATTAGAACTCTCTGCTGGCAGAACAGATTCGACAATAGGATCTATGATAAGATGAAGGTCTTTAAATATTTTTTTATAGCCATAAATATCACTTTTTATAAGCTTCTCTAATAAATTAGTAACTCCAGCTTGCGCACTGACAACAACAACTTTTATATCTTCATTGTTTTTGACTATGTCAACGCATTTATATATAGCTGCGATAGTTGCGACACTAGTTCCACCAAATTTTGCTACACTGATTTGTTTTTTCATAATTTTTTTGCTGATTCATGTTGCATTTAAATATAATGTAAATGATAATCATTATCAATAAATAAACAGCAGAGATAAAATATGAATTTACAATCACAACAAACGATGTTAGAAAATCAAGCAACTTGGGAGTCTAATGCTAGAAGCTATCCTAGAAAAAATCCTTTAGTTATAAAAAAAGCTCAAGGTGTTTATTTAACAGACATTGAGAATAAAAAATATATAGATTGCCTAGCAGGAGCTGGAACTATTGCTCTTGGACACAATGATCCTGAAATTACAAATGCCATATCACAAACTCTAAACAAAGGGGTTCCGATACATACATTAGACTTACTTACAGAAGAAAAACATAGCTTTATGGAAGAGCTACTAAATACTCTACCCCAGTCTTATCATGGCAAAACAAAAGTTCAATTTTGTAGCCCAAGTGGTTCTGATGCAGTTGAAGCAGCAATCAAACTATGCAAAACGGCAACAGGTAGAGAAAATATAATTGCATTTCATGGTGCCTATCATGGTATGACTCATGGAACACTTTCTCTTATGGGTAATTTAGAACCAAAACAAGATATTGCTGGACTTACTCCCTATGTACATTTCCTACCTTATCCTTATTCATATCGTTGCCCTTTTGGTCTAAAAGATGAACAAAGCATAGACATAAATATTCAAATGATCTCTCGATTATTAAAAGATCCTGAAAGTGGTATAAAAAAACCAGCCGCAATCATACTGGAACCCGTCCAAGGTGAAGGAGGTGTAATCCCAGCTCCTGTAAAATGGTTAAAGGCAATAAGAGAGCTAACTAAGGAACTAGATATACCTCTAATTGTTGATGAAGTTCAGTGTGGTATTGGCAGAACAGGATACTTATATGCTTTTGAAAAAGCCGGTATTGATCCAGATGTAATTGTTCTATCTAAAGCACTTGGTGGAGGATTACCAATATCTGTAATACTATACAAAAGTTATTTAGATACTTGGAAGCCTGGTGCTCATACAGGAACATTTCGTGGTAACGTGCTTGCAATGGTTGCAGGAAGCGTTGTTCTAAAAAGAGTAAATAATACTGACTTCCTAGAACAAGTAAGTAAAAAAGGTAATTATCTACTCGACAAACTCCATAGCCTAAAAAACAAATATAACATTATTGGTGATGTTCGTGGTTCGGGCTTGATGATTGGTATGGAAATAGTTGATATATCTTCAAAGCCGGACTCAATCGGTAGCTTGCCAGCTGATGGAAAAAAAGCTCTAGCAATCAAAAAAACTTGTTTTGATATGGGATTGATAGTTGAGTTAGGCGGTCGCTTTGGAGGAACTATTAGACTATTACCTCCTTTAACAATAACTATTGAACAAATCAATGAAGTAGTTCAAATATTAGAAGACTCGATTAAGGAGAATATATGAGTCTAAATCTTGATAACTACTTTCTAAACAGCTCTATAGAAAGTACTAATGCATATAAACAAAGTATAAAAGATACGTTAGAAATAATCACAGCTAACTTAAAGAGCCCTAACATTTTTAGTGGGCAAGAGGCAAGGCAACTAGAAAGATTAACTACTCAATATAAGATAGATAAAGAACCTAAAAAGTTAGAGAATATAATCCAGAATCAGCTTGGCGAGTTTTTTAAACATTCGCTGAATGTTAATTCTCCAACTTCCATGGCTCATTTACATTGCCCTGTAATGTTACCCTCATTAGTTGCTGAAATATTTATCTCAGCTCTAAATCAATCTATGGATTCATGGGATCAAAGCCCTATTGCCACATATATTGAACAAGCTGTTATTAACTGGTTTAGCTCTTTAATTTACATAGATAATCCATGCTCAGATGGTATATTTACAAGTGGTGGAACTCAGTCAAACCTAATGGGACTACTTTTAGCAAGAGATCATTATTGTGAAAATGTTCTAAATCATAAAATAGCAGATTTAGGTTTACCAAATACTGCTAACAAATTTCGTATCTTATGCACAGAAAAAACGCACTTCTCTGTGCACAAATCTCTATCAATATTAGGATTAGGTAAAAACTCAATCGAACTAATAAAAACAGATGAGAATCTTAAATTAGATGTTAAAGATTTAGCCTCAAGAATAGACTCTCTGAAAGTACAAGACTTAATTCCGATATGTATAGTTACAACTATTGGAGATACTGACTTTGGCTGTATTGATAATATCAAGTCAATAGCAGAAATAGCAAATAAACATAACATCTGGCTTCATGCAGATGCCGCTGTTGGTGGAGCTCTAATACTTTCAAATAAACACAAAGATCGACTAGTCGGTCTTGAACTTGTTGATTCTGTAACTATTGATTTTCATAAGCTATTTTTCCAACCTGTAAGTTGTGGGGCTTTTTTCTGTAAAGATAGACAAGCATTCAAGCTTCTAAGTTACCATGCTGATTACTTAAACCCTGATGAAGATGGCTTTGATACTATAAATTTAGTAGATAAATCGATACAAACAACTCGTAGGTTTGATGCTCTAAAAATATTTATCTCATTGCAAAATAGTGGTACTGAATTATTTGCAAAATGGATTGATCATATTATTGAGATTACAAATATAACGATAACAACTGTAGAAGAAGACAATAGCCTACAACTAGCCTTTGAAGAGCAACAACACTTAAGCAATCATCTAAATACAATTGTTTTTAGGTATTATGATAAAAATTTAAGTTCTAACACTCTAAATTTAATTAATAGAGAGATTCATAAGCTTATATTTCATAGTGGCAAATTTGCTATAGCTCAGACAAAAATAAATAAGAATATTTACTTAAAAATCACCTTAGTTAATCCAATGATAACATCAGAACTGATAAGTGCCTGTCTCAAGCAAATAAAACACTATGGCAACTTAGTCAAAAATCAAATAGAGGCAAGCAAACAATGAATAAATACGCAAATAGAATAACTCTAAAAAATTTTTTAAATTGTTACTACCGTGAGTTTAACAATTATGAATTATCCCGAAACAATGATGGTGGTTATCGATTTAAGATCCTTTTAAAATCTATAGATTCTAGTTTTGAAACTAATGTAAAAATTTCTCCAATATTGAAATCACCAATATGGGAATTACCATGCTATTTAGTAAAACAAGATGAAAAAATAAAGCTTGACCCTCTTGAGGCTGTATTTTTAATTAGCAAGGAGTTAGAAAGCTCTAATGTAATCGCCTTTGATGAGTTATTAGAGAGGATAACCAACTCCGCAACAAATATTGCTCAGATATTACATTACAGAAAACACAAAATTGATGATGCCTTTGGATATGAAAACTCATTTATCACAAATGAGCAAAACTTAATAAGAGGTCATCGATTACAACCAGATCCTAAGAGTAGAGAAGGCTTTTCTAAGGAAGAGTTCGTACAATATTCTCCAGAAACAAATGGCAAGTTTCAGCTTTATTATATGTATATAAGTAAAGATATTTTAGAATCACAATCATTACTTGAAAAAAATACAGATGAGATTTTTTCAGACTTCCTAAAAAATGAGAGTATATACTATAAATCTGATAAAGATTACCAATTATTTGCTGTACATCCTTGGCAAGCAAAATACTTGGCAAAACATGATGAAATCCAAAAGTATAAAGCTCAAAAAAAGATAATAGATATTGGCATAACAGGCCCTTGGTTTTATCCAACAACCTCTGTTAGAACTGTGTACTCTCCACAAGCCAACATTATGCTGAAATTCTCGCTAAATATCGCCATAACAAATTCAGTAAGAACGAATTTGGCGAAAGAATGTAACAGAAGTTTGACGGTTCATAAACTATATACAAATCATTTACAGACTATCTTAAATAATGAGTTCCCATTCTTTAAGCTAATTACAGATCCTGCTTATTGTGCAATAAAAGTTAATAATAAGGTTTTTGATCCGAGTATCTGCATTATACGCAATGCCAACTTTAATCCTCAAGATGATATTGCATGTATTGCAAGTCTAACTGAACCCAACCCATTTAATGAAGCTACGCGTATTGGCTCATTAATTCAGTACTTCAGCGTACACAATAATATCTCTACTTATGAAGCTACTATCTACTGGTTTGAGACTTACTTAACAGTGGCTATTACCCCTATACTATGGCTGTACTCAAAATATGGTATTGCTCTTGAAGCTCATCAACAAAATTTGCTAGTCAAACTAGAGCATGGACTACCAGTTGAAAGCTACTATCGTGATAGCCAAGGATATTATTATATAAAAGACCATCCAGAACTCAAAAAAGCTAATTTCGGAGATATCAGTAGTCTATGTGAAGAATCTGAGGACTTTATAGATCATCATTTTTGCTACTATTTCGTTGTAAATCAACTTCTTTCTGTAATAGAAGCCGTTACAAATACTGGCTATATTAGCGAACAAGATTTAATAAAAATAACTATAGATTTCTTAGAAAGCTTCCTAGAAAAGTATAAAACCTGCGATAAATTTATCAAAAAGATTCTAAATATAGATCAATTACCTCTAAAGGCTAATCTACGCACAAGACTTTGTGGGCTTGATGAACTACAGGCTCCTTTAACTAATCAATCTATTTATGTAAATACAAATAATCCTTTTAAGGAGGTTATATGAAAATCTATGACATTATTGGCATAGGAATTGGTCCTTTTAATCTTGGACTAGCGGCATTATTAAACGATAAACCTATCAACTGCCTTTTCTTTGATAAAAAAGATAATTTCTCTTGGCACCCTGGGTTGATGATGAACTGGACAACATTACAAGTACCATTCTTAGCTGACTTAGTAACTATGGCTGATCCAACTAGTGAATTTACTTTTCTAAATTACTTACATCAAAAAAACCGTATGTATAAATTTTACTTCAAAGAAAATTTCTTTATACCTAGACAAGAATATAACGACTATTGCTTGTGGGTATCACAAAAGTGTAATTCTTGTAAATTTGGCTATGAAGTTATAAATATAGAGCATCAGATAGATTCCCTGAACGAGGCTTGGTGCATCACAGTAAAAGATAAAGATAATCTAGAGCAACAATACTTAACAAAGAACATTGTACTTGGGTTAGGTACATCTGCATATTTGCCAAGTAAACTTAAGAATAAAGCGAACATTCACCATAGTAGTGAATATCTGAATATAAAAGATCTAGCTCTAAAAGATCAGCACATAACGCTGATAGGTTCTGGTCAAAGTGCTGGAGAGATATTTTTAGATTTGATGAAGTCAAAAGATGATTCTACAAAAATTAGCTGGCTAACTAGAAGTAAAGGCTTTTTCCCAATGGAGTACTCTAAACTTGGTCTAGAACACTTCTCACCTGATTATATTGAGTATTTTTATAACCTACCTAATTTAGAAAAGCCTAAACTTCTAAGTGAACAAGATTTACTCTATAAAGGAATTAGTGCTGAAACAATATCAGATATCTATGATGTCCTTTATGAACAATCTATAGAAAATAAAAACAATGCTGAATTAATTGCAAACTGTGAATGCCTAAATATTGATAACTCACAAGATAAACTTCTCTGCTCTTTTTATCATAGTCAGCAAAATCAAGAGTTCTCAATCGCAACAGATAGGGTTATTGCAGCAACCGGATATAAAGCAAATATAAATAATGCCCTCAAAAATATAGAAGCACTAATTCAACGAGATGATAGCAATAATCTCAAAATATCTCGTGATTATAAAATAATCACGCAAAATACGTCTTTAAAAATTTTTGTCCAAAATGCTCAGATCAACTCTCATGGTGTAGGTACTCCTGATTTAGGATTAGGGGGTTATAGAAATGCTGTGATAGTAAATACTCTTCTCAACAAAGAGATATACAAAGTATCTTCTCGAACGATTTTCTCAACATTTGGTGTTCCAAGAAAACACTTAAGACAAAGAACAAACATTAAAGTCGCATAAATTACAGGAGACTATTTATATGAAAAAGGAAATAAACTACTACAAGATAGCTAGCACAAGACTATTGGAAAAGATAATTTCAGAATTTAGTTATGAAGGAATTTTTAAGCCACTACAAAAAGATATAGATCAAGAAGTATATACTTTAGAAATAAACTCCAACCTATATTACAAATTTAAGGCTGTACAAAGAATATACGGTAATTTAACTATTGAAAAGGATTCTGTAACAAGACATGAGAGTAATAGTACAAAACCTGCTGATGATGCTATAAGACTTATCATTGATACACTACCTATAACAAATATTGACTCTGTCACAACGGCACACCTCATAAAAGAGCTAAATAATACGATATTTGCAGATATCGCTATCTTACAAAAAGACAATATCTCAGCAAAGGACATATACAAACTTCCATATGCCTACATAGAAGGAAACATGACTGGTCACCCCTGGTTTGTGATTAATAAGGGTCGCATTGGCTTTAATGCATCAGACTATGCAAACTACGCTCCAGAAATGCAAAAAATCATCAATTTAGTGTGGATTGCCGTAAACAAAGATTTAGTAACTTTTTCATCTATAGCAAGTACTGATTATCTACAAATTACTAATAAAGAAATTAACTCAGAAACCTTACTCAGTTTCAATAAAACTATAAAGATGAACGGTAAAAAGCCTAGTGATTTTTATATTTTACCTGTTCATCCATGGCAGTGGAAAAATGCTGTAATGCAACAGTTCACGAAATATATAGCTGATAAAGATATTATATTTCTTGGTAAGTCTACCGATCAATACTTAGCTATGCAATCAATAAGAACTATGTCTAATATTTCTCATCCTGAAAAACACAGTATAAAACTACCTCTAAATATACTAAATACCGCGGTTTATAGAGGCCTACCCAAAGATCAAACAATTAATGCCCCAATGCTTACACAATGGGTTAAAAATATAGTCCAAAAAGATGAGTTTTTAGCTAAATGTAATTTTATTCTTCTAGGAGAGTTAGCTAGTGCCTACTGCCATCATCCTTATCAGTCAGAAGTTCCTCAGGTACCATACTACTTTACAGAGCAGTTAGGTGCAATCTGGAGAGAAAGTATTCACACTAAACTTAAAAGTACTGAACAGGCTATAACAATGGCTGCTTTAACTTATGTTGATGCTAATAATAAAAGTATCATTTGTGAAATGATCAAAGAATCATCTTTAGATATTGATAAATGGCTAGAAATGTTTTTTGAAAATACTGTCCCTGCTCTACTACATTTCTTATACAAATATGGCATGGTTTTCTCTCCTCATGGAGAAAATAGTATATTAATCATAGAGGACAATCTCCCTGTTGGTCTGGCTATGAAAGATTTTGTCGATGATATAAATATATGCAAAAATCCTGTTGCTGAACTAAGATCACTTCCACAACAGGTAAAAAACGCCATTCCTCAAGTTGAAGATGATTACCTTCTGCAATTTATTCATACAGGATTATTTGTTGTTCACTATAGATATATCTCTTCGATACTAGCAGATAAACTAAACTACCCCGAACTTTACTTCTATCAAAAATTAGATGAATGTATACAAAAATATCAGACAAGCAATCCTGAGCTAAAATCTCGTTTTGAACGTTTTGATCTATATAAACCAACTTTTACAAAACTATGTCTGAATAGGCTAAGAATTTTTGAAGTTGGATATAGTGATTATTCAGCAAGACCTAAGGTAATATCTACAGGTCAACTTGATAATCCTCTTTATCTTGCCCAAAGCACTAAAAATGTAGATAAATATTTATTCAAGCATAATAGAGTGTCTTTTAGAGCATTTGACTTAGAACATGATTTAGATACTACTCACTCATGGATGAATAAACCTCACGTAGCAAAATTCTGGAGCTTAAATAAATCAAAGTCAGAGCTAAAAAAACATTTTTGCAATATGCTTTCAAAGCCTAACCAAAAATTACTTATATTATCGATAGATAACTCAGAAATCGCCTATGCTGAAGTTTATAACACACAGACTGATCGTATCGCTAATTACTTCTCTACTAATAATAATGAATATGGATGGCATCTGCTAATTGGCCCTGAAGAAGCTATAGGTAAAGGATATTCTAAATTACTTGTAGAAGCTCTTAGCAAATATTGCTTTGATATGCTTGGCGCTAATAAAGTTATCTTTGAACCTGATGTCAGAGTGATCCCTTTTCAAAAAATCGCTCCTAAAATCGGATATTCAAATCTTGGTGAGATAGCCTTACCTGAAAAACAAGCATATCTATTTAGTTGTTCAAAGAGCTCTTTTATAGAGAGTGAAACATTATGATAGACTGCGATATTTCAAAATGGCCAATAGTTAAAATGCATTTTGGTAGCTCCCCAAGCTATAAAGATGTACTTAGCTGGTTAGATAAATGTTCTCAAATACTAAAGAAACAACAAAAATTCTTAGTAATTAGTACTTTTTCTGAACAATATCAGTTTGAGCATAAAGCACGATTAAAACAAGCAAAATGGTTTAAAGAGTCTAAACCTGAACTTGCTAAATGGTGTCTAGGTATGATTCGTGTCACAAATGATCCTATTATGATCAAAAAGATTAATGCTCCAGCAATGGCTAAGGGTATGCCCTTTAGCTGTATTGCTATTGGTAATACATGCTCAGCATGGGAAAAAGCTCAACAAATTCTAATTGAAGATAATTTGATATGAAAAAACAACTTGATATAACCATTCTTTATTTAGCACAAGCTATATCACTATATTTCTGTACTTTTGGATTACCAACGATTCTACGTTCTGAAGGAGTCTCTTTAGAAAAAATAGGCCTTTTTAGTATCTTACTATTACCATGGGTTATCAAATTCCTATGGGCTCCTTATGTAGATAGGTTATATATCAAAAAAATAGGCCGAAGAAAAAGCTGGTTTATTGTAATGCAATTTTTAACCATAAGTCTATTTTTAATATTCTCTATTTACACTCCAAAAGACTATACCAACTATATTTTCTTATTTGCGTTTTTATTGTCCTCCATTGCAGCAACTCAAGATATAGCAATTGATGGATTTTCAATAGAACAAACAAAAGCTAAAAGCTTACAGTGGAGCAACTTTTGTAGAGTAATTGGCACTACTCTAGGTAGCATGATTGGTGGAGCATCTCTAATTGCGCTATACAAAATTTTAGGCTGGCATCAAATTACTCTATATATGACTTTGATAAGTTTATGCATTTGTGCCTATATGTTTCTTATAAATGAAAATCATCAAAACGAAGAATACCGGCACCACATACCATCTCTAAAGTCTTTCTTTAGTAGAAAAGAAACCAGAATATTGTTACTTATGTGTTTGAGCTACAGAGCCTGTGAAGGTTTGGTTATGGGAATGCAATCATCATTTTTGGTAGATTCTCACATTCCGCTAACAACGATAGGCATAGTTATGGGAACTGGTAGTGCATTAATAGGTGTTTGTGGTGCAGCTGTTATTAGTTATCTCTTTAACTTTTATAAAGAAACTATTCTTTTGACAATATTGGCAGTAATCAGAGGCTTTTGCTATTTCTCTCTAGGATTTATAAGTTTTTATGGCATTAATAATCAAATATTTATCTTTGGAATTGTATTATTAAATATGGCTTCTCGACTTATGGAGATGATAGTTCTATATACTATATTCATGAAATTTAGCTCAAAAGATCAAGCAGGCACTGACTTTACAGTTTTAGTATGTGCTGAACTTCTAATCTATATACTAGGAATGTCACTTAGTGGTTTCTTAGCTGCGAATATTGGTTACTCAATGCTTTTCACACTAGGAGGTATTATTTCCATACCAGGATATTTAATAGCATTACTATTATTACAAAAACTATTCCTTAGCGAGAGTGCTAAGCCTATTATATTGGATAGATAATCTAATTTATTCATTTGCTATAAATGATATTGATTATCATTATCATGGTGATATTATCTAAGTTCTAATTTGTTACTTCTAATACAATAACATTCTTATGAATTCTAAAATTACAGCGCCTATAATTATATGTATAGTTATTTTATTATCTTACAGCACAGCTTTTTCAAACACTAATGGTCAAGAGCTTAGCTTAAATGAAGAAGCTATCATTGAACTACAGCAGCAGATACGTAAATTACAAGCTGATATTAGTGATATGGAAGAAAACACACTAGACTCCAATCGATTAACAACATATGACTCAAAAATAACCGACCAAAAACCTAATGATATAAGCCTAATATTTGGAAATAGTACAAATGCTTACGAAATCAGCACCAGTATAAATACAAATAATTCAATCATAGATTTAAGAAATACCCTAGCAGGCGGTATCTTTACTCATGATGGTGCTATTAATGTCGGAAATGCCCCAGCTATTACTACCAGAGGACAAGTAACATTTTTAGGAGCCTACTCAGGTAATAATAGTATACCTATAGGAATGATATCAGGCAGTTTATTCTCATCTACGGTAATCGGACAACGCAATAAATTTGATGACTATGCTATATTTTTAGGCGGAAAAATAGAAGTCGATGCTCAAGTATGGTCTGGTAGTGAGGGAATCTCAAATGGCTATACTCTAAATGCTAATGGTCAAAATATTTCTCTGACATCTTCTACATTATATTTTTTAGCCAATGTAGGACACTACGTGACCGCTCAATTTGATATCAGCACTAGTGAGCTTAATAACTTTGGCTTAGGCAATGCTTTTGTCATATTTGGTAATCTAGATACATCACCATTATTTGTAACTGCTGGAAGAAGTAAACTATCAGTAGGTGCTTTTGGTGGTGGTGGGCCATGGACTGGTGGTATAACAGGATTTCTGGCACCGGGTAGAACAACCAACATATCACTAAACTATAAAGATGACATTCTAAATGCTAATATAGCAGTCTTTGGATCTGATGATAATCATCTAAATTTTTCAACCGGACTATTCTATGCTGAGAGTTGGACTGAGAGCCTAGCTGTTGGCTTTAATACAGGTTATGTTTTTAATATTGCTGGAGCTGGAAATGCTTCTTTTAGCAAGTTTTTGGAGAATCAAAATTCTTCAACTGATAATATAGGCAGCTTCAACATTAATGGTAACCTAACTTACACTATAGGTGGTGGTTTTTTAAACCTAGGAACAGGTTGGGCAAGTACTACAAATAGAAAAGACTTTAATGGTAGTAATCAAAATGTCTTAGCTGGAGGCTGGTATGCTGCAGCAAACTATTCATTACAGCTAGGCGGCAGAAATACAAACTTTGGTGTATCATATGGGCAAACATATAATTCTGCTAATATACCGATGTCATTACCAGCATCTCCACTGCTATTTGGTCAATCTCCATCTGGAATCAAAAACCAGCTAGTTTTATCAACTCAACGCGCATATTTTGACAACAATGTCTTAATAGGTCCAGAGTATTCATATCAAAAGTTATATAACGACAAGCATATGAATACTTTCACTATAGACATTGCTGTATACATGTAGTCACTGAGTTAACGCTAAGCTAAAGTATTACTATTATTTAGTTTATTTTTTGTATACATGAGAAAGCTTAGTCTGGTTTTTTTGACGTTAACCACTTCCTTAACTGAATTATGTTATGCTGATGCAAGATCACAAATTATTATAGAGAATAACTGTTCAGTCCCAATATCATTCAGTATATCTCCAGGAAATAGCACTGGAAGTGCCATAAACAATCAAGTATTAGATGCAAATCAGTATATCAATGTTGGACAGTATACCAATGATAAGTTTGTAGATTATAACTCAACTATAGATATAAACTTCCATTCTGAGAATTTACAATATAATGGTTCAATACAATATAATCTAAAAAATGGTTGGACTATTAATAGTGCGAATTTTGATAATTTGAATGGTGATATAGCTATAGAGCATCAAAATAATGATTTTGACTATAGTTGGCATAGCTACACAACAACACTAAAATATCGTATACCTATATTTACAATCTCTACCTGTCCGAAATTCACAAACCCGCAAGACTCAAAACTCAAAGACATAGAAAGAATACTTATATTTGGAGATAGCCTAAGCGATACAGGCAACTTATATGGTTATACAAATGGAATTATCCCAAGATCAACTCCTTATTATAGAGGTATGTTTTCTAATGGCTCAGTTTGGACAACAATGTTAAGTGGAATTCTAGAAAATAAAATCCCAATCAGTAATTATGCTGTTGGAGGAGCTACCGCTGTCTTTGAACCATCTTGGACAGATCTTGGCTTACCCTATACGATAGACACTGAACTTCAAGCATATTCTCTCGATGATGGAGCTCACGATACCAATAAAAATCTAGCAATATTTTTTATTGGTGCAAATGACTATTTAACAATATCAGCCAATCAAGATCCTAACTTACTCAAGAATATTGCTAGCGAGGTTACTGACAAGATTATAGCAGCTATCAAAACTGTAAAAGCACAAAAAACTCTAGTTATAGGACTACCTAATCTAGGTTTAACACCAGAGTCAAAAAATATAGGCAACCAAAACCTCTTAAAAGAAGTATCTTCTCTACATAACCAAATTCTAAAACAGTTTGCTGAAGACCAAACCAATATAGAATTTGTAGATATGAATCCAATATTTGAGATGCTTGTTAATGATACTGATAATTTCAACAAAAAATATCACACTTCGATAAGCTCAAGCAAAACCAACCAAAGTTGCTGGAGTGGTGGTTATTTCTCTTATAATCCAGATGGTCTAAACTCAAAAGAGTTTTATGAAAACCTATTAAGAGGCAATCCCAAGACTATCCTACTTCAAGAATCTGAGAATATTTCATCAGGAGAGCTAGATATGAATAAAATTCCTCTGAATCCAGATATTACTAGTGCGATTTTAGCTGCTGAAACTGGTAAATTATGTGATAATCCTCAAGAATATATATTCTGGGATGGTGTCCATCCAACCTATCAAGTGCATAAAGCACTATTTGAATATATTGCTAACGAGTATTTAGGAATAAATATATAGGTAGAAAACTTAATCGAAATAGCCACCAGCGACAAAACGATCAATAAAATGTTGGCTAAAGTGAATTTTATTCAATTTAACATTTTCCAAAAGTTGCTGGTATTGGCCTGACTTAAAAATATAATCAAGAACATAAAATACATTACCTTTACCAACTACCTTTTCAACCTTTTCTTCGAAATTAGAAAAATCTGTTTTCTCATCAATATAATCATCTAATAAAGAGCAAAGCTTATCTATAGTTTTCTCATCAGCTCTGTCAAAGTACTTTGCAACCTCATAATGAAACTCATACTTGCTATCATGAAAAAATGGGTATACATTTCCTTTCCAAGCAACTTTATAAGCATCATCAACGTAGCTACTACTTAAAACATTTAGCTTCATAAGATGATAGTAAAATTTATTTGTATTCATTTGATTTTCCTATTTTATTTATTAAGCTCTTCTTGAACTATTTGATTAACCTGCTTAGGATTCGCCTTACCTTTACTTGCCTTCATAGCTTGACCAACAAAGAAGCTCATAAGCTTAGTCTTACCGGCCTTAAAGTCAGCAGCTTGTTGAGGATTAGCTACAATTATACCTTGAACTAATTCTCTTATTGCGCCCTCATCTGATACTTGTTTCAAACCTAGTTTCTCGATGATATTAGCAACAGATGTTGCTGACTCAATATATTCTGCTATGACTTTTTTAGCATTCGCTTGTGAGATAACATCTTTTTGGACATTATCAATAATCTCTAATAGAATCTCTGCTGGGATTATATCTACTGAGAATTCTTTTTCCGCTCTATTAAGAGTTGATATTAAATCGACTGTTATCCAGTTATACGCGGGCTTATAGCCTATCACAGCTGCTACTTGATCATAATAATCTGCTATTTCAAGATTTGATAATAAAAACTCAACTTCTTGATCAGCTAAATGCTCACGATAGACCGCTTCACGCTCTTCTGGCTTAAGTGGCATCTGCTTTTTGATACTTTCGATATATTCATCAGTTATTACCAATGGTAATAAATCTGGATCTGGGAAATAACGATAATCAAAAGCATCCTCTTTTGCACGCATTGAGCGTGTTTCATTTGCATCCGCATCATATAGACGAGTTTCTTGAACAACCTCTCCACCAGACTCTAGCACAGCTATTTGACGAGCATATTCATACTCAATCGCTTTATCAATAAATCTAAACGAGTTTATGTTTTTAAGTTCTGCACGAGTACCAAACTTATCTTGACCTTGTGGTCTAATTGACAAGTTGACATCACATCTAAACGAGCCTTCTTGCATATTACCATCACATATACCCAAATGCTTGACTAGCTGATGAAGCTTTTTAAGATAAGAAACTACTTCTTCAGATGACCTAAAATCAGGATATGTAACAATTTCTAAAAGTGGTGTACCTGCACGGTTATAATCCAACCCTGTCTCACCAGCGACATAACCATGAACTGATTTACCAGCATCTTCTTCTAGATGAGCTCGCTCAATTCTGATAGTTTTGGTTCCATTAGAAGTTTCAATATCTAGCTTACCCTCTTGGACTATTGGATTATTAGATTGACTAATCTGGTAGCCTTTTGGTAAATCTGGATAAAAGTAATTCTTACGTGCGAAGAAGCTATCTTTTGATATTTTAGCATCTACAGCTAAACCAAATATAACAGCTTTACGAATAGCTTCTTTATTTACTACAGGCAAAGTTCCTGGCAAACCTAAATCTAAAAATGCAGCCTGAGTATTTTGATGCTGCCCATATTTTGTTGCAGAAGTCGAAAACAGCTTAGATTTAGTACTTAACTGAATATGGACCTCTAGCCCTATCACCATTTCCCAATTCACTATTAAATCCTCGCTTGTTCTAAAATAAATTCTTCAATACCATAACTATTTTGATATTGTGTGACCATTTGTGTCAAAACATTATCATTAAATGCTTTAGCCATGAACTGACCACCAACAGGTAAATCATTAGCAAAACCAATCGGAAAAGCTATTGCTGGTAGACCTGATATATTAGCTGGTATAGTATAAATATCTGATAAATATGCCGAAACAGGATCTAACTTATCGCCTTTTTTGAAAGCTTCACTTGGAGCTGCAGGCATGAATATAACATCAACTTGCTCAAATATTTGATTAATTTGATCAGTCATCAACTTACGTAGCTGCTGAGCCTTATTATAATAAGAGTCATACTGACTTGATGCTAGCACATAGTTACCTATCATGATTCTACGCTTAACCTCTTCACCAAAACCATCAGTACGAGATTTTCTGTATAGCTCATCTAAGTCTCTAGCTTCTGGATTACGATAGCCATATCTAATACCATCATATCTAGCTAGGTTAGCTGCTGCTTCTGCTGGCGTTATGATATAGTAAGTTGAAAGAGCCTCTTTTAAATCAGGAACTTTAACTGACTTTATTTCAGCTCCTAGCTTTTTGAAATTATCAAGAGTTTTTGATACAGCTTCTTGTATTTGTGCTGGTAAGTCTTTGATCAAACTTTCATCAACACCAATTACTTTACCTGAGATATCTTTTTCTAAATCTTGTGTAAAATGATTTTCTTTGACACCAACACATGTAGAATCATACTGACACTCTCCAGAGATAGCATCTAACATAATAGCTACATCTTCTGCATAATGTCCAAAGATACCTGCTTGATCAAAAGATGATGCAAAGGCTACCATACCAAATCTTGAAGTACTTCCATAAGTTGGCTTCATAGCTGTTAGACCACAAAAACTCGCAGGCTGTCTCACAGATCCACCAGTATCTGAACCTGTACTAACAGGAGCAAATCCTGCAGCAACCGCAGCCGCTGAACCACCTGAAGATCCACCTGGTACTCTATCCAAGTCCCAAGGATTACTAACAGCTCCGTAATAGCTATGCTCATTAGTTGAGCCCATAGCGAACTCATCCATATTTAACTTACCAAGAGTCACCATACCTTGATCTTTACAGTTTTTTGTAACTGTTGAATCATATGGAGCTACAAAGTTATCTAGCATCTTAGACGCTGCTGTTGTTTTGATACCTTTTGTACAAAAAAGATCTTTATGCAAAATAGGTATACCAGTCAACAAACTTTGCTTACCTGCAGAAATAATAGCGTCAGCATTTTCTGCTTCTTTTAACGCTTCTGCTTCACATAGTGTAATTACAGAGTTTATACTTTTATCTTGGTCTTTTATTTTTGCTAGATATTGCTTAGTTAGTTCAACCGCTGTGACTTCGCCACTATCTAGTCTAGCTCTCAATTTTTTAATATATGACATTGCTCACCCTATTTAACAACCTGTGGCACCATAAAATAATCATCAACTACTTCACAAGCAAATTTATCAAAACTTGCTCGATTATCTTGATCTTGAGGAATATCTTCACGAAATTTAAAATCAACACTAATTGGAGAAACCATCGGTGTAACTCCATTGGCATCAAAATCTTTGACGGCATCAAGAATCTTACAAATATTTGTAAGGTCTTGAGTATACTGCTCTAACTGCTGCTCATTCAAATCAAAACAAGATAGCTTAGCAATATGTTTTACTAGTTTTTTATCCATTTAAACACCCAAATAAATCATTAGAAACAAATACCCATAAATTATAGAATACTCATAAACATAAAGAAAGGTGTAGCTATTGCTATTTTATATTTGATGGCTGATTCTGTACTTGCTCTTTTATCGTTACAGGTTTAATCACTGATTCACTCTTTTTGATACCTATATGTAGCTGGCTACTGTTTAGATTTATCGGGAAACCATTATATCTACGCCATAGCTCATAACCTAAACTAACATCATTAAGCAATACCCAACCATGTACTTTGGTACCTAGTCTTAACACATCAGGAGATGGCCAATCCCTACTACCACTTTGTTTAACAAATATCTTAAACTGTCCTTGGGCATTATTTTGTGGAGAGATAAATATAACCTCGCCTTCGAAGGTACCAATTGCTACCTGAGGCCAGCCACTAAACTGTATAGCAGGCCATCCTTCAAATTGTAGCATTACCTTATCGCCAACCTTGACCATAGGTACATCCATACTATTAACCCATAATTCAACTATTCTAGACTTACTCTCTGGAACTATAACTGCTAATACATCTGTATCTTTGACTATTACCCCTCCCATACCATGGATACGATCCATTATCACACCATCAGTAGGAGCTTTGACTAAACGGCTTTGTTGACGTGCTATTTGTACTTTTACTTTTGCTAGATCAACATTAAGTTTTGATAGTTCTTGAGTATAATTTACCATCTCCATCTGAGCCTGCTCATATATTCTTTGAGTACTCGCTCCTTTATCTACTAGATATTTATGTCTTTCGATATTATTTTGTGTATTTTTTATTGCTAGTTTAACTGACTTGATACCCAGCTCAATTGCTGCCTTTTCTTCCTCTAAACGAGAGACAACCTCAGGATCAAGATCAAGCACCTCAACGATAGGATCCCCTTTTTTAACAGCATCACCTTCAAATACATACCATTTACCTAGTCTACCTCCAATAGGAGCAGATATATTTTGCTGACGCTCAGATGGTGATAAAGTTGTAACATCGCCATAGCCATCGATAGTTTGTTGCCACGGAATCATACCCAAGACAACACCTATAACAATAATGCTCAATAAAACCAAGAATATAATCTTTTTAAAGCTAGGGTCTTTTCTAAGCATTTCTGATGATTTTAATTGCATCATTAAATCCCCACTTACTGAATAGATATAATTAACGTTGGTGTTGCTATTTTACGTAGTATATGTGTAATTGCCATATGACCATTCCTGTTTGTTAAGCCATACGAATCAATTAATATTAATAGCTTAGGCTGTTTTAAAATAGCTCTTATTAAATTCATCTTTAATACTACCATTGTATTAAACTCTAAATTGTATTTGATAGTTTGTGAATCAATTTCTTTTTCAAAATACTTTTCAAGAAAAGCAATACCAAAGATATCTAATAATTCACTTAGATACTCAAGCCTCTCTTGAGAGAAATCACCCTCACATAAATTGTCAAGCACAGTACCTGCAATGACCTCTATACCACTAGCAATATGGATTTTGTCACCAATCTCTTGCTTAGAGTAGTTTGTCAGACAAACACCATTTAATTTTATTACTCCAAGAGAATTATCATCAAAGAAAGAATCTAGAAGCTTTTGCGCACTATTTATTGATAAACAAAGTTCATAAAACTGATTTTGAGTGTAATCAAAAGTATACTTTTGCTCATCGTCGGCTAATATAACATCCAATGATACAACATTATCAGCTAGCTTAGCTTCTTTATGCTCTGCACGCACTTTATCTTCTTGAGAAATCTCCAATAAATCTAGAATCTTACGCACCGCCACAAGAAAACCATAACAATCATATAAATATTGACTAAATTTCAGTAATCCAAGTAGAACTATATTGACCAAAAGCTCTGCAGCAATCAACTGACCAATAGATAACTGACCATTTATGATCAGATAACTACCGATACCTAATAGTAGAATATTTATGAATATGTATGTCAAACCTATGTATACATGCTGTCTCAAGACTACACCAAAGAAATTAGATCTAGCATCTAAATAGTTACATAATTTGGTATCGACCTTTTTCATAGAATTATTTAGAGGGCGTTGTTTAAATGATAAAAACTCCGCTGTTTTCTCTTCAAGAGAGTCAACAATATCATAAATATTACTCGACTCTTTAAGTCCAGCTTTATACCCAGCGTTCATCGGCACAAATATTGACAGTATGATACAAGTAATCAATAAAATATCGAAGACTAAAAATAATGGATGATAAAACGCTAAAATAATTACACAAAAAAGAGTCTGCAAGAATATATCCAGAAGGATTATGAAAATAACTGATACCGACTTTTGCAAAAACTTAAGTTCAAAAGCCCTGTTAATTTTCTCGCGAACATTTATCTTATCTAACTTGTTAAAATCAACTCGATAGATAGCAGTTATCACTCGCAGTACTACATCTACAAAGATTTTCCTTTGGATATCTTCAACAAGCTTTAGTTGAAAAATCCTCACAAAAAAAGCTGCTGTTAATAGAATAAACAGAATAGTTATCAATGATATAACTGGCCTAATAGACAAACTAACGCCAACAAGATTAACTAATGTTTGAACTGATACAGGAATTGTTAGTGATAAAAAACCTAATAGTAAACTGTATATAATAAGCGTATATACGGTATGTCTAGGAATTTTCAGTACTGATTTAATTTGTTTATACAACATAAAAATAAAATACGACATAATAACAACTATACTGCTTTAGTATAATATTGTTTTAAATAATGTCTACACTAGGATATTAATTTTATGTAATGATACTACATGTATCTAGCAAAGATACATATTTGTAGTGAAGAGATAAATGGAAACTGATTTAAACCATTTCTAAACTTTGATTGACCTTGCAAAAACATGATCAATTTCTTTTAGATAAGTTTTCTTGATACCCTCAAAATCCATTTCTGGAACATCTAAAATGATACTATGCTCATCTTGCATTACTTTTTGCAAGTTTTTCGAGAATGACTCACCTTGCTTAAGATCAAAAGCAACTTGCTGAACAATCTTGTAACAATCCTCACGCATAAATGGTGTATTTGCTACTAAGAAATGTAGATAGAAACTTGATAAATATGCACTTGTACTTCTTACTCGATCTTCGATAATATCTTTTTGAACTACAAGGTTATCGATAGTATTTTTCATTCTACGTAGCGCGTAAACCATAATACCGAAATTATCTGGTAAGTAAAAACGCTCTGCTGAGGAATGAGAAATATCTCTTTCATGCCATAGTACACAATTCTCTAATGCTACAGATACATGAGATCTTAACATCCTTGCCATACCTGTTAAGTTTTCAGTAGAAATTGGGTTTTTCTTATGTGGCATAGTTGAAGAGCCTTTTTGACCTTTAGAGAAACCTTCATACACTTCGAAAACATCACTTCTATGCAAATGTCTAATCTCAACTGCTAATCTCTCAATAGCAGAAGCAATAAGTCCATGAATAGAAATTAGTTTAGCAATTCTATCTCTTGGGATAACCTGAGTTGACACTTCTTCAACTGGTAAACCTAAAATATCAGCTGCCTTTTTCTCATCTTCTGTAGTTAAAATACAGTAGTTACCTACCGCGCCTGAGAACTGTACTGTCAAACCATCTTTTTGGAATTCTTTAAGATCTTTTAGTCTACGTTTAAACTCAACATAAGCACCCAAAAACTTCTGACCGAAGCTCATAGGTTCTGCAAACATACCATGACTTCTACCCATAGTAATGATTTCTTTTGTTTCTTGAGCTTTTGCTAATAATGAATCACATAAAGACTCTAAGTCTCTAACAACATACTCCATTGACTCACGGATCTGTAAGCTAAGAGCTGAATCGATAATATCTGAAGATGTAACACCAAAATGAAAAAACTTACCAGTTTCAGCTGTGAATTGCTCAGCAATTGAAGTACAAAAAGCTATAATATCGTGCTTGGTAACTTTCTCGATTTCATCAACTCTATCAGGTCTAATCTCTGCTTTAGCACGAATCTCAGCTGCCGTACCTTTGGGAACCATTTTGTCCTCTAAAGCTTCAAGAATTGCTAACTCAACCTCAAGCATTTTTGCATATTTATTTTCATCTGCCCAAATCTTTGAGATTTCTGCTACATCATACCTTTTTATCATCTTACTATCCTATTCGATAAACATGTATAAGCACCCTCGACACATCAGACACAAAAACATATGGCTAAAAACAAGAAGCGACTATATACAATGATTTATTTGATTCAACATAAATATATTTTAATTCTCTCAAATGGAGCCATATTGTCAACATTTTTATAAATATTACTCTCCAACGATTTTACTAATTTTTTTCAGCTCATTTGCTATAATACTATCTAAAGATTATGACTAAAAAATACTTATTGTTTTTAATACACAGGTCAAAATAGATTACCTAGTAAAAGGAGATAGCATGAAAAAGCTTATATTCACATCAATCGCAATTATGACTCTAGCATCTACAGGCTATAGCTCAGTATTAAAAGGTAGTGACTATATTTCAACAGATGTTGGTACAACATATAATTTCGAACGTGTTGATGCTGATGATAAAGATAACTTCTTAGTTCAAACAACAATAAAGAACTGTAGCGATGATAAGACATCATGTCAGTATTTCAGCGAAATTAAAGAACCATCGGGTAAAGAAGTATCTCAATCAAAGTATGTATATAGTTATATAACGAAAAATAACGGCGATGTATATATTCAATACCCTAATTCTGATAAAGAAACACTACTTTTACCAGCTAATATAGAATTTAACAAGATTAGAAAAGAAAATATAACAATAGGTAACAGTAAGTTCTCAAATACTTATGAATTTAAAAAAGAAATTCCTAAACTGACTATTAACGGTAAAGATTATGAGAACTGTATCGAACTAGAAGCTAACTCAACTGTAAAATATAAAGGACAAGTTGAAAAAACTCAAAGTATAGAAACATACTGTAAAAAAATTGGGCTAGTCAAAGATACTTTAAAAGAGACTTTTAATTCAGAAAAACCAATTGTCTACAAAAATATACTTATGTCTATCACAAAGTAAAAATATATGAAAAAAATACTCTTTGCTTTAATTTCAATAGCATTATTGGCTGGCTGTTCTACGACTATAATTAACGGTAGTGATTACATATCTATGCAACCTGATACTCAGTACCACTACAAAAGAACAGCCCTAAAAGCAAACAAATCTATTTTTATTGATATAGATATTGAATCTTGCAATAATGACAACACAAAGTGTCAGTACTTTGTAACTGTAAAAAACAGCAAAGATAAAATATTAGAACAATATTATGAGACTTATTATGTAAATTTCTTTGGTGATGTATATCTGACTGACAAGGTGTACCCTAATAGCACCCTACTCTTACCAGCTAGAATCACGCTAGGTCAAGAGATGCTTTTGGATAATGGTGATAGATATGGTGCTGTTAATGAAAAACTACTTGCTTACAAGCTCATACCTGAAATACAGATAAATAGTCATAAATATGAAAACTGTGTAAATATCCTGTTTGTATCAACAACTCCCGCAGAGTCTGTATATCTAAAGTTAGTAACTGATGAAGTCACTTGTAAAGATGTAGGCTCTGTCCAAAAAGAAATGCAAATGTCATATAAACCTAAACATGCTAATACTAGTGCGGAAGAAATAAGTAATAGCGTGATGAAATTTGCTGCGACAAAAAGTATCAGCAGAGATATGGCTCCGGAAGGTTTTCTTAAGCCTTTTGGACAAAAAAATGTAACAACGGATAATGAAGGATTTATTCTTATAGATACATACTTAGATATACTAGAGTCTATTACTCATAGTAATTAATCTTACGAATTCAAAAAGTGTAAACTTTTATCATATTTTGAATAATATAACTAATACCCAAATTCTATAGTATATGCGCGAGAAAAAATCTGTTTAGGTTCTATCTCAACGTTACCTATACGATACTCAATATCAACATCCATACCTAGTGTATCACTTCTACCACACCACGGCTCAATACATACATACGGAGCATTAGCCTTAGGTTTTGACCATAAGCCAAGATATTCAAAGCCATCAAAAGTAACTTCAATATAACGATTTGAACCTTTCTCAGCTAATCTGACTCTTTTATCTGTGAAACCACTATACACAAGAGCATCATTATCAAAAGTATAATTATCTAGTTCAATTTTAGATAGTTTGAAATGCTTGGTTTCTCCAGTATAAAAAGCCTCTGGTGTAATAGGATGAAAATCTAATTTTTGCTCAGAGAATGTAATCTCATAATCATTTATCTGATGCTTATCATCGAATGGACAAGCAAACGCTGGATGAGCTCCAAAGCCACATGATGCAACATTATCCTCTAGGTTTATAATATTGTACTCTGTGAGAAGTTTATTCGCTTCGAGTGTATATGAAATCTCCAATCTTAGTCTAAATGGATAGTCTTCTTTGGTAGTTTCCATAGCTAAGATGATACTATTTTCACTATGTAAGACAATATCAAATACAGTATGGCGAGCAAGACCATGATTACCCATAGGGTATTCTTTACCTTGATATTTGATTTTGTTATCGTGAGATTTACCTACTACTGGAAATAGCACTGGCGACACTCCAGCCCATACGCGACCATCTCCAGACCACATATACTCATGCTCTGTTGCTGTATTAATAACAGCGCGAACTTCGGCACCCAGCTCACTAATCTCTACTAATAAGTTATCATTTTTGATTCTAATCATAAGAATTCCCCTTCGTTGTTAATGAAGAGGTGTAACTGTATCAAAAGTGGCATGTCATTCCGTCAGGCTTGACCGCGGAATCTAAGAAATAGATTTATAGAATCTATTTCTGCAAATACCACTTACCAAACTATACCCTCTTCAGGGTTAACTTCAATATCTTCAATAAAAATGAGTAATTGAAAATCTAAGATTTAAAATACTCTATTAGTATTTTAGCATATTATTTAAAGTATCGAGACTTTACTCATAAGCATTAACTAGCCTTTGATAACTCTTTTCACCCATAACCTTAATTAGTTTAGACTTCTCTTGCTCTTCCTGAGTAATTTTTTCCAATAAGTCTTTACGAAAAGTTTCATCTCCAAGAATAAAACATTTATATCCCAGAAGCTTCTTACTAGATACTTCTTCTATTGAAAAGAAAGATTCATCAAGCAAAGTTCTACAAAAAACTCTTTCTTTAGGGTAAATAACATAGTTATAGTTTTGATCAGTAAAAAGTAGCTTAGCATTAATATCTTTTTCCAATAAACTAAATACCACATCTTCAGCAGTATCTCGAGAACTCAATTCAGCTATACCCAAAGGAGTAATAATGATCATAACACAAAGCCATACAAATGGAACAAGAGCAAATAAAGATAATAATTGACCAAGACATCTCGTAAATAATCTATTCTCATTTTGATCTGCATATTTTGTGAGAAATGCCCCCAAAGCAAAAAGAATACAAATAAAAAACAATATAGCTACGCTAGTAAAGAATAATATGGTAAACCATTTTATACTTGGAAATAATAATGTAATTATTCCATTAACTGCATAAAAATTATCAGAAAAAGATCCTTGAAATATATTTTTATCAATACCTAATACACTTCTAAAGTGTTGTTGTTGATAATATCCCGCAGCTAAAATAAAAAAGAAAACACCAGCGGCAATAAAAGTTGTAAACTTCTTTAAAAAGCCACATATCAATATATAACCTACTAAATCTTTAAAAGCTGAAATATCTAGAAATATTGACTTTATTAGTTTTGACAGAAGCTTATCAATTGTTTGATAAGCTTTTTTAATATATATGTGGGCAACTGCTGAAAAAAAACTAGAGCCTAGAACACAAGCACAAACCAACTTCAAAGTTAAGTTAGAGTAAAACCCTCCATCAAAGAAAAATAAGAAAAATAAAGATATGAAAAATATTGTTATTTTAGTTATTTCAACAAAGCACTCTCTCTTTGACAGCTTTAACACTACCCAACCCACTTCCTAGCATTTCTAAACATCCTCATCCATACAGAATACTCATCATACTCTGCTGGGATATGCGAGTTTGTAATAGCTCTATATACACGCTCTGGGTGTGGCATCATTGCAAGGACACGACCATCTAGAGCTGTCACAGCTGTTAGACCATTTACTGCACCATTTGGATTGTATGGATACATTTCTGTTGCTTGACCTTGCCCATCGATATATTTAAGAGCAACTTGTGAGCTTGCTAGCATAGCTTGTTGCTGGTTGTCATTTTCAAATAATGGGCGACCCTCACCATGAGCTACAGCAATTGGTGCTTTTGTACCTGCCATATCCGCAAACCAAATAGAATCAGACTCTTGAATCTCAACCATAGACACTCTAGCCTCAAACTGCTCTGATTTATTCTTGATAAATATCGGCCAGTTTTCAGCGCCTTTGATTAGTGATTTAAGCTGTGCAAGCATTTGACAACCATTACACACGCCTAGTGCTAGAGTATCATTACGACCAAAGAATCTACTAAACTCATCTCTTAGCTTCTCTGTAAATAGGATATTCTTCGCCCAGCCGCCACCAGCACCCAAAACATCACCATATGAGAAACCACCACAAGCCACCAATACTTTGAAATCTGCCAAAGTTACACGCCCAGCATGCAAATCTGACATATGCACATCATGAGCCTCAAAACCAGCTGTAGTAAATGCTGCTGCCATCTCAACTTGACCGTTAACACCTTGCTCTCTTAGGATTGCAACTTTTGGCTTCTCAACATTGACAAACTTAGCTGTAATATCCTCTTCAAGATCAAATGTTGCTTCTACATGTATACCTTTATCATCAGTATTTAAGATACTATCAAACTCTTGTTTAGCACATTCGTTATTATCACGGATTGATTGGATTTGATATGAAGTCTCAGCCCACCATCTTTGTAAATTTACACGCGTATTTGAGTATACTTTCTCACCATTTGCAAAGATATTTAACTCATCGCTAGAGTTTAGCTTAGCTATTGCACACAGGTGAATTTCAGTATCTTTAAACATCTTGTCAACTAGTACTACATCACTATTTTTAACTTGGATAACAGCGCCAACTTCTTCAGCAAAAAGTTTTGCTAATGTATCTTGAGTTTGTAGATTGATATCTAAACCTTTACGCCCAGCGAATGACATCTCTGCTAAAGTTGCAAATACACCACCATCAGATACATCATGATATGCTAAGATTTTATTTTCAGCTTTTAGTTTAGTGATATTTTCAAATAACACTTTCACCTTAGTCGCTTCAACATCTGGTGCAATATTGCCAACTTGGTTATAAGCTTGGGCTAAACAAGAAGCTCCAAGTCTACCGGCACCATTTGATAGATCAATGTGTAAAAGAGTTGTATCATTATCATCAACTAAAACTGGTGTAAGAGTCTTACGTGCATTTGTCACGGGTGAGAAACCAGAAATCACTAACGATAAAGGTGATGTTACTGATTTAGCTTGACCATTATCTGACCACTTAGTTTTCATTGACATTGAATCTTTACCAACTGGTATTGCAATACCTAACTCTGGTGCAAATTCCATACCAACTGCTTTTACAGTTTCATATAGTTTTTGGTTTTCGTCACCCTGATTTGCAGCAACCATCCAGTTTGCAGATAGGCGAATATCACTTAATTTTTCAATATCAGAAGCTAATAAGTTTGTTACAGTCTCAGCAATTGCTAATCTACCAGAAGCAGCCGCATTGATACTAGCAACAGGAGTTCTTTCACCCATTGCCATTGCTTCACCTGCTTGACTATCGACTGTAGCAGTTGTCACAGCACAGTCAGCCACAGGCACTTGCCATGGACCAACCATTTGATCACGTGCAACCATACCTGTAATACTTCTATCGCCAATTGTGATTAAGAAAGATTTAGAAGCTACAGCCGGTACTTTTAGCACTCTTTCAATCGCTTCATCAAGCTTAATAGCGCTCGTATCAAAAGCATCTTGCTCTACTTTGACAGTTTTAACATCAATATGCATTTGTGGTGTATTACCGAATAATAACCCCATTGGTAAATCAACCGGCTTATTATCAAAGTACTCATCATTTAACGTAATATGCTTCTCAGAAATTGCCTCACCAACTACTGCAAATGGACATCTTTCTCTGTTACAAAGCTGTTCAAAAAGCTCTAGCGATTCAGGATCAACTGATAATACATATCTTTCTTGTGACTCATTTGACCATATTTCTAATGGAGAAAGTCCTTCTTCGCCGACACTCACTTTTCTAAGCTCAAAATGACCACCGACATTACCATCTTTCACAAGCTCAGGAAACGCATTTGAGATACCACCAGCTCCAACATCATGGATAAATGTGATTGGATTATGCTCACCCATTTGCCAACATCTATCGATAACCTCTTGGCAACGACGCTCCATCTCAGCATTATCACGCTGAACTGATGCAAAATCCAGCTCTGAGTTAGTATCAGAAGATACAACAGAAGATGCCGCTCCACCACCAAGACCAATGCGCATTGCAGGTCCACCAAGACAGATTAGCTTAGCACCAACTTTGATATCGCCTTTCTCAACGTGCATTCTTTTGATGTTACCCATACCACCAGCAATCATAATTGGCTTGTGATAACCAAACATCTCTTTACCAGCAGATGTGTTAACCTCTTGCTCAAAAGTACGGAAATAACCATTTAGATTTGGTCGACCAAACTCATTTGAATAATGAGCCCCACCTATTGGAGCCTCTAACATAATTTGAAGTGGTGTAACTATATGGTGTGGTTTACCATACTTGCTAGTCTCCCAAGCTTGTTCAAAATTTGGGATATTTAAGTTTGATACCGTAAAACCTGTCAAACCAGCTTTTGGTTTAGCTCCCAATCCAGTAGCTCCCTCATCACGAATCTCGCCACCAACACCAGTAGCTGAACCACTAAATGGAGCTATAGCAGTTGGGTGATTATGAGTCTCAACTTTCATCAGGATATCAACTTCCTCTTGATTGAAACTATAAACACCAGTTTGCGTATTTGAATAGAATCTTTGAGCAGTTGCACCCTCTATCACAGCTGCATTATCTTTATATGCAGAAAGTACACCTTTCGGAGATTTCTCAGTAGTGTTGCGAATCATTTTAAACAATGACTTATCTTGCTCTTGACCATCTATAGTCCATTTGGCATTAAAAATCTTATGTCTACAATGCTCTGAGTTTGCTTGAGCAAACATATATAACTCTGTATCAGTAGGGTTTCTACCAAGCTTTGTATACTCATCAGCCAGATAATCAATCTCTTGCTCACTTAAAGCTAATCCAAGCTTCTTATCCGCATCTTTGATAGCCTGAGCACCATTTTCTAGAACATTAACTGTCTCTAGCTCTTTTGGTGCTGTTACACTAAACAACCTATTCAGATCTTCTTTACAAGAAAAGACTTCCTCAACCATACGATCATGTACTAAATTTTCTATAGCTCTTAGCTCACCATCAAAAACCTTTCCCTCAATACCAAAAAGAACAGCTCTTTCTACTCTCTTAACAGCACTGATACCAGTATTACGGATAATATCAGTAGCCTTTGATGACCATGGAGAGATCGTGCCTGCTCTTGGAGCCGTAATAAAAGTATGACCCTTCGGCTCTGTTGAACCATACTCTATATTGTAGTTAAGTAAAGATTTAATTATTTTTTCTTGCTCACTACTTAACTCTGACTCAAGTTCTACAACATGAATATATTGAGCAGATACAGACTCAACTTTATTAGATATTTTTTTAGCATCTGCTAAAATCTTCTCTCTTTTAAATGGAGATAATGCGCTTAACCCTTCAAAAATCCTAATCATTAGCTATCAAACCCTTTATATTTCTTTTCTAACTCTTTTAACTCTTTTCTATGTCTTTCTAGCTCGTTCAAATAAGCTTCGTCAACATCACCTGTAATATAATTACCAGAGAAAACACTATCTTCAAACTCTGTGATTTTAGGGTTTTGCTTTTGAACTATTTGCTTTAGATCTTCTAATGGTAAATAAATCAATCCATCAACTCCAATCCACTCACGAATTTCTTCTAACGTTTTACCATGTGCAACCAAGTCTGATTTAACAGGCATATCAATACCATATACATTTGGATAACAAACAGCTGGTGATACAGAAGCAAGATATACAGATTTCGCCCCCAAATCTCTAACCATCTCAATAATACGCTTAGATGTTGTACCTCTAACTATTGAGTCATCAACTAGCAAAACATTCTTATCCTTAAATTCTGCTGGTATTGGATTTAACTTTCTTCTTACAAAGTTCTTTCTATCAACATTCTCAGGCATGATAAATGTTCTACCCACATAGCGGTTTTTGACAAACCCTTCACGGTACTCAACACCCAAAGCAGTAGCTATCTCTTGGGCTGATGCTCTACCTGTCTCCGGCACGGGGATTACAATATCAATCTCTTTATCTTTCCATGTTTCTTTGATTCGTTGACTTAACACTTTACCAGCATCAACTCTAGCTTGATATACGCTTACGCCATTCATAATACTATCAGGACGTGCAAAGTATACATATTCAAATAGACAAGGTGCTAAAACTGGATTTTTTGCACATATCTTAGAGTGAACTTGTCTATCCTCAGTGATAATTATCACTTCTCCTGGCTCAACATCTCTTAGTATCTTAAATCCCGATATATCTAAAGAAACACTCTCACTAGCCACCATATATGCTTTCTCGCCGTTGTCATATTCCTTAACACCTAGTATCAAAGGTCGTATACCATACGGATCTCTAAAAGCCACCAGTCCAAAATTTGCTATCATCGCTGTACAAGCATAACCACCTTTAGCATGTTCAAAAACAAACTCACATGCTTTATAGACAGCTTCAGGTGTTGGACAACCTTTTGATTTATTCATACCACATGCAAAAAAATTCAAAAGCAACTCTGAATCAGAAGTTGTGTTTAGATGACGTCTTTCGATATCATGTAACATCTGTGCAAGCTCAGCAACATTTGTCAGATTACCATTATGAGCAAAGACTATACCATGAGGATTATTTACATAAAAAGGCTGACTGTCTGCAGCTCCTAAGCTTCCAGCAGTTGGATATCTGACATGCCCTATACCCATATTACCTTTTGACTTTTCTAGCTTTTCATCAGTAAACACATCACTTACAAGCCCTGTATTTTTGCGAATAAAAAAATGTCCTTGATCCATAGTCGCGATACCTGCTGCATCTTGACCTCTATGTTGCAAAAGACTTAAACCATAAAATAATGGATAACTAACCTGATTCGGTCCAGCGACTCCTATAACTCCACACATAAAACTACCAACTACTCTTTATACCAAATTAATTAACAAACATATTATAGCAATATTTATCATGATAAATTAATCAAAATCATCTAATACTACTAATGCGAAAAACCACCTCTTTCGATATCTTTAGATTTATTATCTAAAGAATTAATAACATTTTTTAGATCCCTAATCATAAGCTCTGCTAAATCAAAGCTAAAGCCTCTCCTAACAAGCACTCGCATAACTACCAAGTCTTGTCTATCTTTTGGCATCGAATAAGCAGCTATCTGCCAACCTCTAGCACGAATTTTTTCAGAGATATCAAACAAATCATAACTTTTGCCTGCCTTAAGTGACCAACTCACCGCTGGGATACCACCTTTACCAGCATGAATAATATCAAAGATACCCATATCCTTAATTTCTTTAGCAATATATTTTGCAACATCATAACTAAGCTTATGAATATTTTTATACCCTTCAAAACCAAGCTTAACAAAGTTATAATACTGGGCAACTATCTGACCACCTGGTCGAGAGAAATTCAAAGCAAATGTCGGCATATCGCCACCAAGATAATTAACATTAAAAATCAAATCTTGGGGCAAGTATTTCTTATCTGCCCAAACAACCCAACCTACCCCTAACGGCGATAGACCAAACTTATGTCCTGATGAATTAATTGACTTAACTCTTGGTAATCTAAAATCCCACTTCAGCTCAGGCTCTACAAATGGTGCCAAAAAGCCTCCAGAAGCAGCATCTACATGTACTGGAATATTAATACCTGTCTCTCTCTCAAATTTATCAAGTGCTTCACAAACAGCCTCAACAGGCTCATACTGACCTGTAAAGGTAACACCCAAAGTAGGCACAACTCCGATTGTATTTTCATCACAGTACTTAAGCATAGTTTCTGGAGTCATTATTAAACTTTCACTCGACATTGGAATCTCTCTAAGCTCAATATCCCAATATCTAGCAAATTTATGCCAGCAGACTTGCACAGGTCCTGTGACAAGATTAGGTTTTGTATAATCTTTACCTTGTGCTTTCATCTTATCTCTCCAGCGCCATTTCATCGCCATACCGCCAAGCATAGCAGCTTCAGATGAGCCAGTAGTTGAGCAGCCAATTGCATTTTCTGCTGAAGAGTTCCATAGGTTTGCTAATATATTGACACATCGCGACTCTATTTCTGCAGTTTGAGGATATTCATCTTTATCAATCATATTTTTATCAATGCAATCATCCATAAGCTTGTGAATGAAATCATCAACTTCTGTTTGACAAAATGTCGCCAAATTCTGCTTTGAATTACCATCGAGCATTAACTCATCTTTGATTTGTTGATATGCTTCGAAAGCATCATTTGATTTTTTGGGAATTTCAAATTTTGGCAATGATTCTTTATACAACTTATGTTTGATATTATTTTTGGCATGTAAAGCCATAAAACTACCCCCTAGTAGTGTTTATTCTTATAAACTCAAAATTCTGAATTTCGTATAAATCTATTTTTTGATTAGTGATATTTTGACAACAAATCGAAATTATTAATTCTTGATAATCGAAAGTAAAAAAATCTTCCGGATAGTTATTACTTATCCAACTTATATTTTGCTTACTGAAGTTTGCATCAGACAGCCCCCTAGCAATACCTAGAGCGCTTCTTTTTACCTGAGCTTCTTTTAATGTCCATAATTTATAAAACTGATTATATGTGTCTTCGCTAGTTTTTAAACTTTGATACTCCTGTTTAGTGAAATATCGCTCTGCTATCAAAAGAACATTTCTCTTTGAGGATATCTCCTCTGCATCTACACCTATATCCTTATTCGCAAAGACTATTATCACTTTATTTTTAGTATGACTTATATTGAAATATAGTTCATGATCCTGTAGATATGGCTTACCATGCTTATACTCAAATATTGGGGTAGCAATATCATAAAATTTTTCTAATACAAAATAACGAATAAACTGAGAAAATATTTTCTGCTTGTTATTTAGCTTTAGCGAATCAATACTATTTTTATAAGAAAGATAATTTCTAAGATCCTCAGCTTTGTATTTTTCAAAATCTAAAATAAAAGCTGAAACTTGAGACATTGAAGTAATTACTCCGTTGCAATTTGCGATATTATATCTGTTTTACCAAGAATATTATTTATGTATTCAACATCCTTATAAGTCAAACCACCCTGCAATTGCTTCAATCTAACATAGTCCTCAACATAGTTGAATATAGCATCTGCAAATGAAAGCTGGGCTTGTACAAGTATTGCCTGGCGGTTAAGTAAGTCAACGATAGTCTGCGTACCTGCCTCAAAGCCATCTAATATCGCTTTTACAGAAGCAATACCAGCATAAACTGACTTTCTATAAGCATCTATTCTGACAGCATCTAAAACAACCGTTTGATATGCCTCTACCGTACCAGCATAAACCTCTCTTTGTGTTTGAAGTAATGCATAATTAGCTGCTTGATTATTATAACTTGCTTGTTTAAGCTTCGCATAATCAGAACCTCCTCTTAATAAGTTCCAATTAGCTTCACCACCAACATTAGCAACATCATACTTAGTAGGAATTCGTGCAGTTTGCTGAGGATTACCAGAAAGTGCATTTCGTGACATTAATATACCGCCAGTTAAATTAACCTTAGGAAAAAAATTACCCCACTCAATACCTACACCCTCGCCAGCGGCCTCATACTCAAACTTTTTTTGTGCAATATCAAGATTATATTTCTCAGCAGTATTTAACCAGTAGTTGATATCATCTGGTACAGGATTACCAAATTCCGTATCTTTTGAAATATACAATATAGAGCTTATACGTTTACCAATAAGTTTAGCCATCACTGCTTTTGCATTAATGAAATTCCTTTGAGCATTAACTCTATCAGCAATAGCCTGACGATACTGAGCATCAGTAGTTTTAAAATCTGCATAGGAAACCATACCAGAGTTATATTGATACTTCTGTGTTAGATATAACTTCTTGTTCCATGCTTCGTTTGCAAACTGAAATTGTAGCGCCTGCTCTGCTCTAAGAAGCTCAAAATATGCTGTTACAGTATCAACGATAAGAGTCTGCTCTGCCTTTGCATAAATCATAGCATAAGATTTTTGCAAGTATGTAGCTTGAGTATATGTTTTCCATTTACTCCAATCAAAAAGGACTTGAGAACCACTAAAGTTAAGATTGTTTGCTGTATCATTAACTCTACCACCGAACTGATTATACAGATCACGTCTAAGATTATAGTTGAAATCAATTTGCGGTAATAACGCACCTAATGCCGCAGGCACTGTTTCAACATTAGCTGCAAATGTTGATCTAGCTGCTTGGTAATCTGCATTATGCTCAGCAGCTAGCTTGTAGATATCAACTAGACTATAGAATTTATCTTCAGTATTGCCAACCATTGCAACTTCATCAGCTTTTTTAAGATCATAGAATTTATTATCTACTTTAATCTCATCAGCCTTAGCATACTGTTTCTCTACACTATATGGATTCTGAGTTATATCCGTACCAAGAGGTCTTCCGGCATATTTGTATTCTGGCACTGGAGTATCCTCGTTGGCAAATGCCATAAAAACTCCCAAAAAACCCAAAATATATAGTGCTATTTTCTTCATACTTTTTTATCTATTATAAACATTAAAAAGAAAATTCTTCTGGTATGTTTCTTTTACTGCTTTAGTTACCAGATAAGCTTTGTCACACACATCAGTTCTGACGACAAAAACCAATCTACCACCAACTTCAAGAAGATCTAATAAAGACTCATCCACCTCATTTTCTTCTACAACATTTGATATATATATACAGTTATATTTTTTAGCATTTTTTATAATATTTGTCAGATGCTCAGCACTATTAAACTCGACATTATAGACATCTATTTTTGCTAAATTACGTCTTGCCATAGCTAATCTTTGTTCATCATAGTCAACAAGCTCAACACTATTACATAGCTTTGCTATTAAGGCTACTGGATACCCTGTTTCTAAACCAAGCTTTAGTACATTATCAGTTTTTTTCATGGCTAAAGCTTCTATTAGCCTAGCTGTAAACATGGGGCTTCTAAGCTCTCTATCATCTATCACAAGATTAGTATCACAGTAAGCTAAAGATTGATATTCTTTGGGTAGAAAAATCTCTCTAGGGATATCTGCCATAATCTTTGCAACACCATCTAAAGAAAGACCTTCAGTGAGGACTTGTTGCTTTACCATATTCTCTCTAGCAAGCTCAAAATTCATATTAGCCCCTATTAATATTTAATATTAAGAAGTAAATTTCATCTACTATTTAGAAAAAAGATAATATCATAATACCACGGTAAAAGGAACCTTGCTAATTTTTGCCATTTAATATTATTAAGATACTTGAAAGAGATTTTTAATAGTATCAATCTTTACTGACTCTTTTGTTTGATAAACATAATAACTATAAAGACTAGCTAACGATAACTCTGTATCCATATTAACTAAATCTTTACCCTCTTGAGACTTAACGAGAAATGTTGGTAAAAGATCATAGCATTATTCAACAGCATATTATTTTAGCTGTACTAAATCAATACAGACACTTATTGAAAGATTTTAAATTTATCATCTTAACTTTAGCTAGTACTTCGATATATATATCTGTATATGTATACCTGTCTCAAGTTCCCTTCTTGTTGACAAAGCTTCATTTTGCGACAGGGGAATTTAGTTTATTTTTTATTCCGATATCGATTGCATTTATACTAGGTGGAATAATTTCTAAACTCATGTTGAGAAAGGGAGTTAAATTTGAAAATAGAATTATACTTCCTATTTGTTTATTCATAACATCTTTGACTATTGTTTTAGTTACTAAAATAATCAACCTACCTCTCTCTGGGTGGCTATTAGCGATACCATTTTTCATTTTCACAATAGGCTCTGGGATTGGAGCTCCTAACATAAGTAGTGAAGCACTATCTTTACATCCTCATAGACGAGGAACAGCAGCATCAGCATTAGGATTATTGCAAAACCTAGCAGCATTTACTTTTAGTGGTCTTGGAGCTTTTTTAACAAAGTATGGTTATGATGGACTAATAATATCTTATATTATATTAGCGGTTTTACCGACCTTTTGGATTATAATTTATAGGTTACTAATTTAGATATATCTAAATCTCCAAAATACCAGACTTTGACTGAATCCTACCATCTTATTTTTTTGTAAATTAGAATTAATTCAACAATTCTTTGTATCAAAATAAATCTTTATAGACAAAAAATAAAAAGTTAAAATATAGAGTCGAATCATTCGCTTTCTAAGAAAAAAGCTTAGTAAATATTAAGTCAAAGGATAAAAATACATGAAAAGACCTGAACTATTGTCACCAGCAGGTACCCTAAAAGCTATGCGCTATGCTTTTGCTTATGGGGCTGATGCAGTATATATTGGACAACCTCGCTATAGTCTAAGGGCTAGAAATAATGAGTTCTCAAAATTAGAAACTCTTGAGACAGCAATTACTGAAGCACATGCGCAAGGCAAGAAGATAATGCTAGCTAATAATATAGCTCCACATAATGCTAAAATCAAAACTTACATCAAAGATATAGCTCCAGTACTTGCTCTTAAACCTGATGCAATGATTATGTCAGACCCTGGCATGATTATGCTAGTTAGAGAGAACTTCCCAGACCAAGAGATACATTTATCAGTTCAAGCCAATGCTGTGAACTATGAAACTGTTAGATTTTGGCAAAAATTTGGTATTACCCGCGTTGTATTATCAAGAGAACTATCTCTAAAAGAAATCGCAGAGATCAAAGAGCATGTTCCAGATATGGAAATTGAAACATTTGTTCATGGCTCATTATGTATGGCTTACTCAGGTAGATGTCTACTATCAGGATACTACAGTCATAGAGATCCTAACCAAGGTGTATGTAATAATGCTTGTCGCAATAATTACAAAGTTGCTGAGGCAAAACAAAACGAGTGGGGAGATTTCGAGCCTGTTGAAGTAAGTTCAACTCTTGGTATAGGTACACCTTCCGATAAAGTAGTGCTTATAGAGAATGACAAAGAGCCAGGACAATATAACCCAATGTTTGAAGATGAGCATGGTACTTATATTATGAATTCAAAAGACCTAAGAGCTATACAGCATGTAGAAGCAATGATGAAAATGGGTGTTGATTGCTTTAAGATAGAGGGTCGCACAAAATCATTTTTCTATGCTGCTAGAACTGCTCAGCTATATGATCAAGCTATCAAAGATGTTCTTGCAGGCAAACCTTTTGACATGACGCTTATGGATAAACTTGAAGGTCTCGCTCACAGAGGTTATACCGAGGGGTTCTATCGTCGCCATGTTCATGATGAGTATCAAAAGTATGAAAACTCAGACTCACGTAGTTCTACTCAACAGTTCGTTGGTGAAGTAACAAACTTCGATGAGTATACTGGCTATGCTGATATCAATGTCCGTAACAAAATGAAAATCGGCGATAGTATCGAACTTATGTTGCCATCTGGTAGTCGTGAGATAATACTAGACAATATGCTAGACAAAGATGGTAATCCTATGGAAGAGGCAAAGGGCAGTGGTTATCAAGCTAAAGTTAGATTTGATAATGTCACATCTGATGATATGAAGTTCGCCTTAATGATAAGAAATTTATGAAATAAATAGTGTCTAGATAGCTTTAGAGTATGGTTTTAATCATGGAGATTTTACGAGCAAACATTTTTTGATGGATCGTACTCTCTCCAAGGATCACCATTTCCTGGAGTATTTGAAGCATCTGCATACCAACAAGCTACATATGACATATAGTTCTTTCCTCCATCTACCGAATATATTACTTTAGGGTACAAAGTTGGATTATATTTGACTTGATATATTTTTGAATCATCCCAAACACCCGCATCGTAAGTATACTCAGCTATTGGCTCAGGAGCTTTACCTCCTGTGAGGGTAATATTAAGCTCGCTTGGTGCTACTTTCGATATTCTACAAGTAATGCCCTGCCCTTGAGTATCAATACTACATATGCCATTAGCTTGCTTTGGTGTTACAGTTTTGTATGAACCATTTGGAGATGAGATTTCAACATTCAAATTTTGATAATATTGTGGATTCATTGGAACACTCTGCATAGTAAAAAAGCTTGCATCTTGCTTCAATGATCCTATTATCTGAACATTTGGTATACGGATCTCATACTGATTTTGAGTATCAAGATTAAAAGTATTGATGCCTTTTTCAAGGTTCTTATCCCCATCAGTAGATGAATGAAGTTGCAATCCCTGTGCTTCAGACTGATTATCAATATTCAAAGTGAATGGTGTTGCTAAGGCTAATGTTGACGTAAATAGCGCCACTACAACAAGTGATGTTTTTTTCATAGTTTATCCTTTGGTTTCTTATAAAATCAATTCTTGAAATTAGAGTATCTAACTTTTGCCTTTGATCTATAAGAACATCTATATTTATTCAAAAGGCAATAATTAAGGTTATGATGACTCAATACCAGTGATTCTAATTTATCTCAAGATAGATAAAAATATCTATATGCGCATAGCTGTCATGCATATATGCATATTAAAACTTAAAGATTGACAGAAACTAACCACAATTCATAAGACTATGCTTCACGAGCATTATTAAGTTAAGATTTAAAGAAAACTTCGTATATTATTATCAATATCATAAGAAAAATTCCAAAGTATCTTATTGGGGCAATTCTTCTCCACGAATCCATATACCAGCTCCAGTAAGCGCTCCATATCGATTTGACTGTACTAAATATAGTTTTTAATATTTTTAGCATAAGTAACTTCTAAGATTTATAAATATTAGCTATTCTTTTGTCTGTGTGATTTTGACTAGAATTAACAATGAGGCCGCAATAATAGAAATAATAATCATTGTAATTGCTATTGGTAAAGAGCTAGTTGCTGGGAATAACATCGCTATGCTGCCTATAGTTCCACTAATAGCAAACTCCATAGTTCCAAATAATGCTGCTGCAACACCCGCCATTTCATAGAATGGCTCCATGCTACCACTAGCGCCAGTACCTGCGGTAAGGGCACAACCAAATGTCGCTAAGAAACACGGAGCAAAAAAGCCCCATAAACTTAATCCCCATATTTCATATATACTAAATGACAAAACACCTGCAATAAATACACACACCACACCAAGAAAGGCAGTGTTATAGACACCCAGTGCATTAACAATAACTCCAGCAAATATTGAACCTATCAAAAATGCCACCCCTGCTGAACCAAATACAATGTATATCTCTGAAATAGGGTAACCCAAATAGTTAATAATGTATGGAGTCATTGAAAATAATATAAAAAACGAAACCATCCCTGATACAGCTGCTAGCGAATACGCCCAAAACTGTAAAGACTTTAACACATGTAAATATCTCGCAAAAACACTCAAAGTCATCTTTTTGCGTCTTTCAACAGGTAAGCTTTCTTTGACAAAAAATACTATTATCAAAAATGAAACAAAAGCTAATATAGTCAGAAATATAAAAGCGGAATACCATGGAAAATGTATCGCTAATTGCACTCCAATTAATGGCCCTACTATTGGTGAAACAGAGATTATCGCATTAATAAAGCTGTATATCATCGAACTTGTTTTACCGAAGAATGCATCTCTAATAATTGCAAAAGCACATACTGATAGACCACAGCACCCCACAGCCTGAACAACTCTCGAAAATATCAAAAACTCAATATCTTGAGAGATTGCACATAAAACCGACCCTATCAAAAATATAATAGATGATATTAAAATAATTTTGAATCTACCAAATTGATCTGATAATGGTCCTAGAATAAGCTGACCGACTCCTGTAACAACCAGAAACAAAGATAATGTGACTTGCACCATTTGCTGAGTTGTATTAAAAGCCTCTCGCATATCTGGTAGAACAGGCATATAGACATCCATGGCTAATGCAAAAGCAAAAACCATAGGTCCTAGAATAAGAATAGTTTTAATTGGAGAATATTTCCACATAGAAACACCCCTTGTATTTTATATGTAAGTAGCGGGTTATTATATCAGATTAATATAAATATGTTACCCATTTAGTATAGTAGTACTACCAAAGCTAAAAGCTTAGTTTATTTTCTTAACTCTCTAGCTGACAATGTTATAATAGCGCCATCGATAATTTTTATTTAAATATAATGTTTAAAAAACTCCTACTTATAATATTTACAAGCATGTTACCTATATTATCATTTGCTGAAGGGGCTAAATCTCTAAGTGCGGTGAGTGTTCATGCTGTTGACCAACCACTAGCGATTGCTGCTGTTGTGGTTTTTGTAATTGCTTATTTATTTGTTATGACCGAAGACTTCACTAAACTCAATAAGTCCAAACCTGTAATCCTCGCAGCAGGTATTATATGGACATTAGTAGCAATAGTTGGCAAATCAGTTGGCGCGGACAATATTGTACATTCAAACTTTGACCATATTATGACTGAGTATGGTGAGCTTTTATTATTCTTATTAGTCGCAATGGCATATATCAATCTAATGGAAGATCGAAATGTCTTTGCTAAGCTAAAAAGTACACTACTAAGAGCTGGCTTTGGATATCTAGCAACATTTTGGCTTACCGGTATTATAGCTTTTTTTCTATCGGCAGTTGCTGATAACCTAACAACTGCTCTAGTGATGAGTACTGTTGTAATATCTATTGGCAAAGACAATAAAAAGTTTATTACTATGGCTTGTGTTAATATTGTAGTTGCAGCAAATGCAGGCGGTGCATTTTCTCCATTTGGAGATATTACTACGCTGATGGTCTGGCAAACTGGAGTTGTAAAATTCACAGAATTCTTTGCTATATTTGTACCATCATTAGTGAACTTCTTAGTACCAGCTATTATTATGAGCTTTTTTATACCAAAAATGGAATCTCAATCGATAATAGAGGAAAAAGTAGAGCTTAAGCGTGGCGCTATTCCAGTTATTTTGCTATTTATCTTAACGATTGCTACTGCTGTATCATTTGAGCATTTACTTCACTTACCACCATCACTAGGAATGATGACTGGCTTCGGATATGTAATGATATACAACTATATCTACGGACTGAAAATTGCTTATGAGAATAGGAATCCTAAAAAACACAAAATGCCTCCTCATGCTTTTGATATCTTTGATAAAGTCAAAGAAGCAGAGTGGGATACACTGTTGTTTTTCTATGGAATATTAGTTTCTGTACAAGGACTAGCAGCTTTAGGCTATCTTGGTTTAGCATCTCAATATATCTATACAGATATGCAATCAATTGCACCAAGCCTTTTCTCTGCACATACTCAAGCAAATACAATTATTGGTATACTTTCAGCAATTATTGATAACATCCCTGTTATGTTTGCTGTCCTTAGCATGAATCCAACAATGGAACATGCTCAATGGTTACTAATAACTCTAACTGCTGGGGTTGGTGGTAGCTTACTAGCTATAGGCTCAGCAGCTGGTGTTGCCGTGATGGGTAAATCCAAAGGTAAATATACTTTTATGGGGCACCTCAAGTGGACTTGGGTTATTGCCATAGGTTATTTCGCTAGTATTATTGTTCATCTTTTGATCAATCATTAGAAAAATCTAAAAAGCTATCATGGTATTCTCTAACTCTCTCACTATGACTTGTTGAGATATATGTAAATCCTTTTTCTTGTAGAATTTCATATATTTTTCTTTCAGAATTTATATCAATATTTGAAGTTGCCTCATCAAGTAATAGTAAATCATACTCTTTAACAAAAATCCTACAGAAATTAAGCTTTTGCTGCTCACCAGACGATAGAAAATTTCGCCAATCATTTATTGTATTTATGTATTTTGCTAAGTAGCCGACATTTAATAACTCAAGAATCTCGATAAACTTATCATCCGAAGGTATTCCCGACTGTATTGGATAAAAAATAGCTCGCTTAAAATCATCTTCAGGGTAATAAGGTTTCTGAGGCAATAAACAAATCTTGAGACACTTCTTGGCAAAGATAATATCTCCATCGTGACTACCACACCCAACTCCTGCAATAGCTCTTAACAGAGTACTTTTACCAATGCCAGAATGGCCACTTATAAGCAATCTTTCTTGACTCTTTAGCCTAAAACATATGTTATCCAACAAGAATGGTGAGTTTTGTGATTTTTGCAACGAAAAGCTATTTACCTCTAAAATACTTTCTTCACAATTAAGCATATCTATCTCATCAGAGTTTGTTTTTTCTGAGGATATTTCATGCTTTAACTCTGTAAGTCGTGACATACTAGCTCTTAAGCTAGCTAAGGTCTCATATACATATGTCAAATAAACCATAGGAAATATCACTTGCATTACTGCTGAGTTTACCTGCATCATCTGACCAAAGCTTATCTGTTTTGCAAAATATCTAGGTAATGACAAGATTGTACCGATAATTGCATAGACTTGACTAAATAGCGTATTTACAACATCTATTTTTGCATTACGGAACATTAAACTATAGAAGTTAGTTACAATTGCTTTGAAATTCCTTCTAGAACGAGCATATTCATATCTTTCGGCATTATAGTCCCTAACTGAGAGTCTATTGTTTCTGATGGTAGATAAGTGGTATCTAAAGTTAGCTTGTAACTTCTGTTTTTGATACACTAGCTTTTTCAAGGGTCTACCAACCCAAAATACTACAACAATATTCAAAAGACCCAATAAAAAAGCCACCCAAAAAAGATAGCCATAGATGGTAATATCTACACCTAAAATATTGAAAGTATAGTCTCCTGATAATCCCCACAAAACTACCGCAAATGAGAAAAAACTAAAAATACTTCTTGTGATTCCTAAAAATAATGACTGTGAATCGGTAATAAATCTTGTAACATCTTCATCAATCCTTTCTTCTGGATTATCAACCTGTTTACTTCTATAGTATGATCTTGAGTACAGCCAATTTTTAGTATAAAAATCAGTCATTGGTTTACGGATAAAAATAACAAAGAACTGCTTAACTAAATATGATAGAAAGAAGTTAAACATCATCAATGATATCAAGACTATGAAGATAATTAACTGGTGTATCAACAATGCTTTATTATATTCTTGAATTGAGTTATAGAACCCAACATTCCATGAGTTTAAGTAAACACTTAGAGCAACCCCCAAGCCTTCAAGGACTAGTAACAAAGCTACTATTGCCAGTGCTATTTTACCGTACTTACTTTTCCAGAAAAAATCAGATATATGCCAGAAATTTCCAAAAAATCTCAACATTCGTTATTCTGCCTTATACGGTACAGAGATAACCACTCTAGTAGCTGTCTTATTATCTTTTTTATCCATCGCGGCAATAGCTAGCTTAACCATGCGCGAATTTTGGTTATGCAATAAGAAATGCCACCACTTTGTATTTACAACCTCAGGAATTATTACTACAGAATATCCTTTTTCAGGATCTCTCAAATCATTCTTGTGCAAAATCTGTAATACAGGTGTGATAAATGAATTATAAACCGGTCGCATCACAAGAAGCTTTTCTTTGAATGCAAGATTCTTCCATTCAGTTTTTATTTTTTCTATTTTCTTTTCATTTGCTGAAACAAATACTGGTGTTATATCATCAGAGATATTTCTCGCCAATGTCAACGCATCTATTGTACCACGGTGAATACGGGAGATTAGTATAACTATTTTTGGTTTTAAATTCTCATGTATACACGCATTTACAACAGCCTCATCAATACTTAAAGCTAGATTATGTTCTCTTTTAATGTAGTGCATTTTAATTGAATATAAACCATACATTATTATCAATATAGCAATTATTACAATCCAGACACCCTCAAAGAATTTACTCTCAATAATAGTAATCAAAACAACAAAGGTTGCTACACAGCCAAAAGCATTAATAAAGGCTCTTAAGCCCCAACTCTTATAAATACGCTTATTTTTATACCAGTATTTAACTAAACCTGCTTGGCAAAGAGTAAACGCAATAAAAACACCAAATGCATATAAAGGGATTAATCTACTAACTTTAGCATCAAAAATAATAACTAAAATAGCTGATAAAACTGTCAAAATAAGAATACCATTTCTAAAAGCAAATCTATCACCTAGACGCTGAAGCTGTTCGGGTAGATAATTATCCTTACTCATAATTGCAGCAAGAATAGGAAACCCTGTAAAGCATGTATTAGCAGCCATAAGCAAAATCAAACATGTTGATGCTTGTAAAAAGTAATAAAAAAATCCATTCCCTAAAACTTGGTGAGCTACTTGAGATAGAACGCTTTCAGAGAAATTAGGAAGTATCTGTGTCTTTGCAGCAATAAAGGTAACTCCCGCAAACATCACGATAGATAAGAAAACCATCAGTAATAGCCCAACAATAGCCTTAGATAGTCCTGGTGACTTATAAGCAGAAACACCATTAGCATAAGACTCTATACCAGTCAAAGCTGAACTTCCCGAAGAAAAAGCTCTAAGAACTAGTGTTATTGTCAACACACCCATTGATGCTTGCATTTGATTAAGATAGTCTTCTTTATAGCTAAAAGTCTCTAGAGTGCCATGATTATACTGATATATGCCCACTATTATCATCACAATTATTGACACGATAAACATATATGTTGGCCACACAAAAATTTTTGCTGTAGATTTTACTCCTCTTAAATTCATAATCATCAAAAAGACTAAAAAACATAATGCTAACTTAGTACTATAATTTTCTAACCCCGGAAATGCTGAACTAATAGCTACTGCTGCCGTCGAAACCGAAACTGCCACAGTAAGTATATAATCAATAATCAATGATGCTGAAGTTAGTAAAACCAATCTTTCACTAAAATGTGCTTTTACTATTGAATATGATCCGCCACCTTCTGGATGCGCTCTTATGACTTGAGCATAAGAGAAACCCATCAATAGCATCAATAGTATAACCATCACTGATACTCCTATAGAGTACTGTGAAACAGCTACAGCACCTGCTGTAGCTAAAACTATAAAAACTTCTCCCGTTGCATAAGAAACTGAAGATAAAGCATTTGATGATAATATTGCAAATCCGGCAAATAAACCTATTTTTTGTTCTTGTTGCTTTGCATTAGGAATTGGTGAACCAAATATTAGATTCTTTATTTTCATCTATCATTTACTCTTGCTTATGTAAAAACTCATTAAGCTTTTTAGCTAATTCTTCTGTTCCTTTTTTCATAGCTGCCGATATCATATAATAATTACCTTCATAGCCTATCTGTTTGACAAACTCTTGGCACTTTTCTTCTACTTCATCAGCCAGCAAATCAATCTTATTAATAACTAGAAATCTAGGCTTATCATATAGCTCTTCACTATATTTTTTAAGCTCTTTCTCAACTGCAAAATAGTTCTCTACAGGATCTGACTCATTAAATGGACAAATATCTACTACATGCAATACGCATCTTGCTCGAGTTAAGTGCTTCAAAAATCTAAGGCCAAGCCCAGCTCCTTCAGCAGCGCCTTCAATCACACCTGGGATATCCGCCATCACAAAACTATCGACACCAACCTTAACTACTCCTAGATGAGGATACATAGTTGTAAATGGATAGTCAGCAACTTTTGGTGTAGCTTCAGATACCGAACGAATAAGTGTTGATTTACCAGCATTTGGCAAGCCTAACAATGCAATATCTGCTAACAAATTTAGTTCTAGGCGAACTTCTTTATATTCACCTTCCTCACCTAAAGTAAACTTTCGTGGAGCTTGATTTGTACTACTCTTGAAATGGGTATTACCTATACCTCTCTTACCTCCTGAAACTAGCTTAAGAGTTTCACCATTATTTAAAACTTCACCAATTTTTTTGTTCGTTTCAAGATCAAATACACTAGTACCAACAGGTACTATTAGATACATATCCTCACCAGCTTTACCATAACAGTTACGTCCCTCTCCTGGGCGTCCATTTTCAGCGTAGTATTCTCTTTTGTAACGATAATCAATCAAAGTGTTTACATTCTCATCTGCCTTGAGATAAATACTACCCCCATGACCACCATCTCCACCATCCGGTCCACCACGAGGAACATATTTTTCTCTACGGAAGCTCACACAACCATTACCACCCTTACCGGCTTGAAGCTTAATCACTACTTCATCTACGAATCTCATAACTCTATAATCTTATACTTATAAAAATGCTAATCATACATTATATATGTTCTAGCTTAAATTATCATCGACTATTTAAAAACCAGTAAATGGATTGATATCGAAACACAGATTAAAAATTTGAAAAAATATTACTATACTTCCCATTGATATCACATAGATATTTGAATAATACACCTTAAGATCTGCCTTTCTACTTAAAAATGCTGGCGTATAAACAAATATTATCACAGCGAATATTGCAGCATACTGTAACGCAAGTATAAACCCTCTAGGGTAGAAAACAGTAAATACTAAAGGCGGAATGAAACAAACAAGACCTAATGCTAAATTAGTTATTTTCTTATTATAACGAGAGAATAAATCACGAATATAATGCATTAAAGAAATTCCCACACCAATAAAAGATGTAATGATAGCTATATGGATAAATGCATTTAGACCAGTTTCTAAAAAATCAGAGCCCGAGACTTGTCTAATTTCTGAAGCAAGTCCCATAGGAGTATTATTAGACATAAATAATGTTTGGTAACTATGCAAACCTTGCTGAGGAATAAGAGCCAAAGCCAATAAAATCCAAATTATATATATAATCAAAACACATAAACTGCCTATAAGTATACTTTTTTTTAGACTTTTAATATCTCCTTTTTGATACTCATAAATAACAGGAATTATATTATGAAAACCAAAAGATGGTAAAAGTGTCGGCCACGCAAAAATAAATGCTGAAAAACTAAGAGGCGCTCTACTTAAATAACTCGTATTTATATATAGCAACATAATAACGACAGCTACTGCAAAAAACACAAACTTAAGTATTACAAAAGTCCTATTTGCATAGTCACTCACTCTATAGCTAAACATTAAAGCACCAAATATTAGCGTAAAAATAATAGCCGATAACGCTACGTCAAATTTCGAAGAACCCTCAAGACTTCCGATTGTAGCTACTAATGATGAGCCTTGTGTTGTATATGCTGACATTAATGAATAAAGCAATAACAAATAAATTACCGTAAAAAATATCAGATACCCTTTAGATACTCTTGACTGCATCATTGTTGTGAAATTAACTCCAAGAGGATATTCTGCACAAACTCTCAATAGCTTAATAGCTGTTACATACATTACACTCCATGATAATACAAGAAGAATTGTCGCCATAGTAAATCCACATGAAGCAACTATCAAAGGTAAAGATAGCATTCCTGCTCCAATAGTAGTACCTATTATCAAAAAAACTGAGCCGATAGATTTGGAGTTCATAAAATTTATTATAATTTTTTATTAAGCGCTGAAATAATAACTCTATTTTAACAACTAAGCAAATAATGCTGACTTATCTAACAATTTTTTCATATAATCACAGTCATAAAAACTAAATTTGTTAACACTATGGAACTATTCTCTAAGCTACTTAATATACAGTACTTTAAGTATGAGTCGAAGAGCGGCAAAAACTCTCAAACAGGCTGGAATGGTCATGGACATGGCACTGTCATAACTCATCAAAAAGATAATTGTATATACTTCAAAGAAGAAGGTTCTTTTATACTTGATGGTTCAAAAAAACCTATAAACATTTCTAACGAATATATCTGGCAAAAGATAAATTCACAGCGCATAAGTTTATCTCATGCTCGATTTGGTTATAACAATCTTGTCAAACTTTTTGATTTAATACGTATAGATGATAACTTATGGCAAAGTGAGCAGGCTCATATATGTATTGATGATTTATATTCAGCTGAACTTTACAATTTAGAGAGTGAGATTAGTCTAGTATGGAAAATATCTGGACCAAAAAAAGATGAGCTTATAAACTATAAGTATACTTTCTAGTCAGCTGGTATAAAGCGATAACCTATGGCATTTTCTGTAACAATTAATGGTTGCTTTTTACAGGCAGAAAGCTTCTTTCTTAACTGTCCAATATACACTCTTAGATACTGAGCCCCGTCTCCATAGCAATCTCCCCAAACCTCATGCAAAAGAGTATTCTGCATTACCAACTTGCCTGAGTGTTTAACTAAATAGCCCAAAATCGAAAATTCTTTTTTTGATAAGTGAATTTCTTGGTTATCCAAAATAACCTTATGATCATTTAAGTCAACTATGAGATTATCAAAGCTATATACATTAGCGATTTCAAGATCTTTTTTAATAACAGCAATCAACTGTCTTCTAACTCGAGCAATTAGCTCAGGCATATCAAAAGGCTTTTTAACATAATCATTGGCACCATTTTCTAAAGCTTTGACAACCTCTTCTGTATCATTTCTTGCTGAGACTACAATAATAGGTACGTCACTACTAACTCTTACAGCCTTAAGCCAATCTTGCCCATCTTGATCAGGAAGTCCAAGATCGAGAATAACAACATCAGGATGATATTGTCCTAGCAGGCTAGTCGCTATTGAAGCTGTTGGTGCACTCTCAACATCATACCCTAGTACCAAAAAAGTTTTTTCTAAAAGCTTCTTAATTTGAGGTTCATCTTCTACTATTAGTATTTTTTTTATCATATTTAAACTATCTATATTTACTTATTGTTTAAGTTTAATTGCAAAGGTAATGTAACTTTAAAAACACTTCCTTTACCCTCGCCATCACTATAAACACGTATTTTACCATTATGTGCAGCAACAATCCCTTTACATATAGCCAAACCTAAACCGTTACCATGGGTATAGCTATCTCTTTTTTCAATTCTATGAAAAATTGTAAATATCTTCTCCATATCTACCTCTTTTAAGCCAAGACCTTGATCTTTTACTTCAAAAAGACAAGCTTCGTTACCCTTTCTTACAAGAGAAACCATTACTTCTTTATCAAAATTAGCTGTAAATTTAACCGCATTATCAATCAAATTAAGAATAACCTGCTGGAATAGGATAGGATCCAACTGTATTTTAAATGATTCACGTGGGACTATAAATTTGAATTTCTGCTTGCTATAAACTCTTTTACAAACCTGTTCAATTTCTGCAAGGAAATCATTACTATCAATATCTCTTATACTCAAAGAGAGTTTTCCTGAGTCGACTTTTAACATCTGGATTATATTGTCTATATAGTTATCTAATCTTTTAGACTCTGTCAAAGCTAAGTCAATCATTTCATCTTGTTGCTCTTGAGTAAAAGATTCTTTAAATGATTTAACACTACTTAAGGCGCCCATTATAGATGCTAGAGGAGTCTTTAAATCATGAGAAACAGAAGATAGCATCGATTTTTGTAGTCTTCGCTGCTCATCTAGAACTAGAGACTTTTTCTCTTCCTTTTCAAGATTTCTTTTAAGTAGTAAGTGCGATATATGAGATAGCATGCTACTTAGAATTACACTATCTGTGACTATCCTCTCTACAGCTTCTTCTGAACTTAGATAAACAGCTATTACACCAAGAACTCTACTCTCTATAACTAGTGGCTCAACCGCCCAATCTAACCCTGCGAAAGTATTAGTCCCCTTACCGCAACTATCTTTATACTTAAAACTCCACTTTGCTGCTGCTAACTCTTTTTGGTTAAAATTTGGATGTTGTGGAAATGCTGAAGATTCTAATTCGCCATTTGAAACACTTAAAAATACAAAATCACACTTAAAATACTCTTCCAAAGCATTTAAAAATATTGGACGTAAATCTTTATCTAAGCTTTTCTCATTAAATATCTTTGTAAATCGATATAATACAGAAATATTATTTTCTCGCTCTTTAAGAAGAGTAAATGCTCTTTTTGTACGTAGAATTACATGACTCGAAAATATAACGATAGCCATAAACAAAGCAAATGTAATTATTCCCGCTAAACTAGATATATGAAATACAAAGTTAGGCTCAAGATATAAATATACATATAAAAATAATCCTACTAGAGAGGATAATATCGATGGTATCAGACCATACCTATACGCACACGCAGCGAGAACTAATAAGAAACATAATGTCTGAGACACTAATCCAGCAATATTCAAACTAAAAAATATAAATACTCCCGATATCGCAGTTATTGAAACCGATTTTATAGTATCTAAAACCAACTCTTTTATATTTATCTTTTTATGTCGCGGTGGCTCTTCGGCCTTACATTCTTTTTTATTTATCGAAACAATATGGATTTGCATTCCCGTATTGTTATTACGAACAACATCATAAACAAGAGATCCAAAAAACCTATCTTTCCACTTAGGGCGTATTGACTTGGCTATAACTAAATCAGTAGCTCCTATAGACTTTGCGTATTCTAGTATCGTATCAGAAATCCTATCCCCAAGAATATGCTCAATATTATAACCTAAACTATTTGCTAACATCTTATAGCGTCTGATAACAGCAAAGTTTAATCTAGTCTTTGTAACTTTATTTGGTTTTTGGACAAATATAGCTATTAATCTAGCATTTAATGTTGTAGCTAAAAGCTTACCTTTACGCAGTAAACTAGGTGTTGCTTCATCATAACCACAACAAACTAATACGTATGGTGATGTAGGTATTGCACTGCCATTTTGATACAACTTTCTATATTGTTGAATATCTTGACCAACATGGTTTGCTGCCATCCTAAATGTATAGTCTCTCAATATAGTTAAATTCGTATACTGAAAATATCTTTCTAACGCTCTATTTATTGCATCACTTTTATAGACTTTACCTTGTTTTAATCTCTTGATAAGCTCTTCTGGGCTAACATCTACAACAACAAGCTCATCTGCAGACTGAATAAAATCATTAGGAACAATCTCATTCACATTAGCCTGTGTTAATTGAGTAACTTCATAAGATAAGCTAGCAATATGCTGAATATTTATCGCAGTATAAACAGAAATGCCTTCGTCAAGAAGCTCTTCAATATCAATATATCTTTTTTTATTTCGCGATGTCGGCAAATTTGAATGTGGCAATTCATCGATTATTACTATATCTGGCTTTCTTGCTTTTATTGCATCTATATCAAGCTCTTCAAACACCTTACCTCTATATGTCACTTTTTTAAGTGGCATCACCTCTAATCCCTCTAATAGCGCTTGCGTATCAGCTCTACCATGACTAACAAGAAGCCCAACTACCACATCTTTGTTATCTTTTTGTAGAGCTCTAGCATTATTAAGCATCGCGTAGCTTTTACCAACACCAGGGGCATAACCTAAAAAAATCTTTAGCTTACCTTTCTTAGATTCTTGACTTTTATTTGCTAGATTTAGTAGTGCATCTACTTTTTGCTGATTATCCATAGAGGCCTTAAGCAATGCTATTAAAGTTGTTGAGAATATTCACAGAATATAATTATATCAGACTGGATATACCTTGAGAATTTTTACCTATCAGTTGTAAAAGAGCTATATTTAATGGTAAAACATTTACAGTAGCTATATTAAAGAGATGCTCTTTAGTATTCTCTTGGATAAGTTTATTAACCTGATCTATAGAGAGATTATTCTTTTGAGCTATATATGCTGATTGATATATCGCAGCTTGCAGACTTATCTCTGGATCAACTCCACTACCAGATGCAAAAACTAAATCTTCTGGAATAGGCTTAACACCATACTTAGCTTGTAAGTCTTTAATTCTATTTTTAACATCTTGTAACTGTGTCTGATTATTAACTGCATAATTAGTACCACCCGTAGCTAATGGATTATATCCTGATGCTGATGGTCTAGACTGGAACAGATTATCTAGCATAGTTTGCCCAATCAACTCTGAACCAACTACATTACCATTATAATAAACTTGTGATCCTGTAGCTTGATTATGTGCGACACCATATCCAATTGCCATTATAAAAAATGGATAAACTAAACCAAGCACAATGGTAAGGAAAAACATCGCCATAAAAGATTTAAATAAGTTTTTCATAAGATTAACTCCTTGCTTAAACTATATGCATAGCTGTTATAAGCATATCTATCAGCTTAATAGCTATAAAAGGTACTATCACACCACCTAAACCATAATATAGAAGATTTCTTCGTAATAAGGTTTGTGATGATGCTACAACATTCTTCACGCCCACCAATGCCATAGGTATCAGAAAGATAATGATTAGAGCATTAAATATAACTGCTGAAAGTATTGCACTTGTTGAAGAATGTAACCCCATAAAATTAAGCGCACCAAGACTAGGAAATGCTGTCACAAATAGTGCTGGAATCACCACAAAATACTTAGCAATATCATTAGTTATACTAAATGTTGTCAATGCTCCTCTAGTTACAAGTATTTGTTTACCAATTTTAACTATTTCAATTATCTTCTTAGGATCTGAGTCTAGATCAACCATATTACCTGCTTCTCTAGCTGCAGATGTCCCTGTTGCCATAGCGATACCAACGTCCGCCTGTGCAAGAGCCGGTGCATCATTGGTACCATCTCCACACATTGCAACTGTTTTGCCGTCTTTTTGTGCTTTGATTATAAAATCTAGTTTATCCTGAGGAGATGCTTGAGCAACGAAATCATCAACTCCCGCCTCTGCAGCTATCGCAGCGGCTGTTAATGGGTTATCTCCTGTTATCATAACAGTTTGCACACCCATTTTACGTAACTCTTCAAAGCGCTCTTTGATATGCGGTTTTATAACATCTTTAAGATGGATCACACCCAAAAGCTTATCTTTATGAGCCACTGCTAAAGGAGTGCCTCCCTGCTCTGATATCTGCTCTGTTACTTTTCTAAACATTTTTAGAAGACCTTTATCAAGCTTATCTTTAAGATAATTTTCTATTGATGAGATTGCCCCTTTTCTTACTTCAAGACTTTGATAATTTATGCCACTCATTCTTGTATATGCTGAGAAAGGTATGATTTCAGCTTCAGATATATCTACAGAGGATTGTTTAAACCCGAAACGCTGTTCTGCTAACTTAACTATAGATTTACCTTCAGGTGTTTCATCAACAAGTGAACTTAACCAAGCAGCATGAGCTAACTCATCTGGAGATGTCGCTCCTAAAGCAATAAAATCCGTAGCAAAGCGATTGCCTAGAGTTATCGTACCTGTTTTATCCAAAAGTAATAAATCAATATTCCCAGAAGACTCAACAGCTCGCCCAGATAACGCCACAACATTAAACTTTAGAAGTCTATCCATACCAGATATACCAATGGCTGATAGTAGGCCTGCTATTGTAGTTGGTATCAATGTCACAAAAAGTGCAATCAAAACAACAGCTGATAAAACTGTATTACTATACATTGCCATGCCATATAAAGAGCAAATCGCAAATATAAAGATTAGTGTCAATCCTGACAATAAAATAGTTAAAGCAATCTCATTTGGAGATTTAAGACGCTTTGCCCCCTCAACAAGCTCTATCATTTTATCCAAGAAGCTCTCACCTGGATTAGATGTAACTCTAACTTTGATAGCATCTGAAAGAACTTTTGTACCTGTAGTCACAGCAGAATTATCAGAGCCGGCTTCTTTAACAACAGGTTCAGATTCACCAGTAATAGCAGATTCATCAATTGTTGCCATTCCTTCAATAACATCACCATCACAAGGAATTAGAGTATTTGCTTCAACAATGACAGTATCACCAATCTTTAAACTCTCTGCATCTACTTTTGTGACATTACCATCACTTTCAACTCTTAATGCAAAAAGCTTAGATTTTGCAGCTTTTAGAGTATCAGCCTGAGCTTTACCTCTTCCTTCAGCGATGCCTTCAGCAAAGTTTGCAAATAATATTGTAAACCATAACCATATTACAACCTGTAATGTAAAGCCAATATCTTGTTTATGTACAATTTCTGAAACTAGATAGAGTGTACACAAAATAGTCACAACTTCGACACAGAACATTACTGGATTTTTGATCATCTGACGAGGATCACATTTTGTAAAAGACTTCTTTATAGCCGGAACTACAAGTTCTTTTGACAATAAATTAGGAGATTTTTTTGTACTCATAACTATCACCGATTAGAAATTTAAATTTAGTTGATCTAATATTGGTCCTAAGCTTAAAGCTGGGAATATAGTTAGGCCACCTATTAGCACTATTGTGAAAAACACTAAGACCGAGAAAATAAAACTAGTTGTATCAAGTGAACTTATTTCACTCATTTGTGAACTACGTTTTTTCTTAACTAATGATCCTGCTAGCATCATTACAGCAAATATTACTCCAAAACGTCCAATAAGCATACTCAATGCTATTGTAATATTCAGATAGCTAGTATTTGCTGCTAAACCTGCAAAAGCACTACCATTATTATTAGATCCTGAGATATAAGCATAAAGTATCTCTGAAAAACCATGCGCACCACTATTAGTTAATGCTTGATGCACACTTGGAATAACTACTGCCAAACCTGTAAATACTAATACACAACATGGTGATATAAGTAGAGCAAACATTGTCCATTTCATATCATTAGCTTCGATACGCTTACCCAAAAAGCTTGGTGCTCTACCTATCATCAATGATCCGATAAATACAGCTAACATCAAGAACATAAAGAAGCCATAAAATCCAGCACCAATACCACCAAAGATAACTTCACCAATAGCCATATTCAGCATCGCCATCATTCCACCTATAGCAGAATAACTATCCATGACACTATTTACACCGCCATCTGAAGCAGATGTTGAAACAGTATTATATAAAGTTGAGTTAAATATCCCAAAGCGAGTCTCTTTACCTTCCATATTTGATAAATGACCAACTTGCCCATAGATATCTTGGATATTTTTGCTATGTAAAAAATCTAAGCCATGAAGCTCTGATATTGTCATAACCATTAGAGATATCACAAATAGTACTAACATTACTGCAAATATCATCCAACCTTGCTTGGTGTTGCCAACCCACTTACCAAAGGTATAAGTTAATGCCGCAGCTATAGCAAATATTGAAACCATCTGAATATAGTTTGTAATTATAGTTGGATTCTCATAAGGATGAGCAGAGTTTGCATTAAAGAAACCTCCACCATTTGTACCTAAAGACTTAATAGCTTCTTGTGATGCTATAGGTCCCTGAGCAATGATTTGATCACTACCAGCTAAAGTATGTACATGTAAATATGCCATAATGTTTTGTGGCACACCTTGGAATATATATACAATAGCGATTATGATAGATATTGGCAGTAAAATCCAAAATATAGCTTTACCCAAATCATTCCAAAAGTTACCAACTTTAGTAGCCTCATGCCTTGCTACAGACCTTATCAAGACTATTGCAACACATAACCCAACTGCTGCTGAAACAAAGTTCTGGACAGCAAGGGCAAGCATCTGTGAGAAATAGCTAACACCTGTCTCACCACTATAGCTCTGCCAATTAGTGTTGGTAACAAAACTTACTGCGGTATTAAATGCTTGAGAAAAACCCATTCCCTTAATTTCTTGTGGATTAAAAGGTAATAAGCCTTGCAAAAGTAATACTACAAAAACAAAGATAAACGCCATAATCGAAAAGCTTAGCAAACTAAAAAAATAACTTTTCGCTGATTGTTCTTTTTTTGAGCTCTCCCCAAGTATTAATAGATATACTCTTTGAAAAGGCTTTGCAAACCAATCAAGCCATGTTCTCTCATTATTAAATACTTTAAATATATAAGTTCCTAGTGGTTTAGTAATAATCACTAATGTAAATATAAAAACCACAAACAAAATAAAATTATAACTCATAGCTATACTCTCCTATAAGCTAAAATTTCTCTGGATATATAAGCGTAGCTGTCATATATATCGCCAAACTTATCATTGTAATTGCTGAAACAATAATCATATCAACCTCTTTAAACATATATTTTTAGGAGATAAATTATAATTTCAAGTGATATAAAGATTCTATTATGAACTTTAGCAAAGATATAAAAATTTTATAAAAATTTCTACTATATGTAATTAGTCTGTATTTTTTATTAGATTTGAAATATAAAATTATAATCATAGTAATGACATAAGAGAGTATAAATATGAGAAAGATTTTACATATTAGATCAAGTATTAAAGAAGAAAATTCGGTTTCAAGAAAAATTGGTGATGATTTAATTAGCCATTTTAAAAGCACTGACAAGGTGAAAGTTTCAGAGAGAGATCTTGTAGATAATTCTGTAGAACATATAAATCCAGACTTTATTAATGCCATGGCAAATAATAATCAAGATAGACTTGCTACCTCAAACAAGCTTATAGAAGAGCTTTTTGAAAATGATATTATTGTTATTGAATCGCCGATGTATAACTTTAGTATCCCTTCGACACTAAAATCTTGGATTGATAATATAATGATTGCAAGAAAAACATTCTTATATACAGCGAATGGACCTGAAGGCTTAGTAAAAAATAAAAAAGCTATCCTCGTTCTTAGTAAAGGAAATATCTATAGTGAAGGAGCTGCAAAACCTTTAGATTTCCAAGAAAACTATTTAAAAACAATTCTTAATTTTATTGGTATAAATGACATAACTGTGATCTGTGCTGAAGGAGTTGATTTAAATGCTGAAATACGAGAAAAATCTTTAAAACAAGTTGAGCAACAAATAAAGAATTTATCAATCTAGCTATATACCAGAATAATACTCTTTATTTCTTTTAATTTTTTTCTCTTCTGCAATAGCTACAAACATCATTAGCACGAAACATACAATCGCAGCTAAATATAATGCTATAAAAGTTCCATACCAACCATCAAATCCAAATAGACTAATTTTTTTATCGGCAATCATACCCAAGCCAAGTTTAGCAAAACTATCGCCTAGCAAGTAAGCAAAAGTACCTTTTATACCATCTGCTACTGCAATCCCCTGTTTTGGAACAAATCCCACAGCAGCTACACCTATAAGAAGCTGTGGTCCAAACACACAAAATCCTAAAAGAAACATAACCGTTAAATATACATACTGATTAGTGGCTGACTGATATAAGAAAATTAAAATAATAGTAGCTATAAGACAAATAATAGCTGTCAATCCACGTCTACCATTAATAAGATCTGATAGTAATCCCCATAATAATGTTCCAGTTAAAGCTCCTGATTCAAATAATGCGTAACTCCATGCCGAAGTTTCTTTTGTAAAACCCAAAACTTCATGAGCGTAAACAGGTGACCATTGATCCACACCAATTCTAACTACATATAGAAAGACATTTGCAAAACACAAGACCCAGATTATCTTATTAAAAACCACATATTTCTTAAAAATTTCCCACTTTGAAATTTGTACTTTTTTAACATATGCATCTTCTTCGCTAATAGGTTCATCAAATATTTCTTCAACAGGTCCAAGACCATATGATTCAGGAGAGTCATTACCAACCCTCAATCCAATAAAACCGATAATTAAGCAAAGAACTGATGGAAAAATAAACATACCAACCACATTGCCATCAAATACTACATGTGCCCCAAAAAGTGCTACAGCCGCAGCTAATGCTCCACCAATATTATGAGACATATTCCACAGTCCCAAAAAAAATCCTCTTCTATTTCTAGGTGTCCATTTAGTAATAGTAGAATAACTACAAGAGCCTCCCGGACTTTGAAAAAAACCACTCATAGCATAAAAGGCAATCATGAGAAATATACTATATGTACTACTCCCTAAGCTTAGACCAAAGCCTATCATACATATCGCAGATAATATAAGCATAAAAGGCAACACTTGCTTAGTATTTTTACCATCAAAGTAATAAGTTGTCACAGTCTTACCAAGACCATAAGTAATTGAAAAACCTAAACCAATCAATCCTAAATCAGTAAAAGAAAGACCATAATCTTGAATCATATCATTCTGAGCTATATTAAAATTCTTACGAATCATATACATACTAAGATAGCCTATAAATACAACCAAATATGATTTAATAAACTTATTTAGCCAAATTTTCTTTCTTTGTTCTTTAGATAATTCCATTGTTGGAATTCTTTTTTGCACAAACATTTTTGCTAGAGTCATGTTAGATATAAGTGATAAATATAAATATCAGGAGATTATAGATTAAAGTTGCTGTTTAATATAGTCGCCATAGGTA
>NZ_DS999313.1 GCF_000156715.1 Francisella philomiragia subsp. philomiragia ATCC 25015 | reverse complement strand
CGGAGCTATAAACACTCTCGCTGCAAAGGCAATTTGGAACACAATCTGTGATATCGTAGCCAAAATAGGTAATGCCTCCGACATACCTTCATTCGGAACTATTATCTGATCTCCACCTTTAACCGCTGTAGTATATGACATCCAAGATGTAAATATCCCCGTATCTACTCGCTCCGCTGTACCATTCTCATGTAACAACAACACATATCCAGTCTCAGCACTATTAGTATAACCACCAACAGCATTAATATAATCCTTAACACTAAACTTCTCATTATAATTAATAGCCATCGGCGCCATTACCTGACCACTAATTGTAACAACTTGATTCTGGTTAGGGATATTTATTACATCATTATTCTGTAACGCTATATGCTCCCACTTAGTCTTAGAACCAACTATCACCTGCCCCTTAGGTTGAACCTGCTTCGCCTTCTCAACAAATGTCGATACCAATCCTGCATACTGCTGCTGCATCAACAAACCATCCTTTGTCAACGCACTCTTAGTATATGCTTGCTGTTCTAAATAATTCAAGCTAGCATCAATAGCAGCCTTCTGCGCCGCTGCCACACTCTTTCTAAACAATTGTAAATCATCTATATTTGCATTTGATCTAAATTTAAGTTTCTCTACCACATCCTCCAACGTAGTTCCTATCGGCACCACAAATTGATGTGGACCCAATATAGCTCCAGTAACAGATACTGTAATCTGCTTAATATTTTGATCCGATGTCAAAGTAACTTGCTCACCACCTTTAACAACCTGATCACCTATTGCACTTAACGGAATATATTTATTGGTAGGATTTAAGCCCCTATTATCTTCTATAAGGGCATAAGTAGCCTCCGGCAAAACCCCCACTAATTTAAGTAATCTCGGTAAATCAAACTGTCCATCCTTAGGCTCATACATCGCAGGCGACTTAACTTGACCAATCACTGTAACTGAGGCAGCCTTTTGTCTAACCACTATACTATCGCCTTGCTGTAACTGTGAAAATGGTATAACTCCATCAACTAAAAAATTATATAAATCAATATGTGATATTACCTTGCCATTTCTAACTAAATCTATATGTCTGAAACTTCCCTTATCAGCTGATACTCCACCAGCTTTACACAAAAAATATAATACCGAATCAGATGACATACCATCATACAAACCAGGTCTAGCAACATAGCCTGATACAAAGATCTGTACCGGTTGTGCACTCATCAGATTAGCATATACTGTTACGTTTTTTTCAAATGTCCTCTTGATCGCATCACCTATAACTTTATTTAAGTCTTTATTAGGAATATCTGCTACATGTACAGGTCCAACCTTTGGAATAAATATATTACCCTGACTATCCACCTCCACTACAGCAGCAAATTCAAATGCTCCCCATAATGTGATAGAAATCTTATCTCCTATACTTAGTAAATAATTAGGATTATACAAAGCTAACTGTGGCAAATTCTGACATTGACTACTAAATAAATTTGCTCCAAATACTTGCAAACCATTTAACTGCGGTACAACATCTTCATTAATAACCTTATTCGAAAACTGCGAACCTGCCTTATCCTCTATCCCATTTCCCTGATTCATCGCCGTAACTGACGCTAAGCC